>NZ_CP051428.1:3546250-4245000 GCF_012676905.1 Paenibacillus albicereus | reverse complement strand
CAGGTAAAAGCCCTGTAGCTCAAAGCCTGCTCCCTCCGAGACGGATCCCGAGTACCGCGAGACACGTGAAACCTCGTGGGAATCCGGCAGGACCATCTGCCAAGGCTAAATACTCTCTGGCGACCGATAGTGAAGCAGTACCGTGAGGGAAAGGTGAAAAGCACCGCGGGAGCGGAGTGAAATAGAACCTGAAACCGTGCGCTTACAACAAGTCAGAGCCCGTTTTAGGGGTGATGGCGTGCCTTTTGTAGAATGAACCGGCGAGTTACGTTCACGTGCAAGGTTAAGTCGGGAAGACGGAGCCGCAGCGAAAGCGAGTCTGAATAGGGCGCTTCAGTACGTGGGTGTAGACCCGAAACCGGGTGATCTACCCCTGTCCAGGGTGAAGGTGCGGTAACACGCACTGGAGGCCCGAACCCACGAATGTTGAAAAATTCGGGGATGAGGTGGGGGTAGCGGAGAAATTCCAATCGAACTCGGAAATAGCTGGTTCTCCCCGAAATAGCTTTAGGGCTAGCCTCGGTGTCGAGCATGCTGGAGGTAGAGCACTGATTGGGTGCGGGGCCCGCCAAGGGTTACCAAGTCCAGTCAAACTCCGAATGCCAGTCATGTATAACCGGGAGTCAGACGGTGAGTGCTAAGATCCATCGTCAAGAGGGAAACAGCCCAGATCATCAGCTAAGGTCCCCCAGTGTGTGTTAAGTGGGAAAGGATGTGGAGTTGCCCAGACAACCAGGATGTTGGCTTAGAAGCAGCCACCATTTAAAGAGTGCGTAATAGCTCACTGGTCGAGTGACTCTGCGCCGAAAATGTAACGGGGCTAAACACACCACCGAAGCTATGGCATGTACCAATGGGTACTTGGGTAGGGGAGCGTTGTGTATAGGTTGAAGTCAGACCGCAAGGACTGGTGGACAGTACACAAGTGAGAATGCCGGTATGAGTAACGAAAAGATCAGTGAGAATCTGATCCGCCGTAAGCCTAAGGGTTCCTGAGGAAGGTTCGTCCGCTCAGGGTAAGTCGGGACCTAAGGCGAGGCCGAAAGGCGTAGTCGAAGGACAACAGGTTGATATTCCTGTACCACCGTAAGCCGTTACGAGCAATGGGGTGACGCAGAAGGGTAGTGACGCGGACCGATGGATGTGTCCGTCCAAGCAGTGAGGCTGGTTTGTTGGCAAATCCGCAAACCGTAAGGCTGGGCTGTGATGGGGAGGGAAACTTATAGTACCGAAGGTCATGATCTCCGGCTGCCAAGAAAAGCCTCTAGCCAGGCGAAGGTGCCCGTACCGCAAACCGACACAGGTAGGCGAGCAGAGCATGCTAAGGCGCGCGGAGTAACTCTCGTTAAGGAACTCGGCAACATGACCCCGTAACTTCGGGAGAAGGGGTGCCTCGGTAGGGTGAATAGCCCGAGGGGGCCGCAGTGAAAAGGCCCAAGCGACTGTTTAGCAAAAACACAGGTCTGTGCGAAGCCGTAAGGCGAAGTATACGGGCTGACGCCTGCCCGGTGCTGGAAGGTTAAGGGGAGCGGTTAGGGGCAACCCGAAGCTGTGAACCGAAGCCCCAGTAAACGGCGGCCGTAACTATAACGGTCCTAAGGTAGCGAAATTCCTTGTCAGGTAAATTCTGACCCGCACGAATGGCGTAACGACTTGGGCGCTGTCTCAACGAGAGATCCGGTGAAATTTTACTACCTGTGAAGATGCAGGTTACCCGCGACAAGACGGAAAGACCCCATGGAGCTTTACTGCAGCTTGATATTGGACTTTGGTACGATCTGTACAGGATAGGTGGGAGCCTAGGAATCCGGAGCGCCAGCTTCGGAGGAGGCGCCGTTGGGATACCACCCTGATCGTATCGGAGTTCTAACCTGGCACCGTGAAACCGGTGCAGGGACCGTGTCAGGCGGGCAGTTTGACTGGGGCGGTCGCCTCCTAAAATGTAACGGAGGCGCCCAAAGGTTCCCTCAGAATGGTTGGAAATCATTCGCAGCGTGCAAAGGCATAAGGGAGCTTGACTGCGAGACCTACAAGTCGAGCAGGGACGAAAGTCGGGCTTAGTGATCCGGTGGTACCGAATGGAAGGGCCATCGCTCAACGGATAAAAGCTACCCTGGGGATAACAGGCTTATCTCCCCCAAGAGTCCACATCGACGGGGAGGTTTGGCACCTCGATGTCGGCTCATCGCATCCTGGGGCTGAAGTAGGTCCCAAGGGTTGGGCTGTTCGCCCATTAAAGCGGTACGCGAGCTGGGTTCAGAACGTCGTGAGACAGTTCGGTCCCTATCTGTCGTGGGCGCAGGAAATTTGAGAGGAGCTGTCCTTAGTACGAGAGGACCGGGATGGACGTACCGCTGGTGTACCAGTTGTTCCGCCAGGAGCACCGCTGGGTAGCTACGTACGGACGGGATAAGCGCTGAAAGCATCTAAGCGCGAAGCCCCCCTCAAGATGAGATTTCCCAGTATGTAAGACCCCTGGTAGACGACCAGGTTGATAGGCTCGAGGTGGAAGCGCGGCAACGCGTGCAGCTGACGAGTACTAATCGGTCGAGGGCTTATCCTATTCAAGCAAGACACAGCCGGTCAGCACGGCATTTCGTTCGATCCAGTTTTCAGGGCGCAAGTCCTGAAGAGATGATTACTGGCGCGGGGTGGAGCAGTCCGGTAGCTCGTCGGGCTCATAACCCGAAGGTCACAGGTTCAAATCCTGTCCCCGCAACCAATCTCTTTCTACATAAGAACTGATTTTTCATTCGGAGCTGTGGTGTAGAGGCCTAACATGCCTGCCTGTCACGCAGGAGACCGCGGGTTCGAATCCCGTCAGCTCCGCCATTTTTCTTCATCTGCGGAAGTGGCTCAGCGGTAGAGCATCGCCTTGCCAAGGCGAGGGTCGCGGGTTCGATTCCCGTCTTCCGCTCCATATGAATTCGACAAGCTGCCCTCGGCAGCTTTTTTCTTTTTCCACCAGCTTTTTTTTTCACCCATCGACAATCGGGCTGGCGGTAAAAACCGCAGCCCCTGCCCCCGTGAGTCCATATCGTTGAAATTTCTCCCTCCCATGTCTTAAAAGTTCTTCGTTCATGTTTTAGCCAAGTCTGACTTTCCCTTATCCGTAAAGGCTTTTTCCAAAATCCTTCTTATACTTTTCTCCAATTTAATTCAAATCGCATTATGATATGGAATTTACGGTCGCGCGGAAGCAGGGTGCGTCTTTAAGCGTTTTTTGTCTGAATCTGAAAAAAATCCCCCGCCGATTCCGAATTGTCCCCCTAGCGAAGCTTATGGTTTTACCTGAAAATAGGAACTACCTTCACCGTCTCTTATGTCACTATAACTTCCAAAAAGGTAGAATCGAATTCTCGATTGATACCCGGTACTAAAAGCGAAAGCGATACCAAATTGATGGGATGAGAACGGACGGCTTATTCGGTTGCTAGAGTTGGAGTTATTTCACATAGGTTGTCATGTTCAAGGGAGGAATTTTCATGGTGAGGGGTAAAGCTCAAACGGAGGTGAAGCGGCTCAACGTTCGAGGCTAAACCGGTTTCAACTTGGCTTGATTCCATAAAGGAGGAAAACAGAAATGATATTCAAATCTCGTAAATCCCGGAGAGGCTATGCGATCGCGATGGTCGCGGCTATGGCGCTTTCCATGTTCCCGGCCTTCGGGGGCAGCGTGAAGCAGGCTGAGGCGGCTTCGAACTACAAGATTGTCGGCTACTATGCCTCATGGGCGGCTTATGGCCGCGCCTACAACGTAACGGATATCGACGCCAGCAAGATGAACGTCATCAATTACGCGTTTGCCGATATATGCTGGAACGGAAAGCATGGAAATCCGGATCCGACAGGTCCAAATCCGACGACCTGGTCCTGTCAGAACGAAGCCGGCCAGACGATCAACGCACCGAACGGAACGGTCGTGCTGGGCGATCCATGGATCGATGCCCAGAAGAGCTTCGGCGACGACAAGTGGGACGACCCTATCAAAGGCAACCTCAAGCAGCTGTGGAAACTCAAGGATAAGAATCCGGACTTGAAGACGGTCATCTCGATCGGCGGCTGGACGTGGTCGAACCGTTTCTCCGATGTCGCCGCTTCGGCAGCGACGCGTGAAGTGTTCGCCAACTCCTCGGTCGACTTCATCCGCAAATACAAGATGGACGGCGTCGATCTCGATTGGGAGTACCCGGTCAGCGGCGGTCTCGACGGCAACAGCTACCGTCCGGAAGACAAGCAGAACTATGTCCTGCTGCTTCAGAAAGTACGGGAGAAGCTCGACGCGGCCGAAAAGGTCGACGGCAAGGAATACCTGCTGACGATCGCTTCCGGAGCCGGTCCGACCTATATCCAGAACAATGATCTCGTGGGCATCGCGAACGTCGTCGACTGGATCAACATCATGACCTACGATTTCAACGGCAGCTGGAACAAGACGAGCGGTCACAACGCTCCGTTGTACTACGATACGGCCGCAAGCAACAGCGGCCTGACGGATCCGCAAAACTTCAACATCGACAAGGCGGTCACCACCTATCTGTCCAAAGGCGTACCGGCCAGCAAGCTCGTCCTCGGCATGGCGTTTTATGGACGGGGCTGGGGTGGATGCCCGACGGCGGGCAACGGCCAATATCAGGTATGCGCCGGCATCTCTTCGACCGGAACGTGGGAGAAGGGCAGCTACGACTTCTATGACCTTGAAGCCAACTACATCAATAAAAACGGCTACACCCGCTACTGGAACGACGCTGCGAAGGTGCCTTATCTGTACAATCCGACCAACGGCACGTTCATCAGCTACGACGACGTTCAATCCTTCGACTTCAAGACGAGCTACCTGAAGTCCAAGGGACTGGCCGGCGCGATGTTCTGGGAGACGAGCGGCGACCGCAACAAAACGCTGCTGAACAAGCTGGCATCCGATCTCGGATACGCTGGCGCGACGCCGACGCCGGTACCGACGGCTACGCCTAGCGCGACGCCAACGCCGACCACTAGCCCGACTGCGACGCCAGGCACGACGCCGACGCCGACCGCAACGCCTACTCCTGGCGCATGCACCGTGGCGGCCTGGAGCTCGACGGCGGTTTACAACGGCGGCCAGAAAGCTTCTTATAACGGAACGATTTATGAAGCGAAATGGTGGACGCAAGGCGATCGCCCGGATCTGAGCGGCGCGAGCGGTCCTTGGAAAACGGCTGGAACTTGCGGAACCGCCACTCCGACGCCTTCTGCGACGCCGACGCCAACGCCAATCACGACGCCAACGCCAACGCCAAAGCCGAGCACGACGCCAACGGCTACACCGACGGCTACACCGACGGCTACACCGAGCGCAACGCCGACGGCTACACCGACCGCAACGCCGACAGCTACACCGACTCCGGGCGTATCTGCATGGGCGTCGGGAATCGCCTACAAAACGGGCGACACGGTAAGCTACAGCGGCAAGACGTATACGTGCCTTCAGCCGCACACCTCTTTGGCAGGCTGGGAGCCGGCTACGACTCCCGCTCTCTGGAAACTGAAATAAGCAGCTGCCCATGAAGCCCCTGTCCGCAGCCTTCCGATGAATCAATGGAACGGCTCGGAGGGGCTTTTCCATCCCTCATCTCATCTGCAATCGAACTCATCCCTAGCCTGGAGGAATCGCATGATGGCCATCCATTCCCGCAAAGCCAAGCCGTCCGTCCGACTGTTCGCCGCCCTGATGAGCCTGTTCGTGCTCATCCCGTTCTATGGAGCAGGTACCGCGCTGACGGCCGACGCGGCCGGCACGACGCCTGCCGCTCCCGCTCCCGCCGCCGATCATCCCCGCAAGATCGTCGCCTACTTCCCTGAATGGGGAGACCAGGAAAACAAGGGCTTTTACACGGTCGACAAAATTCCTTGGGGAAGCATCACGCACATCAACTACGCTTTCGCCAAAGTAAACGCCCAGAACAAGATCGACTTCATAGACCGCAAGGCGGCTGTCGAGAAGGACTATGCCGGGCAGCTCGCCGATCTTCCGTTCAAGGGGCATTTCAACCAGCTCGTGAAGTACAAGCAGCTCTATCCGGACGTACGCACGCTGATCTCGGTCGGCGGCTGGGCCGCATCCGGGGGCTTCTACAACATGGCCAACACGGAAGCGGGCCGCGAGACGTTCGCGAACAGCGTCATCGACTTCCTGCGGACCTATCGGTTCAACGGCGTCGACATCGACTGGGAGTATCCTTCCGGTACGGGCCAATCGGGCAATCCGAATGACTTCGCTGTCGCCGAGCCGCTGCGCAAGGTCAACTATGACAACTATATCCTACTGATGAAAAAGCTGCGCGAGAAGCTGGACGCTGCAGGCGCCCAAGACAATCAGAAATATGATCTGACGGTCGCCGCGACGGCGTCGAGCTGGATTCTCGGCGGCATGAAGCTTGGCGAGGCCAACCAATATCTCGACTGGGCGAACCTCATGACCTACGATTTCCATGGCGCATGGAACGGTTATGTCGGTCCGCACTCCGCTCTGTACCCAGACGCCCGCGACACGGAAACCGCCGCCCTCGGCACGCCGGTGCTGAACACCGACTGGGCGACCCGCTATTACCTGGGCACGCTGCCCCCGGAGAAGATCGTCATCGGCGTCCCGTACTATTCCCGCGGGTGGAAGAACGTAAACGGCGGAATCGACAACACCGGCTTGTATGGTACGGCGCCGACGACCGGAGGAGGAGCGGACGGAGAGTTCGGCATTTGGAACGATCCGGCGCCGGAGCAGCCGGGCGGAGCGAACCCGATCTGGCATATTCTCAATCTGCTCAAAGACCCGGCCAACAAGCGCTATTTCGACCCGGTGACAAAAACGCCTTACCTGTTCAATGCGAGCAAAAAAGTGTTCTTGACCTATGAGGATACGGAATCGCTCGGCTACAAGCTGGACTACATCAAGGAAAAGGGCTTGGGCGGCATGATGTTCTGGGAGTTGACCGGCGACTATTCGCAGGCGGCAGACGGAACGTACACCTACGGCAATACGCTGACGGAGTTCGCCTACGGCAAGCTCAAGACGGCGGGACTGCCCGGCGG
This sequence comes from Paenibacillus albicereus, assembly GCF_012676905.1. NCBI lineage: Bacteria > Bacillati > Bacillota > Bacilli > Caryophanales > Paenibacillaceae > Paenibacillus > Paenibacillus albicereus. Next base: position 4,237,932 of record NZ_CP051428.1, on the reverse strand, counting down.
ACCGGCCAAGCCGCAGCTGCCGGCCCCGAAAAACTTCAGCATCGCTTTCAGCGGCAATTACGATCATCCGAACTATACGTACTCGCTCAAAATCACGAACAACACCGGAGCGGATATCGCCGGCGGCTGGAAGCTTGAATTCGACCTGCCGACGACGACGACGCTGACGTCCGCCTGGGGAGCCGGCTCGGTCGAGCGCATCTCGGCCGGGTGGGATTTCAATCGCTATCGCCTGACGGGCACGGCGACCCAGACGATCGCCAGCGGCGCGACGCTGGACATTCCGGGCATGATGAAGCTGAACTTCTCAGGCGGACCGCAGCGCGTGACGCTGAACGGCAGCTCGTCGCAAGCCGAGTATGACAAGCTGTACGGAGGTACGGCTCCAAGCCCGACGCCAAGTCCGACCGCAACGCCGAGCGCGACTCCGGGCTCGAGCGCGACGCCTAGTCCTACGGCTTCGCCGACCGCGACGCCGACGCCGACCGTCACTCCCGGCGCATGCACCGCAGCCGCTTGGAACGCGACGACTGCCTACTCCGGCGGCCAGAAGGCTTCCTACAACGGCACGGCATACGAGGCGAAGTGGTGGACGCAGGGTGACCGGCCTGACCTCAGCGGAGCGAACGGTCCGTGGAAGGCCACCGGCGCTTGCGGAACGCCGAGCCCGACGCCGACACCTAGTGCGACACCGACGGCGACGCCAACTCCGGCGCCGACGGCAACGCCGAAACCAAGCGTGACGCCGAGCCCGACGGCGACGCCAACCCCGGCGCCGACGGCAACGCCGAAGCCGAGCGTGACGCCGAGCCCGACGGCAACGGCAACCCCGACGGCAACGCCGACCCCGGCTCCGACGGCGACGCCAGGCGCGTCCGCCTGGACTGCCGGCACGGCCTACAAAACCGGGGACAAAGTGACGTATGGCGGAAAAACTTACAGCTGCTTGCAGCCTCATACGGCGCTGGCCGGCTGGGAGCCGTCTACGACCCCTGCACTGTGGAAGCTTGCTTAACGCTTCCGTGATCCGCCAAGAACCCTGCCTCCGCGACGAGGCAGGGTTCTTGGCGTCATGTCGCGAATGGTAAGGAGGCATCGCTGGAGAGAAAGGGTGAAGGCAATGAACGTGCTTGTACTTGGCGGGACGAGATTCATGGGTAAGCACCTGGTCGACGAGCTGCTGCGGGAGGGCCACGCGGTGACCGTCGGCTCCACAAGCAGGACGGAGGTCCGGTATGACCGCGAGCCGGAGAAGCTGAGGTTGGACCGGGAGAATGCCGGATCGATGCTGGAGGCCGTGCAGGGCCGGAGCTGGGATGTCGTGTACGATATGATCGGCTACTCTCCCGATGATGCGAGGCTGGCTTGCGAGGCATTCGCGGGACGGACGCGGCGCTTCGTCTTCATCTCCTCGCTGTCCGTTTACGAGCCGGCCGAAAAGGCGCAGGCGGAGACGGACTGGCTCCCTTACGGTTATCCCGCAACCGGGACGGACCGCTCCTCTCTCGGCTATGCCGAAGGCAAAAGGCAGTCGGAGGCCGTGCTGGCGGGAGCCGAGGGCATGGAGACGATTTTCGTACGCCCGCCTTTTGTCATCGGGGAGGACGACTATACCCGTCGGCTCCACTGGCATGTCGATCGGATCGCGAACGGACTTGAAATCGGCCTGCCGGCGCCGGAAGCGCGCGTGCAGTTCATCCGCTCCGACGAGGCGGGGCGATTCCTTGGCTGGCTGAAGACCGCGCCCCTGTCGGGTCCGGTGAACGCCTGCTCCGCGGGAAGCATCCCGCTGCGGGAGCTCTTGGAGCTCATCGGCGAGGCGACGGGCAGAACGCCGAGAATCACGGCTTCCGTCACGGATGAGAATGCATCTCCTTACGGGGTGACGGGATCCTGGTACATGGATCATGGGAAAGCCGAAGCGGCGGGGTACCGGTTCGAGAGGCTCATGGACTGGCTGCCGGGATTCGTCGGGCGTCTGGCCGCATCTCGGCCACGGGACTGAACATGGAACCGCCATCCGCGGTCTTAGCAATAAGCGGCGAGCGCCGGACGGCGCCTGCCGCTTATTCGGGTTTTTTCGGCAGTTGCCGAATCTCAATCGAGCTGTTATACTGAAATTAAGAACAAATGTTCGCAATGCAGGAGGTGGTAGCTGTGTCTGCAGCCAAAGGGGAATCGATTCGGGTCAAGCAGCTCATGTCGAGGGTCAAGGAAGAAAAGATGCCTTTCAGCTGGTCGATCAATCCGTACCGAGGCTGCGCGCATGGCTGCAGCTTCTGCTATGCCCGAGCTTTTCAATCGTACATCGGAATGGACAGCGACGAATTCCAGCGGAGAATTCTCATCAAGGAAAATGCCGCCGAGGCGCTCCAGGCGCAGCTTCATCGAACAGCGGCACGGCACCGGTTCGATCTGCCCGCGATGGCGAGGGAGATCGGGCATGTCGCGATCGGCACCGCTACGGATCCTTATCAGCCCGCCGAGGCCACCCATCGGATCACGCGGGAATGCCTCAAGGTGCTCGCGCGCTATCAAGTGCCGCTATCGATCACGACACGCTCGCCGCTCGTGCTGCGGGATCTCGATCTGCTCTCGCAGTGCCGGCTGCTGTCGGTCAACATCAGCCTTCATACGGTGGATGACCGGCTTATCCGCAGCCTGGAGCCGGGCTCGCCCTTGTCGGGACCGAGACTGCAGGCCGTTCGGGAGCTGCGGGAGGCCGGCTTGCCGGCGGGCGTATTCGCCGCGCCGATTCTTCCTCTCCTGTCCGATTCCAGGCAAGCCCTTCATGAGCTCATGAGCGCAGTGAAGTCCGCTGGCGCGCAGTTCATGATGAGCTCGCTGCTGCGGCTGACGCCAGAGGTCAAGAACTGGTACTACGCCATGCTTCGTCAGACGGCTCCGGGCGTGCTGCCGGAGTACGAGCGGATCTTTCAGGGAGCCTACGCCATCCGCAGCTATGAGGAGGAAGTCCGGAATCGGGTGGATGAGCTGCGGCTTCTTCACGGGTTGCCTCATGCTCCCGTCCCGGCAGAGGACGGCTCGGATCCGGCCGGGCCGCTGGAGGAGCGCGGGAAGCTGCATCTGCGGCTGGCATCGCGCAGGGAAGACCCCGCGGCCGTCATCAGCCCGGGGCCTGTCATAGAAGTGATGGAGCAGATGTCGTTTCCGCTCTGAATGCAGGCCGATTGACGCGATCTTTGGCCGGCTCGCGGTCGAGGACGGCTGGACGATCGGATGCCCTCGATGAGCATGGGCGAGCCTCGAGCCGCTCGCCTGTGGATGCAGGGCCGCCCGAGGCTGCCGGTGCCTTAGAAGCGGACCGAGATGCGGTCGAACGCATCGTCGGGAAGGACGAGGCGCTATGAGCCGCCGGGCTAGCCGCGCATCGGACTGCGTGGCGTCAAAATCCGGTCTTGTACTTGCGGGCGCTGGAGGAATCGTCCTTCGTATGCGTCTTGTCCTTTTCATCCTGCTGCTCGATCGTCAAGTCCTCGACGGGGATGGGATCGACGTTGAGCTGGGCGGGGTCCTGGTCCATCAGGCTTTCCTTTTCCGTCGGAAACTGCTCCGGGTGGTCACGGTCGGCCATGGAGGGAGTTTGGTTCAAAAGGGATTTGTCTTTTGGTTCAGTCATGTCGAGCACCTCGTTTCGGAATAGTCTCCTAGCCGGTCCCGGCAAGGAGGGGGGGTTGTCTTCCTTACCCGCAAGCAAGGAAGGTCTAACGCGGGTCGCAAGGGAGGCGGAGTCGGAAATGAAGCTGGCCAGGCTACTCGGCATCACGATGCTGCTGCTGGGAAGGCGCAGGGTCGGAGCGCAGGAGCTCTCCGAGCGCTTCGAGGTGTCGGTGCGCACGATCTATCGAGACTTGGAGGCGCTGAACGCGGCTGGAGTGCCCGTCGTGTCCTATCCGGGTCTGGACGGCGGGTATGAAATTCTGAAAACCTTTCAGATCGACCGACAGTATCTCAGCATGGACGAGCTGCGCTCCATGCTGATCGCCCTCAAAGGCGTGCAGGCCGCTTGGAGCGAGCAGCAGCTCGGCCGCCTGCTCGACAAGGTCAGCGCGCTGCTGAATCGCTCCGAGACGGGAGTCGAACGGGAGAGCGGGGCGGGACAGGTCGTGCTGGAGCTGAACCCGTGGCGATGCGGGGAGCGAGAGAAGAGAATGCTCGGGCAGCTGGAACAGGCGCTGGAGCACTGCCGTTCCATCCGCATGGCGTACACGGATTGGGAGGGCAAGGAATCGGAGCGTGAGATCGAACCGATCGGGCTGGTGCTTCGGGACATGGTCTGGTACTTGTACGGCTTTTGCCGGCTCCGCCAGGACTATCGGACGTTCAGGCTGAACCGAATTCAGCGGCTCGAGCCGCTGGAGGAGCGGTTCGAGCGCCATTCCATGACGATTCAGGAGCTGGATCGGCGTTGGGAAGCGGATGGAGAACCGCAGATCGAACTTCGGCTGCTGTTTCATCCCTCCGTTCGGACCCGCGTCCGGGACGACTATCCGGCACAGGCGATTCGGCAGCGCGAGGACGGCTGGCTGGAGGTCGACTGTGCTCCTTACGGAGGCTATTGGATGTACTCGCGACTGCTTAGCTACGGTCCCTGCGTGAAGATTGTTTGGCCGCCCGAAGCGGCACTGGAGCTGCGGCGCATGGCGCAAGGCATCGTCGAGCTTTATGCGGATTAAGGCCGAGGCAGCGGATCGAACCCCGTCTGCGGCATCAGTCCGTGCCGGCGGTCTATCCATGTGCCGTCTATCCATGTGCCGTCTATCCACGTATCGTCTATCCACATGCCATCTGTCCAAGTACCGTCTGTCGAGTTGACAGACGGTTTTTTGCCGTGATATTGTTCGAATATCAAACTATTAGATGGTCGAACTTGTACGAAAGGAGCCCGTCATGCAGGAAGCCAAGCTGAAGGAAATCATCGAGCGGTACGAGGCGGCGAGCTCTCAGGTCAATCGAAGATTCGCCGCGCTGATCCAGAACAAGCTGCCGGATGGACTTACGCAGGAGCAGTTCGGCATCATCCGCTACCTGAACGCGAATCCGGACAGCACATCCACGGAGCTGGCGGATGCGTTCTGCGTCGGCAAGAGCAGCATCACGTCCATCACGACGAAGCTTGTCGACAAGCGCCTCGTCCGCCGGCGTCCAGACGACCGGGACCGCCGGGTCACGTACCTGTCGCTGACGGAGGAAGGACGGATAGTCGCAGAGGAAGCGGGAAAGGTCGTCGGAGAAACGCTCGGCGCCTATATTTCGCGATTCACGGAAGAAGAGGCGACTCAATTCATCGAGATGTTCGAGGATCTAGCGGCGAGGCTGAAGGATTAAAGAGACGGGTCGAGGATCCAGCGGCGGGGCCAAAGGACGATAGAGACAAGAAGCCAGAGAGGGCGTGGAGCATGAGAACGATTTTGAAATGGCGGTGGGCGATCTTCGCGGCATGGATCGCATTGGCGGCAGGCTTGATGCTGCTGGCGCCGGACATGCAGCAGCTCGTTCGGGTGAAGGGGCAGATCACGGTGCCGGACGGCTACTCGTCCTCGACCGCGGCCAAGCTGCTCGAAGAGAAAGAGGCGCAGAGCGAGTCGGTCGGCAAGGCCGCCGACGAGAAGTCCGCCGTGCTCGTCTTCCATCGGGACGAGGGGCTGACCGACGCCGACAAGCAGGAGATTCGGCGCGGCCTCGCGGAGCTGAAGAGCAAGGAAAGCCTCGGCATCGCCTCGGTCACGGGACCTTTTGACCAAAAGGAGCTGGAGGACCAGCTCATCGCCGAGGACGGCAGGACGATGCTCGCCCTCGTCTCGATCGAGGCGGACGGGAGGGAGCCGAAGGAGCTTCAAGACGTGCTCGCGGAGGCGGCTTCGACGATCCAAGTGGACCACTCCTATACATCGGAATGGATGATCAACGAGGATCAGATCCGCAGCTCGATGGAAGGGCTTGCGAAAACCGAATATATTACGGTCATCTTCATTCTCGTCATCCTGTTCCTCGTCTTCCGGTCGGCAGTCGCTCCGTTCGTCCCGCTCGTCGTCGTCGGACTCAGCTATCTGCTGTCGCAGTCGGTCGTCGCTTATCTGGCGGAATACGCGGGCTTCCCGCTGTCCACGTTCACGCAGATCTTCATGGTGGCGATCCTGTTCGGCATCGGGACGGACTACTGCATCCTGCTCATCAGCCGCTACAAGGAAGAGCTGGCGAGCGGCCTCGACCGGACGGAGGCGATCGTACGGACGTACCGGAACGCCGGGCGGACGGTGCTCATCTCCGGGCTCGCCGTGCTCATCGGCTTCGCCTCGATCGGCTTCTCGACCTTCGGCCTCTATCGCTCGGCCGTCGCCGTCGCGGTCGGCGTGGCGGTGCTGATGCTCGCGCTCGCGACGCTCGTGCCGTTTTTCATGGCCGTGCTCGGGCCTGCCCTGTTCTGGCCGCAGAAAGGCTCGCTCTCGCACAGCGAGAACCGGCTCTGGGGGCGGATGGGCCGCTTCTCGCTGCGCCGCCCGGTCTGGGCGCTGCTCGTGCTGGCCGTCATCGTTTTGCCGCTGCTCCTCTCGTACCGCAACGCGATCTCGTTCAATTCGCTGGACGAGATCGGCGACAAGTACGATTCGGTCAAGGCGTTCAACCTGATCTCGGACAGCTTCGGGCCGGGAGATTCAATGCCGAGCACGGTCGTGCTCAAGGCGGAGAAGAGCTTCGACAACAAGGAAGGCCTCGCCGCACTGGAGCAGGTGAGCCGCGAGCTGGCGAAGGTGCCGGGCGTCAAGAGCGTGCGCAGCGCGACGCGCCCGGCAGGAGAGCCGCTGACGGACCTGGAGGTCGCCTCGCAGGCGGGCACGCTCGAGAGCGGCATCGGAAGGAGCGCGGAGGGGCTCGACCGGATCGGCCAAGGGCTGTCCGAGGCGAGCTCAAGCTTGGCGGCCAACGCGCCCAAGCTGGAAGAGGCGGAGGCCGGAGCGGGCGAGCTGACGCAGGGCACGGCCAGGCTGCAAGCCGGCGTCGAGGAGCTGGAGCAAGGTTTGCGGCGCATCCACCGAGGGCTTCAGGACGGCTCTGTCGGAGCGAAGGAGCTCGGCGCCGGGCTGAGGCAGGCGCAAGCCAGCGCCGCTCGGCTCGCCCAGGCGAGCGACGAGCTGCTGCAAGGCTACCGCGAGGCGGCCGGAGGGCTGGAGCAGCTCCAGGGCGCGTATGAGCGGCTGGCCTCGAGCCAGCAGCAGCTTGCGCAAGGGCTGAGCGGCGTGCAGCAAGCGTTCGAAGCGCTGGGAGGGAAATACCCGGAGCTCGGCTCCGACGAGCAGTACCAAGCGGCGCTCCAGTCGCTCGTTCAGCTGCAGGGCGGCGCCGAGCAGTCGGCGGCCGGCCTGGAGCAGGCCAATGCCCAGCTGGCCGGAGCGGCTGCCGGCATCGGCAAGGCGAACGGCGGCCTGGAGCAGGCGAGCGCCGGCCAGGCCGCGCTCGGCAGCGGCCTGCGCGAGCTGGCCTCCGGCCTCGATGCGCTGCAGAAGGGCATCGAGCAGGCTGCGGACGGCCAAGGCCGAGCCATCGGAGAGCTGCCTCAGGTGACGGCCGGCTTCGAGCAGCTGCAGGGCGGCCAGCAGGAGCTGCAGCGAGGCTTTGCCGAGCTGAACGAGCAGCTCGGCCAGCTGACGGGCGGCCTCGACCAGAGCGTCGACGGCATCTCGCAGGTGAGCGGCGGACTCGCGGAGGCGAAGTCGTACTTGACCGAGCTGGCGGACGCGCCGAGCCGCAGTCTGACCGGCTGGAACCTGCCGGACGCGGCGCTCCAGGACGAGGAGTTCCGCCAGGCGGTCGAAGCCTACCTGTCGCCGCAAGGAACGATGGCGACGCTGGATGTCGTGTTCGAGTCCAATCCGTACGAGGAGCAGACGCTCCGCAAAATTCCCGAACTGGACGCAGCGGTCGCGCGCGGGCTGGAGGGGACGGCATATGCGGATTCGCAGCATGCGATCGGCGGCATCACGAGCGTGCAGCATGACCTGAACACGATCTCCCAGGCGGACTATTCGCGCACGGTCATGCTCATGATGGCGGGCATCTCTCTCATCTTGATCGCGCTGTTCCGCTCGCTCGTCATCCCGGCGTATATCATGGCGTCGCTGCTGCTCACCTACTATACGTCGATGGCGGCGGCAGAAGCGATCTTCAGCCGGGCGCTCGACTACTCCGGCATCAGCTGGCCCGTGCCGTTCTTCAGCTTCGTGCTGCTGATCGCGCTGGGCGTCGACTACAGCATCTTCCTGCTCGACCGCTTCCGCGAGTACCGGCATCTGCCGCCTCAGGAGGCGATCCTGCTGGCGATGCGCCGCATGGGCTCCGTCATCCTGTCGGCCGCGGTCATCCTCGGCGGCACGTTCGCGGCGATGCTGCCGTCCGGCGTGCTGTCCTTGATGCAGATCGCGACGGTCGTGCTGATCGGCCTGCTGCTGTACGCCGTGCTGATCCTGCCGCTGTTCATTCCGGTCATGGTGCGCCTGTTCGGGACGGCGAACTGGTGGCCGTTCCTGGGCGGACGCGAGGAGCGGGAGCATCCGGTTCCTGCGCCGGAGCCGGGCTTGCCGGCCGACCGCTAGTCCTTCTTCCGCGCCTGCCGCGGCCGGCCCGCGCGCTGCCGCATCGCAGACGAAGAAAGCCCCGAAGCCCGCGCTTCGGGGCTTTCGCCGCATCCTGGCCCGATCAGCCGTCTCTTTTCATAGAAAATCCCGATGACGATATGGTACTCTACTACTAGAGTAGAGAGAGGAGCGGTCGCGTCATGGCAACGAGCAGTGCGTTCGAAGGAATCTACCAGGGCCAGAGGGCGATCTATTTGAGAGCGGACGCCTACGAGGCGGTCCTGCTCCCCGAAGCCGGAGGCAATCTCATCGCCTTCCAGGACCGAATCACCGGATGCCGGTTTCTGAGAGAGCCTTCGCAGGAGGAAATGGCGAGCTTTCGCGAGAATCCGGTCGTCTGGGGAATTCCGTTGCTCTTCCCGCCCAATCGGTATGAGGACGGCCGCTTCCCCTGGCAGGGACGGATCTATCAGCTGCCGGTCAACGAAAGGGAGCGCGACAATCACTTGCACGGCTTCCTGCATCAGATTCCATGGGAGGTCGAAAGCTTCGGCAGCAAAGGCTCCGAAAGCTTCGTCACGGTCGCGGTCCGCATCGACGAGGACCATCCGGTCTATCGGCGCTTTCCGTTCCGCTTTACGGTCCGCCTGCGCTACGCGCTTGGACCGGACGGGCTCGCCCAGCAAGTGACGGTGCGCAACGACGGCGACGAGCCGATGCCTTGCCTGCTGGCCTTCCATACGACGCTGAACGTGCCGTTCGCTCCGGGCAGCCGGGAGAGCGACTACAGCTTCAAGCTGACGGCCGGTCGCCGCTGGGAAATGAACGAGCGCATGCTGCCGACCGGGACGTTCATGGAGCTCGCTCCTGAGGAAGAGGCGATGAAAGGGGACGGAGCCGATCCGTTCTGGACTTCGCTCGATCATCATTACACGGCCGAGCCGCAGATGGGCCGCAACCGGATGGAATTGACCGACCGCAAGCGTGGAATGACGCTCGTTTACGATGTCGGCACCTCGTACAAGCAATGGATGCTCTACAACAACGGCGGCAGAGGCGGGTTCATCTGTCCGGAGCCGCAGGTCAGCCTGGTCAACGCCCCGAACACGGGGCTGCCTGCGGAGGAGATCGGGCTGTTCGGCCTGGAGCCGGGCGAAATCTGGGAAGAGCGGGCCCGCCTGTATGTGAAATCCCGTCCCTCCTAGACGGAGAAGAAGGGCTGTCGATTTCCCGGGAAATGTCTCGGATCGGCTCGACAAGCCGCTAGAAGGCCGCGAGATAGCTGCAATCCCAAGTCCGAAGGAGGAACCGCAAGTGAAGCTGAAGCTGGAAGGCAAGAAGGCGATCGTAACGGGAGGCAGCAAGGGGATCGGCTATGCGACCGCGCTGGAGCTGTCCCGCCAAGGGGCCAAGGTGGCCCTGGTGGCCCGCACGAAGGAAGAGCTTGAGGACGCGGCGGCCCGCATCCGTGTCGAGACGGGCGGCGAGGTGCTGGCGATCGTCGGCGACGTCTCCCGGCAGGAGTCGGCGGCGGAAGCGGTGAACGCGATCGCGGAGCGCTGGGACGGTATCTTCGACATCCTGGTGAACAACGCCGGCACGGCCGCCGCCGCTCCGTTCGCGGAAGTCGGTCCGGCCGCGTGGACGGCCGATCTCGACCTGAAGCTGCTCGGCGCCGTCCATATGACGCAGGCGGCCCTCTCGGGCCTGAAGGCGGCAGGCGGAGGAGCGGTCGTCAACGTGACGGCGATCGGCGGCAAGACGCCGCCGAAGGCGTCGCTGCCGTCGTCCGTCTCGCGGGCGGCCGGACTGGCGCTCACCAAGGCGATGAGCCGCGATCTGGCGCCGGAAGGCATCCGGGTCAACGCCGTCTGCATCGGACTCATCCGCAGCGCCCAGATCGAAGACCAGTGGCGGCGGACGAGTCCCGGCCAGACCTGGGAGCAGTTCGCGCGCGATCCCCGGCACGACATTCCGCTTGGGCGGATCGGAGATACGGAGGAAGCTGCGAACGCGATCGTCTTCCTCGCTTCCGGAGCGGCCTCCTATATTACAGGGACCGCCATGAACCTCGACGGGGGCAAGTCGCCCGTCACCTGAAGGCGGCTGGATACCATACAAGCAGATGCCCTCGCGTCTGCGCGCAGATAGGAGCACGACGATCCGATGGAAGCATCCCACAGCGGGCGCCCGAGCCGACGGGGCCGAGTTACGATCCGCTTCAAAATCATCTCCGGCTACGCCGTCATCCTGGCCTGCCTCGCCGTCTCGATCCTGATCGTCTTCCTGCAGCTGTCGTCGGTGCAGGAAGAGACCGAATACGTGACGGAGCACGACATCTCCGTCATGAATCTGACCAACGCCATCGAGAAGGACCTGCTCGACATGGAGACGGGACAGCGGGGATTCATCCTCACCGGGGAGGAGTCCTACCTCGAGCCGTACCGCTCGGGCTTTTCCCAGTGGCAGAACCATTACAGCGAGCTCCTGGCGCTCGTGAGCGACAATCCAAGCCAGACGAAGGTGCTGGAGCTGGCGAGAGGCTCGATCGAGCAATGGCTTACGATCACGATGCCGATCATCGAAGCCAAGCAGAACGGCGACGAGGCTGCCATCCGCGAGTTTTACGCCATCGACCGCGGCAAGCAGAACATGGACCAGCTTCGCGGCAGCTTCGATGCGTTCCGCCAAGCGGAGCAGAAGCTGGCCAAGCAGCGGCTGGAGATGCTGGACCGAAGCAACAGCCTGCTGCGGACGACGCTGCTCTCCCTGTTCCTCATCTCCATCGTTCTGTCGGGGCTGTTCGGCTGGCTGATCTCGCGCTCGATCGTGCGCACGATCGGCAGCGTCACGGAGTCGATCGCCGGCATGGCGGATTCACGGAATCGGGACTCGGCGCAGCTCCGCGAGCGGGTCGAGATCCGCTCGCGCGATGAGATCGCCGACCTGGCGGCAGCGACGAATCGGCTGCTCGACGAGGTCGAAGGCAACGACTGGAAGCAGAGGCAGGCGCTCGCGATCGGCTCCGCGCTGCAGCAGACCGGAGGGGCGGCCGAGACGCAGGAGGCGTTCCTGCGCTTCGCTTCCGAAGCGCTCCGGGCGCCGTTCGCGGCGCTTTACGCGGTGGAATCGCTCAAGCCGAGCCGCCGGCTCAAGCTCGCGTGCTCCGTGACCGGCAGCGGCGACGGGCCGGCCGGCCTGCCGCCCTTCATCGAGCATGGAGAAGGACTCGTCGGACGCTGCTTGGCCGAGCAGCGGATGAGCCACTATGACATGCCGGAGTCGTATGTGAAGATCGCCTCGGCCTTCGGCGAGGCGAACCTGCCGCAGCTGCTGCTCGTACCGGCGATCTTCGAAGGCCGAACGCTCGCGGTGCTTGAGGCGGCGCGGTTCGAGCCGTTCACGCCGCTGGAGCAGGATCTGGCGCTGGAGGCTGCCGCGCAGCTGGCGCTCGCGCTGCATCGCGTCCATACGGGCGAGGAGATCCGCACGCTGCTGCAGGAGTCGCAGTCGATGACGGAGGAGCTGCAGCAGCAAGCGGAGGAGCTGCAGACCCAGCAGGAGGAGCTGGCCGCATCCAATGAGCAGCTTGGCCGACAAGCGCGCCTGTCGGAAGAGAAGTCGCAGGAGCTGCAGAGCATCCAGCAGGAGCTGACGCTGTATGCCGCGGAGCTGGAGCGCAGCTCCCGCTACAAGAACGAGTTCATGGCCAACATGTCCCATGAGCTGCGGACGCCGCTCAACAGCATGCTGATCCTCTCTCAGATGCTGGCGGAGAACGCGGGGGGAGGGCTGTCGCCCAAGGAAGAGGAGTTCGCCAAGGTCATCCATTCGGCGGGCGAGGATCTGCTGGCGCTCATCAACGATATCCTGGACCTGTCCAAAATCGAAGCCGGCAAGATGGAGATCAGCTTGGAGCCGCTCAATCTGAGCGAGCTCCCGGCGCTGCTGCAAGCGAGCTTCCGCGCGCATGCCGAGCGGACCGGGCTGGAGTACGCGGTCATCCGCCGGCTGAACGTGCCGGATCGGATCGTCAGCGACGAGCAGCGGCTGATGCAGATTCTCAAGAACCTGCTGTCCAACGCGTTCAAGTTCACGCAGCAGGGCGGCGTGACGGTGACGATCTCGCAGGCTTCGGAACGGGAGGTGCTGCGGCATCTGCCGTCCCAGGCCGGGCGGCAGGTCGTGGCGTTCGAGGTGCGGGACACGGGCATCGGCATCGATCCGTCCAAGCTTGATCTGATCTTCGAAGCGTTCCGACAAGCGGACGGCACGACGAGCCGGCAGTTCGGCGGCACGGGACTCGGCTTGTCGATCTCCCGCCAGCTGGCGGGACTGCTGCAGGGCTGCCTTCATGTCGAAAGCCAGCCCGGTCTGGGCAGCGCGTTCACGCTGTATGTGCCGAGCCTGGGCGAGGCCGTCCAAGCCGAAGCCCCGCTTCGGACGCCCGGCCTGGCGGAGACTGCGGCGGACCTGGACGAAGCGGCGCCGCCAGGCCGCACCTTGGCGGAGCTGCCGGGCGGGCGGCTCCGCCTGCAGCCGGCAGCCGTCGAGGAGCCCCGGCGCGGCAGCCGGTATCGCGGAATGCGCGTGCTTGTCGTCGATGACGACATCCGCAACGTCTATAGCTTGACGAGCTTCCTCGAGCAGCTGGGCATCGAAGTGCTGACGGCGACCAACGGCCGGGAAGCCCTCGACGCGCTGGACGCCTGCGGCTGCGATCTCATCCTGATGGACATGATGATGCCGGTGCTGGACGGGTATGACACGATCCGCGAGATTCGCTCCAGCCAGACGCATCGAGGGCTGCCGATCATCGCCCTGACCGCCAAGGCGATGCCGCAGGACCGGGAGCTGTGCCTGCAAGCGGGAGCGACCGACTATATCACCAAACCGCTCCAGCTAGAGCGGCTCAGCTCGCTGCTGGAGGTGTGGCTGCCCCGGCGCAAGGTTTGATCACGGGCAGCCTGGGTAAAAAAGGGTCATTAAGGACACAATGCGGATAGGGTGGTTAGAACATGAGAACGCAGGGGTTGCTCCTATCGGGTCTTGTCTTTGCTTTGCTGATTGCCATCTTTGCGGTCATCAACGTCGACTCCGTCCAGGTGAATTTCCTGTTCGCGCAGACGAGCCTGCCGCTCATCCTCGTCATTCTCGGCTCGGCTCTGCTGGGCGGAGCAAGCGTAGGCCTGTTCGGCATCATCCGCTCGTTCAAGCTGCAGAAGCGGCTCAAAGCCCAGCAGAAGGAGCTGGACGGACTGCGAACGCAAGATCGCTTGGAAACCGCGCCTGCGCTTGCGGATGGCCCGCTGCCGGCAAGCGCGATCGAGGCGGAGCCGGCGGTACGGCCTTCGGCCGAGTAACGGATCGGAATCGATGAGCTGCGCCGCCCGGCGCAGCTTTTGTCTTTTTGGGCGAGGGCAGAGCCCGCAGGCCAAGCGCCGCGGGATGCCGATGAAGAGGAGGACGCGCGGATGGAAACGGCGAAGCTGGCGCTGCATACCGATAAATATCAGATCAACATGATGTATGCCCACTGGAAGATGGGGACGCATGACCGCAAAGCCGTTTTTGAAATGTACTTCCGAAAGCTGCCGTTCGGCAACGGCTACGCGGTATTCGCGGGGCTCCAGCGGATCGCCGACTATATGCTCGGCCTGAGCTTCACCGAGGAGGAGCTGGCTTACCTGGAGGAGCAGGAGGAGCGGTACGAGCCGGCGTTCATCGAGGAGCTGCGGCGCTTCCGGTTCAGCGGCAGCATCGACGCCGTGCCGGAGGGCACGCTCGTCTTTCCGAACGAGCCGCTCGTGCGCGTCGAGGGACGGATTTTCGAGGCGCAGCTCGTGGAGACGGCGATCCTCAACATGGCCAACTACCAGACGCTCATCGCGACCAAGGCATCCCGAATCAAGCAGGTCGCCGGCTCGGACGCGCTGCTGGAGTTCGGAACCCGCCGCGCCCAGGAGATGGACGCGGCCATATGGGGAGCGCGCGCGGCCTATATCGCCGGCTTCGACGCGACGAGCAACCTGCGGGCGGGCTGGCGGTTCGGCATCCCCGCCAAAGGCACCCACGCCCATGCCTGGGTGCAGGCGCATGAGTCGGAGCTGGAGGCGTTCGAGCGCTATGCCGAGGCGCTTCCGGACGGCGTGACGCTGTTGGTCGACACCTACGATACGCTCGGCAGCGGCGTGCCGAACGCGATCGAGGTCGCGCGCCGACTCCGCGCCGGCGGGAAGGAGCTGCAGGGGATCCGGCTGGACAGCGGCGACCTCGCCGTCCTGTCCAAGGAGTCGCGGCGCATGCTGGACGAGGCGGGCTTCCCGGACGTGCGCATCGTCGCTTCGAACGACCTGGACGAGAACATCATCCTGAACCTCAAGGCGCAAGGCGCGGCGATCGACACCTGGGGCGTCGGCACGCAGTTGATTACGGCGGCGGACCAGCCCTCGCTCGGCGGCGTGTACAAGCTGGCCGCGATCGACCGGGGCGGCGGCTACGAGCCGGTCATCAAGCTGTCGGGCAACCTCGACAAGGTGACCAACCCAGGCTCCAAGACGGCGTATCGGCTCCTCGATCCGGCGACGGGATACGCCGCTGGCGATTACCTGGCGCTGAGCGCGGAGGCGGCCCCGTCGGGCGAGCCGCTGCGCCGCATCGACCCGGCCCACCCGTACGTGAAGTCGGTGCTGACCCGGTACGAGGCGGTGGAGCTGCTGCAGCCGCTGCTGCGGCAAGGGGAGCTCGTGCGCGATCTGCCGGATCTGGAATCGATCCGGTGCTATCATCAGCAGCAGCTGGCGCTGTTCCGGCAGCCGCATCTGCGCAAGCTGCATCCGGAGCCGTATCCGGTATCGTTCAGCCCGGAGCTATGGAAGCTCAAGACGGAGATGATCGAGCGTGTCCAAGATGGAGGAAAGTAATCGGGGGCGGCCAGCCGGGAAGCGGCTGAGCCGAAAATGTCCGACGGCCGGCCGGCTCGCGCTTCCGCTGCGCCTGCTGCTGGCGGGCTTGCACGCCGGAGCTTGGATGACCGGCCGTCCGCTGGCCGGCATGCGCGGGCGGATGGCCGCATTCATGCGGGCGATGGATGTCGCCGCCTGCCTGCGCCTGCCCGGCCGGGTCGAGTGGGGAGACATCGACCTGCAGGTCCGGGACGGCCGACTCGTGCCGGCGCGCTGGTACAGACCGCGGCGCAAAGCCTCCGAGGACGGCCATGGGGAGCCGCTGCCGGTCATTCTGTATTATCATGGAGGAGGCTTTGCGCTCGGCGGCCATCGGCTGCGTCATCGCTACAATCGGGCTTGGGCGCAGCTGAGCGGCTGCCTCGTGCTGTCGGTCGGCTATCGGCTGGCGCCGGAGCATGCGTTCCCGAAGGGGGCGGACGATGCCTACGAAGCTCTGCTGTGGGCATCGCGCGCGGCCGGCTCGCTCGGCGGCGATCCGACGCGGCTCGCCGTCGCCGGCGAGAGCGCCGGCGGCAACATCGCGGCGGTGACGGCGCTGCGCGCCCGCGATGCCGGCGGGCCGCCGATCCGGGGGCAGGCGCTGCTCTATCCGGCGGTCGACCTGACCGGACGAGGCGGGCCGGGGGCGGAGAGCCAGCCGTCGCTGCGGCAGAACGGCCGGCAGTATATGCTGACGCTGCGGCTGCTGCGGCAGTTCGCCGACGGCTATGCGCCGGAGGAGCTGCGGATGCTGCCGCATGTATCGCCGCTGCTGGCGCCCGATCTGGGCGGGCTGCCGCCGGCGCTCGTCGTCACGGCGGAGCTTGATCCGCTGCGGGACCAGGGCAGGCTGTACGCCGAGCGGCTGCGCGCGGCGGGCGGAATTGCCGAATCGCGCTGCTATGCGGGCATGATCCACGATTTTACGGCGATGATGCCGGGCTGGCTGCCGGAAGCGGAGCATTCGCTGCGGCTCGCGGCGGGCTTTTTGAAAGAAAGGCTGTATGTTCCTGCGCATGGCGGCAGCCTTGCCGGGACGGCCGCTTCGACGGAGCAAGGCGGCGGCGGGTGCGGAGCGGCGGAGGAGCAGGGAGAGGGGACGAACGAGCATGAACGACCATTCGGCTGAAGGCGGTTCGGAGCAGGAGCTGCGGCAGCTGCGCGCTCGCTGCGATGAGCTCGAGAGCAGGCTGGCTGCATCGGAAGCGGAGCGGGAACGGCTGACCGCCGAGGCGGCGAAGCTCGCCGCAGAAGCGCAACGGCTAAGGCGCAGGCTGGGCGGAGCGCCCGACATGATGCATTCGCGGCTCAAGGACGCGCTGCGGGAGTAGTGTCTTGGACTTCGGATCGGGGCGTCCGCTATAATAGAAGTCTGAGGAGGGATGGCAATATGGCAAACAACAACGAACAGCTGGCGACATTCGCCGGCGGCTGCTTCTGGTGCATGATCTCGCCGTTCGAGGAGCTGCCGGGCATCATCCGCGTCGTCTCCGGCTACACGGCCGGGCATGTGGAGAATCCGACGTACGACCAGGTATGCGAAGGCAATACCGGCCATACGGAAGCCGTGCAGATCACGTATGACGCGGATGTGTTCCCGTACAGCAAGCTGCTCGACACGTACTGGCAGCAGGTCGATCCGACCGACGCGCTGGGACAGTTCGCCGACCGCGGCGATTCGTACCGTCCCGTCATCTTCTACCATACGGAGGAGCAGCGCAAGCTGGCGGAGGAATCCAAGCGCGCGCTGCAGGAGAGCGGCCGCTTCGACAAGCCGATCGTCGTGACGATCGAGCCGGCGGCTCCTTTCTACGAGGCGGAGGACTACCACCAGGATTACCACAAGACGCATCCGTTCCGCTACAAGATGTACCGCAAGGGCTCCGGCCGCGACCAGTTCATCGAGAGCCACTGGAAAATGGACAAGAACGAGGACGAGCTGCGCGCCCGGCTGTCGCCGCTGCAATACGAGGTGACGCAGAACAACGGCACGGAGCCGCCGTTCCGCAACGAGTTCTGGGACCATAAGGAAGAAGGCATCTACGTCGACATCGTCTCCGGCGAGCCGCTGTTCAGCTCGCTCGACAAGTACGATTCCGGCTGCGGCTGGCCGAGCTTCACGAAGCCGCTGGCCAAGCCGAGCGTCAAGGAGAAGACGGACACGAGCCATTTCATGGTCCGCACCGAGGTGCGGAGCGCAAGCGCCGATTCCCACTTGGGCCATGTGTTCGACGATGGGCCCAAGGACCAGGGCGGCCTGCGCTACTGCATCAACTCCGCCGCGCTCCGGTTCGTGCCGGCATCGCAGCTGGAGGACGAGGGCTACGGCGAATACCGGAGCCTGTTCCGCTAAGCCGTGCCATCTGCTCAAAAAAGCTGCCCCCGCCAAGAGATTGGCGGAGGCAGCTTTTTTTGCGCCGAATAGAAAGGGCGGGCGTTGACTGGAAGCGCTGCGGCCGAGGATCAGGCCGTAACGGTGCCGCTCTTGTCCGAGATGCCGTTCAGGAAGTACAGCTCGAACAGCCGCATGACGTCCTCCTCCTGGAACGGCCGTCCCGAGACGGCCGGCCAGTCCACGACGAGCGTGATGAACAGCTTGACCAGCACGTAGGCGGTCAGCTGAGGATCGCAGGGCTTGAGCTCGCCCTTGGCGACCGCGTCCTCGACATGCCGCGCGACGAACTCCAGCAGCGCCTCCTCCATCATGCGGATGCCGAAGCCGGCTGCGGCGGTCCCGATCTCCTTCATTTCCAGCGACAGCCTCGTGAACAGCTCATGCTCCCGGCGGTAATTGAGCACGTCGAGCAGGGCGCGGTGCAGGTTCTCGGCGAACGGCTTGGCCGGATCGACCGCCTTTTCCGCCAGCTGCACGATCTCCTCCACGAACGCGTTCATGATTTCCTCGAACAGCTGCTCCTTGTTGTCAAAAAAGGTGTAGATCGTCCCTTTCCCGACACGCGCGATTTTGGCGACCTGATCCATCGTCGTCGCCTTGTAGCCGAACAAGGCGAACGACCTCGCGGCGGCCTGGACGATTTCGGCTCTCCGATCGATCGACATGGCAAGCAGACCTCCCGTTTATGACTGCAGAACGATAATGGTTCTTCTGGTCATTCTGATCGTAGCATAAGGATTTTATACGGTAAACCGCGCATCCAGGTTTCAGAAATGGAATCGCTTCAGCGGGAAAAAGCGGACAAGCGGCCGGAAAGAGCGGGTTGCATCTTGAAAAGAGGCATGATAAAGTAGGATTCTGACCAAGTGACCAAATTAGATTTTTAGTCAGAAAGGGGAAAGGAAGAATCATGAAGGCTTTGAAAACGATCGGCCAGGACATGAAAGCGATGTTCAAGAAGCCGATGCTCGCCATCTCCTTCATCGCCGTCGCGTTTGTTCCTATTTTATATAGCGGCTTTTTAATCGAGGCGTCGTGGGACCCGTACGGCCAGCTGGAGAAAATTCCGGTCGCGGTCGTGAACGAGGATCAGGGCACCGTGTACGAGGGCGAGCGGATGGACGTCGGCCAGGAGTTCGTCGACGAGCTGAAGGCGAACGCGAAGTTCGACTGGACCTTCGTCACGCCGGAGCAGGCGGCGAAGGGAATCGAGGCCAACGACTACTATATGGCCGTCAAGATTCCGAAGGACTTTTCCGCCAAGGCCGCCACGCTCATGGACGACAAGCCGCAGCAGGCCGAGATCGTCTTCGAGCCGAACGGCGACTACAACTTCATCGCGGGCCAGATCGGCTCGACGGCGATGAAGGACGTGCGCGCGGAGCTCAACGCGAGCATCACGGAGGCGTATGCGCGCAGCATGCTGTCGCAGGTGAAGGAAGTGTCGGAGGGCTTCACGGAGGCCGCGGACGGAGCCGGCGAGCTCAAGGACGGAGCCGGTAAGCTCGACGAGGGCGCACGCACGCTTCAGGAAAATCTCGCCAAGCTCGCGGACGGCACCGGCAAGCTCCAGGATGGCGTGTCGCCGCTCGCCAGCGGAGCGCTCAAGCTCCAGGACGGCACGGCGTCGCTGGTTCAGGGCAGCGGGTCGCTCGCTTCGGGCCTCGCTCAGCTGCAGCAGGCAAGCGGGCAGCTGACGGATGGAGCCGCCGCTGCCGACGAGGGAGCCGCTCGGCTGGAGCAAGGGCTAGCGGCGTCGGCCGATGGCGCGGCCAAGCTGCAGCAGGGACTGGAGCAGTCGGAGCAAGGCAGCGCCAAGCTGGCGGACGGCCTCGGGCAATCCGCGGCCGGCAGCGCCAAGCTGGCCGACTCTCTGGCGGCCGCCGAGGAAGCGGGCGGCAAGGTATCGGACGGCGCCGCGCAGCTGAGCGCCGGCCTCGAGGCATTGCTGCAGGCGAATCCGCAGCTGGCGGAGTCCGAGCAGGGCAAGCAGCTGCTCGCGGCGAGCCAGCAGCTGGCCGAGGGCAGCAGCCAGCTGAGCGCGGCGCAGCAGCAGCTCACCGCGGGCGGCCGCCAGCTGGCGGACAGCCAGCAGCAGCTGCAGGCCGGCGCGGCCTCCTTGCAGGAGGCGCAGCAGCAGCTTCTGCAGGGCAGCGGCGAGCTGAGCGCGGGCCAGCAGCAGTTGCAGGCCGGCGCTCGGCAGCTGCATGCAGGCACGACGCAGCTGAGCGGCGGGCTGCGGCAGTTCGGCGCCAAGCTGGGCGAGGCCGCGAGCGGCAGCGCCAAGGTCGCCGGCGGCGCCAAGACGCTGAGCAGCGGCGCGTCTCAGCTGAAGAGCGGCATCGGCCAGCTGGCCGATGGCGTCGGCACGGTCGCCGGCGGCGCGGTTCAGCTGGAGGACGGAGCCGTCAAGCTGCAGGACGGCACGCTCAAGCTCGTCGACGGCTCGGGCGAGCTGCAGAGCAAGCTCGGCGAGGCGGCCGACAAGACCGCGAGCGTCAAGGATGGCGACGATACGGTGTCAATGTTCGCCGATCCGGTCCGCATCAAGGAGGACGACAGCCGCAAGGTGGAGACTTACGGCCTCGGCATCGCGCCGTACTTCATCTCGATCGCGCTGTTCGTCGGCGGCCTGTTCTTCACGACCGTCATCTCCTCGCGCGATTCGTTCCAGCCGGACGCGACGCGGCTCGGCCGCTTCCTCAGCCGCACGGCGACGTACGTGCTGATGAGCGTCAGCCAGTCGCTGGCGGCGGTGCTGATCCTGCTGTACGGGCTGAAGCTCGACGTCGGGGACGTGCCTCTTTTCATCGCGTTCGTGTTCGCCGCGAGCCTGACCTTCACCCTCATCATCCAGGCGCTCGTCACCTGGGGCGATCAGGTCGGCCGCTACGTGGCCGTCCTCATCATGATCCTGCAGCTGACGTCCAGCGCGGGCACGTTCCCGAAGGAGCTGCTGCCCGACTGGATGCAGGCGGTCCATCCGTGGCTGCCGATGTCGCACAGCATTGCCGGCCTCAAGGCCGCCATCTCGAGCGGAGACTCGGCGGTCGTGTACGAGCAGCTGAGCTACCTGGGCATTTACGCCGCTGTCGCGCTTGCCTTTACCGGTCTGTACTTCGCGGTCAAGGCTCGTCGGACGACGGACGCCCCGCCTCTGGCGAGGGATGGCGCGATGCAAGCTTGATCCAATTCAAAGCGTCCGAACCGGCTGATGATTCAGCCGGTTCGGACGCTTTTTTGTTAGAAAGGCTGCGCCGCTTGGAGTACATGGGTAAGCGATTCCAACTGTTCAAAAACAGATGGACGACCAAGCTATATATCCATCTAATTCTTTCGTTGCCAGATTCTATCTTCGATGGTATAACGAGCATGTATGTATCCAAATGATCTGTCGGAGGAATAGTTATGGGGTGGAAAGCAACATACGCAACAAGCGCCATGGCGGCGGGACTGTCTCTGCTGCTGGCGGTAGGGCCGGCCTTCGGCGCGGCCGGAGCGGCAGGAGCCGGGCAGGCGGCATCGGGAGCAGGCAGCTCCGGCTACCTGGACATCAAGGGCCATTGGGCGGAGCAGCAGCTCTCTGTATGGGCGGCGGCGGGATGGCTGTCCGGTTACGGCAAAGGCGAGCTGCGTCCGGATCAGCCGATCAGCCGCAGCGAATTCGCGGCGCTCGTCAACCGGGCCTTCGCGCTGCAAGGAACGGCGCAGCTGTCGTTCAAGGACGTCAAGCCGCAAGCATGGGACTATGCCACGGTCTCGACGGCGGTATATGCGGGCTATGCTTCGGGCTATGAGGACGGCACGTTCCGCCCGGCGGGCCAAGTGACGCGCCAGGAGGCGGCGGTCATGCTCGGCAAGGCCTCGGGCATCGAGGCTTCCGCTGCGGAGCCTGCGTTCCGCGACAGGGCGAAGCTCGGCGCGTGGAGCCGGCCGTTCGTCGCGGCGCTCGCCGCGCAAGGCGTGCTCGGCGGCTATCCGGACGGCAGCTTCAAGCCGGCAGGCCGGCTGACGCGGGCCGAGGCCGTTACGGCCATCGGCAAGGCGGCTGAAGCGCGGAGCGGAGCCGCGTCCTACGCCAAGGCAGGCGTCTATGGCCCGGCCAGCGGCCAGAGCGAGGTCAAGGGAGACGTCCGCGTCGAAGCGGGCGGCGTCTCGCTGCGCAACCTGCGGGTGCGCGGCGACCTGATCGTCACGGAGGCGGTCGGCGAAGGAGACGTCACGCTGTCCGGCATCCAGGTGGATGGCAAGACGATCGTCCGCGGCGGCGGCGTTCGTTCCATTCATATCCTCAACAGCAATCTCGGCCACGTAGCGGTCGAAAAAACGTCCCCGGTCCGCTTGTCCCTCGAAGGGACGAGCCGTCTCGGCACGGTGACCGTGTCGCAGCAGTCTACAGGCTCTGTCGTCGCTCTCGGCGCGGGCAGCCGGATCGACGTGCTGCAGCTGGAGGGCAAGACATTCGTGTCCGGCCAGGGCACGGTGTCCCAGGCGAAGCTTTCGGAAGCGGCCAAGGACAGCGTCTTTGAAAAGGAGCCGGGCTCCAAGACGCTGCCGACGCCTAGCGCCTCGCCGAGCCCTACGCCTGGAGCCGGCGGGGGCGGCGGCTTCTTCCCTGGATTCCCCGGTGTGCCGGGCAATCCGAGTCCGAGCCCTACGGCGACGCCGACCGTGTCGCCGACCGCGACTCCTGTCCCGACTCCTCAGGCGACGCCGACGGCTACGCCAGCTTCGAGCGAATTCCTGACAAGCTTATCCATCGGGAACTATCCCCTCGTCCAGTTTGTGTCGGGCAAGTCTGGCTTCGATCCAAAAGTGATGGAGTACGACCTTGTCCTTCCGGTCGATTATGCTACGGGAGAGATTGAACTTACCGCTGCAACGAACGTTTCCGGCGCGAGGATCAGGCTGCTTGTGCGGGACGAGTTCATGGAGACGATTGCGGATTGGAAAGCTTTCGCCGGGGGCAAGACCAGCTATCTCCAGAACGCTCGCGAGAAGACCAACCTTTCCGTTTCGCTTGAAAAAGCGGATGGGGAGCTTCTGAGCGGATATTCCATCCGCGTGCTTTACGAGCCTACGCTGGCTGAAAAGACGAGGACAACCATCAACGGCGAAATAATCGTCCAGAAAATTTCCAGAGGCGCTACCGTGAGGACGTATCGTTCGGAATCGGATGCACAGCCCTATTCGGAAGTGACTCAGACAGAAGACGGGCGGGAAATCGGCATGACGCCTTTCGTCGGCATGGACTCGGATGTCCTGAAAGGACAGAAAGGGCAGTTCTGGATCAGCATCCAATATCCTGCCGAGCCGGAGCAGCCGCGCCAAAAGGTGGAGTATGACTTTTCGCCTCTGGCCAAAACGTCGGGAGGCCTCAAGGCGCGCAGCCTTACCGCGGCGGAGATGGAAGCCATCTATGGACCGTTCATAACCTTTAATGTCCAACTGCTGCGCGATCCTTCTTCGGAACTTCCTTCCGGAGCGGTATACTTGAAAACTTTCTGGTGGGACAGCTACCAACCATACTTTGATGCTCCGTTCGTTTCCATAGAGGAAGCCAGACAAGCGATGTTAGGAACACCGGTCTTGAGCAAGCTGGAAACGGCGCATCCTGTTCTTAGCGATTTCATCGGTTCGAAAGGCGCCGATTTTACAGGCGCGTTCAAGGTGTTCTACTACGACAAGGACCGGAAGCCGATTGGCTATGACTTCCTCCCTGTGGACGTCAAGGTCAATCTGACCTCGGCTCAAGTCATTCATGCGATCTCCCGCCTTCCCGTACCGGTGCAGCTGAAAGATATTCAGCCTGTTTATGAAGCACTTGAGCTTTACAACCGCTTGAGCGCGGAGGAGCAGAAGAAAGTCGTCAACTACAGCGTGCTGCAGGCAGCGCTGGCGGAGTTGGACCGCCTGAGCCAGCAATCGCAGAACTCGACCAAGCTGAGCTCGCTTTCCTTGTCGGACTTGGAATTCAGCGAACCGTTCAGCAATTGGAACACCTTCTACTCGGCGACAGGAAAGCTTGGCTTCGAGAAGAAAGAAGCTGTCCTGAGCCTGGGATACGACGAATCGATTTCGGAGGTCTATGTCTCGGTGCAAGGGCTGCATGCGGCACCGGTCCGGGTAGAAGGAAAAAGCTTCCGCTTCAACTATCCGCCGCAGCAGGGGCAGACCATCATGGTGACCGTAAAGTCCAAGCTCAACCAGAACGAGCAGTTTTACTGGCTTTCGGTTCGAAGCGAGTTGTCGATTCAGCTGACGACGTTCAGCGGCCTCGCTTCGGGTCTCAGGGAAGGCGTTGCGCTTCATGTATATGGCACGAAAGAAGACATCAATGCCTACGATGTCGTCCATGGAGCTGCTCCGTCTACAGAACCGGGCGCCTTCCCGGCAACGACATGGTTCCGCTTTCCGATCGACTCTTCAAAAGCCGGAAGCATATGGATCGCAACAGAAGAAAATGGGGTCCTGTCGGAACGAACGGAGAAAAAATACAATTTCAATGCGTTGCCGGAAATGACCGTCGATCAGCCGGTTTCCGCAACATCGGATGAGTTCAATCTCCAGATCCTGAATTATTTTGCGAATTCGCAAGGCTTCTTCAGCTACACGCAGCTCAGGGTCAACTCCGCGGCGCTTGATTCGTCCATCCGCTATGTCGCGCTGGCAAATGGGAATGACTCCGCTCCTTCTTACCAGCAGGCGGCGGACGTTAGCCAGTTCGCTCTGGCAAGCGGAAATTCCTTGATCGGCGGAGCGGCTGGAGACCATCCTGCTCCAGATGCGCAGCAACGCACTCTTTATCTCTACGATGCGAATTATCGCCCAATCGGTTTCACTCGCTTTTCCTACATGCCGCAAGCCGTCATTTTGCCGAGGGCGGTCAGCAATGCGATCGAGCAGATCCGCTTGAATGCAGAAAGGCAGGTGCTGGAACGCGCTGTGTCCCGCGCCCGCACCGCGTACGATCTGCTCGGCGAAGCAGACCGGCAGCAGGTGACCAACTACGCCAAGCTCGAGCAGGCGGAAACCTACCTTCGGCAGCAATGAACCGAACCTCCTCCAGCCGTCCTTTCCAGGACGGCTGTTTTTTTCTTATGTCCCTTTATGGCTTGAATAAAATGCCGGACTCCCTTCCCGCTCCGACAGGGATGCCCGCATCCCCGTCGAATGGAGAGGAGCAGGAGCGCGCAAGCGGCTGCTCCGCCTGGAAATCCATGTATTTGTGCGAATGGGTCGGAATAGACTACACTTATTAAGCAACTTAAAAAAATGGAGCGAAGAGGGAGGGAGCGGAGATGCTGGATCGCATGAACGGCTGGATCGACGCGCTCGTCGCCGCGAGCGGACTTGACGGGCCGGCCATCCTGCTGCTTACGATTCCGCTCGCCGTGCTGCAGGGGCTGTTCGGCCTATTTCCGTTCGCCACGATCATCCTCATCCATATCTCGATCCTCGGCATCGCGGGGGGCCTGCTCGCCAGCTGGCTCGCCGGCACGGTAGCCGCGCTCGTCGTCTACCTCCTGTTCCGCTACTTCTTCTACGGCAAGGTGCAGCGACGCTTCCAGGCGCGCCTCGCGCGCTACGAGCGCTATCAGGCGTCGCTCGACGAATACGGGGGCTGGATGGTCATCCTGCTGCGTACGATTCCGGTCATGCCGAACAACCTGATCTCGTTCATGTCGGCCGTCGCGCCGGTCAAGTTCATGCCTTATCTGTGGTCGTCGGTCATCGGCAACCTATCCCATATATGGATGTTCGGCCTCATTAGCAGCTCGCTGATTTTCCCCGGCCATGACCTCCGCCTGCTCATCTTCGCCTATCTCGCGTTCCTGCTTGTGCTGACGATCGCGTTCGCCGGGGTACGGGCGCGAAAAGCGTTCCGAAAAAGAAAAATGTTGCGGATGAGCGACGAGAAGCCATCCACAACGTTCCCTCTCTAGCGTTGTGGATAAGCTTGGGATAAACGAAAAAGAGCCCGTCGGACGGGCTCTTTTTTGCTTATTCACAGCTGTGGGCAACCGCTAGGTTTCGGTCCTGGATCTGGAGGGTAATACCAGTCCGTCGGCTTGACAACCACAATATATTGAGGTAAATTTAACTCCTAGCCTCTACATATGGATAATTAAGCACGAAGCGGACAAGCTGTCAAGTCCCAAAAATAGCCTTTGGCTGGACGCCCGCAGGCTCCTCTGACCATTGTCAGCCAGGATGCGCCGGACGCCGTCCGGCCAGCCGCATTCCGCGCGCGCCGACGCGGCGGGAGCGGCAATGCGGGCGCAGCCAGGATCGACAACTCAGGCAAGGCCCGGACGGAGAGCACCAAGGGATGGAACGCTCCGCTCGGGTTGTTTCGGCTGTTTTTACGAATCCCATTGGCCGTCGTTTGGCCGACCGAGCCCCGTACCCTCCCGGCGGAGGAGCCACTAGATCTAGTAGCGGGGCTTCGCCGGCTGCTCGGAAGCGGCATCGATCAACAAGAGAAGGAGTGGACCGCCATGCTTATCGCCTACACGTCCCGCACGGGCAACGTGCGCAAGTTTGTCAGCAAGCTCGGCTATCCGGCCGTGCAGATCAGCGACTCGACGACGATGGAAGAGCCGTTCGTCTTGGTCACCTATACGACGGGATTCGGCGAGGTGCCCCCGGCGGTCGACGCCTTCCTCGAAAAGAACCGAACTTATCTGCGCGGCGTATCGGCCAGCGGCAACCGCAACTGGGGAACCTGCTTCGCCGGCAGCGCGGACAAAGTATCGGAGCGGTACGAAGTGCCGGTCATCTGCAAGTTCGAGCTGTCGGGAACGGCTCGGGATGTCGAACAATTCATGCGGGAGGTGCAGCCCCTTGCGGCATATTGAGCTGAACAACGAGATCATGAAGCGCGGAGCGGACGGATTCTTCAAGCTGGAAAAGGACCGTGAAGCCGTGGCGGCGTTCATGGAGGAGGCCCGGGCCAAAAGCCCGGCATTCGGAAGCCATAAAGAAAAGATCGATTATCTGATCGAGAACGACTACTACGAGAACGTATACAAGCACTATTCCGAAGAAGAAGCGGTTTCCGTATTCGAGCTGGCCCATAGCCTCGAATTCGAGTTTCCTTCCTATATGGCGGCGTCCAAGTTCTATACGGACTATGCGATGCGCAGCAACGACCGCAGCCAGTTCCTGGAGCACTACCCGGACCGGGTGGCGATCACGGCCCTGCATCTCGGCCGCGGCGACGCGGAGCTCGCCAAGTCGCTGGCCGTCTCGATGATGGAGCAGCGCCTGCAGCCGGCGACGCCGACGTTCCTCAACGCCGGCAAGAGCCGCCGCGGCGAGATGGTCAGCTGCTTCCTGCTGGAGATGGACGACTCGCTCAACTCCATCAACTACAACCTCTCGACCTGCATGCAGCTGTCCAAGATCGGCGGCGGCGTAGCGGTCAACCTGAGCAAGCTGCGCGGGCGCGGCGAGCCGATCAAGGGCGTCGAAGGCGCGGCCAAGGGCATCATGCCGGTGCTCAAGCTGATGGAGGACGCCTTTTCCTACGCCGATCAGATGGGCCAGCGCAAGGGCTCCGGAGCGGCCTACTACAATATTTTCGGCTGGGACATCATGGAGTTCCTCGACAGCAAGAAGATCAACGCCGACGAGAAGACGCGCCTGAAGACGCTGTCGATCGGCCTGATCGTCCCGAACCGCTTCTACAAGCTCGCCGAGGACAACCAGCCGCTGCATGTGTTCGCTCCGTTCTCCGTCTTCAAGGCGTACGGCAAGCACCTCGACGACATGGACATGGACGAGATGTATGACGAGCTGATGGCCAATCCGGCCGTCCGCAAGAAGCTCATCATGGGCGCGCGCGACATGCTGGTCAAGATCGCGACGATCCAGCTGGAATCCGGCTATCCGTACATCATGAACAAGAGCAACGCCAACCGCTTCCATGCGCTCAAGGATATCGGCAGCATCAAGATGTCCAATCTGTGCACGGAAATCTACCAGCTGCAGGAGACGTCGGAGATCGGCGACTTCGGCGAGCCGGATACGATCCGCCGCGACATCAGCTGCAACCTGGCTTCGCTCAACATCGCGAACGTCATGGCGCACGGCAAGATTCGCGAGACGGTGCGGGAAGGCATCGCCGGCTTGACGTCCGTCAGCGACATGACGCGCGTCTCCAACGCGCCGGGCGTCGTCAAGGCCAACGAGGAGATGCACTCCGTCGGCCTCGGCGCGATGAACCTGCACGGCTATCTGGCCAAGATGAAGATCGCCTACGAAAGCCCGGAAGCCCGCGACTTCGTCCGCACGTTCTTCATGATGATGAACTTCTACTCGCTCGACAAGAGCTCGGACATCGCCGCCGAGAAGAACGAGCGCTTCCGCGACTACGACCGCTCGGAGTATGCCAAGGGCACGTACTTCGACCGCTACCTGGCGACGGACTACCGTCCCGTGACGGATCGGGTCAAGGAGCTGTTCGCCGGCATCGACATCCCGTCCCCGCAGGACTGGGCCGAGCTCAAGGCCAAGGTCGCCCGCCAAGGGCTGTACCATGCGTACCGCCTCGCGATCGCTCCGACGCAGAGCATCTCTTACGTGCAGAACGCCACCTCGAGCGTCATGCCGATCGTCGAGCCGATCGAGACGCGGACCTACGCGAACTCGACGACGTACTATCCGATGCCGTTCCTGTCGCAGGACAATTTCTTCTACTATAAATCGGCTTACGCGATGGACCAGTTCAAGGTCATCGACCTGATCGCCGAAATCCAGGAGCATGTCGACCAGGGCATCTCCGCCGTGCTGCACGTCAACAGCAGCGTGACGACGCGCGAGCTGGCCCGGTACTATCTGTACGCGGCCAAAAAGGGACTGAAGTCCCTCTACTACACCCGCACGAACCGGCTCGGCGTGGAGGAGTGCGTCAGCTGCGCGGTCTAACCTAAGGAGGAACCACCCATGAAACCGATCGATCTCGCCACGCCGGAAGCCCCGGCCTCTGGCGCCGCCGCTGCCGCGCCGCTGCGCGCCGTCAACTGGAACCGTCCCGACGACGACTTCACGGCGACGTTCTGGAGCCAGAACCTGATGCAGTTCTGGACGGACGAGGAGATTCCGCTGTCCGACGACAAGATGAGCTGGATGTACCTCAACGACCAGGAGCGCGACACGTACATGAAGGTGCTGGGCGGCCTGACGCTGCTCGATACGGTGCAGGGAGGCGTCGGCATGCCGAGCCTCGTCGAGCATGTCGAAGGCCTGCAGCGCAAGGCGGTGCTCGGCTTCATGGGCATGATGGAGCAGATCCACGCCAAGTCGTACAGCAGCATCTTCACGACGCTGGCATCGACGGAAGAGATCGACGCCGTATTCCGCTGGGTGGAGAAGCATCCGCAGCTGCAAAAGAAAGCCTCCGTCATCTCCGGCTATTACCGGAACATCGAGTCGCCTCGCGACCTGTACATGGCGATGGCCGCCTCCGTGCTGCTCGAGAGCTACTTGTTCTACAGCGGCTTCTTCTACCCGCTCTATCTGGCCGGCCAAGGCAAGATGACGAGCAGCGGGGAGATCATCGACCTGATCCTGCGGGACGAGAGCATCCACGGCCTGTACGTCGGCGTGCTGGCGCAGGAAGTGCATGCGTCGCTGAGCGAGCAGGAGCAGGCGGAGACGCTGCAGGAGCTGGACCGGCTGCTGCGCGAGCTGCATGCCAACGAGGAGCTGTACACGGACGAGCTCTATGCCGGCATCGGCCTGCAGGACGAGGTCAAGAAGTTCGTGCGCTACAACGCCAACAAGGCGATGATGAACCTGGGGCTGGAGCCGATCTTCGAGGACGAGGACATCAATCCGATCGTGCTCAACGGCATCAGCACCCGGACGAAGCAGCATGACTTCTTCTCCAAGAAGGGCAACGGCTACGTCCGTACGCTCAATGTCGAGCCGCTGCGCGACGAGGATTTCCGGTTCGACTTCTAAAATTCGTCCCTATAAGCAAACACCCCGAAAGACGCGGATGACGCGTCCTTGCGGGGTGTTTTTGATTTTGAAGAAAGGCGGTCTCGCAGCGCTATTCCTCTTCTTCCTCGATCAGCACCTGAACGGGATTGGACAGAGCTACGCGCGGGAGGCGTCCGCCCCCAGGCACGAGAATCTCATACCCCGAGGATGCGGAATTGACGACGACCGGATTCGGCGGCGCGAATAGGGCGAGCGCTTGGAACGCGACGATGACGGAGCTTCCTGCCGGCACCGTGCCGACGGGGATGCGGGAAGGCGTCACTTCGGCCGGCAAGGCCGCCCCGCTGACGGTCAGGCTGCCGGGAACGAAGCCAAGCCCGGCTGGCAGCGAGTCGTAGACAAAAACGTGATCGATCGGCTGCGGATTGGGGTTGAGCACGGCGAGCTCGAAGCGCACGGAGCCCCCGACGCCTACCGTCGACACGCTGGAGCGCTTGACGAGGGTGGCGAGCCCGAGTACGGGCACCGATACCGGATTGGTGGATACCGTCGCGGTGAAGGGACGTCCGTTCGGCAGCCGGAAGGTCAGATCGAGCCGGGCTTGATTGGTGAGCACGCCGCCCGGCGGGAAGGCCGTTACCTTCAGCTTGAAGGAGACGACGGCAGTGGATTTGGCCTCGACCGTACCGATGAACGCTCCCGTATACATGTTCACCCCCGGAACGGGAACGCCGTCCAGCAGCAGGCTGTTCTCCACGAAGACGCTGCCTTCCGGCAGGCGGTCGCTCCAGACGATGTCCCCGTTATAGTTGCCGACATTGGTGATGTCGACCTCGTACAGCACTTCGTCCCCGACGAAGGCGAACGGAGTCAATGCCCTCTTGGTCCCGGTGACCGACGGGATGGCGACCGAGACGACGACGAGATTCGAGAGCGAGGATACCGTCGAGCCTTCCGAGACGAAGGTAGCCGTCGCAAGATCGTCTACGTCGTAATCGGGCACGGCGAGGGCGACGATCTCCTCTGCAAAAGCGACGACGACCCGCTGGCCGGGGGCGAGCGTGCCGAGGCTGATGCCGGTCGCGATGCTGCCGGCGGCAGGGACGCCGTCCACGACCAGGCTGCCGGCGACGAATGCCGCGCCGGGGGTCGTCGTGTCGACAAGCACAACGTCCGGGGCGGGCGCGGAGGAGACGTTCTCGACGACGATCGTGTAGGTGACGCGATCGCCGACGAGAGCATAGCTTTGCGAAGCGGTTTTCTGGACGACGAGCTGTGAATTCGTCTCCACGATGCGGACCAGATTGGACAGCGCGGAGCCGGCCCCGGCAGCTCCCGACGGGGACGAGTACGTGAACGCGGCGGATGCTTGGTTGTCGAAAAATCCGTCCGGCGGCGATGCGGTCAGAAGCACGTCGTAGCTGACGGCGATGCTGTCTCCCGGCGCGACGGTGCCGGCGACGATGCCGGTCGTCGGATCGGCTCCCGGCACCGGGACGCCCTGGACCCGGGCCGTGCCGGGGACGAAATCGCTGTAGGCGTTGAGCGGGTCGACGATCGTGACGACCGCCGCGACGTTGCCGGTATTGGTCGCCGTGACCGAGTAGGAGACGACGTCTCCGACCGCGGCGACGAACGCGGAAGCCCGCTTCGTCAGGCCGATGACCGGCTGCAGGATATCGACGTCCGCCGGGTTGGACGGGATGTCGTACGGCGTGCCGAAGAACGTGAACGCAAGCGAGGCTTCGTTCGTCAGCACGGGCGGGTCCGGCAAGGTGACGACGGTCAGCTCGAACGTCACCGTTGACGTCGCGCCTGAAGCGAGCGTGCCGACGGAAATGCCGGCTGTCGGATCGGCGGCCGGAGCCGGCACGCCATTGACCGTGACGCTCCCGGCGACGAAGGCGTACCCGTCCGGCAGCGGATCGGTGAGAACGGCGTCCGCGATTGTGGCGATGCTCCGGTTCGTCGCCGTTACGGTAAAGGAAATCGTTTCGCCCACGATCGCGCCGGCTGCGCCGGCGGACTTGACGACGTCGACGCTGGGCGGATTGACTGGCGCGACGACCGGAATGATGACGGTATTGGAAGGCGTCTGTCCGGTCAGGATGCGTCCGTCCGGAGGCTGGTACGTATAGGCCGCGGTCGATTGATTGACGAGCTCGCCTTCGGGCGGAATGGAGGTCACCTGGACCTGGAACGTGACGACGGCGGACGTATCGGGAAGAAGAGCGCCGACGACGATGCCGGTGACGGGGCTTTGTCCCGGGGCGGACAC
Organism: Paenibacillus albicereus; assembly: GCF_012676905.1. Classification (NCBI taxonomy): domain Bacteria; kingdom Bacillati; phylum Bacillota; class Bacilli; order Caryophanales; family Paenibacillaceae; genus Paenibacillus; species Paenibacillus albicereus. The sequence continues at coordinate 4,205,766 of NZ_CP051428.1, read as the reverse complement.
GCCGCGGACCGTCACGCTGCCCGGAACGAACGTTGTCGCCGGGGGAAGCGGATCGGTGATGGTGACGCTCGCCAAGATGTTGCCGGTATTGGAGACGAGGAGCGTGTAGGTGACGATGCCTCCGAGCGGAGCCGGGGACGGATCGCCGCTTTTGACGAGCGAGAGGATCGGCTGGAAGACGGGAATTTTCACGATGTTGGACGGAACGAAGGTGGAGATGACCGGCGACCCAGGCGTCGGCTGATACGTATACGCGACGCGCCCCTGATCGTCCAGCGTTTCGCCGAACGGAATGGCCGTCACTTGATACTGGAAGGTCACGACGGCCGAGGCGCCTGCCGCCAGCGTGCCGACGGTCACGCCCGCATCCGGATTGGCGCCGGGCACGGGCATGCCGTTCAAGGTGACGCTGCCGGGCACGAAGGAGGCCGAGGTATCGTCGATGCTGTCCGTCACCTGCACGTCGCTGGCCGTCACGCTGCCGGTGTTGCGCACTGTCAGCGTATAGGTGATAATGTCGCCCACGACGGCATCGCCGGCCGACGCCGACTTGACGATCGTCAGGATCGGCTGCGCGATGTCGAGCTGGATGCCCACCGAGTCGACCAGATAGCCGTCTCCGTTCGTCGTCAGCTGGAAGACCGCGGAGGTCTGGGCGTTGAGCAGCGCGCCGGCGAGGCTGACGTTGGTGACGTCATAGCCTTGGCGGCCGGCGGGTATATTCGAGCCGGGGGTGCCGTTCAGCTGGTTGCGGCTCCCGAAGGTACCTGTCGTGACGAGCAGTCCGTTGTCGCCGTTGACCTGGGAGGCGAAGAAGTTGTTGGCGAAGTTGTTCGGGCCGGACAGCGTGGTGAGCGTCGCGGCCGTCGGGCCGAACTGGGCTTGGTCGCCTGTCTTGTTGGCGTCTCCTTCCTGGGCGCTGATCGCGGCTCGGCCGTCCAGCGGACCTTGAAAGGGAGTCGCGAAGCCGTTGACGACCGTGCTGACCGGTCCCGAGGTCGCCAAGATGACGACCGCCCCGACCCGAATCGACAGGTTGCGCAGCGGCATGGACGGATCCGCGTAAGCGACGGCAAGCGTCCAGACGGCATGGTTGGAAGTCGGATCGGGCACGACGATCGTGCCGACGACGCCGCTGGTCGTATAAGCCCCCGCACCGGCCGCCTGCACGATGGCGGTCACGTCCGCCGACCGGACGTAGGCATAGGCGGGAGGAAAGGGAGGGGTGTTGGAGAGCAGCACGTTGAACGCGGTAGCAGGGTCCGGGACGATGCTGGCGGGACCGACCGGCGTCGTCAGGCTGACGGGATCATCCACGAAAGCGCTGAAGTCGACGCCGTTGTTGATGTAGGTGCCGCCCCAGATCAGCTCGGCATACAGCACGCTGGCGCCGGCAGGAAGGTTCAGCAGCGCGGTCGAGCTGTTCTGCTGAAAATTCGACGTCGTCCCGGGCGGGTACAATCCGAAGGTCTGGGACGTATCGATCGTCGTGAAAGCTCCGATGCTGTCTATCGTGCCGGGCTGTCCGACCGTATCCGATCGGCTGAGGCCCAGCGTATTGCCCGCATACGTGATGGCACCATTCTGATTCAACAAGAAACGGTTGACAAAGGGCATGATGAAAAAGTCCTTTCTGCCGCTGCTGGCCGGCACGTCGTTCCGTTTTCAGATGTATGCGAAAAGCTGCGGAATATGAAGCAAAAAAAGCTCCCCCGATGCCCGGTCGGGGGAGCGGCGTCACCGGGCTCGACTACTTGAGCTCGATGATTTCGTTGATGTTTCGAATCTTCAGCGCGTCCGCAATGGAGCTTAGATGATAGATGTTGATCGTGCCGCGCTGCAGATGGCAGATTTCCGTGATGACGTTCGGACGCACGCCGGCCAGACGGGCCAGCGCTCCTTTGGTCAGCGGCTTGTACAGCCGTTTCGCGTCGCTGCTGAGCTCCGCGTAGGCACGGATCGGAAGAAGCGAATTCGTCGATTCGTCGATGAAATACTGGCGGATCAGCGTTTCCAGATTGCTCTGGATGCGATGGGTCGCTTTGTCATACGTGCTGGTTGTGCTCATAGCAAACTCCCTTTCCTTAATATGTAAGTCCAATGACCTAGTTGATTGTTATATCGGATTAATATCGGGAGATTTGTACTATTTTTATCACGATTTTTCATTTTTCTTTCTTTCTTACCGATTTTGATTTCCTCGAAAAGCGAACAAAAAGAGACCGCCGACCCATCCGAGCGAATCGGAGGAACGACGGTCTCTTTGGTTCGAGCCCTGTTGGGGCGGATGCGGTCAGAGCGGGCTCGCCGCGAACGGCTTGGACGAGCGGATCTCGCGGGCGGCGGCGACCATATTGCGAAGCGACGCGGCCGTTTCTTCGCGTCCGCGCGTCTTGAGGCCGCAGTCGGGATTGATCCAGAACAGCTCGGGATCGAGGCTGCGCAGCGAGCGCTCGATCATCGAGACCATCTCGGAGACGGACGGCACGCGCGGGCTGTGGATGTCGTAGACGCCGAGGCCGATGCCTTTTTCGTAGGTGTTCTCCTCGAAGCTGTGGATGAGCTCGCCATGCGAGCGGGACGTCTCGATCGAGATGACGTCGGCATCCAGGTCGCGAATTGTATCAATGATATCGGAGAACTCGCAATAGCACATATGGGTATGAATCTGCGTCGTATCGCTTACGCCGGTCGTGGCGAGGCGGAAGGCGTCGACCGCGCCGCGCAGCTCTTCGGGCCAGCGGCTTTTCTTGAGCGGCAGCCCTTCGCGCAGCGCCGGCTCGTCGACCTGGATCATGCCGATGCCGGCATGTTCCAGCACGGCGACCTCCTGGCGGAGCGCTAGCGCGATCTGCAGCGCCACCTCGCTGCGCGGCAGGTCATTGCGCACGAACGACCAGTTGAGGATCGTAATCGGGCCGGTGAGCATGCCTTTGACCGGCTTGCCGGTGAGCGACTGGGCATAGACGGTTTCCTGGACCGTCATCGGATCGACGAAGTCCACATCGCCGTAGATGACCGGAGGCTTCACGCAGCGGGAGCCGTACGACTGCACCCAGCCGTTCGAGGTGAAGGCGAAGCCGGCGAGCTTCTCTCCGAAAAACTCGACCATGTCGGTGCGCTCGAACTCGCCGTGCACGAGCACGTCGAGGCCGATCTCTTCCTGCAGCGAGATCCAGTCCTGGATCTGCTCGCGGATGAACGTCTCGTACGAGGCTTCGTCCAGCGTGCCCTTGCGCCATTTGGCGCGGGCGGAACGGATCTCCGCCGTCTGCGGGAAGCTGCCGATCGTCGTCGTCGGCAGCAGCGGCAGCCGCCAGCGCTCTTGCTGCTCGGCGCGGCGCTCGGCGAAGGCGCTTGTCCGCTCGGAGCGCTTGCCTCCATGCTGCTCCACGCTATCCCGCACCGCCGCCACGCGGCGCTCCGGCAGCGCGTTCAGCGCGGCCAGCGTCTCGCGGCTCGCGGCGAAGCCGGCGGTCACCGTCTCGCTCTGCTCGTCCGCATCAAGCGAGGCGGCAGCGGCGAGCAGCGCCAGCTCGGCAAGCTTCTCGTCGGCACCGGCCAGCGCGCCCTGCAGCGCAGGGTCGAGCTTGGCTTCGCCGGAGAGGGAGACCGGCACATGCAGCAGGCTGCTCGACGGCTGCAGCAGCAGGCGCTCGGCCGGCACGGCGGCTTGCAGCTGGCGGACGAGCGCCAGCGCCGCGTCGAGGTCGGCGCGCCAGATGCCGCGGCCGTCGAGGATGCCGGCGGCCAGCGTCAGGCCGTCCGGGAAGCCGTGCTCGGCGATCGCCTGCAGGTTGCGGCCGCGGTCATGCACGAAGTCGAGGCCGACGGCGGCGACCGGCAGGCTCGTCAGCGTTTTGTAGTCGTCCGGCGCGTCGAAGTACGTCTGCACGATCAGCTTCAGCTCGGGAGCCGCCTTCGCCAGCTCGGCGTAGATGCGCTGCAGGCGCGCCGCATCCCCTTCGGCGAGATCGCCGCAGACGACCGGCTCGTCCAGCTGCGCCCAAGCGGCTCCGGCTGCCTGGAGCTCGGCCAGCACCTGGCCGTACAGCGGCAGCAGGCGGTCCAGCCACGCGTCCGTCTCGGAAGCGGCATAGCCCTTGGACAGCTTGAGGAACGTCAGCGGTCCGATCAGCACCGGCTTGCCGTCGATACCGAGCTTCTGCTTGGCCTCGCGGTACGCCTGCAGCGGCAGGTTGGCCGTGAGGGCCGGCTCCGCGCCGCCGAGCTCAGGCACGATATAGTGGTAGTTCGTGTTGAACCACTTCGTCATCTCGCAGGCCGTCGCGGAAGCGTTGCCCCGAGCCATCGAGAAGTACAGCGAGAGCGATACTTCCCCGCCTGCATAGCCGTAGCGCTGCGGCACGATGCCGAACATCGCCGCCGTATCCAGCACGCGGTCATAAAACGTGAAGTCGCCGACCGGGATCAGGTCCAGGCCCGACTGCTGCTGGCGGCGCAGCCGCTCCAGGCGGATCGCTTCCATCTCCTCTTGGAACTGCGGCTCCTCGATCTTGCCGGACCAGAACGCCTCCAGCGTCTTTTTCCACTCCCGATTCTCCCCGATATTGGGGTAGCCGAGGCTGCTGCTCTTCACCGTGCTGCCCATCGCTTCCAACCTCCTGTGCAGGCCGTACGCCTGTCTCGAATATAGGCTTCATTATGCCGAAGAGACGGCGATCTGCCTAATTGCAAATAGGAATAGCTGGCTATAGTCTGAGGCTAGGCGCCATAAAAAATCATTGTTGCCTCGCCTTCGGAGGCTTATAATGTTAGATAATCTAACATGAGAATGGGGCTCGCGGCTGGAAGGAAGCAGCCGGACGAAGAGCGAACAAGGGGGGCGCAGGCATGCACATGACGGTCGAAGAGGCGCTGTCCGTATATCCGCTGTCGGAGGGCAGGCTCGTCGCGGGGGCCGCAGGCAAGGGGAGGATCGTGAAGTCCGTCAACGTCATGGACGCGCCGGATATCTGGGATTGGATCAAAGAAGGCGAGATGCTGCTTACGACCGGTTATCTCATCAAGGACGATCCCGAAGGAGGGGCGGGGCTGCTGCGCCAGCTCGACCGCCGAGGCTCGTCGGGGCTCGGCATCAAGCCGGGACGCTTCTGGCCGGAGATTCCGGCGGAGCTCATCGCGGCGGCCGACGAGCTCGGGTTCCCGCTGATCGAGCTCCCGTACGCCTACACGTTCTCCGATCAGATGAACGGGCTGTACCGGGCGGAGATGCAGCGCAGCACCAACGCCTTGCAGGCCGCGCTGGAGAAGCAGAAGCAGCTCCTGCGCTTCGCCATGCAAAGCGATCCGATCCGGCATCTGCTGGACGAGATCGCGGGCGTCGTCGGCTATCCGCTCGCCGTCGTCGACCGCAGCGGCGAGATGATCTACAATTCCAGCCGCGCGGAGGCGGCGGAGCTGCTGCAGGGCTGGCCGTGGACGGCGGGACGCCATCCGTGGACGAAGGGCGCCGGCTGGCACTGCTACCGGATTCCGCTGGAGGCGGACGGCGGAGCGGGAGCGGACATCCAGGGCTTCGCCTGCTTCGTGACGGAGGAGCCTTTTTTCACCACGCTGGAGGAGAGCCTGTTCCGTCAGGCGGCGGAGCTGATCGCCTACCAGCTGGAAGCGCGCCACGCGGCAGCCGGCAGCGCGGCCCGCAGCTATGAAGCGCTCGTCCGGAGCTATCTGGAGGGCGGCATCGCCGCCTCCGAGCTGGCGGCGCACTCCGGGGCGGCCGGGGCGGCGGCGATGGCCGGCGCGTATGTGCCCGTGCTGACCGACGCGGGCTCGGCGCCGGACGAGGCGGGATGGGAAGCGCGCCTGGAGCGGGCGCGGCTTGAGTATGCCCGGCATCCGGAGCTCGGGCGCAGCGGCGCGCTGCATGTGCGGCTCCAGGAAGGGCTGCTCTCGCTGTTCCCGGAGCCGGCCGCGGGGAGCGGGCTGGAGGCCGGGCTGGCCGCTTGCGCGGCGAGCCTGCGCAAGGCGTCGGGCGGCGCGGCGCGGATCGTCGTCGGCAGCCGCCGCACGGGCGAGGCCGCGCTTGCCGGCGCTTGGGCGGAGCTGCGCGAAGCGCTGCGCACGGCGCGCCGCTGGGGCGTGGCGGAGGCGGTCATTCCGGCCCGGCGGATGGAGCTGGCGGCATTGTTCGAGGACGTGCCGGGAAGCCGGATCGCCGCTTATTGCGACCGGGTGCTGGAGGGACTGCTGCGCAAGGAGCCGGAGTACAGCCAGGAGATGCTGCGCACGCTCGAGGTGTATCTCGAGCAGGACGGCCAGCTGGCCGAGACGGCCAAAAAGCTCTACATCCACCGCAACACCGCCTCGTATCGGCTGGAGCGGATCAGCGAGCTGCTCGGCGTCGACCTCAAGAAGACGGACGACCTGCTGCGGCTGAAGCTGGCGTTCCAGCTGCGCGGCATGGCGGCGAGAGCCGTCGATCCGGCCCCTGCGGCACCGGCGGCGAAATCGGGCGTTCGGGCCCCTGCCGCACCGGCGAGCAAAGCCGTCGATCCGGCCCCTGCGGCACCGGCGGCGAAATCAGGCGTTCGGGCACATGCCGCTCCGGCGAGCAAAGCCGTTGATCCCGCCCTTGCCGCACCGGCGGCGAAATCGGGCGTTCGCGCACATGCCGCCCCGGCGAGCAAAGCCGTCGATCCGGTGCCTGCCGCCGTCCGATCCGCGAGCCGGAAGTAGGGAGGGAGGCGCTCCAGCGTGGACTGATAGAGAGGGGGATGAGGGATGGACGCAGGACGAGTGCTGGAAGGCTGGGACGGATCGGAGCCGCTCGTGCTGGCGACGATCGTGAAGACGATCGGCCACTCCTATCGCAAGCCAGGAGCGTGCATGCTGCTGGGACGCGGCGGCCTCAGACGCGGGAGCATCAGCCCCGGCTGCCTGGAGGCGGATCTGGCGCAGCGCGCCGAGCTGCTGCTGGATGAAGCGGAGCGCGGCAAGGAAGGCGGACCGGGCTGGCAGCGCATTCTCTACGACATGAGCTCGCCGGATGATCTGCTGTGGGGCGAAGCGACCGGCTGCGGAGGCTCGCTTACGGTTCTGCTGGAGCGTATCGAAGGCGCGCTGGCGGCCGTGCTGCGGGAGGCGGCCGGCCAGGGCGAGGAGCGATGGCTGGAGCGCCGGCTGCAGCAGGGGCGCATCGCCTATCGGCTGCTCGCTCAGCCGCTGCGGCCTGCGGAGGCTGCGGACGCTGCGGACGCTGCGGACAGGGACATGGTCCGCTATGTGACGCATCTAGCGGAGCGCCCGCGGCTGATCCTGTTCGGCGCCGGCGATGACAGCATTCCCATCGCCGAGCTGGCGCAGCGTGCAGGGTTCCGCGTCGTGGTCGCGGATTGGCGGGAAGCGTTGTGCGCGCCGGAGCGGTTCCCGGGCTGCGAGCTGCGCTGCGGCACGCCGGAGGAGCTGCTGGGCGAGCTGCGCATCGGCCCGGCCGACTATATGCTGCTGTGCAGCCATAGGTTCCGCTTCGAGCGCGAGCTGCTGGAGCGCCTGGCGATGGAGCCGCCGCATTATGCCGGCGTGCTCGGCTCCCGCCGCCGGATCGCGCTGCTGCTGGACGGCCTCGACTATCCGGGCCTGCTCTCGGGTCCGGTCGGGCTCGACATCGGCGGCGACGGCGCCGAGGAGATCGCCCTCAGCATCGCGGCGGAGCTCGTCGCCGTCCGCAGGCGTGGCGTGCTGCCGCAGCCCGCGCTGGCCCGAGCTGCGGCAGCGGCTGTGCCGCTGGTGAGCCTGCGCGAGGAAGCGAGAGTCGCTGCGGCTGCGAGCGACGGGAATGGCGGGGAGGCTGTGCTTGCCGAGGCAGTCGGTCTTGCTGGCGGCAGGAGATCTGAGACGAGTCCTCCCGCTGCCGAGGCCTTGGCGCTGCCAAGCGGCGAGCGCGACGCCGCGGATTCGTTTGCTCGCGGCAGGAGCCTGGAGACACGATCCTTCGTCTCAGAGGCGGGACTTGCGGACAGCTGCCTGCTCCGGCCGGGGCGCGTCTTGGCCGAGAACGGCGGCTTCCGGTGAAGGCCCATCGGAGTCAGGGAGCCGGGAACGTGCCGCGCGATGCGTCAGGCGAAAGAGGCGTGCTGCCCGGCAGGCTTGGCAAAGGAGGCGTGTCGCCCGGCTGCTCCGACGGCGCGAGCGGGCCGCCGCTGCGGGCCGTCGGCATCTGCCTCGCGGCAGGAGCCGGCTCGCGAATGGGCGGAGCCAAGCCTGCGCGCGAGCTGGTGCCGGGCATCAGCCTCGGCTCGGCGGTGCTGAGCGAGCTCGCGGCGTGCGGCGTCGAGCGGGTGGTGGCCGTTATGCGGCCTGGCGACGACGGGATGTGGCTGCCGGATGCGGCAGATCCTGGGGGAGCCGAGTCGGCCGCGCTGGCCGGCCGGCGCCCCCTGATCGAGCGGGCGGATTGCTCCGACGCCGATCGGGGCATGGCGCATTCGCTGCGCTGCGGCCTTGCCGCCGCGATCGGCGGGAGCGGCGACGAGCGGCGGCTAGGCCCCAACGGGATGGGAGACGTGGATGGAACAGAGCTGGATGGTGAGGGGATGGAAACGGACGCTGCGGAAGTGAAGCCGGATGCCGACGGGATGGAGACAGTCGCCGCGGAGTTGAAGGTGGATACTGACCCGACGAATTCGGACGTGGACGGGATGAAACCAGCCGCGGCAGGAGTAAAGGCGGATGCAGACGAAATGGAGCCGTATGCAGACGAAATGAAGCCGTATGCAGACGAAATGAAGCCGGGCGGCGCTTGCGGGACAAGGCTGGACGCAAGCGGAACGAGTCCGGACGTGGTCCTGATTGCGCTGGCGGACCAGCCCTTCGTGGACGCGGCTTTGATGCGGCGCCTCCTCGCTCGCCTGGCCGAGTGTCCGGAGCTGGATTGGACGGCATGTGGCGGAGCGGACGGGACGCCCGTGCCTCCTGTAGCGCTTCGGTCCACCATGTTCGGCGCAGTCCGACGCTTGAGCGGCGATCAAGGCGCCCGGAAGCTTTTGCGGGACGAATCTTTCCATGGCGAGACCCTGCTCGATGTGCCGATGCGGATGCTCCTCGACGCCGATATCCCGGAAGAGCTGGAGCGGCTGCGGCAAGCATGGAAGTCGATGTTTTTAGGCAGACCGGCGGACGCAGCAGCAGATCTAACGAAACTACAGGACGCTATTCGGGCGAAATGACCGGGTTTTGAATGCTAACGAAACTGACGAGCGCTATTTAGTCGAAAACAGGTGATTTTACTGCCAATCCGGTCGAATAGCGCTCCTGAGTTTCGTTAGCTGTTCTGAAGAGGCGAAAAAGGGGGAATAGCGCTCCTGAGTATCGTTAGCCTGTTCACCGCAGGAGCAGAGGGCGAGGAGGCCAGGACGTTCGTGTACCATAGCCTGCCGAAAAAGCGCTAGGAGCGAGCCGGCGGCACTGGCGGGACGAGCTGGCCGCGTTGCCGGGGCCGAGCCGGCCGTGCTGCCGGACCGAGCCAGCCGCGTTGCCGGGGCCGATCCGGCCGTGCTGGCGGGATCGAGCCAGCCGCGTTGCCGGACCAAGCTAGCCGCGTTGCCGGGGCCGAGCCGGCCGTGCTCCGGGATCGAGCCGGCCGTGCTGCCGGGGCCGAGCCGGCCGTTGCTGCCGGACCGAGCCGGTCGCGTTGCCGGGGGCAATCCGGCCGTGCTGCCGGACCGAGCCAGCCGCGTTGCCAGGGCCGAGCCGGTCGTGCTGCCGGACCGAGCCAGCCGCGTTGCCGGGGCCGAGCCGGCCGTACTGGCGGGGCCGAGCCGGCCGTGCTGCCGGACCGAGCCAGCCGCGTTGCCGGGGTCGAGCCGGCCGTGCTGCCGGACCGAGCCAGCCGAGTTGCCGGGGCCGAGCCGGCCGTGCTGCCGGACCGAGCCGGCCGTGCTGCCGGACCGAGCCAGCCGAGTTGCCGGGGCCGAGCCGGTCGCGTTGCCGGACCGAGCCTGTCGCGTTGCCGGGGGCGATCCGGCCGTACTCCCGGCCGAGCCGCCGGTGCAGCCGGGAACAAGCCGGCGTGCAGTCGAATGCAGCCTGTCCAAATAGCAGCCGCGAAGGACGCGGCTGCTTTTTTGCCGTTGCCGCCGCGCGCCTTCCTAGTCGTGCGGCACGGAGCATGCCATCCTCTCTATCGTCAATATATTACATATATATGACATAAAATAGAGCCGGAACAACCCCGTTCCGCAACGGATTCCACCTCTTTTCGTGCGCCGCGCCCAATGAAAGCCGATCCATTTCCCGTCATGCACAAATATACGTTAGATAAGTTGACGTAAGATCGAGACGCCTCCTATAGTGAAAGGCATAGCAGCGCGGCAAAGCGCCGCATGCCCGTACTTCCAGCACATCCTGCGCCGTCCGGCCAGCAGAGGGCGCGCAGCCATTCGGAGGAGGATAAGGATGAAAAAGAGGGTCAGAACGTTCAAAAGCGCCATGTGGCTATGCGTGGCGGTCGTGCTCGTGCTTGCCGGATGCTCCGCAGGCGGCAGCTCGAACCAAGGGGCGGCGGCTGCCGACAATGGAGCATCGAATGGCGGCGCAGCGTCGAACGCCGGCGCGGCGGCCGAAAACGCAGGCGGCGAAAGCGCCGCGATGCCGAAGATCGAGAAGCCCCGCGTCGCCTTCGTCTACATCGGTCCTCCGGGAGACGGCGGCTGGACGTACGAGCATGACAAGGGCCGCCAGTACATGGAGGAGCAGACCGGCCTCAAGGCCGATACGGTCGAGAACGTGCCGGAAAGCGCGGACGCCGAGCGCATCATCACCGAGCTGGCGCAAAACCACGACATCGTCTTCACGACGAGCTTCGGCTACATGGACTACACGCTGAACGTCGCGAAGAAGTTTCCGAAGGTGGTCTTCGAGCATGCCGCAGGCTATAAGACGAACGGCAACATGAGCACCTACTTCGGCAAGAACTTCGAGGCCAGCTACCTGTCGGGCATCGCGGCCGGCAAGCTGACGAAGAACAATCAGATCGGCTACGTCGGCGCTTTCCCGATCCCCGAGGTCATCTACAACATCAACGCCTTCGCGCTCGGCGCGCAAAGCGTCAACCCGGACGCCAAGGTGAGCGTCGTCTGGTCCAACACCTGGTTCGATCCGACGACCGAGCGCCAGGCGGCGGTCAGCCTGCTGGACAAAGGCGCCGACGTGCTGATGGCGTACCAGGACAGCCCGGCGACGATCCAGGCGGCGGCAGAGCGCGGAGCTTTCGCCGGCGGCAACGATTCGGACATGAGCCGCTTCGCCCCGGACACGTACATGACCAATCCGGTCTGGAACTGGGGACCGTACTACGCGTCGGTCGTCCAATCCGTCATGGAGGGAACATGGAAGAGCCAGCAGCACATGGGCAGCATGAAGGACGGCATGGTCGGCCTCGCGCCGCTCGGCGCCAAGGTGCCGGACGACGTCAAGGCGCTCGTCGAGGAGCAGCACAAGAAGGCGATGGACGGCACGCTCGACGTCTTCCAGGGCCCGATCCGCGACCAGAGCGGCGCGGCCAAGGTGGAGGACGGCAAGTCGCTGACGATGGACGAGATTCTGAGCATGAACTGGTTCGTGAAAGGCGTGGAGGGAACGATCCCGAACTGACGCCCATCAAGGAGGCGAAAAGCAGATGAGTGCCCATCCAGCGGTCGAGATGAGGAAGATCGTCAAGCGCTTCGGCAGCGTGACGGCCAACGATCAGGTGGACTTCACGGCGGACCGGGGCGAGATCCATGCCCTGCTCGGAGAGAACGGCGCGGGCAAGAGCACGATGATGTGCATGCTGTCCGGCGTCTACCGCGCGACCGAGGGCGAGATCCGGATCCATGGGCAGACGGCCCGCATCCGCTCGCCCAAGGAGGCGGCCGACCTGGGCATCGGCATGGTGTTCCAGAACTTCCGGCTCGTGCAGACGCTGACGGCGGCGGAGAACATGGTGCTTGGCGAAAAAGGCGGCTTTTGGCGCGGCCCCGGCTGGATGAGGCGCAAGACGGAGGAGATCGCCGGGCTGGCCGAGCGCTACGGCCTCGGCTGTCCGGTCGACCGGCCGGTCTGGCAGCTGTCCGTCGGCGAGCAGCAGCGGGTGGAGATCGTCAAGACGCTGTACCGCGGCGCCGACATCATCATCCTCGACGAGCCGACCTCGGTGCTCACGCCGGGAGAGGCCGACCAGCTGTTCGCCACGCTGCGCCGGATGCGCGCGGCCGGCAAGACGATCCTCCTCACGACGCACAAGATGAAGGAAGTGATGAGCGTCGCCGACCGTATCTCCGTCATGCGCAAGGGCCGCATGATCGCCTCGCTCTCCCGCGAGGAGACCGACGAGCGGCAGCTCGCGCAGCTCATGGTCGGCAAGGAGGTCGTCCTCCGGCGCCAGGAGCGGGAGCCGGCCGGCATGGAGCCGCTGCTCGCGCTTCGCGGCCTGAAGGCGGCCGGCCACGGCGGCCGCAAGGCGCTCGACGGGCTCGACCTGACGGTGCGCAAGGGCGAGATCGTCGGCATCGCCGGCGTCGCCGGCAACGGCCAGAAGGAGCTGGCGGAGGTGCTGAACGGCCTGCATCCGTGGACCTCCGGCGAAATCGAGTTCGACGGCGCGATATGGAAGCAGGCTTCGGCAAGGGAGGCGATCGAGTCGGGCATCGCGCATATTCCGGAGAACCGGATGAAGAGCGGCCTTGCCGGCAGCCTGGCGATCGCCGACAACCTGCTCGCCAAGTCATACCGCGGTCCGGAGCGCTCGCGCTTCGGCCTGCTGCGCGGCGGCGCCAACCGCCGCTGGGCGCAGGAGCTGGTCGAGCGGTTCGACGTGCGCACGCCGAGCCTCGATACGCCGGTGCGGATGCTCTCGGGCGGCAACCAGCAGAAGCTGCTGTTCGCCCGCGAGATCAGCCTGCGGCCCAAGCTGATGGTCGCCGTGCATCCGACGCAGGGACTGGATGTCGGGGCGGCCGACAGCGTGCACCGCATGCTCATGGAGCTGCGCGCCTCCGGGAGCGGCGTGCTGCTCATCTCCGAGGATCTCGACGAGATCCTGCAGCTGTCCGACCGGGTGCTCGTCGTCTTCGGCGGGCGCATCATCGGGGAGATGGCGCATGACGAGGCGGACCGCCCGCGCATCGGCCTGCTCATGACCGGCTCCACCGGCGCGGAGGAAGCGGCGGCGGGCAGAGCGCAGCCGGCGGAGCAGCAGCAGCCAGATCCAAGCGGCGAGGAGGCCATCGTATGAACGCAACACCGCAAGCCGCGCGGCGGGCCCGCCTGCCGCTGCGCTTCGAGCTTGACCCGGCGGGCAAGGGCTCGCCGTGGTGGACGCCGATCGTCTCGGTCGTGGCGGCGCTTGTCCTATGCGCCGTCTTCATCGCCGCGAACGGGATGAATCCGCTGACCGTCTACGCCAAGATGTTGAACGGCGCGTTCGGCTCCAGCTTCGGCTTGACCGAGACGCTTGTCAAGGCGATTCCGCTGCTGCTGTGCGGCCTCGGTGTCTCGATCGCCTACCGCATCTCGGTGTGGAACATCGGCGCGGAGGGGCAGCTGATCGCCGGCGCGATGGGCGCGACCGCGATCACGATCTACCTGCCGGGGCTGTCCCTTTGGCTGACGATCCCGGCCATGCTGCTCGCCGGCATGGCGGCCGGCGCGCTGTGGGGCCTGCTCACCGCGATCCCGCGCACGTATTTTCAAGTCAACGAGCTCATCACGTCGCTCATGCTGAACTACATCGCGCTGCTCGCGCTCAACTACGTCGTCTTCGGCCCGTGGAAGGACCCCAAGGGCTTCAACTTCCCCGGCACGCCGATGTTCGGAGACAACCAGATGCTGCCGGTGCTCGGCGATACGCGGCTGCATCTGGGCCTCGTCTTCGCCCTAGGCGCCGTCGTCCTGTACGCCGTCCTCATCCGCTATACCCGCTGGGGCTACGAGCTGCGCCTGATCGGGGCCAATCCGGACGCCGCGCGCGGGGCCGGCATCAACATCCGCAAGCATATCCTCCTCGTCATGGCGATCAGCGGCGGACTCGCCGGCATCGCCGGCATGGCGGAGGTGGCGGGCGTCTCGCACCGGCTCATGTACGGCATCTCGCCGGGCTACGGCTATACGGCAATCATCGTCGCCTGGCTCGCCAAGCTGCATCCCGCCGGCCTGCTCGTCACGTCATTCCTGTTCGGCGGACTCATCGTCGGCGGCTACAGCGTGCAAACGATCGGCATGCCTTCGTCGATCTCGTCGATGATCCAAGGCGCGATCCTGTTCTGCCTCATCGCCGGCGACATGGCGGCGCGCTTCCGCATCCGCCGCGCCGCCTAGGGCGTGTCCGCAGCCTTCCAAGGAGGCAGGGCCGAAAAGGCGGCGAAGCACGCCCTTGAGCGGGGAGCAAGCATGACCCAACACCGATCGGGAGGAATCTCACATGGACTTCATCACCTTGCTGCTCGCCGCCGCGATCGCCTCCGGCACGCCGCTCCTGATCGCGACGCTCGGCGGCATCCTGAGCGAGCGCGCCGGCATCATCCAGCTCGGCACCGAGGGTATCATGCTCATGGGCGCGGTCAGCGCCTGCCTCGTCTACATCCGCTCGGGCAGCCTGTCTCTGGCGCTCTTCGCCGCCGTGCTCGTCTCGGCCGTCCTCGGCCTCGTGCACGCGTTCCTGACGGTGACGCTGCGCGCCAACCATATCGTCAGCGGCTTGGCGATGACGCTGTTCGGAGCCGGCCTCAGCGCCTATCTCGGCAAGCCGGTCGCCGGCCAGCCGCTGCCGGGCGTCTTTCCGAAGCTCGACCTGCCGTTTCTCGACGGCGTGCCGTTCCTCGGACCGATCTTCGGCCGGCTCGACTGGTTCACCTGGTTCAGCTTCGCGCTCGCGCTCGGGCTGCATCTGCTCCTCCACCGCACCTCGCTCGGGCTGCATCTGCGGGCGATCGGCGACAACCCGGCGACGGCCGACGTCATGGGCGTCTCCGTACAGCTGTCTCGGTACGCCTATGTCATCGGCGGGGCGGTGCTGATCGGCCTGGCGGGAGCGAACATGCTGCTCGTCTACTCGCCCACGTGGAACGAAGGGATGACCGCCGGCCGCGGCTGGATCGCCGTCGCGCTCATCATCTTCGCCCGCTGGAATCCGCTGCGAGCGGTGCTGTGCGCGTATTTCTTCGGGGCGCTGGACTCCATCGGCTTCCGCATCCAGCTGGAGGGCTCGCTCATCCCGTCGTATTTCCTCAAGATGATCCCGTACGTCGTCACGATCCTCGTGCTCATGTACCTGGGATGGCGGGGACGCGGCAAGCCGTCCGGCTCGCCGGAGTCGCTCGGCCTGCCGTATATCCGCGAGCAGCGGCTGTAGAAGGAAGGAGCCGGCGGACGTCGAGGGCATAGGCGCGGCGGACGCGGCAGACGGGACACGAGACACGGGACACGGGACACAAGATACGGACACGAGATACGGGACACGAGGCACGAGACACGGGTTACCAAGATACGAGACACAAGATACGGAACACGGAACACGGGACACGGAACACGGGACGCAAAAGCGCGGGACGCGCGAAGCGTGCCGGGCCGGGCCGCCATCGGAGCGAGAGGCGAAGGAGGAACAAGCATGAGCTTGAGGGAAACGGCCGGGCCCCTGCTGCTGCAGCCGGCCACGCTGGAAGAAGCCTGGCGGCTCCGGGCGCGGCATGGCTTCGCCGCCTTGCCCGTCGCCGGAGGGACGCTGCTGCGCACGCAGTGGGAGAACGGCGTACTGGCGCCGCCGTCCGTCCTGCTCGACCTGCGCCGCATCCGCGGCCTCGCGGACATCGAGCATCAGCCGGACGGCAGCCTGCGCATCGGCTCGCAGGCGACGCTCTCCGCCGTGCTGAAGG
This sequence comes from Paenibacillus albicereus, assembly GCF_012676905.1. Taxonomy (NCBI): domain Bacteria; kingdom Bacillati; phylum Bacillota; class Bacilli; order Caryophanales; family Paenibacillaceae; genus Paenibacillus; species Paenibacillus albicereus. The sequence continues at coordinate 4,189,897 of NZ_CP051428.1, read as the reverse complement.
CGCCGCAGAGCGCGGGCTGGCCGATGCTGCGCGAGGCGCTGCGCACGATCGCCGCGCCGGGCGTTCGCAATCTCGGCACGCTGGGCGGCAACATCGCGTCGGCGGTCGGAGACAGCCTGCCGGCGCTGCTCGCGCTGGACGCCGAGCTGGATTGGTACGACGGCGCCTCGCTCGCCGGGCAGAGCGTCGAGGCGTGGCTGGAGCAGCGCCGGGCCGGAGCGGCTCCGGAGCGCCGCCTGCTGGCGGCGGTGACGCTGCCGGCGCCGGCGGCCGCAGCGGGAGCCGTGGCCCCGGCTGCTCCGAAAGCGGAGGGCGCGGCCAGCCTGCGCGGCCGCGAGGGCGCTTGGAGCGAGGACGGCCCTAGCGCAGGCGCGCGCAGCGAGAGCGTATGGAGCGAGGCCGCCCCTGGCGAAGGCGCCCGCAGCGAGGGCGGCCGCTGGCACGCCTGGCGCAAGGTCGGGCGGCGCGAGTCGTTCACGCCGGCGCTCGTCTGCGTCGCGGCGGCCGGAGGCGGCCCCGCCGCATCGGGCGCATGGCTGCGGCTCGCCGCCGGAGGCGGCTCCGCGCCGCCGCAGCGGCTGCGGCTCGCCGAGCGGGCGGCGCTGGCGGCGCTCGCGACAAGCGGCGATCCGGCACGCGCGGCCAGCGCCGCACATGAGGCCGCGCTGGCGGAGTACACGCCGGCGGGCGATGCTTTCGCCGATGCGGAGTACCGCCGCCGCTGCGCGGCCAATCTGGCTGCGGCCGCCGTATGGGAAGGATGGACAGCGAGAGGAGGAGAGCGGCCATGATCCTGACCCGGGAAGGAAGCGGCGATCGCTGGCGGGTCCGCCCGGACGGCGCGGCCAAGGTGGACGGCAGCTTGGCGTACTTGACGGACATGAGCCGCCCGGACGCGCTGTGGGCGCGGGTGCTGCGCAGCGAGCACGCGCATGCGCGCATCCGCTCGATAAGCATCGAGCGGGCGGAGGCGCTGCCGGGCGTGCATGCGGTCATCACCCATCGCGACGTGCCGGGGCTGAACCGGTTCGGCATCGCGTTTCCGCATCAGCCTGCGCTGTGCAGCGACCGGGTGCGCTACGTCGGCGACGCCGTAGCGGCCGTCGCCGCCGAGACGCCGGAGATCGCGGCGCAGGCGCTCACGCGGATCGACGTCGAGTACGAGCCGCTGCCTCCGCTCACCGATCCCCGCCTCGCGCTGCTGCCGGACGCGCCGCAGCTGCATGAGGACGGCAACCTGCTGCACCGCACGGAATACCGCACCGGCGAGCCGGAGGAGCTGGAGGCGCTGTTCGCCCGCTGCGCGCACATCGTCGAGCGGGAGTACGCGACGCCTCGCCAGATGCACGCTTATATGGAGACCGAGGGCGGCCTGTTCATCCCGGAAGCGGATGGCAGGCTGACCGTCTACTCGGCGACGCAGCACGGCCTCATGGACCGGATGCAGCTTGCCCGCATGCTGGATTGGGAGGAGGAGCGCATCCGCGTCGTATCGAGCCCGATCGGCGGCTCGTTCGGCGGCAAGGACGAGCTGAACGTGCAGCCGTACGGCTCGCTGCTGGCGCTGAAGACCGGGCGGCCGGTGCGGCTGCACAACTCCCGGGCGGAGTCGGTGCGAGCCGGGCTGAAGCGGCACCCGATGCTCATCTCGATGCGCACCGGGACGGACCGGGACGGACGGCTGCTCGCCCATCGCGTCCGCATCCTGTCGGATACGGGGGCGTACGCGACGCTCGGCGCGGAGGTGCTCAACTTCTCCACCGAGCATGTGATCGGGCCGTACCGCTGGGGCCAGCTCGATGTCGAGGGCCATGCGGTGTACACGAACAACGGCGTGTCGGGCGAGTTCCGCGGCTTCGGCGGCAACCAGGCTATTTTCGCGCTGGAGAGCCAGCTCGACGAGCTGGCGGAGCTTCACGGCATCGATCCATGGGAATTCCGGCGGATGAACATGCGCGAGCCGTCCGATCCCGGACCGCTCGGCCAGCCGATCGCGCCGACCGACGGCGCGCGGCAGGTGTGGGAGGCGCTCGAGCGCTCCCCGCTCTGGCAGTCGCGTCCAGCGGTCCGCTTGATCGCGGCGGCGGCAGGTATCGAGGGGGGAAGCGGGACGAGAGCCGGCAGCGCGACCGGCGCGGCGGAAGAAGCGCGGCTGGCAGCGGCGGAGCCGGACCGGTATCTGTCGAGACAAGACGCCGCGTTGGCCGTTGCTGAGGCCTCCCGCGTGCGCGCGCCGTGGGTGCGCGTCGGCTACGGCGCGGCGCTGACGATGCACGGAGCCGGCCTCGGCTACGGCATTCCCGACCCGGCGGGCGGCATCCTGCGGCTGGCGGCGGACGGCGTCATCGAGGCGGTGTTCGGCTACGAGGAGTTCGGCCAAGGGCTGCTCGCGACGCTGAGCGGCATGCTGATCGAGCAGTTCGGCTTCGCGCCGGACGACATCCGCATCCTCATCGGCGACACCGACATCGTCCCGAACAGCGGCTCGTCGACCGCTTCCCGCGCCACCAGCATGATGTGGATGGCGCTGCGGCGGCTGCGGCCCGAGCTGACGCGGCGGCTGACGGAAGCGGCTTCCGCGGCCGCGGGCTCCGGGGTGCCGGCGGAGCGGCTGCGCACCGGCGCGGGCGGCGTCGTGGACGAGGACGGCAGCATCGTCGCCACGTACGCGGAGCTGGCCCGCCGGTCGGCGGCCGAGCCGATCGCCTGCGAGACGACGTTCCACTATCCGGTCACGAGCAAGCCGCACGTCGGCGCGCATTTCCTGTACACCTACGCGGCGGTCGCCGCCCGCGTCGAGGTCGACCTGCGGAGCGGCCGGGTCAAGGTGACCGACCAGCATCATGCGGTCGCCGCCGGCCCCGTCGCCAACCCGCAGGGCTATCTCGGCCAGATCGAGGGCGGGGCCTCGATGGCGCTCGGCTTCACGCTGAGCGAGGATGCGGTCATGGAGGAAGGGCGTTATGCGACGCGCAACTTCGACACGTATCTCGTGCCGTCGGCCGCCGATGTCGGGCGGCTGACGGTCGAGGCGATCGAGGAGCTGCCGGAGGACGACAGCTACGGTCCGCGCGGCGTCGGCGAGATCGGCTCGGTGGCGCTGGCTCCGGCGATCACGGCGGCGATCCGCGACGCGGTCGGCGTGCGGGTGCGCCGGCTCCCGGTCGAGCCGGGCGAGCTGCTGCGGCCCTGGAGCGCCGGATGGCAGGCCAAAGGAGGCGGAAGCGATGCGTGACGAGACGAAGCGGTATCCCGTCGGCGAGTCGGAGCCCGAGCGGCGCCAGCTGGCGGAGCGGGCTGCGGACGCGACGGATGCCTTGGCAGAGGCGCCGGAGCGTGCGAACAGCGTGCCGGACGCGCTTCCCGAAGATAGCCCCGCCGATGCGGCCGTGCCGGAACAGGCAAGCCGCGCGGAGCCGGTCCCTCCCGCCGGAGAAGAAGGAGCCGCTTCCGCGCTCGCGGAGCAGGCTTCGGCGCAAGCCGTGCTGGCGCCGGAGCGGCTCGATGCCGGCGCGGCACCGGCAGAAGCCGCATCGGGGCCTCCCGATGGCGGCGCGATCGAGCTCCGCTTCCGCCTGAACGGCGAGCCGCGCTCGCTGCGGGCCGATCCGTCGCGCCGCCTGCTGGCGGTCATCCGCGAGGATCACGGCCTGACCGGCACGAAGCGATCCTGCGAGATCGGCCGCTGCGGCGCCTGCATGGTGCTCGTGGACGGCGAGCCGATGAACAGCTGCTTGCTGTCCGCCTATCAGTGCCAGGGCGCCGACATCGTCACGATCGAGGGACTGCGGAGCGAGCGGGCCGAGCGCGTGAAGAGCGCCTTTCTCGAGGAAGGCGGCTTCCAGTGCGGCTATTGCACGCCCGGCATGGTCGTCAGCGCGACGTCGATGCTGGAGGCCAATCCTTGCCCGTCCCGGGCCGAGACGGAGGAGGCGCTGGCCGGAAACATTTGCCGCTGCACCGGCTACGGCAGCATCTTCCGGGCGGTATGCCGGGCTTCGGCGGGCGAGCCGGCCAGGGAAGGTGGCGCGGGATAAGCGCGGCAGGCCGGCAAGCCGGGGCTGACCGGCTTGGCGAGGACGATCGGCAGCCCTAGAGCGAACCCGATCCAAGAAGGAGAGAATGCGATGAGCGAAAGAGACCATATCCGCTACCTGAAGCGGGCCGTCGAGGTGTCGAGGGCGGCGCGCGAGTCCGGCAATACGCCGTTCGGGGCCTTGCTCGTCGGCCCGGACGGCGAGATCCTGCTGGAGCAGGGCAATATCGAGGTGACCGGGCGCACCTGCACCGGCCATGCCGAGACGACGCTGATGGAGCGCGCTTCCGGCCTTTTCGACAAGAAGTTCCTGTGGGACTGCGCGCTGTACACGTCCGTCGAGCCGTGCGCGATGTGCGCGGGCTCCATCTACTGGGGCAACGTCGGCACCGTCGTGTACGGCATCAGCGAGAAGAGGCTGCTGGAGCTGACCGGCGACGACGAGCAGAACCCGACGCTGGACCTGCCGTGCCGCGAGGTGTTCGCCGCCGGCCAGAAGCCGGTGGAGGTCATCGGGCCGTTCGCGGAGCTCGACGAGGCGATCGTCGCGGTGCACGAGGGGTACTGGACATGAGCGCGCGCGTGACGATCGGGGAGCTGAACGGCATGACGCCGGAAAGGCTCGTCGAGGCGCTCGGCGGCATCTACGAGCACTCGCCTTGGGTCGCGGAGCGGGCGGCAGCGGGCCGGCCGTACGCCAGCCGCCAGGAGCTGCATGCCGCGATGGAGCGGACCGTGCGCGAGTCGGGCGAGCAAGCGGTGCTGACGCTGCTGCGGCAGCATCCCGACCTCGGGGCGCGGCTCGCGATGAGCGAGCATTCCGTCGCCGAGCAGCAGGGCGCGGGCCTCGACCGGCTGAGTCCGGAGGAGTTCGAGACGTTTTCCGCGCTCAACCGGCAGTACGTCGAGCGATTCGGGTTTCCGTTCATCCTCGCGGTGAAGGGCAAGGACAAGGACGGCATCCTGCAGGCGCTGCGCGAGCGGACGCTGCGGGAGCGCGAGGCGGAGCTGGAGCAGGCGCTGCGGGAGATCGGGCGCATCACCGGCTTCCGGCTGGCGGATCTCATCGACGGCTAGGCAAAGGGAAGGGGGAGCGGCATGAGCGGAAAATTGACGACGCATGTGCTGGACACGTCGAAAGGCGGCCCGGCGGCAGGCATGGCGCTGACGCTGACGCGCCTCGCCGGAGAAGGGGAGGCCGGCCTGCTGCGCGAGGCGCTCACGAACGCCGACGGCCGCATCGACGGCCCGCTGCTGGCCGGGGATGAGCTGACGCCCGGCACGTACGAGCTGCTGTTCGAGGCCGGCGCGTATTTCCGCGCGGCGGGAGTCGGCGCCGCTCAAGGCATGGCGTTTTTGGAGCAGATTCCGATCCGGTTCACGATCGCGGACGCGTCGCAGCCGTACCACGTGCCGCTGATCGTCGCGCCGGGAGGGTACAGCAGCTACCGGGGCAGCTGAGCGAGCCGGCTGATGCGCCGGCAGGCCTCCCGATGAAGGAGCCGGGCGACGCGCGGACGGGACGGACGGCAGCTAGGGCGAGGCATGGCGAGGCATGGCGAGGATTGCGGCGTAGGGAAGGGGCGAACATCATGACGAAGAACACGGTGCCGGAGGGCAAGGGCTGGGAGACGCTGATTAAGGGCGGAGACGTCGTCCTGCCGGACTTCGCGGAGCCGCAGCGGCTCGACATCGCGATCGCGGGCGGTCGGATCGCCGCGATCGGGCCGGAGCTGGACGCGGCCGGGGCGCAGACGGTCGACGCGTCGGGGCTGCTCGTGCTGCCGGGCGGCGTGGACGTGCACGTGCATTTCAACGAGCCGAACATGGGCTATTGGGAAGGGTTCCCGACCGGCTCCGCCGCGCTCGCGGCCGGGGGCGTGACCGCCTACGCGGACATGCCGCTGAACGGGCTGCCGGCCACGGTCGACCGGGCCGCGCTCGCCCTCAAGGCGGCTTGCGCCGAGGGCCGCTCCGCCGTCGACTACGCGTTCTGGGGCGGGCTCGTCCCGGGCAAGCTGGAGGAGCTCGAGCCCATGGCGGAAGCCGGCGTCGTCGGCTTCAAGGCGTTCGTCTCCAAGCCGGGGGGCGAAGGAGAGGGCCGCTTCGTCGAGGCGGACGACTGGACGCTGTACGAGGGGATGCGGCGCATCGCCTCGTTCGGGGGCGTGCTGGCGCTGCATGCGGAGAACGACAGCATGACGACCGCGCTCGGCGATTCGATGCGGCGGGCAGGCCGCTTCGGGGCGCTCGACTTCGCCGCTTCGCGGCCGCCGGTCGCGGAGCTGGAGGCGGTGCACCGGGCGCTGTTCTATGCGGAGCTCACCGGCTGCCGCCTGCACTTCGTGCACATCAGCCATCCGGACAGCGTGGAGCGGATACACCGCGCGCGGCGGGACGGCCTGGATGTGACCGTGGAGACGTGCCCGCACTACCTGATGCTGACGGCGGACGACATGGCGCGGATCGGGCCGGTGGCCAAATGCGCGCCGCCGCTGAGGGACGCCGAAAGCGTCGAGCGGCTGTGGGCGCAGCTGGCGGAGGGCAAGATCGACCTCGTCGCCTCCGACCACAGCCCGAGCCCGATCGAGCTGAAGGCGCGGCCGGGGCTGAGCTTCTTCGACGCCTGGGGCGGCATCTCCGGCGCGCAGAGCACGGTCGAGCTCGTGCTCGGCGAAGGGCTGCGGCGCGGCATCCCGGCCGGCCGGCTCGCCCGCGTCCTGTCCGGGGCGCCGGCGGAGCGGTTCGGCCTGGCCGGCAAGGGCGCCATCGCCGTCGGCAAGGACGCCGATCTGGCGCTGATCGACCGCCGCGCCGGCTACACGCTGCAGAGCAGCCAGTTGCAGTACCTGCACCCGCACAGCCCGTACACGGGCATGCGGATGGACGTGCGGGTCGTCCGCACGCTGCTGCGGGGGCGCGTCGCCTATTCGCTCGAAGGCGGAGTCGTGCCGGCCGGGGGCATGCGCACGCCGGGCGGCCTCGGCGCGCCGGCCGAGCGGCGGCTGGCCGCGGAGGCCGGGGCAGGCGGGCCGTTCGGCGCGCGCTGAAGCGTCTGACGCTGGAAGCGGAAGAAAGGAGGGGGCGCGGATGGCGCTGACAAGCGAGCAGATGGAGCAGGCGGCCTCCTTCATGATGGAGCTGCTGCGGGAGCTGGCCTGGATCGGCGCGGAAGGCGCCGTGCCTGCGCATGGCCAGGAGCCGCAGCTTGCCGGGGCGGCGGAGCAGGCGGCCGCAGCTGGCGGGACAGCTTGGGCGGAGCGAGGGCCGGCACCGCAGGCCGCGCTAGGCGGCGAGCAGGCCGGGGCGGCGATGCGTTCGAGCGGCTGCTCCGGCGAGCCCGCCGCGTCCGCCCAGCCGGCGGACTCGGCCGGCCTGATCGGCCCGGCCGGCGCGCTCGGCGTGACGCGCCTGCTGTACGACGGCGCATGGCTGGAGGCCCAGCGCCGGCTGGAGCGGCGGCTCGCCGAAGCCGGCCTGGAGCCGCGCTTCGACCGCGCGGGCAGCCTGTACGGCCGCCTGGCGGGGACGGAAGCCGGGAGCGGCGTCGTGCTGACCGGCTCCCACATCGACACCGTGCGGCGCGGCGGCCCCTATGACGGCGCCTACGGCGTCGCCGCCGGCATCGCCGCGCTGGCGGCGCTGAGACGCTTCTGCGGACCGCCGCAGCGGACGCTGGAGGTCGTGTCGCTGTGCGAGGAGGAAGGCAGCCGCTTCCCGCTCTCCTACTGGGGCTCCGGCACGATGATCGGCCGCTACGGCCTCGAGGGGGCCGCGCGCTATCGCGACGCGGGCGGAACGACGCTGGAGGAGGCGATGCTCTCGGCGGGCTTCGGCCGCCCCGAGCAGCCGCATCCTCGGCGCGGCGACCTGGCCGCGTTCGTCGAGCTCCACGTCGAGCAGGGCATCGTGCTGGAACGGGGCGGCGAAGGCATCGGCGTCGTGCAGGCGATCGTCGGCCAGCGCCGCTACACGTTCACGGTGGCCGGCGAAGCCAACCACGCCGGCACGACGCCGATGCGCCTGCGGCGCGACGCGCTCGCCGGAGCGGCGGAGATGGCGCTCGCGGCCGAGCGGGCGGCCGTCCGCCGGGGCGAGCCGATGGTCGCCACGGTCGGCCGGATCGCCGCCGAGCCCGGCACGCCGAACGTCGTGCCGGGCCGGGTCGTGTTCACGCTGGACGTCCGGCATGACGACGCGCAGGCGCTGGAGGCGTTCTGCCGGGAGCTGCTGGAGGAGCTGGACGGCATCGCCGCCCGGCGCGGCCTCGAGCTGCAGGGCGAGCTGTGGATGGACGCGCCGCCGGCCCCGATGGACGCGGGTCTGGCCGAACGGCTCGAGCGGGCGGCCGCGCGGCGGGGCCTGGCGGTCCGCCGCATGGCGAGCGGAGCGGGGCATGACGCGCAGCTCCTGTCGGAGCTTTGTCCGGCCGCGATGCTGTTCGTGCCGAGCCGGGCCGGCATCAGCCATTCCCCGCTGGAATTTACGGAGGAGGCGCAGCTGGCCGCGGGCTTGGCGGTTTTGATCGATGCGCTTTACGAGCTTGCCTACGAGGAGAGAGTGCCATGAAACGATATGCCGATCTGGCGCCGACGCCGAGGACGATCCTGACGCCGGGGCCGGTGGAGGCCGACCCGCGCGTGCTGCGGGCGATGAGCCATACGGTGCTCGGCCAGTTCGACCCGGAGTTCACCGCCCTCATGAACGAGACGATGGAGATGCTGCGGGAGCTGTTCCGCACCGGCAACCGCTGGGCGTATCCGGTCGACGGCACGTCCCGTTCCGGGCTGGAAGCGGTGCTGACCGGGCTGATCGAGCCGGGGGACCGGGTGCTCGTGCCGATCTTCGGCCGGTTCGGCCATCTGCTGACGGAGCTGGCGCAGCGGCTCGGGGCGGAGGTATATACGATCGAGAAGCCATGGGGCGAGGTGTTCGAGCCGCGCGAGGTGATCGAGGCGATCGACGCCTGCCGGCCGGATCTTGTGGCGATCGTCCACGGCGAGACGTCGACCGGCCGCGTGCAGCCGCTGGAGGCGATCGGAAAGGCCTGCCGGGAGCGCGATATCCTGATCGTCGTCGACGCAGTGGCGACGATCGGCGGCGTGCCGGTCGAGACCGACGCCTGGCGTCTCGACGCCGTCGTCGGCGGCGCGCAGAAATGCCTGTCGGTGCCGTCCGGCATGGCGCCGATCACGTACAACGAGCGCGCCGAGGCGAAGCTGCTCCGCCGCAAGCGCGTCGAGCGCGGGCTGCAGCCTCCGGCTGCGGCAGCGGAGGAGCCGCCCGGCGCTCTGGCCGCCGCTGGCTTGCCTGGCTCAAGCGGCGCGGCCGCTCGGCCCGAGTCCGCCGCCGGACCCGGCAGCGCGGGCCATGCCGCGCTCGCGTCCGCCGCGCCGAAGCTGCAGCCGCCGCCGTCGAGCGAGCTCGGCGGCAGCGTCATCCGCAGCAACTACCTCGACCTCAGCCAGCTGCAGGACTACTGGAGCCCGGCGCGGCTCAACCACCACACCGAGATGACGTCGATGCTGTATGCGCTGCGCGAGGGCGTGCGGCTCGTGCTGGAGGAAGGGCTCGAGGCGCGCTTCGCCCGCCACCGCCGGCATGAGTCGGCGCTCGTCGCGGGACTGGAGGCGATGGGCCAGCGGCTGTACGGCGATCCGTCGTGCAAGCTGGCCGTCGTCGCCTGCGTCGAGATTCCCGAGGGCATCGACGGGGAATCCGTGCGCTCGATGCTGCTGGAGCAGTTCGGCATCGAGATCGCGAGCAGCTTCGGCCCGCTCAAGGGCCGCATCTGGCGCATCGGCACGATGGGCTACAGCTGCTCGAAGCGCAACGTGCTCCTGCTGCTCGTCGCGCTGGAGGCGGTGCTGCTGCGCCACGGCGCGCGGCTCGAGGCCGGAGCGGCGGTGCAGGCGGCGCTCGACATCTACGAGGAGGGAAGCGTATGAAGCCGGTCATGCCGATGGGCTACCAGGGGATGGTCGCGACGCCCCATTACATCGCCAGCGAGATTGGACGGGACATCGTGCGCCGAGGCGGCAGCGCCGCCGATGCGGCCGTGGCCGTCAGCGCGGCGCTCGGCGTCGTCTATCCGCATATGACCGGCGTCGGCGGCGACGCGTTCTTCATGCTCTACGACGCGGCGAGTGGAGAGATCGCCGGCTACAATGGCAGCGGCCGCGCCGGCAGCGGCGTGTCGCCGTCCGTCTATGCGGACGCGGGAGAGCAGGAAATTCCTCGGCGCGGCGTGCGCAGCTCGATCACGGTGCCGGGCATGGTCGACGCCTGGTGGGAGGTGTGGCGGCGCGGCGGCCGGATGCCGTGGGAGGAGCTGCTGGAGCCGGCGGCCCAGTACGCCGAACAGGGCTTTCCGATCTCGCGCAATCTGGCGCATTGGATGCGGCTCGGCGAGCGCGAGCTTACCGCCTGCCCCGCGCTGGCGGAGCTCTACCTGCCGCAGGGCCGGCTGCTGCGGGCCGGCGACCGGCTCATGCAGCCGGCGCTCGCGCGCACGCTGCGGGAGCTGCAGGCGGCGGGCCGGGACGGCTTTTATGCAGGGTCGGTCATGGAGCGCATCGTCGCCGGGATGGAGCGGGACGGCGGCCTGCTGACGCGCGGGGACTTCGCCGCCCATCGCGGCGAGTGGGTGCGCACCGTGTCGGTGAGCTATCGGGGCTGCGAGGTGCATCAGATGCCGCCGAACTCGCAGGGCTTCTCCGCGCTCATGATGCTGAACGTGCTGGAGAACGCCGACCTGTCCGCGATCCCGCGCGATTCGGCCGCGTTCTACCACCTGATGGCCGAGACGGTCAAAAAGACGTTCCGCGACCGCGACCGCTACTTGACCGATCCGGACTTCGCGCATATTCCGCTGGAGCGGCTGCTGTCCAAATCGTACGCGCGCCATCTGTACGACGAGATCGGCCGCAGCTTCCCGAATCCCGCTCCGCATCTGTCGCCGGCGATGGGGCAGGACACCGCCTACGCGGCGGTCGTGGACGGCGAGGGCAACGCCGTTTCCTTCATCCAAAGCCTGTATTACGATTTCGGAGCGGCCTACATGCCCGACGACACCGGCGTGCTGCTGCAGAACCGCGGCTCGTTCTTCTCGCTCGATCCGTCCGCCCCGAACGTGCTCGCTCCGGGCAAGCGCTCGTTCCACACGCTCATGCCGGCGATGATCCTGCGCGGGGGCAAGCCGTGGGCGCTCGTCGGCTCGCAGGGCGGCGAGGGCCAGCCGCAGACGCAGCTGTCCGTCATCACCGGCCTGATCGACTACGGCTGCACCGTCCAGGAGGCGCTCTCGCTGCCGCGCTGGATCTACGGCCGGACGTGGGGGCAGGACAGCGACAGCCTCAAGCTCGAAAACCGCGGCCTGGCCGCTGCGGCGGCGACGCTGCGCGGATGGGGGCACCGGGTCGAGCTGGTCGACGCCTGGGATGGCCTCACCGGCCAGGCGCAGGGCATCGTCATCGACGCGGGCGGCCTGATGACCGGCGCGGCCGATCCGCGCGGCGACGGCCTGGCGATCGGCTGGTAAGCCGGTAGGACTTGGCCACCCGACGGCACAGAAAGGAGCATCGCGAGTGCTGGCGACATTATGGAATCTCTTTTACTCGTTCGGGGTGGCGACGCTGCTCGGCTACGGCGGAGGGCCGTCGATCATCCCGATCTATCAGGATCAGGTAGTCGGCCGCTACGGCTGGATGACGACCGACGAATTCGGCAAGGCGCTCGCCTTCGGCAACGCGCTGCCCGGACCGATCGCGACCAAGCTGGCGGCCTACATCGGCTACAAGGTCGCAGGGGTGGCCGGCAGCGCCGTCGCGCTCGTCGCGGTCGTGCTGCCGACGGCGCTCGTCATGGTGGCGCTTTCGGGCATCATGATGAAGCTGAGCGGCAACCCCGTCATCAAAGGCATGATAAAGGGCATCCAGCCGGTCATCTTCGTCATGATGGCGATGCTGGCGTACGATTTCTCCAAGTTCGCCTTCAAGGAAAGCTCCGGCTTGCTCCATTTCATGCCGTTCCTGATCGCGGCGGCGTTTTTCATCCTCGTGCAGTACCTGAAGCTGAACGCCGTCTGGGGCATTCTCGGCGCGCTGGCGATCGGGGCGATCTTCCTGCGGGGCTAGCCGGGCGCCGGCGCAAAAAACCCGTTCTCCGTTCCGCAGAAGCAGCGCTTCGGCAGGACGGAGAACGGGTTTTCGAGCTGCAGCCGCGCAGAGCCTAGCCCTCGCGCTTCCACACCTTCTCGTCGTTGTGCCCTTCGGTCAGCACGATCGTGTCCGGCACGAGCTTCAGCACGACGATGTTGGGATCGTCCGGACCTTCCCAATAGCGGTTCATGTCCGACTCCCACAGGTCGCGGATGACCGAGCGGTCGTCCTGGATGCTCGCGCGTCCCTGCACGTCGACGATGTCCTTGGGCCACATGTGGCCTTCCAGGCCCATCAGCAGGTTCGCATGGGGATTGGCCTCCAGCTGGTCGACCTTCCAGGAGCGCCGATCCGCCAGCAGCAGCACGGTCAGCCCATCATGGAAAATCGACATGTACCTCGAACGCGGACGATCCTCCTCCACCGTCGACAGCACGCCGTATTTCTCCTTCTGCAGGCGCGCCGCGATCTTCTCCTCCAGCTCCTCGCGGGAAAGCTCCGTTGCCATAATGCTCCACTCCTTCTGCAATTAGGGTCATGCCGCTATTCTACCCTTCGCGCCACCGTCCGAACCGTTCCCGCTTCCGCGCCTTTCCGGTTCTATTCAAGGCCGTGAGGTTAATGCACCTCATAGAGGATCGGTCAAGGAGAGGAGCGGTGCGGCATGGAGGAGTGGAATGGAGTCGAGGCGATCGTCGTCGTCGCCGTGCTGACGCTCGTCCTGTTCGCGCTGAGCTTGATGCTCGAAAAGAAGGCCGCCTGGAAAGAAGCGGCCGGAAACCGCAGCCGCTACGATTCCATTTTCGAGTACAATCCCGACATGGTGTGCCTGTTCAGCCGCGACGGGAGTCTGCTGCGCATCAATCCGGCGGCGGTCCGGCTGACGGGCTACAGCGCCGGCGAGCTGGAAGGGAGCCGCTTCTGGTCCATCCTGGACCCGGCGGATCAGCTGCGCGTCAGGCGCTGCTTCCTGCGGGCGAAGCAAGGCCGGGCGCAGACATCCGAGCTGCGCGTCCGCACCAAGGAAGGGCGGGTGCTGGAGCTGAGCACGGTATTCGTCCCGTGGGACGGACGCGACGGACGGATGGACATCTACACGATCTCCACCGATCTGACTCCGCGGAATACGGCGCTGCGGGAAGCGTGGCACGCCCGGTCGCAGGCCGAGGAGGCGCTCAAGATCAAGAGCGAGTTCCTCGCCGTCATGAGCCATGAGATCCGCACGCCATTGAACGGCGTGCTCGGCATGAGCGAGCTGCTGCTCGACACCGATCTCGACGAGAGCCAGCGGGAGTACGTGCGCATCATCCGCAGCAGCGGCAGCGGCTTGATGGACGTCATGGACGACGTGCTCGACTATTCGCGGATGGAGTCGGGCGGGGAAATCCCGCTCGCGCAAGAGCCGTTCGAGCTGCGCGACGTCGTCGTCGGGTCCCTGCAGCTGTTTCTCGGCAAGCTGAGAGAAAAGAAGCTCGACGCTATCCTCGAGCTCGAGCCGGGCCTGCCGGAGGTGCTGATCGGCGACGGCAAGCGGCTGCGCCAGGTGCTCCACAACCTCATCAGCAACGCGGTCAAGTTCACGGAGCAAGGCGGCATCTCCGTCAAAGTCAGGGAAGCCTGGCGAAAAGGCGGTGTAATCCGCTTGGAGTTCCGCATCCGGGACACCGGCATCGGCATACCGGACGACAAGCTTCCGCTGCTGTTCAAGCCGTTCACGCAAAGCGATTCATCCATCTCGCGCTTGTACGGGGGCACGGGGCTGGGGCTCGCGATCTGCCGCTCGCTCGTCGAACGGATGAACGGGCGCATCGAGCTGAAGCCGCTGGAGCAGGGGGCGGCAGCCGTTTTCGAGATCGAAGCGGGTCTTCATGAGGAGCCATCTGCGACTTTTTAAATAAAATACTTGAGAAAGTTCGCAAGCCGGCTATAATGGGATACAGGAACCCTAGCTGGAAACGAAAGGATGATCGACGGATGAAGATTGCCATCATTGCCGGAGGCAACCGCAAGGAAGCGACCAGCACGCAGCTGCTCCGCTATATGGAGAAGGCGCTTCAGGAGAAGGATATCGAGGTGACGTTCATCGATCTGTACCGGCATGAGCTGCCGCTCTACTCGGCCGATGCCGTGGAGCCGAGCGAGCAGATCGACCTGCTCGTGCAGGCCGTCGCCGGCGCGGACGGCGTCATTCTCGGCACGCCGGAGTATCACGGCTCGTTCTCCGGCACGCTCAAAAACGCGCTCGACTACCTCGGAGCGGCGCAGTTCGAAGGCAAGCCGGTGCTCGTCGCCAGCTCCGCGGCCGGCGCCGTCGGCGTCAGCTCGCTGACGCAGCTGCAGACGGTCGTCCGCAACCTGCACGGCATCAACTGCACGGAGTGGGTGTCGATCGGCGGAGACGCGCGCTCGTTCGGCGCGGACGGCGAGCCGGCCAGCGACAAGGTCAAGCAGCGCGTCCTGTATGCGCTGGAGCATCTGACGCGGCTCGTGCGCCAGCTGCGCCTGGCGGACTAAGGACGAAGCATGGCAAAGAAAAAGAAGCGGTCCCGAATCGGGATCGCTCTTTTTTTACGGTCAAAAAGGACAAAAAGTCTCGAAAGGTAGATTTCATTATAAATATTATTCATAATGAATAATATAAACGAATGGAAAGGCGGCGGAGCGATGGGCCTGAAGCAGAAGTGGATCCAGGTATACCGCAGAATCAAGGGCATCGCCAAGCTCGGCAGCGGTGGGCATTCGTTTCGGGATGCTCCGATGATTCGCGGAAGGATTTACGTGAATCGTTTCGGCGACTTGAAAGTGGGACGTAAATTCTCGATGGCGGGCAAGCCGTGGGCGAGCCAGCTGACGGTGGAGCCGGGAGCGAAGCTGCATATCGGCGACAATGTGTTCATCAACGCCGGCTGCGGCATCGCCGCCACTCGCGAAATCGTCATCGGCAACGACGTGCGGATCGGGCCCCGGACCAGCATCATGGACAGCGATTACCATCGGCTGGATGCGGATGTGGACTACGGGCAGCTCAAGAAGCCGGTCTTCATCGGCAACAACGTCTGGATCGGCACGCGGTGCACCATTCTGGCGGGAGTGACGATCGGAGACGGCGCGGTCATCGCTGCCGGGAGCGTCGTCATCCGCGACGTTCCCGCCCGCACCGTCGTCGGCGGTACGCCGGCCAAAGCCATCCGTGAGCTTCATCTCCCGGACGGCTGGATTCGCGGCTAGAATGCGGCGGGCAGCTCGACGGGAACGAACGATACCATGGACGCCATGGAATCTTGCCGGCATGGAAAAAGGGGGTTCAGTATCCCCGCTCGTAGTCGACGATGTTGCGCGCCGGGCGTCCGTCCTCCAGGTAGCTCTTGAGGTTGCGGACGAACAGGTCGGTGACGCGCTCCTTGTAGCGGCCGGAGCTGCCGCCCATATGCGGCGTGAGGATGACCTGCTCCATCGCCCACAGCGGATGGCCCTCCGGCAGCGGCTCCGGATCGGTCACGTCGAGTCCGGCTCCTCCGATCGCGCCGCTGCGCAGCGCCTCGACGAGCGCTTCGGTATCGACCGATACGCCGCGGCCGATGTTGATGAATACGGCGCTCTCTTTCATCGCCGCGAATTCGGCGGCGCCGTAGACGCGCTCCGTATCCGGCGTGTGAGGCAGGACGTTGACGACGTAGTCCGCCTGGGCGAGCGCGTCATGCAGCTGCCCGATCGCCAGTGTCTCGTCCATATGCGGCGTCGGCCGCGCCGTGCGGCGCACGCCGATCGTGCGCATGCCGAGCGCCTGGCCGAGCCGGCCGAGCTCGGTGCCGATCTCGCCCGCTCCGATGATCGCGAGCGTCGCTCCATTCAGCTCCGCGTACGGCTCGCGCGGCTCCCATTTGCCCCGGAGCTGGCTGCGCACCGAATGGTGCAGGCCGCGCGAGAAGGCGAGCATCATCGCCAGCGCCGTCTCCGACATCGGCACGGGATGCACGCCGCTCGCCGTCGTCAGGATGACGCCGGCCTGCTCCAGCTTGTCCAGCGGCATCTTGTCCACGCCGGCGGACCACGATTGCAGCCACTTGAGCGAGCCGCCCTCGCCGAGAGACTCCTTCTCGATGGCGGGGCTCCATCCGCAGATGACCTCCGCTTCGCGGAACAGCTTGTCGTCCAGCTCCTTGGGACGGCCGAATACGATGTTCCAGCCCGGCGCGGCCTCGCGCACGCGCGCTTCCTGCTCCGGCGTCAGGCCGTGCAGGCAGATCATGGTTGGCATGCTTCTCATCCTCTCCTTTATGTTAGTCTATCAACGTTCGGCATCGGGTTTCAAACAGGGTCTTGACTTGCCCGCCTCCGAGCGGGTAAGATAGGCTCCAATCTCATTCTTCAGTGAGCCATGACCAGAGACAGGATCCCCTTCGCGGGCCGCCCAGAGAGAGAAGCGAACGCTGCGAGCTTCTTCGGTGCCGGATGCCGGGATTACCCCTCTGATAGCTGCAGCGCTGAATTCGCCGGCAAGTGCCGCGCGGCCGTAAGCCTGCCGGATCGTCCCCGCTATCGGACGCCAATGAAGGACTTTCCGTGCCGATGCGCTTTTTGCGGACGCTCATGCGGGAGGTCGAATCAGGGTGGAACCACGGGTCCTAAGCGCGCTCGTCCCTTCTCGGGATGAAGCGCGTTTTTTGTCGTTCCCATTCGAAGAAAGGAGGAGAATCGCATGGAAATCAGAGAAGAAAGAGCATCCAGCGGCGGCGAGATCGTCATCGCCCTGCCGAGCGGACAAGTCAGGAGGTATCCTGCCGGCACGACCGCCGCGGCCGTCGCGGACTCGATCCGCCCGGGCCTGCGCGCCAAGGCCGCTGCGGCCCGGCTGGACGGGCGGCTCGTCGACCTCGGCCAGCCGCTGCCGGGCGGCGGAGCGCTGGAGCTGCTCTTGCCGGAGTCGCCGGAAGCGCTGGAGCTGCTGCGCCGGAGCGCGGCCCATGTGCTGGCCCATGCGCTCGGGCAGCTGTACGGAGACGCCGCCGTGCAGCTTGGGAGCTGCTTCGCCAGCGCCGACGGCTTCGGCTGCGACGTGCTGCTGGCCGAGCCGATCGGAGCGGGCGAGCTGGCGCGGATCGAGAAGGAGATGGAGCGGATCGTCGCCGAGGATCTGCCGTTTTCGCGCATGGAGCTTGGCCGTTCGGAGGCGGAGGAGCGGCTGGCGGAGCGAGGGGAGTCGCTGCAGCTGGAGCTGCTGCGGGAGCGTGCGGACGACGGTCCTATCGAGCTCTATGCGCACGGCCGGTTCGAGGCGGTCGAGGCGGGACCGCTGCTGCCGTCGACGGGACGGCTCAAGGCGCTGCGGCTGATGAGCGTCGCGGGCGCCTACTGGCGGGGCGATTCCGAGCGGCCGATGCTGCAGCGGATCCACGGCGCGGCTTTTTGGAAAAAAGCGCAGCTGGGCGAGCATCTGGAGCGGCTGGAGGAAGCGCGCAGGCGCGACCACCGCAAGCTCGGCAAGGAGCTGGGGCTGTTTCTGTTCACCGAAGAAGCTCCGGGCATGCCGTTCTACCTGCCTCGCGGCATGGCGGTGCGGACGGCGCTGGAGGACTTCTCCCGCCGGCTGCAGCTGCGCCGAGGCTACGAAGAGGTTCGCACGCCGTTGCTGATGAACCGCAGGCTGTGGGAGGAGTCGGGCCACTGGGACCATTACCAGGACCAGATGTACTTCTGCGACGTGGACGGCAGCCCGTATGCGCTCAAGCCGATGAACTGCCCGGGCCACATGCTGATCTTCGGCAGCCGGCTCCGCTCGTACCGCGAGCTGCCGCTGCGGCTGGCGGAGTTCGGCCAGGTCCATCGCCACGAGTTCTCGGGGGCGCTGAGCGGCATGATGCGCGTCCGCTCGTTCTGCCAGGACGACGCCCATCTGTTCGTCCGACCGGACCAGATCGGGGAGGAGATCGGCCGCGTCATGGAACTGATCGACGACACGTACGGCGCGTTCGGCTTCACCTACCGGATGGAGCTGTCGACGAGGCCGCAGGACAGCATGGGCTCCGAGGAGCTGTGGGAGCAGGCGGAGGGAGCGCTGCGGGACGTGCTGGTGCGGCGCGGGGCGGACTACCGGCTGAATGCAGGCGACGGCGCCTTCTACGGGCCGAAGATCGACTACCATGTGCTCGACGCGCTCGGGCGCAGCTGGCAATGCGGCACGATCCAGCTCGATTTCCAGATGCCGGACAAATTCGATCTCGGCTACGTCGGCGAAGACGGCGCGCGCCATCGGCCGGTCGTCATCCACCGGGCCGTCTACGGCTCGATCGACCGCTTTCTCGGCATCCTGACGGAACACTTCGCCGGCGCGTTCCCGATGTGGCTCGCGCCGGTGCAGGCGCGCGTGCTGCCGGTATCGGAGGCGCAGCGCGAAGCCGCCGAGCGGATGCGGGAGCGGCTCGTCGAGGCGGGCCTGCGCGCGGATACGGATAGCCGCAGCGAGAAGCTCGGCAGCCGCATCCGGGACGCGCAGCTCGCCAAGGTTCCGTATATGCTCGTCGTCGGAGCGGCTGAGGCGGAAGCAGGCCGGGCGGCGGTGCGCAGCCGGGGCGGAGGCGATCTCGGGGCGATGGAGCTGGAGGCGTTCCTTCAGCTCGCGGCCAAGGAAATTATGCCAGAAATAGGTTGAGAATAGATGGAAAAATATCCTCCCCTTGCCGATATATGAAGCAGGAGGGGATAGCCCATGGACCTGAACGTGTCCCGGATATTGGAAGCAGTCGAGCAAAAGCGCTCGGAAATGATTAAAGCCGCGGAACAATGCGGATTCCGATCCGAATTGGTGCTGTTTCTGTCCCAGGAGCTGGATGCTCTGCTGAACGATTACGAACGGATCCGCAAGAGGCGAGGCATAAGCCTGGTCTCGTAGCGAGCGGAGCTCACGCTAATCGACACAGTAGTTGAAGGAAAGCCGGTCGGCAGCTGCTGCCGATGCCCCCCACTGTTGGATAAGGAAAACCCCGCCGGAGCGAGCTTCGGCGGGGCTTTTAGTCGTACGCGAGAGGCTGTATGTAGAATAAAAACGAGATAGGATCCAGCCTATTCCACCCATTGCTTGGTGAGATGGCGATGCTCGGGCTGCTGCTCGGCTTGATCCGGCAGCGGCATCGGCAGCCGGAAGCCTTTTCCTCCGTCGCGGGTTGACAGGTGGAGGAAGTCGGAATGCTTTCGAAGGTGAGGGCTGAAGCGAGGGCACCCTTCTGCCTTGGATTTGCTGAATCCAGGGCAAACGGATCGATTCAAGGCGTCTTTCTGCCTTGAATCGGCTGTGCTGAAAGGAAAAGGCTAGAACCAAGGCAGATTTCTATCTTGAATCGGCTTTTTTTCATAAAATGACGCAATCCAAGGCAGAAATCTGCCTTGGATTTTTGTCTACCCGGCCATGGAGCGATGCGCGAGCCAAACCACGCCGAAAATCATCCACGCCGACAATCATCCATGCCGCTAGCCCTTGCCTCCGGCCTGCCAAGCCCGTCGCGATTGGGCGGTCGGCGCTTCCTTATGGTAAAGTAATAAGATAATGCCTCGTAAGGCTGTTTCCATCGCAGAAGGAGCTTGATCGAACCATGGAGATTTTTCTGCTGACGATGGCGCTGCTGGTGCTGATCGGAGCATCCAACGTCATCCAGCGCCTCATCCCGTTCGTTCCGGTGCCGATCATCCAGATCGGGCTCGGCATCGCGGCGGCGTACATGCCGTTCGTGCACCATGTGCCGTTCGAGCCGGAGCTGTTTTTCGTGCTGTTCATCGCCCCGCTGCTGTTCAATGACGGCAAGATCACCCCGCGCGAGGAGCTGTGGCGGCTGCGCTCGCCGATCCTGCTGCTGGCGCTCGGACTCGTGTTCGCCACCGTCCTGCTCGTCGGGCCGTTCATCCACTGGCTGATCCCGGCGATTCCGCTGTCGGCCGCGTTCGCGCTCGCGGCGATCCTGTCGCCGACCGACGCGGTCGCGGTCGGCTCGATCTCCGGCCGGGCCAAGCTGCCGGGCGGCATCCTGCGCCTGCTCGAGGGCGAGGCGCTCATGAACGACGCCTCGGGCCTTGTGGCCTTCAACTTCGCCATCGCCGCGACCGTGACGGGCTACTTCTCGATCACGCATGCGGCCGGCAGCTTCGTCGTCATCGCGCTCGGAGGACTCGCCGTCGGCGCGGCGCTCGGCTTCGCGGCCGTCTGGCTGCGGGTGTGGCTGCGGCGCTGGGGGATGGAGGACGTCACGGTCCACATGCTCATCCTCATCCTGACGCCGTTCCTCATCTTCCTCGCCGCCGAGCATCTGCATGTGTCGGGCATCCTCGCCGTCGTCGCGGCAGGCGTCGTGCATGCGGTCGAGCGGGACCGGATGGGACCGTCGACGATCCGCCTCAACGTCGTGTCCGACAGCACCTGGTCGGTCATCCTGTTCTGCCTGAACGGCCTCGTGTTCATGCTGCTCGGCTTCGAGATCCCGGCCGTCATTACGAACATCTGGGAGGACCCGAACTACAACAACGGCCAGGTCATCGGCTACATCTTCGCCATCACGGCGCTGCTGCTGGCGCTGCGCTTCGTCTGGGTATGGGCGAGCGAGCGCCGCTGGAAGCCGTCGCTGCTGACCGCGCTCTCCGGGGTGCGCGGCGCGGTGACGCTGGCGGGCGCCTTCTCGATCCCGCTGCTTCTCGGCGACGGATCGCCGTTCCCCGAGCGCAGCCTCATCCTGTTCATCTGCGCCGGCGTCATCCTGCTGACGCTCGTCATCGCGAGCATCTTCCTGCCGCTGCTCACCCGCGAGCCGGGCGCGGCACAGGCCGGGAGCGCGGAGGCCGCCGCCAAGGAAGCGGAGCGACGGGCGCGCATCAAGGTGCTGGAAGCCGGCTTGCGCACGGTGCAGGACGAGCTGCGCGAGGACAACCAGGCGGCCGCGCTGGCGATCAAGGCCGATTACGCGCAGCGGCTGCAGGAGCTGCGCATCGGGCTGGCGGCCGAGACGGAGTCCCGTTCGGCGGTCGTGCCGCTGCGGCTGGAAGCGCTCGAGGCCGAGCGCCGGCTAGCCCGCGAATGGCTGGCCGACGGACGCATCACGCCGCAGCTGGAGGAGGCGTTCCAGTCGTCGCTGAACCGCGTCGAGCTGGCGCTGACGAACCGGTTCAAGCTGTTGGCGGCGTTGCTGTACAGCCTGTTCATCCGGCTGTTCACCAAGCGCGGCCGCCTGCGCAAGGCGCGCCTGAAGGCCGAGCGGGTCAAGGAAGAGTACAAGGAGCTCAAGCAGGCGGCTATCGCCGCCTCGATCGAGCGGGTGCGCGAGCTCGAGGACCAGTACAGCCCGGACCTGATCCAGGCGATGATGGGCCACTACCGCGAGATGGCGCTGCGCCTGCGCGGAGCCCAGCTCGGACGGGGCGAGACCGGCACGGCCGCCGAGCGCCGCGAGCTGGAGCAGAAGGCGGTGCAGGCCGAGCGCAACGAGATCCAGCGGCTGTTCGAGGAAGGCGGCATCGACCGCAAGCTCGCGGCCAAGCTGCGCGTGTATGTGAACTACCGCGAAGCGAGCCTGCATGAGAACGAGCAGCTCGGCACGCACGCGGCACATTGACGATTGGAGAAACGGAAGGAGGAGCGGCCATGGTCGAACAGGTAGAGCAGAAGCTGCAGGTGCTGCCGATGACGATCGTCCATTATGCAGGAGCGTATGCGTTATGGAGCCGAACGGAAGGGCTCGTCCTGAGCGGGGCGGATTCGCTGGAGGCGGTCGCCGCCTACCTGGAGCGCAATCCCGGGATGAGCTTCGTCTGCCTGAGCGGCAGCCGCGTCGTCGGCACGTCGATGTGCGGCCATGACGGGCGCCGCGGCTATCTGTACCATCTCGCGGTCGACCCGTCGATGCGGGGCTGCGGCATCGGCCGGCAGCTGGCGGAGCGCTCGCTCGCGGCGCTCGGAGAGGCCGGCATCGAGCGCTGCCATCTGATGGTGCTGGAGGACAACGAGAGCGGAGCGGCTTTCTGGAGCCGGACCGGATGGACGAAGCGGAGCGGCATCCTGCTGTTTTCCAAGGACCCGAGCAGCTTCCCCGTGCCGGAACCCGGCAAGCCGGAAGGCCGCAGGAACGAAGGCGGCTCCGCTTGACACGCGGTGGCCGAAGCTGACCGCTAGGCTGGAAAGCAGCAGCGGCCATTGAGCCGAGCAGGCGCCTTCCCCTCGGTACAAAAAAATCCGTTCCGCATCACGCGCAGGTCAGGCAAAAGCGCGCCCCGCGCAGGATCATTCCACGGCGGCCGGATCGGTGGAATCCAAGGCAGAAATGCGCCTTGAATCTCACCCCCGCGCCGGATCGGCAAAAACCCGTTCTCTTCTCCGCGCAAGGCTCATGCCCTGCGGAAAAGAGAACGGGTTTTTTTCAAAGCATGCCATCCGAATGTCCAAGAAAGGCACGGATGGGAGCCTTCCAGGCCGATGCCGCGCTTGCAATCGCCGGATAGCGGTCAGGGCGCCATCGGCAATTCGAACGGTTCGCAGTCCCTGCGCCCGAGCTAGCTCATGTTTTTCCCGTAGAAGATCTCGTCCATCTCGGCCTTGAGCTTCTCGGTGATCTCGTCCTGCTCGGCGCGGCTCAGCTTGTCCTTGGTGTAGCCGAACAAGTAGTTGTTGAGGTCGAACTGCTTGAGCTTGCACTTCGTATGGAAGATGTTCTCCTGGTAGACGTTGACGTCGATCATGTGGAACAGGTCCTTGGCCTCGTCCGGAATGTAGTTCTGGATGGAGCTGATGTCATGGTCGATGAACAGCTTGTGCCCGGTGATGTCGCGCGTGAAGCCGCGCACCCGGTAGTCCAGCGTCATGATGTCGGTGTCGAACGAGGAGATCAGGTACGTCAGCGCCTTCAGCGGGCTGATCTCGCCGCAGGTGGAGACGTCGATGTCCGCGCGGAACGTGCTGATGCCCTCGTCCGGATGGAATTCGGGATACGTATGCACGGTGATGTGGCTCTTGTCGAGCTGCAGCACGACGTTGGCCGGCATCGGGCCCGGCGACTCGTCGAACGCTTCCTTCGGCACTTGGACGACCGGCCCCTCCGAGACGAGCAGCGTCACGCTCGCGCCTTGGGGCTCGTAGTCCTGCTTGGCCGTATTCAGCACATGCGCGCCGATGATGTCGGCGACATGGCGGAGGATCTGATTGAGCCGCTCCGAGTTGTACTGCTCGTCGATGTAGGCGAGGTACGCCTCGCGCTCTTCCTTGGTGCGCGTGTAGCAGATGTCGTACATGTTGAAGCTGAGCGACTTCGTCAAGTTGTTGAAGCCGTGCAGCTGAATCACTTGCTCGTGGGTCAGTTTCATCCGGCGTTCCTCTCCTTTGCTGCTGCAAGTCCGTTTTTCCTTATACCCCCGCCGCCGCAAAATGACCCAGCGCCCGCACGGCCGGCCGCCCCGAGAAAGAGCGCCTGCACGGACCGCCGATCCGTGCGGAGCCTATCCGCGAGCGCAGGCTGCATCGGCAAGGCCTCGCAGGCTGCGCTCAGCCCTGCGCCTTCGGCGTCGGCGGCACCGCCGCGTCGGCGGCGGCCTTGCCGGAGCCGCCGTCGGAGCCGCCGCTCCTGCCGGCGCGCGGCCGCCGCGAGCGGACCGCAGCCGGATCGAGCCGCCGCTGGAGCGCGCCGAGCCCGATGTCGGCCGCGATCGCAAGCAGGGCGGCCGGCAGCGCGCCGGCGTAGATGCGCAGCGAGTTCTGGCCGTTGATGCCGGCGTATACCTCGCGGCCGAGGCCGTCGCCGCCGACGAGCGGCGCGATCGTGGCGACGCCGATGGCGATGACGGCCGCGACGCGCAGGCCGGTCATCATGTACGGCAGCGCGAGCGGCACGCGCACGCGCCACAGCTGCTGCCAGCGGCTCATGCCGAGCCCTCGCGCGGCGTCGACGAGGCTGCCGCTCACCTGCTGCAGCCCGACGTAGGTGTTGCGCACGATCGGATTGAGCGAGTAGAGGAACAATCCGGCCATGACGGTCGCGTTGCCGAGCCCCATCCACAGCATGAGCAGCACGAGCATGGCGAGCGAGGGCACGACCTGCAGGATGCCGGTGGCGGACAGGATGAGGCGCGCCGTCCAGCGGCCGCGCATGCACAGGATGCCCAGCGGCACGCCGGCCAGCAGGGCGAGCCCGACCCCGGCGGCGACCATCTGCACATGCTGCAGGAAGTACTCGCCCATGAGCCCGCGGTTGCGCCAGAAGTAGTCCAGGAAGTCGGCGAACGTCATGCGCGGCTCCGTCACTTCGGAATCAGTCCCTTCTGCTTCAGATAGGCGAGGGCGACCTCGCGCTCGCTCTTCTTCTCGATGTCGACCTGATAGTTGAGCCCGATCATCGTCTCCGCGTCGATCGCGCCGATCAGCGGCTGGAGCGCTTCCTTCACGCCCGGGTGGCGCTCCTCCATCTCCTTGCGCATGACCGGCGAGGCGTCATAGGGAGGGAAGAAATGCCGGTCGTCCTGCAGCGTCTCGAGCTGGAACGCCTTGAGCCGGGCGTCGGTCGAGTAGGCGAGCACGATGTCGACCTGCTCGTTCTTGACAGCCGTGTAGACGAGGCTCAGCTCCATCGGGTACGCCCGGGCGAACGCGATGCCGTATTCCTGCCGGAAGGCCGGATAGCCGTCGCTTGCCCGCTCCAGCCAGGACGTGTCGACGCCGAAGCGCATCGAGGCCGCGTCCGGCTTGATGTCCGAGATGCTGCGGTAGCCCTTCGCCTCCGCGACTTGGCGGCGCACGGTGAAGGCGTACGTGTTCTCGAAGCCGAGCGGGTCCATCCAGTCAAAATCGTAGTAGCGGTCGAAGCCCTCCTGCGCCTGCCGCAGCACCTCGGCGCGGTCCTTGGTCATGCTCTCGAGCGGGAAGTGGTTGTTGAAAATCTCGCCCGAGTACAGCGTCGCCAGGTCGATGTCGCCGCGGTCCAGCGCGCTGAAGACGAGCGGGCTGGCCGCCAGGTCGGGAATGACCTTGACGTCGAGGCCGGTCTTCCGCTCGATGAGCGCCTTGTACATCTCGGCGAGGATTTTCGTCTTGGTGAACGTCTGCGCCCCGATGCGCAGGTCGGGCCTGCCGCCGCAGCCGCCCGCGGCGAGCGCGAGCAGCAGGACGAGTCCGGCGAGCGCCGCCAGCCGGGCCGTCCGCGCCGATTCCGCGCGCAGCGATCCGGCAAGCGCCATCGGCGAGCCGCCGGGGCGCCTGCCTCGTTTCCGCCATGCGATCCTCCTGTCGCCGAGCTTGCCTCGGTCTCGCCATGCGATCCTCATGCCGCCGCGCCTCCCCTCAGGCCGAAGCGCCGGCCGAGCGCCGACTCAATCCAGCCGAGCAGCAGGTCGGCGACGAGCGCCAGCAGGATCGCGCCGAGCGCGCCGGCGACGATCAGGTACGGCTGGTTGACGCCCATGCCGGAGACGATCAGCTGGCCGAGGCCGCCCGCGCCGACGAGCGTCGCCAGCGTCGCCCAGCTGATGATGTACACCGTCGTCAGCCGGATGCCCGACATGAGGTACGGCAGGGCCAGCGGCAGCTGCACCCGCAGCAGCCGCTGGGCGGCGGAGTAGCCGAGGCCCCGCGCCGCCTCCAGCACATGCGGGTCGACGGAGCGGAACCCCTCGTACGTGTTGCGCAGCACCGGCATGATCGAGTAGAGCAGCAGGGCGAGCACCGCCGGCCGCATCCCGATGCCCAGCAGCGGGATGAGGATAGCGAGCAGCGCGAGGCTCGGGATCGTCTGCAGCAGGTTCGCGACGAAAAAGACGGCGCTGTTCAGCCAGCCGATCCGGCTGTAGACGAGCAGCACGCCGAGCGGCAGGGAGATCGCCGAGCCGATGAGCACGGCGAGCAGCGACAGCGTCAGATGCTCGCGCAGCGCGAGCAGGATGTCCGGCAGCCGCTCGCCGAGGAAGCGGAAGAAGTCGAGGAGCATCAGCGCTCCTCCTCTATGCCCGTCGCCGGGCCGGCCGCGCTTGCATCCGACGCCAGGCCGCGCGCGCCGTCCTCCGGCGTCGGGCCGCCCGCGCTTGCATCCTGAGCTCGACCGCTCGGACTTGCATCCGGCGTCCCGGGGCGTGCGCTGCCGCTGCCATCCGCCTCCAGCATCGGCAGCTTCTCCGCCAGATGGCGCACGACGCTGCCGCGCGTGATGAGGCCGATGAAGCGGCCGCCCTCGTCGACGACGGCCACGTTGTGCAGCCGGTGGCTCGCCAGCAGCTCGACCGCCTGCGTCAGCGGCGTGCCCGACGTGACGGAGTAGCGCGCCGGCATCATGACGTCGGCGACCGTCTTGTCCTCGTCGCCGTAGCTGTCCATCACGTTGTAGATGGACACGCTGCCGAGCAGCTTGCGCTGGCGGTCGACGACGTAGAGCGAGTCGACCTTGCGCCGCTCCATCGTCGTGATCGCCTCGGCGAGGCCGCGTCCCGGATAGGTGACGGCCGGCTGCGTCACCATGACGTCGTTCACCGTCGGCGCGCCTCCGATGACGAAGCCGCCGAGGTCCGGACCGGCCTCGCGCTCCCGCGCCTCGTCCGGCCCGCCGCTCGTCTCGAGCCTTTTCTGCCCGATGAACGTGCGCACGAAGTCGTTCGCCGGCCGCCGCAGGATGCGGTCCGGCGTGTCGCTCTGCACGACCTCGCCGTCCTTCATGAGCACGATCCGGTCGGCGATCTTGAGCGCCTCGTCCATGTCGTGGGTGACGAACACGATCGTCTTGTGCAGCTCCTGCTGCAGCCGCGCCACGTCCTCCTGGAGCTGCTCGCGGCTGAGCGGATCGAGCGCGCTGAACGGCTCGTCCATCAGGATGATGTCGGGATCGGCGGCCAGCGCGCGCACGACGCCGACCCGCTGCTGCTGCCCGCCGCTCAGCTCCGACGGATAGCGGTCGCGGTACAGGTCGGGCTTCAGCCCGACCATGTCGAGCAGCTCGTCGACGCGCCGGGCCGTCTTGTCCGCGTCCCAGCGCTTCAGCCTCGGCACGACGGCGACGTTGCGTCCGATCGTCATATGGGGGAACAGGCCGACGCTCTGGATGACATAGCCGATGCTGCGCCGCAGCTCGACCGGGTCGATCGAGCGGATGTCGCGGCCGCCGATCTCGATCGAGCCGCTCGTCGGCGAGACGAGCCGGTTGACGAGCCGCATCGTCGTCGACTTGCCGCAGCCGCTCGGACCGATGAGCACGGTCATCTCGCCTTTGCGGAAGTCGAGGTTGATGTTCTTGAGGGCATGGAAGCCGTCGTCATAGGTTTTGTTCACGTCGCGGATCTGGATCATCGTCATCTCCCGCTTCACCTCCGTATGCGGCTTCAAGCCGCGCATGCGATGGGTAAAGTATGTTCCTGATGCTGGAGCTTCATCCGTCCGTTCCCTGCCGGTCTGAGGTCGCTGCCCGTCGCCGGCCGGATTGGCGCCGAGGATTCGGAACATGCTACAATTCAGCCATCGGAAAAAAGGGGGGACGGAGGATGGAGCAGCAGCTTCCGCCGAAGATGACGGTGTACCATGTCGCGGGCGTCGCGACGTATCCGTCCACCTTCTACGAATGCCGGCGCCGCCTCGAGCGGCTGCTCGGCCTGTGCGGCACGGAGGCCGTATTCGAGACGCTGTTCCCTTACGGCGATTATTCGCGGAGCATGTGGAGGCAGGTGTGGGAGGTGCGCTCCGATCTGGCCCGGCGAGTGCTGCCGTCGCGGATCGGCGGGCGCTCCATGCTGCGGGATATCGAGCGCACCTATGGAGGAGAGGGCCCGATCCTGTTCATCGGGCACAGCGGAGGAGGCGTGGCCGCCTATCAGGCCGCCCGCCTGCTTCATCAGCGCGGCATGGACGCCGGGCTGCTGCGCGTCGCCCAGGTCGGCTCGCCCAAGACGCCGATCGACGACGCGCTGCGGCCTTCGGTCGCTTATTTCTACGCCGCCGGCCCGTCCGGCAAGCCGGACGATCCGATCACCCGCATCGGCGGCTGGGGCGGCTGGCGGGGCGATCCGGGACGGGTGCCGCAGTGGAGCCGCACCCGCCATGCGCCCGGCCATGTCGAGGGGCTGGCGGTCATCGGCGGCCATACGAACTATTTCCGGCATCAGCTCCCGTACGTGGACGGCAGCTCGCGCAGCAACCTCGAAAAGACGGTCGACGCGATCTTTTCCTGGTTGAAAGCGGGCTACTCATCCCCTACACTTATAAATGGTTAGCTGATACAAAAAGGGAAGGGGAATCTCTATGCAGGCCATCATCCGCAACGAGGACCGGAATCACCGCGAGAGCGACTGGCTGAAGAGCAGCTTCAGCTTCAGCTTCGGGGAGTACTACGACGAGGCGAACCGCAGCTTCGGACCGCTGTGCGTGTTCAACGAGGACGTCATCGCCGGGGGCAGAGGCTTCGGCGCGCATCCGCATCGGGAGATGGAGATCGTCTCCATCGTCCTGAGCGGACGTCTCAAGCATGAGGACAGCGCGGGGAATACCGCCGTCACGACCTACGGAGGGGTGCAGCGCATGACGGCGGGCACCGGCATCGTCCATTCCGAGGTCAATCCCGATCCGGAGGAGCCGGTCCATCTGCTGCAGATTTGGATCATGCCGCAGACGCGGCGGCTCGAGCCGTCCTACGAGACGAGCGTCTTCGATCCTCGGTCGGCGCGCGGCCAGCTGCTGCCGATCGTCTCCCGCGATGCGGCGGGGCCCGGCGCGGCCGGCATCCATCAGGACGTCACGATCTATCTGACCGTGCTGGACGAGGGGATGGAGGCGGAGCATTTCACGCGCGAGGAGCGGCTGCTGCATCTGTTCGCCATCGACGGCGAGGCGGAGGTCGCGGGCATCGGAGCGCTCGCCAAGGGCGACGCGCTGCGCGCGGACGGCCTGTCGAAGCTTTCTTTGAAGGGCGGCGCGGGCGGAACGAGGCTGCTGCTGATCGACATGGGCGCAGGCTCGCCGGCCGGCGGAGGAGAGGACGCATGAGCCAAAAGCGCAGCGAGAAGCTGCTCATCAAGCTCGTCATCGGACGGACGCTCATCGACACGGCCGAGCACAAGCT
The DNA here is from genome assembly GCF_012676905.1 of Paenibacillus albicereus. NCBI lineage: Bacteria > Bacillati > Bacillota > Bacilli > Caryophanales > Paenibacillaceae > Paenibacillus > Paenibacillus albicereus. Next base: position 4,160,654 of record NZ_CP051428.1, on the reverse strand, counting down.
CACCGCGCATGTCGAGGAGGGCGGCCGCGGCTGGATCATCACCGTCAGCGCGCTGACGCCGCGCGAGGCCGACTACATCGGAGCGAACGTCGGCCAGCTGAACTTCTTCCACTTCATCACGGAGACGGACGGCGGCGAGGAGCGCGTCCGCAAGTACTGGCTGTACGATCTGGACGAGCCCGCCTACCAGTACGACCCGGCGACGGGCGAGGCGATCTTCGAGGTGAACGCCAGGGTGGCGTATTCCAACGAGCAGGTGTAGACTTTAAGGACGAGCCGCTCGTCTAAGGAGCGATGCCGGAACCGCCCAGGCCCAAGCGCCATAGGATGGAGCAGACCGGAAAGGAGGGGCCCCATGGCCAACACGCATACGTACACCCGCCGCGAGGAGGTCGCGAACGCGGTCACCCACGGCATCGGCACGGCGCTCAGCATCGCGGCGCTCGTGCTGCTCATCGTCTTCGCCTCGTGGAAAGGCACGGCGATGCATGTCGTCAGCTTCACCATCTACGGCACGGCGATGCTGCTGCTGTACACGGCGTCGACGCTCGTGCACAGCTTCCGCGACGGACGGATGAAGGACATCCTCGAGGTGCTCGACCATTCGTTCATCTACGTGTTCATCGCCGGCACGTACACGCCGCTCGTGCTGCATACGATCGGCGGATCGCTCGGCTGGACGCTGTTCGGCGTCGTCTGGGGAATCGCCGTCGCCGGCGTCGTGTTCAAGGCGTACTTCACCAAGCGCTTCCTGTTCACGTCGACGCTGCTGTACATCCTGATGGGCTGGATCGTCGTCTTCGCCTGGGGGCCCCTCACCGCCAGCCTCGCTCCGGCGGGATTGGCGCTGCTGATCGCCGGCGGCCTGCTGTACACATTCGGCACGGTGTTCTACGTCTGGCGCAGCTTCCCTTACCATCACGCCGTCTGGCATCTGTTCGTGCTGGCGGGGTCGATCGCGCATTTCTTCACCATCCTGCTGTATGTGCTTCCCCGCTGAGACGGATGCAGCAAGCCCGCCCTCTCGGCGCTTCGGACCCCCTTGGTCCAAGCGCGATAGGGCGGGCTTTTTTTTGATGCTGCCGGTTGGAAAAAGATCAGATCATATCGAAGTCGATGATCCGCCAATGATGCTTGATCGCCTGCTCCAGCCGGAGCTTGTCGCGCTCGCGGAACAGCTGCGCGATCAGCCGGTGCTCGGCGTTCACCTGGCGGAGCAGCGAGGCGAGCCGCTCCTTGTCGTCGCTCGCGTAGCTCTGGCGCATGAATCCGTTCTTGAGCGAGTGGAGGCTGTCGACGAGCAGCGAGTTGCCGCAGCGCGCTTGATAGCAGTCGTGGAATTCGGCTTGGCGAGCGTAGTAGCCCCCGAAGTCATGCGCGTCCAGATCGTCCTCGATCGCCTCGACGAGCCGGTCGAGCTGCCGCCAGTCGCGCTCCTCCAGCCGGTCGCAGGCGAGCGAGGCGGCCAGCGCGTCGAGCGTGCCGAGCAGGAGGGAGTAGTCCTCCTTCTTCTTGCGGTCGAATGCCTTGACGGTGAAGCCGCGTCGCGGCAAGTAGTCGAGCAGGTTGTCGGACGACAGCTGGAACAGCGCTTCGCGCGTCGGCGTGCGGCTGATGTCGAGCCGCTTGCAGATTTCCGCCTCGTTGATCTTGGAGCCGGGCTGCAGGCTGCCGTCCTGGATGCGCTGGGCGATATATTCATAGACATGGTCCTTCAACGACTGATATTTGAGCTGCATGCCGAAGACTCCTTTGCGGCGTAATGGCGATCATCCTGCTATGTATGGTTATGCAATATAATGTATACAAATGATCTATCGCCATCATATCACTGCCTTCCGGCCTCATCAAGCTTCTTTCGGTCCCGAAATGGAAATAAAAGGCGGCGGTTCGAGGCTGCTGTCCGAAACGTCTGAAAATTCCGTTGATGGTTCTCCGATCCTATGTTATGATCTCTTCCATGATGCTCTCTTTTTTTGAGCGAATTTGAATATTGTATACATAATGAGGAGGCCGCCGACGAACCGGCAGCTTGGACGACCGCCTGTTCCGGCGGAGGCAGGAATCGGACAGGCTTGGCGCGAATAGGATAGAGCAGCAACGCTTCTGCTTGAAGGAAGCAGAGGGTCTTCCGGCAAGGGGCAAGGAAAGAAAGCCGTCGTATCGCCTGGATGCTGAGGCATCCGGGTTTTTTACCCGAATGATTTGTATACAAAATACAATATGCATATTGATGCAGACGGGAGAGGATTTATGAACTCGACTCGCACGATTGAACTTTCCGAGAGGTATGCGGCGCGCAATTATCATCCGCTGCCGGTCGTGATCGAAGAAGCGCAAGGCGTATGGGTGAAAAGCCCGGAGGGCAAGACGTACATGGACTTCCTGAGCGCCTACTCCGCGCTCAACCACGGCCATCGCCATCCGAAGCTCGTCGCCGCCCTCAAGGAGCAGGCCGATAAGGTGACGCTCACCTCGCGCGCGTTCCACAGCACCGCCGCCGGCGATTTCTACGAGAAGCTGGCCCGCTATACGGGCAAAAGCCGCCTCATCGCCATGAATACGGGAGCGGAGGCGGTGGAGACGGCGCTCAAGGCGGTCCGCCGCTGGGCGTACCGCGTCAAGGGCGTCCCCGAAGGCCTCGCGGACATCATCGTCTGCAGCGGCAACTTCCACGGGCGCACGATCGCCATCACCTCGTTCTCGTCGCATGAGGAGTACAAGAGCGGCTTCGGCCCGTTCCTGCCGGGCTTCACGATCGTTCCGTACGGCGATCTGGCGGCGATGGAAGCGGCGATCACGCCGCATACGGCGGCGATCCTCGTCGAGCCGATCCAGGGCGAAGCCGGCATCGTGCTTCCTCCGGACGGCTATCTGCAAGGCATCCGCGAGCTGTGCGACCGCCACCGCGTGCTGATGGCCGCGGACGAGATCCAGACCGGCTTCGGCCGTACGGGCTATCCGTTCGCCTGCGACCGCGAAGGCGTCGTGCCGGATCTGTACATCATGGGCAAAGCGCTCGGCGGCGGCATCCTGCCGATCTCGGCCGTCGCGTCGAGCGACGAGGTGCTCGGGCTGTTCGAGCCCGGCTCGCATGGCTCGACGTTCGGCGGCAATCCGCTCGCCTGCGCCGTTGCTGCGGCCGCGCTTGACGTGCTGGAGGAAGAGGATCTGGCCGGCCGTTCGCTCCGTCTAGGCGGCCTCGTCATGGAGCGGCTGCGCGCGATGGGCAGCCCTGCGGTCAAGGAGATTCGCGGCAGCGGCCTGTTCATCGGCATCGAGCTGCACGGGCCGGCGCGTCCGTACTGCGAGCAGCTCATGCAGCTCGGTCTGCTGTGCAAGGAGACGCATGAGAACACGATCCGCCTGGCTCCGCCGCTGACGATCACGGAGGAGGAGCTCGAATGGGCGCTGGAGCGCCTGCGGCTCGTGCTCGTCGGCGACGGCGAGTGAAGGGTCGGGTCGAACGAAGCAACTGAAGCGAATGGAACGGAACACGAGGTTGCAGCCATTCCCATCCTATCGATAAAGGGGAAGTCCGATATGTTCAGCTATGCCGAATCGTTCCTGAGCCGCCCGGAAGCGGCGAAAAAGATCCAGCTGATCCATGCTCCGTTCTGGCTCGGAGGAGGAAGGGCGGGCGCCGAGCTCGGCCCGGAGAGCATCGTCGAAGCGGGCATGAAGCGCCAGCTGATGCATATGGGCCTCGAGCTGGCGGAGGAGATCGTCGTCGACGTGCCGCGGCTCGCCGCCGAGCCGGCCGCCTCCGGCACCAAGATGAAATATCTGGCCGAAGTGAAGGAGATGGCCGGCCTGCTGGGCGAGCAGGTGCACCGGGCCGCTGCGGGCGGGCGGTTCCCGCTCGTTCTGGGCGGCGACCACAGCATCGCGATCGGCACGCTGGCCGGACTGACGGGACATCGGGGCAATCTCGGCCTCATCTGGTTCGACGCGCACGGCGACCTCAACACGGAGGATACGACGCCTTCCGGCAACATCCACGGCATGGCGCTGGCCGCCGCGATCGGACGCGGCAGCTTCACGCTGGCGGACATTCCCGGCGCAGGACCGTTCATCCGCAAGGAGAATGTCGTCATCATCGGCGCCCGCGACCTCGATCCGGGCGAGCGGGAGTACATCCGCGCGGAGGGCATCCGCTGCTTCACGATGCATGAGATCGACCGCATGGGCATCCACGCCGTCATGGAGCAGGCGATCGCCATCGCCGGCGACGGCACGGACGGCGTGCACGTCAGCTTCGACCTCGACGTGCTCGATCCGCTCGAAGCCTGCGGCGTCGGCACGCCGGTGCCGGGCGGCCTGAACTATCGCGAGGCGCACTACGCGATGGAGCTGCTGGCCGAGAGCGGCCTCGCCACGTCGCTGGAGCTGGTCGAGGTGAACCCGCTGCTCGATCCGAGCCGCCGCACGTCGCGCCTGGCCGTCGAGCTGGCTGCGTCGCTGCTCGGCAAGCGGATTCTGTAGGTTGTTTTAAGGCAGTCCCCAAGCGAGGCGCTTGAAGCTGGGGACTGTCTTTTTTTCTCCCTGGAAGATAGCGAAGGGCAAGCAGGTTTCGTTTCGCATGCATAATCATTCGTTCGGTTTTGTTTGGTTTCGGAATCGATGGATAAAGATGCAGAACGGCTCCGATTCGCGTCGTTTCGCGGTTTTTCGCTGTTTCATTCAAAAAAGGCTGGGCAGAAACCGAACCGGGTGTTATAATCTCTCCCATACAATATACAATGTTATGAATATTGTATACATAGAGTCGACGAAGCATGGGGAAGAAGAGAGATTTCATTCGGGGAGGAATGAATGGTGGTCGAACAGAAGCGCAGCAAAAAGGCGAAGAAGCCGTTCCTGGCGGCGGTCGTCGCGCTGTCCGTCGCAGGCACGCTGGTGTCGCCGGCTGGATGGTCTACGAGGGCTTACGCCAAGGAAGCGGCAGCCGCAGCCGTACAGGAGCCGGCAGCCGTCGTCCCATTCAACGTGCTGGCAGGCACGTCGCTGCAGCCGGGGCAAGCCGGCTACGACGCTTATGTGCATCTGAATCATCTGGCAGGCACGATCGGCACCCGGCCGGCGGGCTCGGTCCAGGAGCAGGCGGCTCGGGACTACATCCGGCTGCAATTCGAGGACATGGGCTACAGCCCTACGGTGACGGAGTTCACGTATACGACGAAAACAAGTCAAGGCAAGTCGAGCAACGTCGTCGCCGTCAAGCACGGCAAGTCGCCGCGCACCGTCATTGTGGGCGCTCACTATGACAGCGTGAACGCGCCGAGCAAGGGAGCGGATGACAATGCCTCCGGCGTCGCCGTCATGCTGGAATCCGCTAAAGCGGTATCGCAACAGCAGGATCTTCCTTACACGATCAAGTTCGTCGCCTTCGGCTCGGAAGAAAACGGCCTGCAGGGCTCCAAAGCCTACGTCGCCGCGATGACGGCGGAGGAAAAGGCGAACACGGTCGCGATGATCAACCTCGACAGCCTCGCCGCCGGCGACAACATGTACGTCTACGGCAATGCCGGAGAGTTCGGCTTCGTCCGCGAGCAGGCGCTCGCCATCTCGCAGCGGCTGAATCTGAACGTGCAGACGCAGCCGGGCGACAACCCTGAGTATCCAGCCGGAACGACGGGCGACTGGAGCGACCATGCGCCGTTCAAAGCCGCCGGCATTCCGTACGGCTACCTGGAAGCGACCAACTGGAGCCTCGGCGACAAGGACGGCTACACCCAGACGGTGCAGGACGGAGCGATCTGGCATACCGGCAAGGATACGCTGGACGATCTGAATGCGAACTATCCAGGCCGCATCGAGGAGCGTCTGAGCACGTTCGCCGGCGTCCTGACGCAGCTGCTCCGGGAAATCAAGGAGCCGGGCGCCCAGCTGACGACGAGCAGCGACAAGGCTTCGTTGACGCAAAAGCGCGAGATCGCGGTCGAGTTCGACCTGCCGACGGGCTACACCGTGGCCGATGATACCTACTTGAATTGGAGCTTCGGCGGCAAGCCGCTGTCCGACTGGAAGCAGCGCGACGCCAGCGCCAAGCCGACGAGCAATGCCTTCATTTATCTGAAGGACAAGCCGGTCGTGGCAAGCGGCAAAGTGACGGCGACGGTCGTATTCGACCAGGCCTACAAGGTCAGCAACCAGCCGTACGCGCAGCTGAACGTCTCGCCGTCCGTGCTGCGCCGCGACTACCCGAGCCTGCTGGGCACGCATGAGCTGGCCATCAAGAGCAAGAACGGCCTGCGCCTCGCGTCCGCCCCGATCAAGCTGAACGTCTACGATACGTACCGCACGTACGACGAGATCCGGCCGGAGGTCGACCGCATCACGGCCGAGTCCAAGCCGGGCCGCTACATCGAGACGGAGGTGCTCGGCAAGTCCGTGCAGGGCCGCGACATCACCTTCACCGTGCTGGCCAAGGACAAGGCGTCCGTCGACCAGTACGTGAACGAGACGCTGCCGCTCATGATGGACGATCCGGCCGCGCTGCAGGCGAAGATCCGCAGCGGCCAGCTGACCGGCTACAAGGTGCCGATCTGGATCAACAACATCCATCCGGACGAGGCGCCGGGCGTCGACGCGATCCTGAACTTCTTCGAGGAGATGACGAAGAAGGACACGATCTCGTACGAGACGACCGACGCGGCCGGACAGAAGCAGCAGGTGACGATCGACATCGCGGACGCGCTCGACAACGTCATTTTCCTGATGAACTTCACCCAGAACCCGGACGGGCGCTTCCTGAACACCCGCGCCAACGCCAACGGCTTCGACCTGAACCGCGACAACTCGTACCAGACGCAGCCGGAGACGCAGATCGTGGCCAGCGAGATCGCGAAGTGGTCGCCGCTGTCGTTCCTGGACCTGCATGGGTTCGTAGGCGAGTTCCTGATCGAGCCGTGCACGCCGCCGCATGATCCGAACATCGACTACGACCTGCTCATCGACAACATGGTCGACCAGGCGAACGCGATGGGCCGCGCGGCGATCGCCAACACCTACTATGACGAGTACCACATTCCTTATCTCGAAGCCAAGAAGCTGGCCGAAGGCAAGGAGGGCGAGGTGATCGCGAACGCGACCGGATGGGACGACGCTTCCCCGGCCTACACGGCGGTCTACGCGATGCACCACGGAGCGCTCGGCCATACGATCGAGATTCCGGAGCTCAACGAGGAGTCGACGACGGCGCTGCTCTACACGCTGCTCGCCTCGACCGACTACGTCGTGAACAACAAGGAAAAGCTGTTCCTGAACCAGCTGGAGGTGTACAAGCGCGGCGTGGACAACGTCGACAGCCCGAACGTCGACAAATACCTCGTCAACGCCGAGTACGAGCCGATCGGACGTCCGCGTCCGGAAGGCAAGAGCTTCTTCCCGGACTTCTATGTTCTTCCTGTAGACGCATCGCTGCAAAAGAACGCGCTTGAAGCGGCCAACATGGCGGACTACCTCATCCGGAACGGCGTCAAGGTCGAGCGCACGACCCGTCCGGTCCTGGCCGGCGGCGAGCTGTACCCGGCCGGCACGTACATCGTGCCGATGAATCAGGCCAAGCGCAGCTTCGCGAACCTGGTACTGTACGACGGCATCGACGTGTCCGACTTCGGCGAGATGTACGCGGACATCGTGCAGAGCTTCTCTTATATGAGAGGATTCGACCGCTATGCCGTGTACGACAAAGGCGCATTCGCAGGCGCTGCCGAGCGCGTGGCCAAGGCGGCCAAGCCGTCCAGCTCCCTGACGGGAAGCGGCGACGCCTATGTCATCCGCAGCACGAACAACGACGCGATCCGCGCGGTGAACGAGCTGACGGCGGCCGGCAAGTCCGTCACGCTGCTGACGGCCGGCGGCTCGGGCTACGAGAAGGGCGACTACCTCGTCTCCTACGACAGCTTGAAGCCGCTGCTCGCCAAGTACTCGCTGCAAGCCGTCCGCTACCCGGGCGGCGCGGTGTACGGCAAGGCGCTGCCGGCGGTGAAGGTCGCCGCTTCCGGCGTGCCGGCCTTCGCGCTCAAGGATCTCGGCTTCAACGTGACGACGGACGCCGCCGCGAGCGACGTGCTCGTCAATACGTGGAACAAGACGCTCGTCGAAGCGGGCAAGCCGTTCGTCGGCTATGGCCGCGCGGCGATGGGCACGCTGAAAACGTCCGGTCTGCTGCCGGGCTTCGACTTCAAGACGACGGGCAGCACGCATGAAGGCCTGTTCAAAGCGACGATCAGCCAGGACAGCGTCATCGGCGCTCCTTACGAAGCGGACGATTATCTGTACACGCAGTCCGGGACGTTCGTGACGAGCGTGCCGAGCGGCGCGACCGTCGTCGCCAAGGCAAGCGGGGCTCCAGACTTCTTCATCGCCGGCTGGTGGCCGGGCCATGACGCGGTCCAAGGCCAGACGATCGGCTTCACGTACCGCAAGGATCTGACGTACGTGACGGCATTCGCCAACGAGCTGACGAACAAGGCGCATCCGCAGGCGCAGTACCGCCTGCTGGCCAATGCGATCTACAACGCAGCGACGAAGGCCGAGTTCGCGGATGCAGGCGCGTCCGGCGGCAACGGCGGCGGCTCGGTTCCTCCGGTCGTCGTGCCGACGCCTACGCCGAGCCCGATCCCGTCGGCAGAGCCTACGCCTACGCCAAGCCCTAGCCCGACGCCGACCCCGATCGTCGTGCCGGACTTCAAGGATCTCGGTCCGGTGCTGGGCTGGGCGGGAGCGGCGATTCAGGAGCTGGCGGCCAAGGGCATCCTGAAAGGCCTGACGGAGACGACGTTCGGACCGAAAAAGACGCTGACCCGCGCCGAGTTCCTGACGATGCTGACGCGCGCTTACGAGCTGCCTGCAGCAAGCGGCGCGTCCCGCTTCAGCGACGTGCCGGCGGGAGCCTGGTACAGCGAGGCGGTATCCAGCGCAGTCGCAGCCGGCATCGTGCAGGGCACCGGCTCCGGCACCTTCGAGCCGACCCGCGCCGTCACCCGCGAGGAGATGGCGATCATGGCCGCGAACGTCTGGAAGCGCGCGTCGCAGCCAGCCGCTCCGGACACCGCCGCAGCGCTTGCCGGATTCTCCGACAAGGGCAAGATCGGCAGCTATGCCAAGGATGCCGTCGCGCTTCTGGCAAGCAGCGGCATCATCCTCGGCACCGGCGACGGCAAGTTCACGCCCAAGGGCGACGCGAACCGCGCTCAGGCGGCGGTCATCGTCAGCCGTCTGCTGGCGGTATCCTGATCGAATCCTCGTGCAGCGCATGCATGGAAAGGACTGCCCGCGGGCAGTTCTTTCTTGCTGCTTCGAGGCGGCGGAGGCGTAGCGGCATTGCGTTGATGCAATAAAGCCTCATTTCCGCTTGAATTATGGTTTATTCGTGAATAAAACCGATTATATTGGGTAATAATGTTAGGTTAATTGCCTATTTATGCTCGGCGGTTGTGCTGGAAGTCCTCCAATGTTATACTGGCTTCCGGTAATTAAATATTACTTTTCATGCATAATTCATCACAACTTATTAAGCAGGGGAGATAGAGCCAATGAAAAAGGTATGGACGGTGACGATCGCCGCAGCGCTGCTGCTGACGGCATGCGGACAGAAGGCGACGACGAACGAGGGCGGAGCGGGAGCGACGTCATCCCCGGCGCCGACGGCAGGGGCATCGGCAGCGCCGGGCGGACTGCAGATGGACAAGCTCGTGCTGGGCACGAGCGCGGACTACGCGCCCTATGAATTCCACAAGAAGATCGACGGCAAGGACCAGATCGTCGGCTTCGACATCGAGATCGCCAAGGAGATCGCCAAGGATCTCGGCGCCGAGCTGGAAATCAGCGACTCGGACTTCGACGGTCTGCTGCTGGCGCTGAACGGCGGCAAGGTCGACCTCGTCATCTCCGGGATGACGCCGACCGAGGAGCGCAAGCAGAACGTCGACTTCTCCAAGATCTACTATAAAGCGGAGCAAGGCGTCATCGTGAAGAAGGGCGAGGAAGGCAGCTACGGCTCCCTCGACGACCTGAAAGGCAAGAAGATCGGCGTGCAGAAGGGCTCGATCCAGGAAGGCATCGCCAAGGAAGTCGAAGGCGCGAAGCTGACGTCGCTGGCGAAGATTCCGGAGCTGATCCTGGAGCTGACTAGCGGACGCGTGGACGCGCTGATCGTGGAGAAGCCGGTCGCGGACCAATACGTCAAGACGCAGGACAGCATCGCGCTGGCGAACGTCAAGATCGAGCAGTCGGAAGAAGAAGCCGGCTCGGCGATCGCGATCAAGAAGGGCAACCAGAAGCTGCTGGACGCCGTGAACAAGACGATCGACCGCCTGCAGGCGAACGGCGACATCGACCGCTTCGTCGTGGAAGCGAACGAGCTCGTCGGCGAATAAACGACGGACGGAGCGTTCTATAGATGAACTTGAACTTTTCCTTTCTGGATGAGTACGGCTCGTACTTCATCAGCGGCGCATGGGTGACGCTGCAGCTGTCGTTCTTCGGCGTGCTGCTCGGAACGCTGTTCGGCATCGGCTTCGCCCTCATGCGGCTGTCGCGGATCTGGATCGTCCGATTCCTGGCGAGCGCCTACATCGAGATCATCCGCGGCACGCCGATGCTCGTGCAGATCCTCATCATCCACTACGGCCTGACGAACTTCGGCGTCAACCTGCCTGCCTTCGCATCCGGCGTCGTCGCGCTGACGATCAACAGCGCCGCCTACATGGCGGAGGTGTTCCGCGCCGGCATCCAGGCGATCGACAAGGGCCAGATGGAAGCGGCCCGCTCGCTCGGCATGTCGCGCACGCAGGCGATGCGCCTGATCGTGCTGCCGCAGGCGTTCCGCAACATGCTGCCGGCGATCGGCAACGAGCTGATCGTCATCATCAAGGACTCCTCGCTCGTCTCGACGATCGGCATCGCGGAGCTGCTCTACAACGCCCGCACGGTGCAGGGCAACACGTTCATTCCGCTGGAGCCGCTCATCGTAGCGGCAGGCGTCTACTTCATCATGACCTTCACGCTCTCGCAGCTGCTGGGCGTGCTGGAGAGGAGGCTGGGCAAGCGATGATCGAGATCCAGGGATTGCGCAAGTCATTCGGCAGCAATGAGGTGCTCAAAGGCATCGACGCCAGCATCCAGAAAGGCGAAGTCGTCGCCGTGATCGGACCGAGCGGCTCGGGCAAGAGCACGTTCCTGCGCTGCCTGAACCGGCTCGAGGAGCCGACCGGCGGCACGATCCGGTTCAAGGACCGCGACGTGACCGCGGCCCAGAAGGAGCTCAACGGGATCCGCCAGAAGATGGGCATGGTGTTCCAGCATTTCAACCTGTTCCCTCATATGTCCGTGCTCGACAACCTGACGATTACCCCGCGTAAAGTCAAGGGGATGGGCAAGGAAGAGGCGGAGAAGATCGCGATGGAGCTGCTGCGCTCCGTCGGCCTGGAGGACAAGCGGGACGCGCGTCCCGACAGCCTGTCCGGCGGCCAGAAGCAGCGCATCGCGATCGCGCGGGCGCTGGCGATGCAGCCGGAGGTGATGCTGTTCGACGAGCCGACGTCGGCGCTCGACCCCGAGATGGTCGGCGAGGTGCTCGACGTCATGAAGCGGCTCGCGCAGAACGGCATGACGATGATTATCGTCACGCACGAGATGGGCTTCGCGCGCGAGGTCGCGGACCGGCTGATCTTCATGGACGGCGGCTACATCGTCGAAGAGGGGGACCCGCGCGAAGTCATGGCGGCCCCGCAGCATGCCCGGACCAAGGAGTTCCTGTCCAAGGTGCTGTAGCGTCCAACGGACGAGGCAGAGGTGAAGCCGGCGTGCAGCGACGACGCGGAGCATGCGCACGGCAAGCGTCGGAGGCAGCTGGACCGGGATGGCCGGAGCGGCCGCGCGAGGCACCGGTATGGTGCGGATGGCCGGGGCGGCGGCGCGAGGCGGCCGTATAGAACCGGCAGCGATTTTTGAGTCCAAGGCACTTTTGTGCCTTGGACTTTTTGTTTTAGCCGGTAGTTAGAGATTCAGGGCACAAATGTGCCTTGGATCAGGACGAATAAGCCGGATGCAATGGATTCAAGGCAGTTATGCGCCTTGGGTATGGGGAATAGGTAGGATCGCGCAGATTCAAGGCCGTTTTAGGCCTTGGAGCTGGGAACTACAGCACGGTCAAAATCTGCGGCCCGTCCTCCGTAATCGCGACGGAGTGCTCATACTGGACGCAGATGGAGCCGTCGGCCGTGCGGGCGGTCCAGCCGTCGCTGTCGACGAAGGCGCGCCAATCGCCGAGCGTGAACATCGGCTCGATGGCGAGCACGAGGCCGTTCTGGAGCAGCGGGCCTTTCCCTGGGAGGCCGTAATGCGGCACGGACGGCTCTTCCCACAGCTCGCGGCCGACTCCATGGCCGCTGAAGTCGCGGACATTGCCGTATCCCCGGGCGCGGGCGAGCCGGTCGATGCCCGCTCCGATGTCGCCGACATGCCGTCCTGCGACGGCCTCTCCGATGCCGAGGAAAAGCGCCTCGTGGCAGTCGTGCATCAGCCGGCGGATCGGCTCGGAGACGTCGCCGACCGCGTAGGTCCAGGCCGAGTCGCCGTGGAAGCCCTGATAGAAAGCGCCGATGTCGATGGAGATGACGTCGCCTTCCGCAAGCGGCCGGCCGTCGGGAAAGCCATGGCAGATGACGTCGTTCGGGGCGGAGCAGATCGAATAGGCGAAGCCGTGATGCCCCTTGAAGCTCGGAACGGCGCCCCGCTGGCGGATCTTCTCTTCGACGAGGCGGTCCAGCTCCAGCGTCGTGACGCCGGGCTTCACCCGTTCCTTCAGCAGCTCATGGCACTCCGCCACGATCCGGCCGGCCTGGCGCATGACGGCCAGCTCTTCCTTCGACTTCACGATCATTCCATCCCTCTTCTCCTTGAGATCAGCGGCTGCCGGAGCAAGCTCCGTTCAGCCGCCTTCGTTCTTTCCTCCTGTTGTAAGGGAGCCCGCCGCGAAAGTCAATGCGGGGACCGGCCTCCACGGGCTGTCGCCCGTCTGCGATTGACCCGCGCATGCGCATGCTGCGTCAGGGGGCTCACGATCCGCCGCATCCTTCGTCCGTTTAGAAAGGCGCGGGCTTAGAAGCCGCGCCGCCCGAGCGCCGCGCGGTAAGCGTCGAGGCTCGCGAGCAGGAACTGGCGCTCATCTGCGGTAAGCCCTGCCAGCATGAGCGGCTCATCGGCCAAAGCCGCCTCGTCCGGCTGCCGGGATCGGGCCGCAGGGGCGGGCGGGCTGGGCGAGCCGGCGGCCGCCTTCCCGGAAATGCCGAGGCCGCCTGCGGGGGAGGCCGGGACACCGAGCAGGTAGTCGGCGGACACCTCGAACAAGCCGCATAGCCGGAGCAGCATGTCATAGTCGGGGGCATTGACGCTGTTCTCGTACTGGGACACGGTCGACTTGGCGATGGAAAGCTCGTCCGCTAGCCGCTGCTGCGTCCAGCCGAGCCGCTTCCGCTGCGCGCGCAGCCGGCCGCCAAGGCCATCGCGGCCGGGGATGTCCGACGTGGTCATGGTTCAAAAGCCTCCTTTGGCCGGACAGCCGGCACGGAATCGCTTCATTATAGCGCAGCGCGGACAAGCATGAAAGAAGCGTTCCCCACAGCGCAGCGCGGACAGGCAGAAGCATTCCCCACAGCGCAGAGCGGACAGGCAGAAGCATTCCCCCACAGCGCAGCGCGGACATGCAGAAGCCTTGCCCGCAGCGCGTCCCGGACACGAGCGAAAGACGCCTCTTCCACAATACCCATCCAAAAAGCCCTCCCCCCGACCGCCGGGGAAGGGCGCCATCCTAGCTAGCTGCCCTCGCCGGGCAGCTTCTGCGCGTTCGGACACCAGCCGATCGGGCTGCGGCACATGGCGGCGGCGAACTCGGGCTCCCGGGCGGCCAGCGCGTTGAAGTAGCCGAGCAGCACATGATTGCCGGAAAAGCTGCCGCCGCTGAAGTCGAGCTCGGCCAGCTCGCTCACATGGGAGTAGTAGTAGATCAGCTTCGTCCGCGGGTCCTGGTAGACGAGCGGCGGCAGATAGGTGACGATGTCGTTGCTGTTGGCCAGCCGGAAGCTGCGCGGCACGGCTTTGGCATACGACTCGGCGAACTCGGAATCGCCGACGCGCGGCGCGGCGAACGTATAGACGATCGGGTTCCGGCCCGGCCCGTTCTTCGCCAGGTCGAGCGCGGCCAGCGTCGCGAGCGCGCCCCCGAGGCTATGTCCGGTAAGGAACAGCGGCTTGCGCGCTCCGGTCCGCTCCAGCAGCTCCCGCAGCTGCGGCCGCAGGCTTTCGTAGAGGGAAGTAAAGCCGCGATGGGTTTTGCCGCCGTCTTTGACGACAGTGTATTCGATCTGCTCGGCCATGAAGTCGGTCAGCCATTCCGAGGTCGAGCTCGTGCCGCGAAACGCGGCGACGACCGCATGCGGCGATTCAGCGACGAAGCCGAACGGCTGGGCAGGAGCCCCGCCATGCCCGCCGGATTGAAAGACGCCGACGACCTCGTAATCGTCCGGCAGCCGCACTTGGCCGGTTCCTTTCAGCAACAGATAGGTTTGTCCGCACACGGCCGCGAGAAACAAGGCCGTGTGCGGATCCATGACAGGGGTGGCGCTGCTGAGTTTCACTTTTCGGCTCACGCTGCCCAGCTCCTTTGGCGCTAGAGTGCTTGTAGGGCAGTATATGCACCAGAGCATCCGGTTGCGCCTAAGCCGGATGGGACGGCAGGAGACCGTGGCCGAGCCGAAGCGGATGCCCGCGATGAGCGGGCGGGGGAGGAGGGGAAGACGCGCGCGGCCAGGCTACAAATGCTCGATCACATCGCCGGCGATCAGCGAAGCCGGCGACGGGCGGGAAGCCGCGGCGCGGTCTCCGGCCGCTCCGTGACGCCAGACGCCGATCGCGGCCGCTTCGATCGCGGGGCGTCCCTGCGCGAGCAGGCTGCCGATGATGCCGGCGAGCACGTCGCCCGTGCCGCCGGTCGCCATGCCGGCGTTGCCGGTCGGATTGACGTAGGCGGCGCCGAGCGGGGCGGCGATGACCGTACGCGCGCCCTTGAGCACGACAACGGCGCCATGCCCGTCCGCATAGGCCATCGCGGAGCCGATGCGGTCGCGCTGGACATCGGCGGTCGGCCGATTCGCCAGCCGCGCCATCTCGCCGGGATGAGGCGTCAGCACGACGCCGCCTTCCCGGCGGGGCCAGGCGGTAAAGTCCTCCGCCGCAAGATGGTTCAGCGCGTCCGCGTCGAGGACGAGCGGCAGCCGCGGCGGCAGCCGCTCCCACAGCCGCCGCAGCCATCCGCCGGGCAGCCGGCCGATGCCCGGCCCGAGCACGAGCGCGTCCTTGCCCTCGGCCAAGGCGGCGAGCTCCTCTGGCGACGAATCGCTCCAGTCGCCGCTGCCGCCGTCCGGCACAGCGGCGAGCATGAGCTCGGGCCGCAGCCCGATCGCGGCGGAGGCGACGCCGGCGGGAAGCGCCCAGGTGACGAGGCCGGCTCCCGCCCTTAGAGCGGCGCTGGCGGACAGCAGCCCCGCGCCGCTCATGAGCTTCGTGCCGGCGGCGACGAGCACGTGGCCGTACGTGCCTTTGTGGCTGTCGGCGGCACGCCGGTCGAGCGGCTCGGCGGACAGCCGTTCGCGCAGCGTCTCGGGGCGGAGCAGGAAGACGGGCCTCGCTGCGGAGCCGCTCTCGCTCGTCGCTTCCCGGCTGCTACGGGCCGTGTCGCCGCCCTCTTGCTCGAAGGCGTCGCCGTCCGTCGAGTTCGCGGGCTCAAGCGCGATGCCGAGCGGAGCTACGAGCACCTCCCCGGCCAGCTCCGCGCCGGGATGCTGCGCCAGGCCGCGCTTGGGGAGGCCGAACGTAATGGTTGCCGCGGCGCGGATCGCGGGCTCTGCGGCGGCTCCGGTATCGGGATCGACGCCGCTCGGCAGGTCCGCGGCGAGGATCGGCAGGCCGCTGCCGTTCGCCTCGCGAATGAGCGAAGCGAGCGGCTCGCGAGGAGCGCTGCCCGAGGAGCCGGTGCCGAGCAGCGCGTCGACGATGCCGCCGAAGCGGCTCCAGTCCAGCTCGCCGGGACGGTAGTGGATGCTCCTCACGCCGGCACGCTCGGCCAGGCGATGCTGCCGGAGCGCTTCGCCCTGCAGCCCGTCCGGCGGCGCGGCGAGCACGGCCAGCACCTCGATGCCGGCAACAGCAAGATGCCGTGCCGCTGCGAGGCCGTCGCCGCCGTTGCGGCCTTTGCCGACGAGGATCGCCCACGGCTTGGGCTTCCGCGTGCCGTGCTGCGCGGCCCCGGCATGCGGGCGGCAGCTGGCCGCAACGCCATCGCCATCGCTTCGCGCTGTCGGCGTTGAGGAGCCGAGCAGCAGCGCTGTCGGCGTTGAAGAGCCGAGCAGCCTTTCCATAAATGGACCGTCCAGCGGCAAGCCGCCGGCATATCGAAGCACCGCTTCCGCCAGCGCCCGTCCGGCCGTCTCCATCAGCGCCGCAGCGGTCAGCAGCCCGTCCTCCATGACGCCTTGTTCCCATTTCCGAATTTCTTGCGCGCTTGCCAGCCTCATGACCGGATTCCTCCTTTGTCGGAAAGCAGAAACATCCCGACCCTCGTCATAAGGGATCGGGATGCTTCTTCGATCAGTCTGATGTCGTTCCTGCTTTCAACCGCCCGTTAAGGGGTTGTTCGGCGTCCGGTAATGAGGGAGATGACGAACAGCACCAGGAAGACGAAGAACAGGACTTTGGCGATGCCGGCTGCGGCTCCTACGATGCCGCCGAAGCCGAAGATTGCGGCGACGATGGCGATGATCAGAAAAATAACGGCCCATCTCAACATGGAATCCACCATACCTTTCAATTGGGAGTAGTTGTTGCGGATTCGGCTGTTCCGGGCTGCCTTTTGGGGAGGCGTCCGAGACTTCCGAATCCGCCGGACGCTTGCTTGTCGTCCGCTGTTGTAGCTGTATTAACCCTGACCCTTGAGGCCTAAACAATCGTTCCGCAAGCCCGTCCTGCCTTTCATCTTATACGATTTTTCAGGCGATCCTCGCCTCCGGTCCGGACGGCGTGAAGCGCCTGAAAAGATTTCCAGCCGGGCGATCCGTTGATTGGATCGCTTGGGGCGAGGGTATTAACGCTTAAATCAAATTCGGTCGACAAGAGCCGTCTGAGGAGGATATGGAACATGGATTATTTGATTGGGATCAGCGTGTTGATCATCGCCGTTTCGATCGCGGTGCTCGTCGTTTATTTGGCTCAGACGCTCAAGAAGGTGCAGACGTCGCTGGACGCGGCGAGCGGAGCGATCCGCGAGGTCCAAGGAGCGGTGCAGGAGTGGAAAGGCGACGTCGATGAGCTCGTCGTCAGCGTGAAGGATCTGACCAAGCAGGTCAACCATCAGATCGACGCCGTCGATCCGCTGATGGCTTCGGTGCGCGAAGTCGGCACGACGGTCCATGAAGTCGCCGCCGCCGCCCGCGAGTTCTCGTCCGGCTGGACGAACCGCCTGCGCCGCAAGGCGCATGAGTCGGCCGTCGCGGCCGAGCTTGAGGACCAAGGCGTAAAGGCCAACCTGCCTGCCGCCGGCACCGACCCGCTCAGCGGCAGCGCTGCCGCTTACGCCGGCACGGCCGTGCCGCTGCGCTCCGGCGGCACCTCTGCCGGTCAAGCGCCGAAGAAGGTTCCGGTGCTGACCGAGGAAGCTTCCGGCTCCCCCGCCTGGCTCGGCTGGCTGGACGTCGGCATCCAGGCGGCGCGCCTGATCCGCTCGAGCCGCACCAAGGCTTGATTTGCAGGAGCCGCGCTGTCCGACGGCTGGACTTTGCTGGCAAGTTGTTTTAGGATAGAACCAATGTTTGGCGATAAAGGCAGGCAGGGGGGCCGTTTCGGCCGCCTTGCCTTTGCCGCGATTTCGGGGAGAATGAATCATCATGCGGATAGTAGTTGTCGACGATAACGCGATGAATATAACGGTCGTTCAGGAGATGCTCAAGCGAGCGGGCTATTGGGACGTGCGGGCCGCCTCCTCCGGCATGGAGCTGTTCGCCATGCTCGGATTGGAGGAGTCCGGGGCAGAGCCGGCCGAAGGAATTCCGACGCCGGACGTGGACCTCATCCTGCTGGACATGATGATGCCCCGTATCGACGGCATTGCGGCTTGCCAGGCGATCCAGGCGTCGGAGCGGCTCCGGGACATCCCGGTCATCATGGTGACGGCCATCGGAGATTCCAAGAAGCTCGCCGAGGCGCTTGACGCCGGCGCGATCGACTACGTGACCAAGCCGATCAACCGGATCGAGCTGCTGGCCCGCATCCGCGTGGCGCTGCGTCTCAAGCAGGAGAAGGATTGGCACCGCGAGCGCGATCGCCGCATCCGCGAGGAGCTGCAGCTGGCCAAGGAAGTGCAGTCGGCGGCTCTCCCGCCGAAGCTGGAGGAAGGCGGCATCGTCATCGATGCCATCTACCAGCCTTCGGAGGAGCTGTCGGGCGACCTGTATGCCTGGAACCGCATCGATGAGCACCGCTACGGCATCGCCATCATCGACGCGATGGGCCATGGCATCTCTTCGTCCCTGGTGTGCATGTTCATCGCGTCCGTGCTGAGGGACGCGATGGTGACCAAGGTCGAGCCGGTGCTTGTCATGGAGGAGCTCAACCGCCGCGCGCTGCAGCTGCAGTTCGCCGATCAGCTGATCCAGTATTATTTCACCGCGCTGTATATGGTCGTGGATCTTCGGAAAGGCACGGTCGAATACGTCAATGCGGGACATCCGCCGGGCCTTCTCGTGCGCGCGGGCGAAGACGGGGCGGCGGAGCCGCTATCCGGCGGCGGCATGGCGGTCGGGCTGTTCGAGGGCGTTTCCTTCGAGAAGCAGGTCGTGGAGGTGCGGCCGGGCGACCAGCTGCTGCTGTTCACCGACGGCTTGCTGGAGCTGGTGACCGGCCCGGAGGAGGGCCGGCTGGACATGCTGATGGAGCGCATGGCCGGAGAACTGCGCGCGAGCGGCTCGCTGCATGAGCTGCTGCTCGCCGAGGAAGGGCCTCGGCCGGATGACTGCTGCCTCGTGCAGATCGGCATCCGCTAGCGGATGCTCCGATCTGTCCCATTGCAGCCGTAGAATCAAGAAAGGCCTCGAGCTCTGCCATGCGGAGCTTGAGGCCTTTTTTAGTTGAGGGGAGCTTCCTGCGCCATGATCGTTCCAGAGCGTGAGCCCGGCGGATGCCACATCGGTTCGTGGAGACAGGCATGGCCGAGCAGCCGAACATGCGTGGGCTCGCGGCTGCGCGGCGCATCCGCTACATGAGGGAGTAGAAAGCGCCGCGGCCGAATGGCGGGAAACCCGGCCCGCCGGCCATCCGTTCGATTTAGGCTCGCCTGTCGCGGCGTCGCTCCCACGCCTGCCAGAGCCAGTAGACGAGCAGCGGCGTCGGCACCTGGATCAGCCCCCAGAGCCCCCAGAACCAGCGGCTGCGCCCGTGCCGGGTCGCATCGATGAACAGCCAGGTGCTCTGGGCGAGCAAGGCGGCGAAGATCGATATCCACACGTAAAGCGGGAGGCTGGTCAGCGCTTCCCAATCGGAGCGGTTCATGCGGCATCCCCTCCTCTCTCCGCAGGCTTCCCGGACCGCCGAGCTTCGAGCGGCCGCCGCAGCAGGCCCGCCAGCGCCACGAGCGCGAACGTGGCCGCCGTCAGAGCGAGCTGCGCCCCGACGTAATACGCCGGCGCCGCTCCGGCAGCCCAGATGCCCCCGGCGAGCACGACCGCCGCCGCCAGCCAGAAGCGCAGCAGATCGCGCAGCAGCCGCCGTCTCTGGCCGGCCTGGACCTCGCGGACGAGGGCGAGCATCTGCTGCGGATCGGGCTCCGCCTCCGACAGCGAATCGTCCATTTGCTTCAGCTCCAGCTGAAGCTGAAGCACGAACGCTTCCTGCGCCTGCTCATCGGAGCAGTCGGACTCGAGCCGCTGCGCGGCCGTCGGACCGGCATCCGCCTTATCCTCGCCAGGCTGTTTCGCCTCCGAGCGATCCCCGAGAGTCCGTCCGGCATCGGTCCTTGCTGCGCCAGGCTGTTCCGACTCCGCCTCCGACCGCGCTGCGCCGTTCCGACTTGCATTCGTCCGTTCCGCCTCCGGACGCTCCTTCTCCTTCATTCCACCGTCAGCTCCTTCCGCAGCTTGGCGAGTCCGTGATGGACCCGCGACTTGGCCGTGCCGGCGGCGACGCCGGACAGCTCTCCGATCTCCTCGTACGAATACCCGTAATAATGCTTCAGCAACACCGCTGCGCGCTGCTCATCCGGCAGGGAAGCGAGCGCCTCGAGCAGCTCCAGGCGCAGCTCCGGATGGCTTTGCGCCAGCTGCAGGCGCTCCGCTTCCGCGTAGGCGGACAGCTTCCGTCCCCGCCTCGCGGCCTTGCGCTTCTCATCGAGATAGACGCGGGTCGCGATCGCGAGGAGCCACGTCGAGAACGCGGACTCGCCCCGGAACCTGCGGATGCTCTCCACGGCACGGATCATCGTCTCCTGCGCGAGATCCTCCGCCAGCGGCTGGCTCAGGCACAGCTTGAGCAAGTAGTTCCGCAAGAAGCCGTACTGCTCCTGCAGCAGCGAGGCCATCGCCTCCGCATCGCCCCGAGCGGCTCGCCGAAGACGGGGGTCTTCCGCCCGACGCTTGCTCCATGCTCCGATCTTGACGGCTCCCGCCTCCTTTCCTTGTTGCCGCCGCGCCGAGCGCGGTCAGCCGAGCTTCTCGAGAAATTGGTGCCGCTTCGCCAGACGGCGAGCCGAGCGCAGCAGCAGCCAGGCGATCGCCGCCAAAGCCGCCCCCATCACCAGCATCGCTCCGCTGCCGAGCAGCAGCAGTCCCGTCGCTTGCCCTCCCGTCAGGGCGAGCACCGGCAGCACGAGGATGCCTCCGAGCTGGTACGCTTCCTGGAAGCCCTTGACCTTGGCGGATACGATCATCGTCGCCAGCACGATGACGGCCGTCAGCGCCGGCACGACGAGCCCCATCAGCGGCAGCCAGTTCCACGTCGGGAAGATCAGCCGTCCATAGATCGGGTAGGCGAGCGTGTTGACGACCGTCCCGTACAAGACGAAGCTGCCGAGCGTCAGGCCGAGGGCCGGCAGGAAGGCCGACAGCGCCTTGCCGATCAGCAGCTGGTTCATGGAGATCGGCGCGTACAGCAGCCCTTCCAGCGTCTTGCGCTCCTTTTCCCCGGCGAAGCTGTTGGCGGTGATGATGCTGGCGGCCATGACGGGGATGAGGAGGAACATCGGCGCGAGCAGGTAGGTCAGGCCGAAATAAAGCACCCGCTCGATGTCGCCCGGCAGCGTCGCGAGCTCCGCTTGAAGAGCGGGAGGGGCGGACGTACGCATGAGCTCCAGCACGAAGCCCATGTCGCCCATCCGCTCCAGCCCCTCGGGACCGGCGGGGAGGACGTAGAAGCGGACGAGCAGGACGAAGACCGCCGGCAGGATGCCGCCGAACATCAGCGGCACGATGAGCATCGGCAGCCACAGCTGCAGGCTCGCCTTGAGCGCGCGCATGTCCTTGAGGGCGATCGCCCATGTCGGTCCTGTGCGGCTGCGGCGCGAAGCATGGTCCGTTCTGTTCATCGTACCTCCTCCTTTCGGATCTGGAAATAGACCGACTCGAGATCGTCGTTCAGGATGCGCGCCTCGTACAGCCGGCTTTCCGCAGCGGCGCGGGCGATGAGCGCCGGCAGCTCGTCATAGGATGGCGCCTCGACGACGAAGCGGCCGTCCCGGCCCTGCCAGCCGTCCGCACGCAGCTCCACCCGCAGGCTGCGGATGTAGCGGGAGCGCAGCTGATCCAGCGTGCCTTCGGCTTTCTTGACCCCCTGCTCGAGAAAGATGTACCGGCTGCAGACGGTTTCAAGCTGGGCCAGCACATGGGAGCAGATGAGCACGGTCACGCCTTCCTGCTCGTTCAGGCGCCGCAGGTAGCGGAGCACGTCCCGCGTGCCGTCGGGATCGAGTCCGTTCGTCGGCTCGTCGAGCAACAGCGTCGACGGGCGATGCAGCATCGCGCGCGCAAGGCCGAGCCTTTTTTTCATGCCGGTGCTGTACGTTCCGGTCGCCCGATCGAGAAAGGCATGCAGAGACAGCACGTCGGCCAGCTCCTCGATGCGCTTGTCCGCCGGGATGCCGTACAGGTCCGCGTAGAAGCGCAGATTCGCCCTTCCCGTCATGTCCTCGTAGAGCCCCGGCTGCTCCGTCAGCGTGCCGCAGCGCCGCCTCACTTCGTCTCCATCCTGCAGCGGAGTGAGCCCGTCCACGGAAATCGAGCCTTCGTCCGGCAGCAGCAAGCCATTCAGCAGCCGGATGAGCGTCGTCTTGCCGGCGCCGTTCGGCCCGATCAAGCCGGTGATCGAACCGGGCTCGATCTGCGCGCTGAATCCTTGCAGCGCCGTCTTTTCTCCGAATCGTTTCGTCACGTTGTCGAACCGGATCATGTTTGCATCGCCCCCTGTCTTTATTCTGCCTATAAGTCGTCGGAGGGAGCCGAATCGTTCAACGCGAGGGCACTTTTTTTAAAAAACCTTCGGCGGAACCGGCATGAATGAAAACAGCCGACGCGCGGGAGGGAACCTCTCGCGATCGTCGGCATGAAGGGGAGTGGAGATCCGATGCAGTCAGGATGGCGGCGGCTCCGCAGAGCCGCCGTCTTGGCCGGGATATGGCCGCCGGCTGCGGCTGCCGACGGCGGCTGCCGGCGGACGCTTGGCCTTGGCCGGCCGCGAGCGCATCGGCGCCGCTGCGGCGGACTGCGGGGCGGCCTGGCTCTCGCGCCTCCGGCTGCGCTTGCGCGATTCGGCGCGATCGGTCAGCAGGTCGCCCGTCCAGCCTTTGGACCAGAGCCAGGCGTACAGGGCGGCGGCGAACAGCACGACGGAGGCGCACAGGATCGGAAAGCCCCAGCGGCTGTCGATGCCCGGCAGATAGCGGAAGTTCACGCCCCACAGCGTGCCGGCGATCGTCGGCGGCACGAACAGCGCGGTAAAGATCGTCAGCGTCTTCATGATGTCGTTGCCGCGAAAGCTGGCGATGGCGTCGTCCATGGCGATGAGCGTGTCGATCTCCGACGTGTAGCGGGTCAGCAGGGAGTCGATGCGTTCGAGCTTGTAGCCGAGGCGCTGGAACTCCGGCGTCTCGAGCACGGTGTCCACGTAGGCTTCCTTGAAGGAATCCTGCACCTCGCGGATCGGCAGGAACAGGTGCGTCCAGTGCAGCAGCTCGTGGCGGCGCTCGAAAATGACGGGCAGCAGGGCGGTGCGGTTGCGGCTATGCACCGCTCGCTCCAGCTCCGTGAGCCGGCTCTCGTACTCGTCGAGGCCGCCATGGAACACCTCCAGCAGCGCGCCGAGCAGCACGAGGAACGCCTCGCGCGCGCCCGGGCTGCCTTCCATCCATTCGGACCAGGATCCGGCCTGCAGCTTCAGCGGCAAGCAAGGGTCCTCATGCCAGGTGACGAGCCGGGAGCCGCACAGCCAGTAATGCAGCGGCTGCAGCTCCGTCCTGCGCGCGTCGGCCTGAACCATGAGGGTGCCGGACAGCAGCGGCTGCTGCCGCTCGTCCAGGCTGAAATGCACCTCGTTGCGGCGGCGGCCCTCCGTCTCGCGAAGCCACGGAGAGCAGAAGGGCAGCTCGGCGACGAGCGCCCGGAGCTGCTCGTCCCGCTGCTCGGCGATCCGCACAGCCAGCCATGCGGCCTGCCCCTTCGCCGGATCGGATGGGCGGCGCCCGCCGCTTGCCGCGCGCGACAGGACAGGGTGCGCCTCCTCGTCCGGGAGGACGGAGCGGGAGCGGACGTCGTCCTGGATGACATGCCATTCCCATCCGGCCTTGTAGTTCAGCTGGCGATGAATCATCGGCTTCGTCCTCCTCCCGCGCGTGGCGTCGATCTTTCCATCATACCCCGAAGCGGCTGCGCTTAACAACCGGCTCCGGTACCGCAAGACGGCGGCCAGGGCGTCCTGCGTCGCCGAGCCAGGGCGTCCTGCGTCGCCAAGCCAGGGCGTCCTGCGTCGCCAAGCCAGGGCGTCCTGCGTCGCCGAGCCAGGGCGTCCTGCGTCGCAAGCGCGGCGCCTGTGACAGCGCCAAAAAAGCCGCATCCGAAGTGCCGGATGCGGCCTTTTGCCGTCAGGACGTCACGCCTCGTCGTACGGCTGCCCGTCCTCGGACAGCAGCCGCTTGAGCTTCTCGATGGCGCGGCGCTGGATGCGCGAGATGCTCATCTGCGAGACGCCGAGCCGATCGGCGATCAATCTCTGCGGGATGCCTTCCTCGAAGGCGAGCTGCAGCACCTGCTGCTCCTCGGGCTTGAGCTGCTCGAGCGCGGTCTGCAGGTCCATCTTCTTGTCCACGGTGTCGAAGTCGTCCGCCTGCGAGCCGATGAGCTCGCCGAGCGTCGTCGTGCTCTCATCCTCCGAGATCGGGGTGTCGAGGGAGATATAATGATATAAGTCCCGGCCGCCGAGAATTTCCAGCGTCTCCTCGACGGTAAGGTCCATGCGCTCGGCGATCTCCTCCATCCGGGGGGAACGCTCCAGCTGCACGGTCAGCTCGTCGATCGCTTGCTGCACCGCGATGCCTTTTTCCTTGATGCGCCGCGGAACCTGGATGTACCAGGATTTGTCCCGCAGGTAGTTCTTCATATGGCCGATGATGCTCTTCATCGCGTACGGCTCGAACTGCACGCCCATCGAGGCGTCGAACTGGGCGAACAGCCGCAGCAGCGCCATCTGGCCGACCTGATACAGATCCTCGTACAGATCGGGGCGGTTGCGGGCGATCTTGCCGGCCGCCATCTTGACCATCGGCTCGTAATGCAGGATGAGCTGCGTCGCAAGATCGTTGTTCGGATTGTTCTGATACTCCAGAATCAGGGCTGTTCCTGCCTGCGGAGAAGGGCTGGCCGGTTGCATGCTCATGCCATCTCCCCACTTTTTACCAGACGTTTGGTAAGCACGACCTCCGTCCCTTTTTCGCTCCGCACTTCGACTTCGTCCATAAGAGCTTGCATCAGGTAAAGGCCGAGACCTCCCGCTTGAATGTCATGAATGGACTTGCCGTGGAGCGGCTCGGCCTTTTGGGCCACGGACGCGGCGTCGAAGCTGTCCCCTTCGTCCCGGACGACGATCGACAGCGCATCGCCGGCGCGTACGAAGCTTACTTCCATCTCGCCGGCCGGCTCGCTGTCGGCGCGCCCCGCATAGGCGTACAGCACAGCATTGTTGCACGCCTCCGATACGGCGACTTTCATGTCCTCGATCTCCTCGTACGTAAAGCCGACCTTCGTGGCGACTCCGTAAAGCGTCAGCCGGATCAGGTCCAGATAGTCGGATTTGGCCGGCAGGCGCAGCGTGATTCGTTCTTCAGCAGTCATGGTTGATTCGGTCCTTTCTGGGCGCCGGAGGCTTCAGGATTTGGTAAGGAAGGAGGTGATTCCGGTCATGTCGAACAGCTTGCGGATGCCGGGCGGGATGGCCTCGACTTCGAAGGGGGCATTTTTCGCGTGACGGGCTTTCAGGACGGAAACGAAAATGCCGATTCCGGTGCTGTCGATATATTTGAGGTCGCGCAGGTTCAGGATCAACTCGCGGTCCGTCAGCTCCATAAGGGGCGCCATCGCGGCGCGCAGCTGGGACGCGGAGTCGAGATCGAGCTCTCCGCTCAGGTAGACGATGCAACGGCCTTCCTGAGTCTCGGTGCGTAGTTGAAACTTCTCATTCTGGTTCATAGATCCCTCTCCTGGTTCATGAGTGATAAGGTCTTCTTCTTTATAGATAAAGCTCATAGCAAGATAATAACCGATTCTCGGAGGAATGAAACGGGATATCCTTGGGAAAATCGTCCTTTTTTTGCGGGAACAGCGGTTTTTGTTCCGCGCGGCGGGGTTAATACAGCAATAAGCAGAGCCAAACCAAAGGAGGTCCTCATCCATGGACAATCGGAACGTGCAAGTCGAGGAAAGACATGTAGAGCACAAATCGGACTCCAGCCTGGTCGCATCTACGTTCATTAAATACGCCGCATACATCATCATCTTCTTCGGCGCCCTGTACTTCCTCATCAAATATATCATCCCCATGTTCTAGCGCCGGCATCCAGCTCTGGAGCTGACGCCGCTCGAGGATGAAGGAACGGTGCGAAGGGCAGTCTAGCTTGCAAAAGGAGGAGATCGAAATGAGCAGAACCATCGGGATTTTCGACAATCAGGAGCAGGCGGTCAAGGCCGTGCAGGCGCTGCGCGACGGCGGCTATGCCGCGGACGAGATCAAGGTCGTCGGACGCGACCGCGACGCGGTGAGGTTCGTCGAAGCGGATACGGACGTGCATGCCGACGAGCTGCAGGAGATTCGGGATGCACGCGGCGGCGAAGGGCCCGGCGTGCCGGGAGCGTTCGTCGTAGGCGCAGCCCCGCTCGGCGGCGGCACGCTGTCCGGCACGGGCGTCGCCCCGTATCTGGGAGGCGCCTACCCCGCTGTCGCCGGCGGCCTCATCGACGACGGCGATACCCCGTTCGAAAACATCTTCAAGGATTTCGGCCTCGGCGAAAGCGAAGCGGAAGCTTGCCGCGACGCCGTCTCCGAAGGACGCATCGTCATCATCGCGGACCGCGACGACGATGCGGATGGGCGCTACGTGGCCGACGGCCCGACGGATGCCGCCCTCGGCGAAGCCGAGACGCTGCTCCGGGCGAACGGAGCGGTCAAGATTCTTTAAGGCAGCAGCTTATAAGCGGGACGAAGCGGAGAACCTTTCCGCTTCGTCCCGCTTTGCGTTTTTTCGCGGCGTCTTCAACAGACAGAATCCCCTGAAAAACGGTCATTGACTGACTTATACTTTAGAAGTAAGATATACTTCTGTCAAGAACATGAGAAGGAAAGAGGGGATTGTCCTTGAGCAAGTCCATGCCGGCTGCCGGCGCCCCAAGCGCCGCCGCGGCTACCGTCCGCAAAGGGCCGATCGTCGCCGCGCTCATCATCGGAGCCTTCGTCTCGCTCCTCAACCAGACGCTCATCAACGTCGCGCTGCCGACGATCTCGGCCGATCTGTCGATCGAGCCGAGCACGGCCCAATGGCTGACGACGGGTTTCATGCTCGTCAACGGCATCCTCGTGCCGCTCAGCGCTTATCTCGTCGGGCGCTTCACGACGCGCCTGCTGTTTCTCGTTTCCATGATCCTATTCTCCATCGGCACCGTCATCTGCGCTCTCTCCGGGCAGTTTCCCGTCCTGATGGCCGGCCGGATCGTCCAGGCCGCCGGAGCGGGCGTGCTCATGCCGCTCATGAACGTCATCTTCCTGACGATCTTCCCGGTGGAGAAGCGCGGTCAGGCGATGGGCCTCATGGGCATCGCGATGATTTTCGCGCCGGCTGTCGGACCGACGCTGTCGGGCTGGGTCGTGCAGCATTACGACTGGCAGGTGCTGTTCTACATCGTGCTGCCCATCGCCATCGCCTCGCTGCTGCTTGGAGCCTTCACGATGAAAAACGTGCTGCCGCGCCGCGAGGTGAAGCTCGATTACCTGGGCGTCGTGCTGTCCACGCTCGGATTCGGCGGCCTGCTGTACGGCTTCAGCGAAGCCGGCACCAAGGGTTGGGACAGCACGCTCGTGCTGGCCATGCTGGCGATCGGCGCTGTCAGCCTCATCCTGCTCGTCGTGCGCCAGCTGTCGATCAAGACGCCGATCCTGGAGTTCCGCGTTTTCAAATTCAACATGTACGCCCTGACGACAGTCATCAACATCCTCGTCACGATGTCGATGTTCGGCGCAATGATCCTGCTGCCGCTCTACCTGCAGAACATCCTCGGCTTCACGCCGATCAAGGCCGGGCTGCTGCTGCTGCCGGGCGCGATCCTCATGGGCATCATGAGCCCGATCACGGGCATGATCTTCGACCGCGTCGGCGCCCGCTGGCTCGCCGTCGCGGGCCTCATTATCACGGTCGTCACGACGTTCGAGTTCAGCCGGCTCACGGACTCGACGTCCTATCAAGCGCTGATCCTGCTGTACACGGCTCGGATGTTCGGCATGTCGCTGCTCATGATGCCGATCATGACGGCAGGGCTCAACCAGCTGCCGCGCGAGCTGCTCGCCCACGGCACGGCGATGTCCAACACGCTGCGCACCGTCGGCGGCGCGCTCGGCACGGCGCTGCTCGTATCGATCATGAGCAGCCAGGCCAAGCAGCAGGGAGCGGACATGATCCGCGAGGCGGGCATCGACCCGAGCGACGCGGCCAACCAGGCGGCGGTCGCGCATATCACCCAGGAGGCGTACATCCACGGCATCAATTCGGCCTTCCTGCTGGCCGCTTGGATTTCCGTCGCGGCGCTGGCGCTGGCGTTCTTCATTCGCAAGACGTCTCCGCAGGAAGCCGTCGTGCAGCCGGTTCCGGCCGCTGCGGCCGCCGCTTCGTCTGCGGCGAAAGGCAAGCTGGAAGGATAGGGCTCTCTCGACGTGCAAAGGCCCGCGCATACGCGCGGGCCTTTTGACATGGCTGCTGCCTCTATTGAAGGGAAGGACGCGACAGCCCGACGATGCTCTCCATCGGATGCGACTCGCCTCGGATCAGGTCGCGCAGCAGATGCGCCGCCATCATGCTGTAGACGGTGCCGTTGCCGCCGTAGCCGAGGCAATAGTAGACGCCGTCCCGCTCCGGATCGCGGCCGATGAACGGCAGGTTGTCCCTCGATTCGCCGAAGGCGGCGCTCCATTCGTACTCCAGCTCGCTGTCCAGCATCGGAAACAGCTCCGCCAGCTGCCGCGACAGCTTGGCGATGCGCTTTTGGCGGGCCGCTTCGCCTTGGACGGGATCGGGCCGCTCCTCGTCGAGGCCGCCGATGACGATCCTGCCGTCGATCGTCGTGCGCAGGTACAGATACGGCCGGGCCGTCTCCCACAGCATCATACTTTCATGCCACGGCGCCAGCGACTGCTGCATGCGCGTCACGCCGGCAAAGGAGCGGTTGATCGCGGCTTTGATGAGCTGCCCGCGCAGCTCCTCCGGCTCGTAGCCCACGGCATAAATGACATGCTTCGCTTCGATTCTCGCGCCGTCCGCCGTCTCCAGCACCTGCTTGCCGCCTATCGAGCGGTGGAGCGCGATTTCCGTCCGCTCCCGAATGAGCAGTCCCGCCTCCGATGCCGCATCGGCCATCGCCTGCACGAACTGGAACGGATTCACCTCCGCATCGCCGGCCGTGACGATGGCGCCCGGCTTGGAGAACGGGAAGCGCGAGGCGATGTCTTCGGCTTCCCAATAATGGACGGGGAACCCGTGCTCCCGCAGCGCCTCGTACTCCTTGCGGAGCTGGGGAAGGTCCTGCTCGGTGCTGGCGTAATAAAGGCTGCTCCGGCGGCGGAAGCCGATCTCGCCGGGCAGGGTGGCAGCCGTCAGCGCCAGCTGCTCGACGGCATGCAGGCATTCGCGGTAGAAGCGCACCGCATCGGTTCGGCCGATCTGCTCGATCAGCTCCGTGAGCATGACGTCGTTGGAAAATTGCAGCAGGCCCGTATTGGCCGACGTGCTCGCCCCGGCTACCGCGTCGCGCTCCAGCACGCAGGCGGAAATGCCGCTGCGCGCAAGGACGAGGCCGCAGCAGATGCCGGACATCCCGCCGCCGATGATGGCCACTTCGACTTGCTGCTTTCCGGTCAGAGCGGGGTAGGACTTCACATGCGTCATCGTCAGCGGCCAGTACAGCTTGCCGGCATGGTGGTCGTTCATAGACAGATCATCTCCTGCTGATAATATGGCCCAGGCGGCGAAGCGGCTATGCGCGTGCCCGTGCGCGAGCCTTCCCCGGCAGGGGAGCGGGAACGCGGCAAAAGCCCCGCCCTCATCCTCGAGAGATGGGGGCGGGGCTTGGGAGGCCGGCTGCCTACTCCTGAACCGGATCGGGCACGAGCCCTTCCTCTTCCAGCTCGGCATTGGTGCGCACGCGCTCCATGTCGTTGCCCAGCCGTTTCATGTCCTCCACGTCCTGGACCATCGACCCGTTTTCGGCTTCGCCGATGTCCCGGTGGGAAGCGCCGGCCTGTCCGCCGCGGATCGGCGGGTCGTCCTTCGGATCAGGGCTGCTCATCGGAATCGCTCCTTTAGTTGGAGAAGGTGGCTCCGCTGTTGCCGTTCTTGAACACGTTGGCGGAAGCCTGCGCGTCCTTCTTGTTCGCATCGGCTTCTTCCTTGATGTTGTCGATGTGGCGGTTCGCTTCGGAAGACACCTGCTGGGCGTGATCCTTCACGTCCGCGATCGCGTCCTTCGTCTCGGACATCGCTGTAGCCGCCGTTTCCTTGATGGCGTCCTGCTGGACGAGCGCGGCTTCCTTCGCCTTGACGGCGAGCTCCTGCACCTTGGTGCCGAGCGCGGATGCCTTTTCGCCGGCTACGGCTGCCGTCGACTTGGCCTGCTCTGCGAGCAGAGCCCCTTGCTTCTTGGCGTATTCGGCCGCGTCCGTGGACTTGCGGGCGAGATCGGAGCGAAGCTCCCTGCCCGATTTCGGTGCGAACAGAAGGGCGGCAGCCGCGCCGATCGCGCCTCCGATCAGAATGCCTTTCGTTACGCCTCCGCCATTAACGGTTTCCTTTGCCATATCCGTTCATCTCCTTTAATTCGTCGTTGAGGATAGATAACCGCTATTCGCACGGTTGAAACGAGCGCGGTGGTGCTTGGACGAAGCGGACTGGTATAATGGAATGCCGGCCGCTTCGGACGTCACGCGTCCAAGGCGGCGGGAATAGAACGATAGAATCAGCACGATCAGCACGATCAGCACGATCGACGAAAGGAAGCTTGACGCAGATGGACTATATGCAACAGCATCGTCCCGGCGTGCCGCTGTCCGGCACGACGCGAGGACCATGGGCTGAAAACATCCATACCGGCCGCATCGCGGTCGTGGACGCTTCGGGCCGCCTGCTGGCCGCCGCTGGCGATGCCGACGCCGAGGCGTTCATGCGCTCGACCGCCAAGCCGGTGCAGGCGGCCCCGGCCGTCGCAGCGGGCCTCATGGAGCGCTTCGGGCTGCCGGAGGAGGCGATCGCCCTCCTGTCGGCCTCGCATCGCGGAGCGCCGGAGCACATCGCGCTGCTGGAGCGCATGCTGGAGCTTACGGGCGTGCGCGAGGAGCAGCTCGCGTTCCACGACGATCTGCCGCTCGGACGGCAGGAGCGCGACCAGGCGATGCGGGCCGGGGCTTCGCCGCGCAAGCTTTATCATACGTGCTCCGGCAAGCATGTCGGCATGCTGGCCTACTGCCGGATGATGGGCTGGCCGCTCGAAGGCTATACGGAGCCGGAGCATCCGCTGCAGCGGCGGATGCTGGAGGCGGTCGCCGCCTTTGCGGATCTAGAGCCGGAGGAGATCGGCCGCGCGGTCGACGGCTGCGGCCTGCCGGTATTCCGGCTGCCTCTCGAGGCGATGGCGCTGACCTACGCGCGGCTCGCGCTTCCGGAGGCCGCTGTGTCGGACGACGATGCGCTGTCCGCCGCCAGGCGCGTGGCGGCGGCGATGCTGGCGCATCCGGCCCTCGTCGAAGGCGAGGGCCGGCTCGCGAGCGTGCTGCTGGAGCACGGCATCCTCGCCAAAAGCGGCGCGCAAGGGATGTTCGCGCTGGCCGTGCCGCAAGCCGGGATCGGCGCGGCGATCCAGGTCGACGACGGCGGCGAGTCCGCCTGGCCCGTCATCGCGGCAGAGCTGCTCGACCAGCTGCGCGTCGGGCTGGACCTGGCAGGCGTCCACCCGGAGGATCGGATCGGCCTGGAGAGGCTGCTGTCCGACGCGGCCGAGGGCGTGCGGGCCCAGTTCCCGGAACGGATGGTCAGCTCGACGGGCGCCGAGACCGGCTTTCTGCGGCCGGCCTTCCAGCTCGAGTGGCGCTAGGAGGAGGCAAAGAAAGGCTGTCCCGTCGGGACAGCCTTTCTTTGCGCGGAGGGCCGGTCGAAAGGCCCTCCCTTCGCAGCCGCTGGCCGGACTTCAGGAGCCCCATACCGAACGGCGGTACTCGCTCGGCGACTCGCCGTAGAAGCGTCGGAATTGCCGGGAGAAATAAAGCGCGTCCTGCAGCCCGACGGAGGAGGCCACCTGCTCGACCGTCAGGTCCTTGCGCTCGCGCAGCATGAGCCGGCCCTTGTCGATGCGCAGCCGCAGCAGGTAGGAGACCGGCGTCGAGCCGGTCGAGCGCTTGAAGACGCGGGACAGGTACGCCCGGCTGTAGCCGAGCGACTCCGCGATGCCTTCCATCGTCACGGGCTCCGCGTACTGCGTCGACAGCAGCCTCAGCAGCGCGCGCACGAGCGAGTTGTCCTCCGCGCCGTCCGCAGCCTCGCCCGGTTCCTCGCGGCGCGCGCAGGCGCGGGCGATCTCGCCGAGCGCCAGCTGCAGGCCGCCGGCCGCAGCGAGCTGCGCGCCCGCCGGCTGGCGCAGGGCATCCATCGCCAGGCGCAGGGCAGCGGCCGGCCGGCGGCTGCGTCCCGTGTCGGCGACGCTGCGTCCGCCGCCGAAGGCGGATGCGGCCTCCTGCGCCCAAGGGCCGCGAAAGGCGATCCAGCGGTACGCCCACGGGTCGACGCGGTCGGCCTCGTAAGAGACGAGCTGCTCCGGCTCGATCAGGAACGACTCGCCCGGGCCGAGCTCATGCTCGGCGCCGCCGCTGGAGAAGCGGCCGCGGCCGGACAGCACGTAGTGGAGCAGGTAGAAGTCGTACACCTTCGGCCCGAGCCGGTGGCCCGGCCTCGTCTGGCTTTCCCCGGCGAACAGGACTTCGAGCGGCTGCCCGGACCCGGCCTCCGCGCCGGACACGACCCGATAGTAGAACGGCTTCACGGCGATCGCCTCCTTTTCTATAGGCATTGTATCCAAGACGGGTGGACTTGAACAGAAGAAGTCACATTTATCCATGGCCAGTTCACATGCTCCCATTCCGTGCGAGCGTAGCCGGACGTATACTGAAGGCAAGAAAGAAGCGCGGCGTCAAGCCGGGGCGAGGCGGACCCGAATCCGCGAAGATTGGCCGGTCGGGCCTGATTTGTCTATAAAGACCATTTCAAACAAAAGGATGATGGACATGGCGGATTTGAAACAGCTGACGGACTCGTTCCTGACATGGTTTGGCGGAGAGGCGGAGGGCATCCGGTACTATCAGGCTCCGGGCCGCGTCAACCTGATCGGCGAGCATACGGACTACAACGGCGGCTACGTATTCCCGGCCGCGCTCACGTTCGGCACGACGCTGCTGCTGCGGGAGCGGGAGGACCGCCTGCTGCGCTTCGCCTCGACGAACTTCCCGGACAAGCGGTTCGACATTCCGCTGGACGGCATCGAGCACCGCGCGGAGGACGATTGGAGCAACTATCCTAAGGGCGTCGTCCACGAGCTGCAGCAGAGCGGCCGCGGGCCGCAGACCGGCTTCGACCTGCTCTACCACGGTGAAATTCCGAACGGCGCAGGCTTGTCCTCCTCCGCCTCGATCGAGGTCGTCACCGGCTACGCCCTGCTGTCCGAGGGCGGCCATCCGGTCGACCTCACGGAGCTGGCGCTGCTGGCGCAGAGAGCCGAGAACGGCTTCAACGGCGTGCAGAGCGGCATCATGGACCAGTTCGCGGTGGCGAACGGCCGCGCCGGCGAGGCGATGCTGCTGATGTGCGATACGCTGGAGTTCCGGCATGTGCCGTTCGAGCCGGCGGACCATGTGCTCGTCATCGGCAACACCAACAAGCGGCGCGGACTCGTCGACTCCAAGTACAACGAGCGCCGCGCCGAGTGCGAGCAGGCGGTCCAGGAGCTGCGCGCCGCCTATCCGGAGCTGGCGCTGCTCGGGCAGCTGACGCCGGAGCAGCTGAGCGCCGAGGAAGGCCGCATCGCCAGCGAGACGGTGCGCCGCCGCGCCCGCCATGTCGTGGAGGAGATCGACCGCGTGCTGCAGTCGGTCGACGTGCTGGAGCAGGGCGATCTGGCGGCGTTCGGCCGGCTGATGAACGCCTCGCATGACTCGCTGCGCGACCTGTACGAGGTGACGGGGCGGGAGCTCGACGCGATGGTCGAAGCCGCGCGCAAAGTGCCGGGCGTGCTCGGCTCGCGCATGACAGGCGCCGGCTTCGGCGGCTGCACGGTCTCGCTCGTCCATCGGGACAGCGTGGACCGGTTCCGCGAGCAGGTCGGAGCGGAGTACGCCGAGGCGACGGGGCTGCAGGCGGACTTCTACGTCTGCTCGATCGGCGACGGCGTGTCCCGGATCGACGTCTAGCCTCTGCGGACCATATGCCGGAGGACGAGGTTTGTCGTATGATCGTAGAGGCGGCAAGCCTAGCAGAGACCGCATGAGCTTGGGAGAGGAGAGATCAGCATGGCAGTACTGGTAACGGGAGGCGCGGGCTATATCGGCTCGCATGCCGTAGCCGCGCTTTTGGAAAAGGGAGAAGAGGTCGTCGTCGTCGACAACCTCCAGCAAGGCCATCGCGAGGCCGTCACGGGAGGGCGCCTCTACGAGGGGGACCTTCGCGACGAGGAGCTGCTGGACCGGATCTTCCGCGAGAACGAGATCGACTCCGTCATTCACTTCGCGGCGAACTCGCTCGTCGGCGAGAGCATGAAGCTTCCCGGCAAGTATTACCACAACAACGTGTACGGCACGCTGTGCCTGCTGGAGGCGATGAACCGCGCCGGCGTGAAGCGCATCGTCTTCTCCAGCACGGCGGCGACGTACGGCGAGCCGGAGAGCGTTCCGATCCGGGAGACGGACCGCACCGAGCCGACCAACGCCTACGGCGAGACGAAGCTCGCGATGGAGAAGATGATCCGCTGGTTCGAGACGGCCCACGAGTTCCGCTACGTATCGCTGCGCTACTTCAACGCGGCCGGCGCGCACGAGAGCGGCAAGATCGGCGAGGATCACGATCCGGAGACGCATCTGATCCCGATCGTGCTCCAGGCGGCGCTGGGCCAAAGGCCCCATGTCTCGGTGTTCGGCGAGGACTACCCGACCGAGGACGGCAGCTGCGTGCGCGACTACATCCATGTCAGCGACCTGGCGGATGCGCATATCCTGGCGGTGGAGCGCCTGCGGCGGGGAGAGGCGAGCGCCGTGTACAACCTCGGCAACGGACAGGGCTTCTCGGTCAAGCAAGTGATCGACATCGCCCGCCGCGTGACCGGACGGGACATCCCGGCGGTCATCGAGCCGCGCCGCTCCGGCGACCCGGCGGTGCTGATCGCGGCCTCGGACAAGGCCCGCGCCGAGCTGGGCTGGAACCCTCGCCGCAGCGAGCTGGAAGCGATCATCGCCTCCGCCTGGGGCTGGCATCGGGCCCGTCCGCAAGGGTATCGCGGCTAAGCCCGAGTTCTTCCTATCTTGAAAGGAGCTGCACCCCATGACAACGCATCAATCCGCTCCGTCCGCCGAACAGGCGCTGCAGGCGGTCGAGGCTCTGATTGCCGGCGCGCTGAAGCGCGGCCTGCTGGAGCCGCTCGACGCAGGCGCGGCCCGCAACGCCGTGCTCGACCTGCTCGGCTTCGACGCTCCGCTGCCCGGCACGGAGGAGCAGCCGGTCTGGCGCCAAGCCCTGCTGGAGCCTCCGGCTTGGACGTCCGGCGACCCGGCGGCACTGCCGTCCCCGGTCGGGGAGAGCATGCCGGAGCTGCTCGCGCCGCTGCTCGACTATGCGGCTGCGGCGGGCATCGTGCCGGACCGGACCGTGACGCAGCGGGATCTTCTGGATGCGCGCATCATGGGGCTGCTGCTCCCGCGACCGTCGGAGACGCAGGCGCGGTTCGCCCTGACGGCGGCCCGGAGCGGCGTGCAGGCGGCGACCGACTGGTTCTACCGGCTCAACGTCGACAGCAACTATATTCGGATGGACCGGGTCGAGCTCAATCGGAGCTGGGCGCACAAGACGGAGTACGGCGAGCTGGAGATTACGGTCAACCTGTCCAAGCCCGAAAAGGACCCTGCCGAGATCGCCCTGCTCAAGACGCTGCCTCCGTCCAGCTATCCCAAATGCCTGCTCTGCAAGGAGAACATGGGCTATGCCGGACGAGCGGACCACCCGGCCCGCCAGAACCACCGCATCCTCCCGCTCGGGCTGAGCGGCGAGGCGTGGTTCCTGCAGTATTCTCCTTATGTGTACTACAAGGAGCATTGCATCGTCTTCCGCGCTGAGCACGTGCCGATGGCGATCAGCGAGGAGAGCTTCGGGCGGCTGCTCGACTTCGTCCGGCAGCTGCCGCATTATTTCGTCGGCTCCAACGCCGATCTGCCGATCGTCGGCGGCTCCATCCTGAGCCACGACCATTTCCAGGGGGGCCGCCATGCGTTCCCGATGCAGGCGGCTCCGATCGAGGCCGGCTTCCGCCATCCCGGCTACGAGGATCTCCGCTTCGGCATCGTCCGCTGGCCGATGAGCGTGCTGCGCGTCAGCGGCCGCGATCCGGACCGGCTGCGGCAGGCGGCGGGCGAGCTGCTGGCGGCATGGCGCGGCTACAGCGATCCCGAGGCGGAGGTGCTCGCGTTCAGCGCCGAGGGTGCGGAGCCAGTGCCGCACAACACGATCACG
Source organism: Paenibacillus albicereus (assembly GCF_012676905.1). Classification (NCBI taxonomy): domain Bacteria; kingdom Bacillati; phylum Bacillota; class Bacilli; order Caryophanales; family Paenibacillaceae; genus Paenibacillus; species Paenibacillus albicereus. Next base: position 4,124,056 of record NZ_CP051428.1, on the reverse strand, counting down.
CCCGTCGCCCGCAGGGGGGCGGACGGCTCGTACGAGCTCGATCTCGTGCTGCGCAACAACCGCACGAGCGACGAGCATCCGGAGGGCATCTTCCATCCCCATCGCGAGCTGCATCATCTCAAGAAGGAGAACATCGGCCTGATCGAGGTGATGGGACTCGCCGTGCTGCCGGGCCGGCTCAAGCAGGAGATGGAGCTGCTCGCCTCCTGCCTCGACGGCTCGGCGACATGGGAGCAGGCGCTGGCGGATGGACCGCCGACGATGGCGCAGCATCGGGGATGGCTGGAGGAGCTCCGGGCTTCGGCCGGGGACCGGGCGCTGGATGGCGGCGAGGCGCTGCGGCTCGTCGAAGCTTCGGCCGGCGACAAGTTCCTGCAAGTGCTGCAGGATGCCGGCGTCTACAAGCAGAGCGCGTTCGGGCGCGCCGCGTTCGGGCGCTTCCTGGCCTTCGCGGGGCTTGTGCCCGCGACCTGACGGAATCGGCTGTCCGAGCCGATTGGAAGCGCATGTCACTATCAGACGAAGGTCCGAGGCATAGCCCTCGGACCTTCGTCTTTTTTGCTTGCATCGCGCATCGGCTGGAGAATCATGTCGATTCGGACGGAGGATGAACAAAATTTCCGGTCGAAATTTACCGATGTTCAGAGAACGGTAAGAAAAGACGTCATCTAGGAAGGTTTATTGAAAATAAAATTAAAAATCAATTGTAGAAGGTTCATTTCTATGGTATTTTTTTATATATAAACGTTAATAAATTGACTATTATCACGTTCGATATGTTAAAAGTGGAGGGGAAACGAGCACGATGCAAATTATGCCGCTTGAGGAATTTCTGAAATTGGATTCGGACACCCAGGTCGAGAAGCTGAAGCGCTGGAAGGCCGACTATACGCTCAAGGACATCCGCGAAGCCTGGAATTTCAAGCATTCCGCCCAGTACTACATGCTGCTCAAGAAGCTGCGCATCTACGAGCGCGTCGTCAACAAGTCCGATAAATTCTATCCGGACCAGCTGAACGGCACCACGGCAGCGGCCGGCGAGCGCGCGAGCTACGCCTACCCGGCTCGCGAGCAGAAGCTGCCTGCCGACCAGTTCGGCTACCAGCTCAACGTGACGCTGACCGGACCGGAGCTGGCGGACAAGCTGGAGCGCCTCGCGGCCTTCCTGCGCGGCGAGCAGAAGAGCGTATCGGTGCGCCTCGCCGTGGAAGCGGCCGCCGAGGAAGCTCCTGCGGACGAAGAAGCGACGGAAGAAGAGCAAGCGGCCGTCTGATTCGGATGGCTGGACGGCAAAGCACGCAAAATAAGGTACCCGCTGGCTGCAGCGGGTACCTTGTTTTTGCGTGTCGGCAGATGGCCGGCGGAATGCCCGAAGGGCGTTTCGGTCCGGCTGCCGGGCGGATGTCGCCGCTGCCGTCAGCCGATCTGACGCAGCTTGCCGAGCTCGGAGACGAGCGCCTCCACCTCGGAGATGCTGAAGGAAGGCTTGGAGGCGACGACCTCGTACAGCTCGCGGATGTCCTCGTAGCGGTCGGTGGAGAAGGAAGAGGCCTGCATGGCGGCGGCCGTCGCCATGCGCAGCTTCTCCTTGATCGCCTCGATCATGAATTCGACGTTTTGCGGGGTGGGCTCGTTGAGATCCGGCATAGGTTCCTCCTGTGGACTTGCTCTGGTTTCGGTCCATTGTACCATGAATGCGGCCGCTCGCCGAGGCTTCGTTGAATCTGCTCCCGCTCATCCGTTACAATGAAGCGAGACGGGCGGGCAGGAGCGGAGGGCGGCAGCAGGCGCCGCTTCGCCCGCAATAATGAGGGTGCGGATGATGAATCGGGAACCAAGAACGAACCAAATGGAAGATTCGGCCAAATGGGCTCGCGTGGAAAAGGCCGGATTGCAGACGTTTTTCGAGGCGGTAGCGGCGAAGTTTCCGGCCCGGGAGGAAGTGGTCTTCCTCTGCATCGGCAGCGACCGCTCGACCGGCGACTCGCTGGGGCCGCTTGCCGGCTCCCTGCTGGCGGAGATGGGATTTCCCCGCGTGCTGGGCACGCTGGAGCATCCATGCGACTCCGAGCAGGTCGGGCCGATCCTCGCGACGCTGCAGGAGGCGCGCTGCGTCGTGGCGATCGACGCTTGTCTCGGACGGGCGGAGTCGACCGGCTTGTATCTGGTGCGCAGCGGTCCGCTGCAGCCGGGCCAGGCGATCGGGCAGCATCTGCCGCCGGTCGGCGATTACAGCGTGGCGGCGGTCGTCAATACGCAAGGACACAAGCCGTATTGGATCATCCAGACGACGAGCCTGTATCGGGTGCTCGGCATGGCGCGCACGATCGCGGATGCGGCCGCTGCCGCCTGGCCGGGCTCGGAGGGGCCCTCGGCGGGTACGGCAGGTTTGATGCCGGGCTTGCCGCGGTAAGAAAGGGTCGAACCTAATCAGAGAGGATGAGGAAGACATGTCGAATCGAACGGTTGCCAATCGCAGGCTGACGCTTCAAGGAGGCTCCGATCTCGCCTATCGCGACAACGGAAGGGCCGGCGAGGACGGAACGGCGCTCGTGCTGCTGCACGGATTCTGCGGCAGCTCCGCCTACTGGGAGCCGCTGCTGCCGCTGCTCGAGCCGCACGGGAGGGTCATCGCCGTCGATCTGCGCGGGCATGGCCAGTCTTCCGGCGGCGGCGAGGAGATCATCGGCATGGAGATGCTGGCCGATGACGTCGCGGAGCTGCTGGAGACGCTCGAGACGGGACCTGCGGTCGTGCTCGGCCACTCAATGGGCGGCTACGCCTCGCTCGCGCTGGCCGAGCGGCATCCCCAGCTGCTCTTAGGGCTGGGCCTGATCCACTCGACGCCGCTGCCGGACAGCCCCGAAGCCCGCGAGGGCCGGGACAAGGCCGCGGCCGCGCTCGCTGCGGACGGCATCGTGCCGTTCGTGGACGGACTCGTTCCGAAGCTGTTCGCTCCCGGTGCCGACGGTTCCTTGCTGGACAAGGCCAGGGAGATCGGCTACGGCACGGCCGCGTCCGCAGCTGCCGCGGCGGCCCGCGGCATGAAGGCGCGCCCCGACCGCAGCTCCGTGCTGCAGGCGCTGGAGGTGCCCCTGCTGCTCGTCGCGGGCAGCGAGGACGGCGTCGTTCCGCCGGCCAAGGCGTTTGCCGCCGAAGCGCCCCGGACGCGCAAGGAAACGTTGGACGGGGCCGGCCACATGGGCATGATGGAGCAGCCGGAACGGATGGCCGGCCTCATTCAGGACTGGCTTTCCTCTCTGGCGCAGAGCCGCTAGCGGGGGCAGGCGGGGCCGGAGAAAGTCGTCTGACGGCCGTCGCGAGGCATCCACGAAGGAGGAATCGGCATGTTCCAGCGGGATTACATCATGCGGATGATCGAGGGGATGGCGCAGGTATCGGCGGCCATCCTCGGCTTGCGCAGGGCCGGCAAGCAAGAGGAGGCGCTGCAGGTCGTCGAGGAGCTGCTCGACCGGCAGTTCGGCATGAACGGCCGGCTGATCCGCAGCTTGTCCGAGGAGGATCTCGTCCGCATGCTGTCCCGATCCGGCGATCCCGATCCGTCCATGCTGCTAGGCCTGGGTCTGCTGCTGCGGGAGGAGGCGACCGTGCAGGACGATCTCGGCCGGGAGGGCGGCGCGTTCCAGACGCGGCTGAAGGCGCTGCACCTGCTGCTGCGCGCCTCCTCGTACGGCGCGCAGCCGAGTCCGGACGAAGCGGCCGAGCGGCTGCTCGCCGAGCTGTCCGCCTACGAGCTACCGCCGGACAGCAAGCGTCGGATCGCCGCCTGGCGCGAAGAGCAGGGGCGGTACGACCGCGCGGAGGATCTATGGTACGAGCTGCACGAGGACGGCCGGCTGGAGCCGGGCGAGCTGGGCCGGTTCTATGGCCGCCTGCTGCTTCTGACGGATGAGAGCCTCGAGCGCGGAGGGCTGAGCCGGCAGGAGCTGCAGGAGGCGGCCGAGCCTTGGCTCGCCGAGACAGGCAAGGAATGACGACCGGGCGCCGCAAGCGGCGCCGATGGCGAAAGCGGCCCCAGCCGGCGCATGCGGCTCGGGGCCCTTGCTTTTAGCCGCGGAATGGAAAGGGGCCGAACACAAGCATGATGAACGAGGGATGGGAACAGGCGCTGGAGGAGGCGGTCGAGCGGCAGGCGCTGCTGCAGGCGACGTTCAGCGGAGCGAAAGGAAAGGCCGAAGAGGAAGGCGGCCTGCCTCCGCGCACGGTCGTCCGGCCGGTGCGCCTGAAGTCCGGGCTGCGCTACCAGTTCGAGAAGCACTACCGGACGAAGGTGCTGCATGAGAACGTCGAGGCCGGCGAAGCGGCCGCCCGGATGGCGGAGCTGCTCCGCGCCGGCTACCGGCAGGCGCTCGTCAAGACGAAGGAGGCGGACCTGCAGATCCTGATCGGCAAAAAAGGAAAAGCCGCCCTGCTGCGCAAGCCGCCGACCGGCAAGGCGGACGCCGAGGCTCCGTCCCATGACCGGGCGAAGAAGCGCGTGCTGGCCGAGGGCGAGCCGCCCGCATTCCTCCAGGAGCTGGGCATCCTGACCCGCGACGGCAAGGTCAAGGCGGACAAGCAGGACAAGTACCGCCAGATCAACCGCTTTCTCGAGATGGTGCAGGACGTGGCGGCGGAGCTGCCGACGGGACGCGAGCTGACGATCGTCGACTTCGGCTGCGGCAAGTCGTATCTTACGTTCGCCCTCTACCACCTGCTGGCCGTCGAGCAGAAGCGGCCGCTCCGGGTCATCGGACTCGATCTGAAGGAGGACGTGATCGCATTCTGCTCGCAGCTGGCGGAGCGCCTCGGCTATGACAAGCTGTCGTTCCAAGTGGGCGATATCGGGCAGTTCGGAGGGCTGGAGCAGGCCGACATGGTCGTGACGCTCCATGCCTGCGATACGGCGACCGACGCCGCGCTGGCCAAGGCGGTCGGCTGGGACGCCTCCGTCATCCTGTCGGTGCCGTGCTGCCAGCATGAGGCGTTCCGCCAGATCCGCAGCGAGACGCTCGCGCCGCTGCTCGGCCATGGCCTGCTCAAGGAGCGGTTCGCCGCGCTCGCGACCGATGCGGCCCGCACCTCGCTGCTCGAAGCGGCCGGCTACCGGACGCAGGTGCTGGAGTTCATCGATCCGGAGCATACGCCCAAAAACCTGCTCATCCGCGCCGTCCGGCGCCGGGAGTCGGCGCAGGCTGCCGAGCGCCGCCGCCAAAAGTGGGAGGAGTACGGCCGCTATCGCGACTCGCTGAGCCTCGATCCCGCTCTGGAGGGAATGCTTCGGCAGGCCGGAAGGCTCCCCGACTGACGCGCCTTCAGGCCCGGCGGAAGAGGCTCCGCCCTCCCGTCCCTCGTCTCAATCCGTGCTGGTATTGCCTCCATCCTGTGCTATAATGGAAGACAATGGAATGATGCAGGGATGGGTGAAGGGCTTGGAATCATGGATTTGGATTGATTTCAGTTTGTCTGTCTTCATGCTGGGCCTGTTTTTTTATATTTTTATCCATAATCCAATAACACGCCTGCACAAGGCGTATTTGGTGTTTCATTTTTTCATGCTCTTGTGGCCGTTCTCCCAATTCCTCATCCATACGACGGACGTAGTTCCGCATCAGCTCTTTTTCCTCTCGATCTCCTTCGCGGCGCTGTCGCTGCAAGGCCTCGGGTGGCTTGTCTTCGTCTGCTTCCTGACGGGGCGCTCCTACCTGCTGACCCGACGGGCGCTCGCGCTGCTGGCCGGACCGACCGTGCTGCTTGCGGCGCTCGTGCTCGCTAATCCGCTGCATCTGTTCGTCCGCTCCGAGCATGGCGTGGCGTCGGATCGGGAGCTCGGCCCGCTGTTCTGGGTGCTGTGCGCCCAGCTCGTGCTGTTCGCGGCGCTGTCGATCGCCTGCATCGTCTCGGCGCTGCGCGGCGGGACGACCCTTCGCCACCGCAAGCAGGTCGGCATGGCGCTCAAGGGACTGCTGCTGTTCCTGCTGTTCGGCTGGCTGGACCTGCTCGTCAACGTCGTCTACGACAGCCGCTTCCCGGACATCGCCGGCATCTCCTCGTTCGGCCTCGCGCTGTCGGCCCTTTATTTCTGCATCTCCATCGACCGCTACCGCGTGTTCGACATCGTGCGCATCGCCCAGCAGGACATCGCCGATTCGATGTCGGCGGGACTGCTCGTGCTCGATGCGGAAGGCACCGTGCTCGAGGCCAACCGCTCGCTCCAGCGCTACCTGAGCGTACAGAGCGGCGACCGCTTCGATCTGGACGCCTATCTGCGCTCCCAAGGGCCGCCTCCGGAAGAAGCCGAAGCGTCGTTCGGACGCGGCGGCGCGGCGGCGCACGAGCCGGTTCTCCATGAGCTCGCGCTGAGCGCTCCCGACCTGCCGGGCGCCGCCGCGCTTCATGTCCAGGTGCATGCGTCTCCGATCCTGACCGGGGACCGCGAGCTGCTGGGGAGGGTCGTCACGTTCCAGGACGTCTCGGAGATTCGCCGTCTCATCGAGGAGAAGAACCGGCAGAACGAGATGCTGCAGCTCCGCAACCGCGAGCTGGTGCAGATCCAGGAGGAGCTTTTCCGAGCCAACCTCAAGCTCGAGGAGATGGCGACGACGGACAGCTTGACCGGCTGCTACAACCGGCGCTACTTGATGCAGCGGCTGGAGCAGGAGGTGGTGGCGAACGTGAGGTACCGCATTCCGTTCGCCGTCATTCTGTTCGACATCGACCGCTTCAAAGGCATCAACGACCTTCACGGCCATCTTGTCGGAGACGAGGTGCTGCTGGAGACCGCCTCAGCGGTCAAGGGGATGCTGCGGCGCTCCGACGTGCTCGCCCGGTACGGCGGAGAGGAATTCGCGATCTATCTCCCCCATACGACCCGGCTGCAGGCCGAGCGGCTCGCCGAACGGATCAAGGAGGGGGTCGAGGCGAACCGGATCGCTACGGGACGGCCGGGACTGGCGCTGTCCATCACGATCAGCCTCGGCGTCCTTTCGGTCGAGAACGAGAGTCCGCTCGGAATCAAGGACCCGAAAGCCTATTTGCGGGAGCTGTTCGAGGAAGCGGATTCCGCGCTTTACGAAGCGAAGGGCAACGGGCGCAACTGCATGGTCGGAAGGAGGAGGGCGTAAGGTGTTCCTTTGGGACGTTCGACCCCCTCAAAGGAATGACAACTCGCCGAACCATTTGGTAGAATAGAAGGAAAATCCCGTATGTCAGCTCAATTGGGGCGGGACCAAGAGAAAGTGGAGCCCAAGCATGAGAAAAGTACAACTCGACCGCATCCAGCCCGGCGCGACGCTGGCCAAGCCGATCTTCCGCGAGGACGGCAACGTGCTGCTTGGGGCGGGCATGGCGCTCAGCGAACGCTTCATCCAGCGACTGAGCGATCTTGGCGTCGATATCGTGTATATCGAGGACGAGCTGACCGCAGGCATCGAGCCGAACGAGACGCTGCGCGATGAAACCCGGCGCAAGGCGACCGAGGCGATGCACAAGCTGGTCACCGCCCAGATGAGCCAGAACGCCGCGCTCGGCAGGGCGGCCCGGCCGGAGCTCGGCCGCGTCTTCCGCTCGGTGTTCAGCGAGATCCTGAACGACGTCATGACCCGGGACGACGTCTTCGCCGGGCTCAGCCAGATCAACACCCACGACTCCTATCTGTTCCAGCATTCGATCAATGTCGCGGTGCTGGCCGGCATCATCGGCATCGCCAAGGGGTACAACCGCAATCAGCTGGAGGAGCTCGGCATCGGCGCGCTGCTGTTCGACATCGGCATGACCAAGGTCCCCCGCGCCATCCTGGACAAGAAGGGGCCGCTCACCGCCGAGGAGCGCGCGGTCATGCAGCGCCATGCGGCAGACGGCTACGACCTGCTTCGCAAAGAGCACGACCTGTCGCTGCTGTCGGCGCATTGCGCGCTCCAGCATCACGAGCGCTACGACGGCAGCGGCTATCCGCGCGGCCTTCGCGGCGGCGAGATCCACGAGTACGCGCAGATCATCGCCATCGCCGACGTGTTCGACGCGCTTACCTCGGCGCGCTCGTACCGCAAGCGCTACACCCCGTCGGAGGCGATTGAATTCCTTTTCGCAGCCGGCAATACGTATTTCGACTTGGAGCTGGTGCGGCTGTTCTGCAGCCACGTCTCCATGTATCCGGTCTCGACCACCGTCCTGCTGAGCACCGGTCAGATCGGAGTCGTCGCGCGCAACTTCCAGGTGGCGGTCCATCGGCCGGTCATCCGGGTCATCCGGGAGGCCGGAGGAGGGACGCCGGCCGAGCCGTACGAGATCGACCTGAGGGATCTGCTTCATGTGACGATCGTTCGCGAGATTTAGTACTCCACTACGGATTGGGAGGATCAAGATGATGCAGCCTGATTCAACGGTTCCCGCGCAAGCCGAGGCAGAGCCGGCGGCACTTGCCGGCGACAGCCTGGAGACTACCCTCATTCCCGCGCTGCTCCTCGGAAGCCGCACGCTCGTCGAGCAGCAGGGGCTTTCGGCGGGAGGCACGCTCACACTGCTGGAGGGAGACCTGATCGAGATCGAGGTGGAGGAGCCGGAGCGGTTCCGCCTTGGCGAATCGGTCTGGCTGACCGTGGAGTCTCCGTCCGGCAGCTACCGCATGGTGACGCGCGTCATCGGCCGGCGCTCCCGGTCGCTCGCGCTGCTGTTTCCCTACGAGCGCTACCGCCTCATGGACGAGAAGCGCGTCCATCCGCGGGTCGAGGTGAACTGCCCGGGCCGCCTGCTCATGGACGACGAGCGCCTGAAGCGCGAGCCGTCGCGGGCGGACCTGCTCCGCTACCGCTGGTCGGACGAGCTGCGGCACGATGGGCTGGACGAAGCGCTGCTCGAGAAGCTGGTGCGCCTCATGGACGAGGACGACCTGCATCTGCTCGAGGAGGAGGAGCGGAGCCGCCGGGACGAAGCCGCGCGCGCCGAGATCGTCGTCTCCAACATCAGCCTCGAAGGAGTCGGCTTCCGCGCTGCGGGCGGCTTGGAGCTGGAATGCCACGGCACCGTCGGAGCCGTGCTGGATCTCGGCTTCGAGCTGAGCTGCACGCTCGAGATTCTCTGGCGGCAAGATGCCGCCGGAGTGCTCAGCTACGGCGCGCGGATGAGCGGGTTTACCGCCGACGGCGCCCGCCAGCTGCGGGCGTTCGTGCTTCACGAGCAGATGAAGCAGTACTATCAGGTGCGCCGCGGCCTCGCCGGCGAAGACGGCGCGGCCGCCGCCCTCGAAGCGGCGGCGGGCGAATACCCGGAGCGCTGATTGTTGCTTGTCGGCCCGGCGGACAGGCGGGGTTGGCGTCGACGTGGGGTTCAGATGCGCGGAGCGGTCTGGCGGCGTCCACGTCGAAACGTCTACTGCGAGCCTTGGATTCAGCGGAGCGGATGCTATCGCGGAGCTGGGCTGCGTCCCGCAAGGACTATGAACGCAACAATAGCGAAGCCGGAGAGCATGCTCTCCGGCTTTTTTGCGCTTTCGCAAAAAAGAGGGAGCCGCTCGGCTCCAAGTGTGGATGAGGGCAAGCCGTCGAATCGAAGAAAGCAGCTCCCTTTTTCTCGTCTCCTTTGCCTCCGCGATCCGTCTCCGTCTAAGCCGCGCTTCGGCAGGCTAGACTGCTACCAAAGGCTGCGGTTATGGCTAGGGATCAGGCTATCTTTGCCGGCTCCCTGCGGGGGAGGGAAACATGTGGCGACGGACATCGTGGAGGAAGGGGACCCGGAGACGATGGGGCGGGAAGCGGAGGCCAATTCCGTCAGCCGCTCCCGATCCAAAGCGTGGAAAGGCGAGGGAGCCGGCAACCGACGGCGGCTCCTGCGCGCGGCGGGGCTAGCGCTGCTGCTGAGCGCGGCCTTTCACGGCTCGGGCTGGTTTTTCGACCGCGACGGCCATGGCTTCGTGGCGCTGCTGATCGCATGCGGGCTTGTTTCCGTGTGGGGAAAAGGGCGGGGAGAGCTCTGGCCGGACCGGGGGTGGAAGGGCAGGCGGCTGCTCGTCGCGTCGACTTGCTGCATCGGACTGGCGCTGCTCTATGCGATGCGTGCGTTCGGCTCGCCGGTCTCGGTTCCAGGCAATGCAGAAGAAGCGCTGCGCTGGCTCGCGTACAGCTCGTTGGCACTGCTGCTTGCAGCTTGGCAGCGGCAGGAGTCGGCGGACTGGGCTGCGGAGCGAACGGCATCGACGCCTTCATCCGGCGTTTCATCGGCTTTGCATGCCGGCGCTCCGACAGCCGTTCCGTGCGACACGGCTTCGTTCGGTGCTACGACGGCCGTTCCGTGCGGCACGGCTTCGTTCGGTGCTACGACGGCTGTTCCGTGCGGCACGGCTTCGTTCGGTGCTACGACGGCCGTTCCGTGCGGCACGGCTTCGTTCGGCGCTCTGACGGCCGTTCCGTGCGGCACGGCTTCGTTCGGTGCTACGACGGCTGTTCCGTGCGGCACGGCTTCGTTCGGCGCTCCGATGGCCGTCATGGACGCCGCTCGCGCGCCCTTGCCACTGGCCAGTACGTCCGCGCCGGCGGCCGCATGGGCGCTCCAGAGCTTCGCCGGTTTTTTCGCGGCCAGCTCGCTGGCTGCTTGGTTCGGATGGATCGTCGGCCCTGACTTCGTGCTCCGTACCGTCGACGGACGCTTGAGCGCCACAGGCGCCAGACTCGCCGGCTACTTGCAATACAGCAACACGCTTGGAGCCTTCGCCGCCGCTCTGCTGGCCTGGCAGTGGCTCGTCCTCGCGCGGAGCGGCTCGCCGAGGCTGCGCCTCAGCGCCGCCTGGCTGGCCGCTCCCTGCCTCGCCGTGCTGCTGCTGAGCGAGTCGCGCGGGGCGACGTTGGCGCTTCTCCTAACGGCAGCCGCCGGCTTGCTGCTGGCGCGCGTGCCGGAGCGTCGACGCTGGTGCGGAGCGGCTTGGCGCAGCATGCCGGGCACGGCCGCGATCGTCGCCGTCGCCCGATTCCGCGAGCAGGCGGCGGAGGCGGCGCTCGCCCAGGACGGAGCCGTCCTGCTTGCCCTGGTGGCGGCATGCGCGGCGAGCGCCGTCTGGATCACGGCGCCGTCCGGGGGCACGCGGCATGCGGAGCGGCCGAACCCCGCCCCCGCCATCGCGGCTCCTCGCCGCCTGAGGCTGAACCCGGCTTTGGCCTCCTTAGACTCACGCCGCCTGCGGCGTTTAATTCGCCTGGACGCCCGCACCGCCGCCGTCCTGCTGCTCGGCGCCGCAGCGGCTCTTCGCCTGCGCCTTGACGGCGGCTGGGACCGCTTCGATCCGGCCGAACCGGCTTCGGCGGCGACGGGAGCGGCGCGCTTGCTGCTCTATCGCGACGGCTGGGCGGCCGCGCGCGAATCGTGGCTGGTCGGCTACGGCGCCCGGGCGTGGGAGCTGCTGCGCGGGTCTTTCCAGTCTGCGCCTTACGCGGCGGGGGAAGTGCACAGCGGCTACCTGGACATGCTGCTTACGGCCGGAGCGCCCGGCCTGGCGCTGCTGCTGGCGCTCGGAGCGGCGCTGCTCGCGGCCGCCGGCGCCGAAGGCGCGCTCGGCGCGGTGCCGGCGGCGACGCTGCTGCTGCATGCGGCGATCGACGTGGACATGTGCTACGGCGCCTATTGGCTGCTGCTGCTCGTCCTGTCCGCCGCCTGCGCGTCCCTCGCTCCGCCTCGATTGACGGCAAGCCCGTCCGTTTCGCTCTTGCCCCCTGCAAGCGCATCCCTATATCCGCCGAGACCCGAGGAGGAAAGTCCCGGGCCCGGCGGGAGAGGGACCTGACGGCGGCGGCGCTCAGCCGCCAAAAGCATCCCGGAACGCCGAGCGGAGCCGCTCCGGCTCGACCTCCCACAGTTCGGCGATCTCGCCGCAGACGGCTTCGTCCCACCAGTCGCACAGCTTCTTGCGGTTGTCGTGGTTTTCATGGACGAAGATCAGGTTGAGGCAGACTTTTTTCGTATACAGCTTCTCCGCCTGCTCCATCTTCTCCTTGGAAATGAACGTCTTAAGCCGCTTGGCGGTCCGGTACAGCTCGTTGCTGCAGGCGCGGCGGATCTTGCGGGCCGTCGGCAGCTCGGCCGTGTGCTTCGTCTTGGGGCTGTTCATGGGAGTCCACTCCTTTCGTTCTCCATCTATATGCCGGGTCCGCCGCCTAGGTGCGGAGGAGGGCGGACGCCCTTTCAGAGCCCAAAAGCAAAAAAGCCTTCCTTCTCGGCAGAGAAGGAAGGCTCTTTTTCATTACTGGACGACGATGTATCCGACCATCGGGCCGCTGTGCTTGAGGTCGGTATGGACCTGGCATTCGATCGGGTACGTGCCGGCTTTGGAAGCGACGAAGCTTACCTCGGTCGTCTCGCCTTTCCGGACCTCCCCGCTGACGCCGAGCCCTTTGATCGTGAACGGATGGGAGGTTCCGTTCACGCCGCTGATGCGCAGCGTGACCTTTTCGCCTTTGGGCACGACAAGCGTACTGGGGCTCCACTGGTACACCTCGAGCTCCTCGCCGCCGCGCGTCGTCGTCTTGAATTCCCCCGTCACCATCTCATAGACATGTCCCGTATCCGGCTGTTGCGAGGCGGCCGAGGCAGGGAGCTGTTCGCCTTGCTTCGGGTAGAGCTGCCAGCAGGCAAGCGCCAGGATTGCGATGGCGAGCGTGAGCCCGGCCGTCCGCAGATGGCGTTTCGTAATGATGATCGCTTTCATGTTCCGTCTCCCTTCTTGTCCGGTGCTGTCCTATTTTTATGCGGGGGACGGTCTGTCCATGCCAGCGGAAACAGGCCGATCAATCTATGGCATCTCCTGACAGCCCTGTGATAGAATACCGATGACAGAAGCGGCCCGGACGATAGCCGCGAGTGAGAGAGAGAAGGAGTGGAGCGCATGAATCTGCTGCATGATCTGGTGGACAAGCTGCTCGGCGTCGTCGAGCAGCTCGGGTATTTCGGCATCATCCTCGGCCTCGCGATGGAGGTCATTCCGAGCGAGATCGTACTCGGCTACGCCGGCTACATGGTGTCGACCGGCAGCATGACGTTCTGGCTGGCGGTACTTTGCGGCACGGTCGGCGCGATCGTCCAGCAGTGGATCCTCTATGCGATCGGCCTGTACGGAGGACGTCCCTTCCTCGACAAGTACGGCAAGTTCATCAAGATCAAGCCGAAGCATATCGACGCGGCGGAGCGCTGGTTCGACCGTTACGGACCAGGCATGGTGTTCACGGCCCGCTTCGTGCCCGTCATGCGCCAGGTGATCTCGATTCCGGCCGGCATGGCCCGCATGTCGCTGACTCGGTTCACCGTGCTGACGGCGATCGCCTCGCTGCCATGGTCGATCCTGTTCGTGACGATCGGGCGCAGCCTCGGCAGCAACTGGGGCCAGATCAAGGACAAGGCGGCCCCGTATACGATTCCGGCAATCATCGTCGCGCTCGCGGTCATGACCGTCTATGCGCTGTTCAAGTATCAGCGTTCGCGCGGACGGACCGTCTGATTGAGCCGGCGAGCCGCCTTTTGCTACAATAGAAGGCGACCTATGACCAACCAACCGAAGGAGTGATCCGCATGGCACGCAGCGTGGCCAGCAAGCTGAATCAAGGCATCAGCCCCCGGCAGTTCCGGGACGGCATGACCAAGAACAAGGAAGCGTTCGACGAGTGGTACGACAAGTTCGCATGGCCGAGCGAGGAGGACCGGGAGTTCTTCGAGCAGCTGAACAACCGCGACGACCTGCGCGTGCTCATCCTGATGGCCGACTGGTGCGGCGACGTCGTGCGCAACATCCCTGTCGTGTTCCGCGCGCTCGAGGGTAGCGGCGTTCCGGTGGAGGTGCTCGTCATGGAGGAGCATCTGGACACGATGGACGAGTTCCTGACGATGGGCGGGCGCGCCGTGCCGATCGTCATCGTGGCGGATACCGGCGGCCATGTGCTCGGCACATGGGGACCGCGTCCTAAGCATGTGCAGGAAGCGATGACCGCGTTCAAGCGGGACCATCCGGACCGCGAGGCGCCCGACTATCAGGAAAAGCTTTCGCTGGCGCGGCAGGAGATCGGACGCCGCTACGGGGAGGGAACCGGCTATCAGGCGGTCATCGTGCGGGAGCTGCGCGAGCTCCTCTCCGCGTTCTGATGGCGGCGATGAAGATTCTTTCGTTCGTGCTCGGACCGATCCAGACCAACGGCTATCTGCTCGTCAACGAAGAGACGAACCAGGCCGTCGTCATCGACCCCGGCATGAATCCCAAGCCGCTGCTGAGCCGCATCGCGCAGGACTCCATCCAGCTCGAAGCGATCCTGCTGACGCATGCCCATCTCGACCATATGGGCGGGGTGGACGAGGTGCGCAAGGCTTGCGGCTGTCCGGTCTACATCCATGACCTGGAGGCGGACTGGCTGACCGATCCGACGCTCAACGGCTCGCTGCGCTGGAGCCACATGACGCCGCCGCTGACGACCGATCCGGCTGAATACGCGCTGGAAGAAGGCATGCGGCTGAAGCTCGCGGGCTTCGAGTTCCGAGTGCTGCACACTCCGGGCCATAGCCCGGGCAGCGTCAGCTTCCTGCATGGCAAGAACCTGTTCTCCGGCGATGTGCTGTTCCGCGAGTCGGTCGGCCGAACCGACCTGCCCGGCGGGCGCGAGGCGGATCTGTTCAACTCGATCCGGGGCAAGCTGTACCGGCTCGATCCGGACGTGACCGTCTACAACGGCCACGGGCCCAAGACGACGATCGGCCACGAGATGGCCCACAATCCATACGTACGGCTGGGCTGACCGGCCATCCGCTCCCGCTCTGCGGCGTTTGCCGCGGGCGGGAGCGGTTCATTTTCGGACAGGAGGAATCGGCATGGCGCAGCAACAAGCAGGCGTGAAGGAAGCGGCCGGCGAGCCGACGGCGACGCAGAAGGCGGAGGAGCAGGAGCGGATCGTGCGCGGCATCGCCCAGGAGCTGGGGGTGCCGCTCGGCAAGGTCAAAGCGGCGGTGTCGCTGCTCGACGAGGGCAACACGATTCCGTTCATCGCGCGCTACCGCAAGGAAATGACCGGCGAGCTCGACGAGAACGAGCTGCGCGGCATCGAGGAGAAGCTCGCCTACCGGCGCAATCTGGAGGACCGCAAGCGCGAGGTGCTGCGGCTGATCGGCGAGCAGGACAAGCTGACGCCGGAGCTGGAGCGGGCGATCTCCGCCTCGTCCAAGCTGCAGGAGGTCGAGGACCTGTACCGGCCGTACCGGCAAAAGCGCAAGACGCGCGCTTCCGTCGCGCGCGAGCGCGGGCTGCAGCCGCTGGCCGACTGGCTGCTCTCGCAGCCTCGCCAAGGAGAGCCGCTCGCCGAGGCGCGCAGCTACGTCTCCGCCGAGGCCGGCGTGCAGACGCCGGAGGAAGCGCTCCAGGGCGCGATGGACATCGTCGCCGAAGGCATCGCCGACGATGCCCGCATCCGCGCCTGGGTGCGCAAGTTCACCGCGGAGCAGGGCGTCATCCGTTCCGAGGCGCGGCAGGCCGGCGCGGAGTCGGTGTACGAGATGTATTACGATTACCAGGAACCGCTGCGCAAGCTGCCGCCTCACCGCACGCTCGCCATCAACCGGGGCGAGCGCGAGGAGGTGCTGCGCGTCTCGCTGGATGTGCCGGCCGCGCGCATCCATGACCATATCAGCCGCCATACGCTCCGCCAGGGCGTCGCCCCGGCGGTCCGGGACGTGCTGAGCGCCGTCGTCGAGGATGCGTACAAGCGCCTTATCGCGCCGTCGATCGAGCGGGAGGTGCGCGCGGAGCTGACGGACAAGGCCGAGGAGCATGCGATCGGCATCTTTTCCGCGAATCTCCGCAGCCTGCTGCTGCAGCCGCCGGTGAGCGGGCATGTCGTGCTCGGCGTCGATCCCGCCTTCCGTACCGGCTGCAAGCTGGCAGCAGTCGACGCCACCGGCAAGCTGCTGGAGGTGGCGGTCGCCTACCCGACGCCGCCGAACAACAAGGTCGCCGAAGCGGAGCGGCTTATCGGCTCGCTGATCGACCGGCACGGCATCACGCTCCTCGTCATCGGCAACGGCACCGCGTCGCGCGAGACGGAGAGCTTCATCGCCTCGCTCATCCGCGGCCGCGTCACCGCCGGCAAGCCCGGTGCCGAAGCGCTGCGCTACATCATCGTCAACGAAGCCGGAGCGAGCGTCTACTCGGCCTCCAAGCTCGCCGCCGAGGAGTTCCCCAAGCTCGACGTAGCGGAGCGCAGCGCGGTGTCGATCGCGCGCAGGCTGCAGGACCCGCTGGCGGAGCTCGTCAAGATCGAGCCCAAGGCGATCGGCGTCGGCCAGTATCAGCATGACGTCAGCCAGAAGCGCCTCGGCGAGACGCTCGGCGGCGTCGTCGAATCGGCGGTCAACCACGTCGGCGTCGACGTCAACACCGCCTCGGCGTCGCTGCTCGCGTATGTCGCCGGCATCAACGCGACGACGGCCAAGAACATCGTCAAGCACCGGGAGGACACCGGACGCTTCGGCTCCCGGAAGGAGCTGCAGAAGGTGCCGAGGCTCGGCGCGAAGACGTACGAGCAGTGCATCGGCTTCATCCGCATCCCCGAGGCGGAAAATCCGCTCGACCGCACGCCGATCCACCCGGAGTCGTACGGCGTCGTCGACCGGCTGTTCAAGCAGCTCGGACTGTCGCTCGGCGAGGTCGGCGGCGAGGCGGCCCGGCAGCGGCTTGCGGCAGCCGACATTCCGGCGCTTGCCGCGGCGATCGGCGTCGGCGAGCCGACGCTGCGCGACATCGTAGAGAGCCTCATGCGGCCAGGACGCGACCCTCGCGAGGAGCTCTCGGCGCCTGTGTTCCACCAGGACGTGCTGGCGATCGAGGACCTGCAGCCCGGCATGGAGCTGCAGGGGACGGTGCGCAACGTCATCGACTTCGGCGCGTTTGTGGACATCGGCATCAAGAACGATGGCCTCGTGCATATTTCGCAGCTCAGCCGCAAGTTCGTCAAGCATCCGATGGATGTCGTATCGGTCGGCGATGTCGTCAACGTCTGGGTGCTGAACGTCGATCTCAAGAAAGGCCGCGTCGGCTTGACGATGCGCGGTCCGGCATCGGGCTAGCGCTAGAGAAAAAAGCGAAACGGGACGAAGCGGAGCCAAGCTCCCGTTTCGTCCCGTTTGCCTCTTGCCCTTCCCTTGCAATAGGGCCCGGCGGCGCAAGGAAAAGGAGCTGCCCGCAAGACCCGTCGGACGGATCTTGCGGGCAGCTCCTAGGCGTGCGTCTGGACCCGCGCTCCCGCTCCAGCGGCGAGGCGAGGTCCGCAGCGGAATCAGCCGTCCTGTCGGACCGCTTCCTCTTCCGGCTTGGCGGCTTGCTTCGTCCGATAATAGAACCAGCAATCGTTCAGCAGGCGAACCTGCCGGAGATCCTTTTTCTGGAAGGCGCGCATCAGTTGGCTGCTCAGCCATTGCGGCATCCGCATCGTCCTCCTTCTGCCGTTCGTGATCTACTCAGCATATGGAGGAACCGGCTAGCAGGTGCAGGTCCGATCAGCCCTCGTACTCTTCCTCGTACCACTGCTCCAGCTGCGCGAGCAGCGCGCGGATCTCGGTCAGCAGCGAGATGAGGGGATAGGACTTTTCCGGAATTTCCTTGAAGGAGCGCTCCAGCTGCTCCAGATAGTCGAGGCCGCTTTGCATCGGCAAGCCGCGCTCATGCAGCTCGGACGGCGAGAACTCGGCGATGCAGCGGGCCAGCGGAGGCACTTCAGCCGCTGTCAGCTTGTCGAGCTCCTTGTGGAGCCGCAGGTTGAGCGCGGACAGCTGGTAGGCGTGCGTATCGGGCATCTCCACCAGGGAGAGCTGCTCTCCGAGCTGGAACAGGACATATTTCATCGTAGGCATGGCGAAACATCGGGCTCCTCTCGCGGTCGGTCTTTCGTCTACTTGACAGTGTAGCCCAGGATCGCTTTACAATTCAAGGGGAAGGAGGGGGCGGACATGGACAATCATGAGCTGCAATCGTGGGTGGAGCGCGTCTCGCTCGAGGCGTTCGGCCTTCCGTTCCGTCATCGGGCCGTCTTCAATCGCAGGCTGTCCTCGACCGGAGGGCGCTACTTCATGAAGTCGCATCATATCGAGATCAGCGCCAAGCAGCTCGCCGCCTACGGAGCGGAGGAGACGGAGAAGATCATCAAGCATGAGCTGTGCCATTATCATCTCCATCTGCTCGGACGCGGCTACCGTCACCGTGATCCTGAGTTCAAGGAATGGCTGGCGCGCTCGGGAGGCTCGCGCTATTGCAAGCCGCTGCCGGACAAAGCGCGCAAGACGCTGCCTTATCGGTACAAGCTCGTCTGCGGGTCATGCCGAATGGAGTATCTCCGGAAGCGGAAGGCCGATCCGGCCCGCTACGTCTGCGGACGATGCCGGGGCCGGCTGTCCCTGCACGCGCTTGACACGGCGCAGCGACCATGATAAATTATGGTCAAGCTTGCTTTGTAACCGTTCCCTGATAGCTCAGTTGGTAGAGCACTCGACTGTTAATCGAGTTGTCACAGGTTCGAGTCCTGTTCGGGGAGCCATTCATGGAGAGATACCCAAGTGGCTCAAGGGGACCCTCTGCTAAGGGGTTAGACTGCGTAAGTGGTGCGAGGGTTCGAATCCCTCTCTCTCCGCCACCTGTTTCATTCTCAAAGGACCGACAGCGGTCTTTTTTTTTCTTCCCGTGTTCGGCTCGGCGTCATCAAAAGGGTTCTAAAATAATGCTTGCGTTATTGGTCAGGCTATGATAAGATCATTCATGTTGCTTCGAGGAACTGGGTTCCGGACAAGCCATTGAGGCCCGTTGGTCAAGGGGTTAAGACACCTCCCTTTCACGGAGGTAACAGGGGTTCGAATCCCCTACGGGTCACCATTTTCATTAGAGCCATTAGCTCAGTTGGTAGAGCACCTGACTTTTAATCAGGGTGTCGAAGGTTCGAGTCCTTCATGGCTCACCATTTAGGGTTCCCCTCGTTTTTCTCATGTGCGGTAGTGGTGGAATGGCAGACACGCTATCTTGAGGGGGTAGTGGGCGTACGCCCGTGGAGGTTCGAGTCCTCTCTACCGCACCATATCTCAACGACTTCGACTCTCGCCTTGGCGAGGGTCTTTTTTATTTTCAGCAATCCCGCAGAAAGGCCCCCGTCTCGGAGTGGAGACGGGGGCCTTTTCGGCTTATCGGGGCCGCTGCGCGTCGGTCAGCTCGTAACGGTCGAATCGACGGTAAGCGAAGGCACGGACGTGCTGGTCGAGGTCGTGCCGGCGTAGGAATGGAATTCCAGGATGACCGGAGTTCCAGGCAGCAGGGCGGCGGAGGCGATCACGACCGTAGTCGGCGACGTCGCCGTGAGCGCTTCCTGCTGCAGCATGCCGTTGATGTAGACGTTGACATAGCCGCCTGCGGAGACGGGGGGAAGGCTGCCCGTCGGCACGGGATTTCCGGCGTCGTCGAAAAAGCTTTCCGCCGGAATCGTGACCGTGCCGGCTCCGGCATCGATCATCGGAGCGGTCACGGTCGCGTTGAAGCGGGTCGCAACATCGTCGACGGACGTGACGGTCGTCGTATCCACGGTGCCGCTTACCGTGCTCGTCACGATCATGAACGGCTTGATCAGGGAGGGAGGCATAGGAGGATCCTCTCCTTTCCGGGTTGATGCTATAAAATATGAATCCCGCCACGGGAAGGTGATAGATTCGCGCCCGGAACGGGACGAAGCTTTTCGGCAGGGCCGGGCGGCCAGCGAGAGCCGATAGCTCTCGAGCTGGATGGGCGTCCCGGAGGCAGGCAGGTCGCGCGCGAGCAGCGTAATCCGGCCCGGCTCGACCGAGTAGGCCCCTTCCGGCTGGAGCATGCCGTTGACATACAGCTGCTGCCAGGTGACGGCCCCGGGAGCGGGGATGTCTCCGATGCCGCGCTCGCCCGGCCCATACCGGCGACTGATGCCGTCGGAGCGAGCCAGGAACTGAAAGCGTTCGGCCACGATCGTGCGCGAGTTGCGGGCGCGATGACAGCCCGGCTTGGACTTGCCGCGGCGCGGCGCAATTCGGCGCTTTTCCGCCGTTCCGCAGCCGCGGGCTTGAAGCCCGGCCCGTGCGGATCGTCGCGTGGCGCGGCTTTTGGTTTTGTCCGCCGCTTCGCCTCCGGAGCGACGCTTGCTCAGCCTGCTGCATGGCGCCGATTGCGGGGCACGCAGCAGAGGCTCGCTTGTTCCTCGTTTCTTCATTTCTGCTCTCCGCCTTTGCCAAAAGTATATGAAGCCGCTGGCCGGATCGAAACGGCGCGGCCCGAGCTTTAGGCGGAAAAGGAGACGGGAAGCGTTCAAGCTTGACCATAATCGGTGTGAGGTATATTGACTTATCCGCATCGTTCGGAGCAGGCATGTGAGCTGTAAGCGAAACCAATCCGATTGGATAGCGCATACATTTTTTGTAAGGGCTCACAATAGGCGAGTATCTCGATCAAATATGTGATGGAAACTTACATTTCTTTGATTTCTATCATTTTTCGTTGAATGGGCACGTAGAAGCGTTTCCAGACGCATCCTACAATTAGAAGCGGGGGGAGGAACAATCAACATGGCTCAACTACAAACGGAATTGAACCCGGTACAACGCCCGAAAAAGAAAACGGTCCTGACCCGTTTCTTCGGTCAGTGGGATCTGCAGCTGATGGTCATTCCCGCGCTGCTTCTCATCTTCGTCTTCAGCTACATCCCGATGTACGGCGTCATCACGGCTTTCCAGGATTACAACATCTTCAAGGGCATCACAGGCAGCCCGTTCGTCGGGTGGAAGCATTTCGAGCGCTTCTTCAACGACCCGAACTTCATGCGCGTTATGCGCAACACGCTCGTCATCAGCGGGCTCAAGCTCGCCGTCGGCTTCCCGGCTCCCATTCTGCTCGCGCTGCTCCTCAACGAGGTGCGCAACCGCTTCTTCAAGCGGATCGTGCAGACGGTCAGCTACCTGCCGCACTTCCTTTCCTGGGTCATCGTATCCGGCCTCGCCATCTCCATCCTGTCCACGGAGAACGGCAGCCTCAATATGCTTCTGCAATCGCTCAACCTGATCGACGAGCCGCTCAGCTGGCTGAGCATGCCGGAGTACTTCTGGACGATCCTCGTCACGACAGGCGTCTGGAAAGAAATCGGCTTCGGCTCCATCGTCTACTTGGCGGCCATCGCCGGTGTCGATCCGAGCTTGTATGAGGCT
The DNA here is from genome assembly GCF_012676905.1 of Paenibacillus albicereus. Lineage (NCBI taxonomy): Bacteria > Bacillati > Bacillota > Bacilli > Caryophanales > Paenibacillaceae > Paenibacillus > Paenibacillus albicereus. The sequence continues at coordinate 4,102,846 of NZ_CP051428.1, read as the reverse complement.
GCTTCCATGGACGGAGCCAGCCGCTTCAAGCAGATCTTCCTGGTCACGCTCCCGTCGATCATGCCGGTCGTCGTCATCTTCTTCATCCTGGCGGTCGGCAACCTGCTGAGCGCAGGCTTTGAGGATATCCTCCTGCTCGGCAAAGACCCGATTCTCCGCAACGTGTCGGATGTTCTGGATACGTACGTGTATCGGATGGGCATCGAGTCCCAGCGGTTCTCCTATGCGACTGCCGTCGGCCTCTTCAAGGCGATCATCAGCGTAGGGCTGCTGACGCTGGCCAATCTGTTCGCGAGGCGTTCCGGCAACAGCCTCTGGTAATCGACACCGAGAATTAGGCTTTAAAGGAGGAAGCTGCGTTGAAAATCAAGATGACCAACGGCGACCGCGCGTTGACCGCCTTCGTCTATCTCTTTCTGGCCTTGCTGGCCATCTCGACCTTCTATCCGTTCTGGAATGCGCTCGTCGTCTCCCTGAACAAAGGGATGGATACCGCGCTCGGCGGAATCACCGTCTGGCCTCGCGCCTTCACCTTGGAGAACTATGAGATCGTCTTCCAGGACAAGCGCATCATCCATGCCTTCGGCGTCTCCGTGCTGCGGACGATCATCGGCACCGTCACCGCGATCCTGTGCACGGCGGTCTTCGCCTACGGCATGACCCGCAGCGAGCTGATGGGCCGCAAGTTCTACATGGTGGCCTGCCTCATCACGATGTACTTCAGCGGCGGACTGATCCCGTCCTTCCTGCTGATCCGCGAGCTCGGCCTGTTCGACTCGTTCTGGGTGTTCATCGTCCCGTCGCTCATCAGCGTCTGGAACATGATTATCTTCCGCACCTTCTTCCTCGGCCTGCCAGCAGGTCTGGACGAGTCGGCGAAGATCGACGGCTGCGGGTACTGGGGCACCTTCTTCCGGATCGTGCTTCCGCTCTCAGGTCCCGTCATCGCGACGCTGTCCCTGTTTACGGCGGTCGCCCACTGGAACGACTGGTTCTTGCCAAGCATCTACATCAACAACGAGAACCTGATTCCGATCCAGACGAAGCTGCAGCAGATCCTCAACTCCAACATCATGACGGAGCAGATGCAGCAGCTCGACTCGGCGGCGCAAGCCCGGCTGTCGGCGATGAAGAGCATTACGAGCAAGTCGCTCTCGATGGCGACGATGATGGTGGCCACGCTGCCGATCATCATGGTCTATCCGTTCGTGCAGCGCTACTTCGTCAAGGGCGTCCTCGTCGGCTCCGTCAAGGGCTGATCGATCGGTTCGAGCATTCACCTGCCGACAGGCAGCAAGGAACGGTTTTTAGGCGCGGCGGTTCGCCGAGCGGATGGCCGCGCGTTCAAACATAGCAATCCTTCTATAATTAGAGCTTGGAAAAGGGGATGAACGAGTTGAGCAAATGGAACAAGAACGCGTTCAAAGGCATGGCTCTGGCATTGGCGGCTGCGACAGCGCTGGCCGGCTGTTCGGGCGGCAACAACGGCAACAGCGGTACGGGCAACACGGGTACGGAAAACGCGGGCACGCCAAGCGCTTCTCCGGCAGCATCCGCCGCGCCTGAGGCCGGCGCGGCCTGGACGGTCGGCAGCGAGCCGCTCGAGTACAGCATGTACGGCCATTATGACTGGTACACGATGCCGACATGGGGCGCGGACGAGTCCTCCAAGTGGATCCAGGACAACATGAAGGTCAACGTCACGGCGATCCAATCGGGCGGCAATGCGGCCCAGAAGCTCAACACGATGATCGCGTCGGGCACGCTGCCGGACGTCATCTGGATGGACCGCGGCGCGGATGTCGAAAAGCTGCGCGCGGCCGACATGCTCGTACCGTTCGACGAGTACCTCGACAAATACCCGAACTTCAAAAAATGGGTCGGCGAGGAAGCCATCAACATGCTCCGCTCCAGCGACGGCAAAATCTATCAATTCCCGAACTGGTACACGTCGCAGCCGATCGGCAACGCCGGATACGTCGTCAACAAGAAATATTACGAGGCGCTCGGCTCGCCGAAGCTCGAGACGACGGACGATTTCTACAACTACCTGAAGGCCGTCAAGGAGAAGTTCCCGAACGTGATGCCGTTCAACCCGGACCTCGCGGTCGACGGCCAAGGCCTGGACGTTCTGTACAGCGCCTTCAAGGAAGACGGCAACCTGGCGTCTGTCTCCAACCGCGCTGCAATTACGGGCGACAAGCTGACGTCGATCTTCAAGGATGACGTGTTCCGCGAATCCATGCTGTATGCCTCCAAGCTGTTCCGCGAGAAGCTGATGGATCCAGACTCCATGACGCAGACGAAGGATCAGGTGAAGGAAAAGGCCTTTACCGGCAGAGCGGCCGTGTTCGCCGGCGCGAGCCCGACGGAGTACGGTTCCGCAGGCGACGCGGAGCTGAAAAAGAAAGATGCGAACGACGGCTACTTCATGGTCTGGCCGATCCACAAGGAAGGCCTCGACAAGAACAAGATCTTCCCGGGCACGTTCACGCGCCTCGGCTGGAACGTCAGCGTCATCACCAAGTCCGCCAAGGATCCGGAAAAGATCTTCGCGTTCCTCGACTGGCTGACCGGTCCGGAAGGCACGCGTACGCTGATCTGGGGTCCAGAGGGCAAGTACTGGGACGGATATGATGAAGACGGCGCGCCTAAGTTCACGGAAGCCTACCTGAAAGATGTGGAAGGCCGCACCAAGACGATGGACGCTACGGTCAACCTGCAATGGGTCGGCAACTCCGTCTTCATCGACAAGTCCAAAATGAAGTTCGAATCGACGCTGCCGGAAGCCGAGCAGACGTGGGAATCGAAGTACCAAAGCTCGATTACGTGGAAGACGCAGAAGGACGCGACGGAATTCATCAACCTCGCGCCTGCGGCTGACTCCGAGGAAGGCATCATCCAGACGAGCGTAGAAGAGATCTGGGACGAAGCCCGCGCCAAGGCGCTGTATGCGAAGAGCGACGAAGAAGTGCTGTCGGTGCTTGACAAGGCGGACAAGGACGCCATGGCGGTCGGCTATCAGCAGCTGCTCGACTTCAAGACGCAAAAATGGCAAGAAAACAAAACGAAAATGGCCGGCAACTAAGAAGCGACTGTATTCCAGTCCCGCTAACGCTATACTAAAAGAAAGTCCGCCGTCCCGGCCGGGACGGCGGTTTTCTTTACTTCGACCATGGCGGCTGGATGATACGCGAAGGAGGGGGCTGCGTGAGGTACAAGGTTCTTCTTGTCGACGACGAGGAGCTGGATTTGAAGGGGATGCTGACGTTCATTCCGTGGGAACGGCTCGGGCTGGAGGTAGCAGGCGCGGTCCATAATGGCTACGCGGCCTACGAGCTTTTGGAACGGGAGCGCGTCGACATCCTCGTGACCGACGTCCATATGCCGAGCATGAACGGGCTGGAGCTGGCGGAAAAGGCGCTTGCCTTGTATGGATCGCTGCGCGTGATCTTCGTGAGCGGATACCAGGATTTCCAATATGTGAAGCAGGCGCTTCAGCTGCGGGCGTGGGGCTACGTGCTCAAGCCGATGGACGATCAGGAGCTGGAAGCGGCGCTGCTGAAGCTCGTGCAGCAGCTGGATGCGGAGAAGGAGGCGCTGGCGGCAGCCGCCCCGGCGGATTCCACCGCGAAGGAGGAGCCTCGTCCATCCGGGGCCGGCAAGGGAAGCTCCAAAAACGCCAAGCTCATCGTCTCGATGATGGCCTTCATCGAGGATCATCTGCATGAGAACTTGACGCTGAAGCTGCTGGCGGACGAATTCTCCTTCTCGCCCAATTATCTCGGCGCCCTGTTCAAGGAGGAGACGGGAGTGAACTTCAGCGAGCATCTCATCGACCGGCGCATGCACAAGGCGGGCGAGCTGCTGCGCGAGACGAGGCTGCGCATCTATGAGATCGCCGACAAGGTCGGCTATCGGTACATGCCTTACTTCAGCCGCCAGTTCAAGGAGACGTTCGGCGTCACGCCCAACGAGTTCCGGAGAATGGGATGACCCGCGACGTGGAGACAAAAAAGAGATTCATTCCGCTCGGCATCAAGCTGTTTGCTTCCTATATGCTGCTGACAATTGTGCCCTTGGCCGTACTGGGCTATATCGCGAGCACCGTCCTGTCCGACTCGGTGCGGTCCCAAACGGAAAGCAGCCTGCGCGGCACGCTGCGGCAGATGGAGGACAACATCCAATACAAGGTCAACGATACGAAGCGCCTGAGCGACGTCCTGTACTTCGACAATACGCTGTCCCGTTCGATCCGCCATGCCGAGGCGGGGTGGGTCAGCTACGAAGCGACGAAAAAAGTGCTGATGCCGAAGTTCTCGGCTATCCTCGACTCGACGGATCGGAAGATGCGGCTGAGCGTCTATCTCAAGAACGAGGCGCTTACGGAAATCTACTACACCAGCGATCCCGGGGAAGACATCGTCTCCAAGAAGGGGCGCTTCTACGAGATGCTTCATCTGAGCCGAATCGAGAACGAGGCCTGGTACCAAGCGTTTCCGGCCGAAAAATACGGCTCGACGCTCGTCTGGCAGCAAGTGGGGGATGACGCCGAGCACGGCCGGATCTCGCTTATCCGTCGGCTGGTGGACATGAGCCAGGCGACGAGGCTGCGCGAGGTCGGCATGATCCGCATCAGCGTATATCTGAGCGATCTGTTCGAGAGTGTGGATGTAAGCAAGCTGATCGAAGGAAGCGAGCTGCACATTGAAGCGGCGGACAAACAGGTGAAGTTCGCCTCCGGCAGCAGCAACGGAATGACTGCCGCCAGCTGGAAAGGCGTACAGATGGAACGGTACATGATGATCGAGGACCCCTTGCCTAAGCTGGACTACAAACTGGTCGCGGCCATCCCGATCGATGTGCTGGAATCCGGCTCGCGCAAAATAACCTGGGTCACGATGCTGGTGTGCGTCGTGAGCGCCTTTGTTATCGCGGCAGTGGCGCTGACGGTGACGCAGGCGTTCATAAAGCGAATCAACAAGATTATCCAGATTCTGCAGGCGTTCAGCCAAGGCAACTACAGCAAGCGGGTCCGCTACCGCGGGCATGACGAGTTCGCGCAGATCGCCGATTCGCTCAACGCGCTCGGGGCGAGGACGGACAACCTCATCCAAGAGGTCTATATGACCAACCTGCGCAAGAAGGAGGCGGAGCTCGAATCGCTCCAGGCGCAGATCAATCCCCATTTCCTCTACAATACGCTCTCTTCGATCAGCCGCCTCGCCAAGTTCGGAGAGGTCGACAAGCAGCATCAGATGATCATGAACCTGGCCCGCTTCTACCGCATGACGCTGAACGACGGCAAGACAATCATCTCTGCCAGCCACGAGCTGGAGCAGATTCAGGCTTATCTGGCCATCCAACAGGTCAAGTACGGAGAACGGGTCCGGGTGAGCTACGAGTGGGACAGCCGAGTCGACGAGTACCGGATCATCAAGCTGCTGCTGCAGCCGTTCGTGGAGAACGCGCTGGAGCATGCATGGAGGGGAGACCGGATCGAGCTGACGATCGGCGCGAGGCTGATGGAGGAAGAAGAGGAAGACCCGCGCCTGGAATTCCGCGTCCGCGACGACGGCATCGGCATGCCGCAGGATTTGGTCAAGGAGCTGTTCTCGGATCGTCAGCCCGCTCGCCGCGGATATGGCATCCGCAATGTGCATGAGCGGATTCAGCTGTATTACGGCGCTCCGTACGGCGTATCCATCGAAAGCGATCCGGCGGGCGGCGGCACGCTCATCCGCCTCTGCATTCCGGCCCGGCGCGGCGTGGAGGGAGCCTCCGCGTCGGTGGAGGAGCTGCTGGAGGAGCATGCGGGCAGCTGAGCAGACATGCCCCAGGCTTTGGCATCCTACCCGGCATGAGCTATACTGGAATCATTCGGGTAGCAGGAGGTCAAGCACGATGAATCAGGAAACGATGGAGCTGTTCCGCACGATTACCGAGATGAGGGCCGTGCCGGGGCAGGAGCGGGAGCTGCGGCGGTTCGTCGAGGCTGAGCTGAAGAAGCATACGGACGAGCTCGTCCACGACCGGCTCGGAAGCGTGTTCGGCGTGTTCCGAGGCGACGAGCAGGGACCGCGCATTCTCGTCGCCGGACATATGGACGAGGTCGGGCTGATGGTGACGGCGATCACCGAGAGCGGCATGCTCAAGTTCGTGACGCTCGGAGGCTGGAACGCCCAGACGATGCTGGCGCAGCGCATGGAGGTCGTCACCGACGGCGGGCCGGTCATCGGCGTCATCGGCTCGACGCCGCCGCATCTTCTCGACGAGGCTTCGCGCAGCAAGGTCGTCGACATCAAGGCGATGTATCTCGATGTCGGCGCCGACAACCGCGAGGACGCGATCTCGATGGGCATCCGCCCCGGCCAGGCGATCGTGCCGGTCTGTCCGTTCACGCCGATGGCGAACCCGAAGAAGATCATGGCCAAAGCGTGGGACAACCGTTACGGCGTCGGATTGGCGCTGGAGCTGGCCAAGGAGCTCAAAGGCTCGAAGCATCCCAATGTGATCTACACGGGCGCGACGGTCCAGGAAGAGGTCGGCCTGCGCGGGGCCCGGACAGCGGCCAATCTCGTGCAGCCGGACCTGTTCCTGGCGCTCGATGCGAGCCCGGCAGCGGACGCGACCGGCGACAAGTCGGCGATGGGCCAGCTGGGCAAAGGCGCTCTGCTGCGCGTCCAGGATCCAGGCATGATTACCCATCGCGGCCTGGTCGAGCTTATCCGGGATACGGCCGAGACGGAGGGCATCCGGTACCAGTATTACTTCTCGCAAGGCGGCACGGATGCCGGACAAGTGCATCTGTCGGGCATCGGCGTGCCGTCTGCGGTCATAGGCTTGCCAGCCCGCTACATCCACACGGCGGCGGCCATCATGCATGTGGATGATTACGAGGCGGCCAAGCAGCTGCTGTTCAAGCTGGTCCGCACGATCGACAAAAGCGTCTTCGAGACGATTCTGTCCCGGTAAGATCCGGACTTCAGCTGGCTCAAAAGACCCCTGTCCAGGGGTCTTTTTTCATGGAATCATGTCCGCTTTTAGCCCTAAAAGGAGAAGCCGATGGAAAGCCTGGCTTCACCTTAATGGGATAAGGTGGGAATAATAGAGGAAAAATTACAACATTAAGTTAACGTATTGCTTTTATGTTGCGTTAAAGCGTTGCTCTAAAAAACAATAAAAAATGAACGAAAATAATAGCTTTTCGCTTCATTTTGTACTGTATCTCGAACGGGTTTCAATTCGAAATAAAAGCGTTAGATTTCTTGACATTTTGTTTGAATATCCCGAAAATCGAATACTTATCTCATATTTGACCTCCTTCGAAAAACGTCGAAAAACCTAACAGCAGCATGACTGAAAGCGCTGCCTGACATAAAAGGTTTCTATGCATAATTATACGATTAATAAAATTTTAATTATTTTCAGACATATCTATATTCTAACGTTAAAAAAGGTGCTACAATGAGACCGAAAAAACACAGTTTTGGCTAGAGCCAAGGAGGAATGTGGAGTGGCAGCTTCATCGTTTAAGTGGAAAGCCATGATTGCCAGCTTGTCCGTTATGGGGGTCATCGCCGCAGGCTGCGGAAATGACGACGGCACCAACAACGCCGGAAACACAAATACACCGGCGACGAACACCGCAAACGAGGGCGCGGCGTCCCCGGCTCCATCGGCTGAGCCTTCCGCCCCGGCCAAGGGCGGCACGCTGACGATCGGCACGTTCTCCGACATCGTCAACGCGAATCCGATGTTCATCTCGGATACATCCTCCGGCGATGCGGCGTACTTCATGTTCTCCAACCTGCTGGATTATGATGCGGGCGGCAACGTTGTCGCCGAGCCTTGGTCTCTGCTCGAGGCTCTTCCGGAAATTTCGGCAGACAGCCTGACGTACACGCTGAAGCTCAAGGCGAACGCCAAATGGAGCGACGGCCAGCCGGTCTCGGCAGACGATATCGCGTTCACGTTCAATACGATCAAGGATCCGGCCGCTGCTTCTCCAGGCATCAGCACCTTCGACAAAGTGGACAAGGTTGAAGTCGTCGACGCTCAAACGGTTAAAATCACGATGAAAACCGTGTACGCTCCATTCCTCAATGCGCTTGTAACCAACGTCGTTCCTTCTCATCTCCTGAAAGACGTGCCGGCAGCCGAGCTGCAAAGCAATCCATACGGCACGGACCCGGCCAAGACAGTCACGAACGGCCCTTGGAAATGGACGGAATGGAACCAGAAGCAATACCTTTCGTTCGAAAAGGATGCGAACTACTGGGCGAAGGACGTCAACGACGTCAACATCGACAAGATTATCTATAAAATCTATGCAGACCAGAACACGACGGTGCAAGCAGCCATCAAAGGCGATGTCGACATGGTCGGCGGCATCCCGGTCACCCAGGTCGAAGCCGTCAAGGCGAAAGAGAACCTTACCGTCGAGCTGGAGCCAGGTCCGCTGTACGAGTACATGAGCTTCAACTTCAACAAAATGAACTGGGGCGGCAAGGAGTCTCCGTTCACCGGCGAAAAGACGCGTCAGGCAATCGCTTACGCGATCAACCGCCAAGGCGTGCTTGAAAACATCCTGAAAGGCACGGGCAAGGCGCTCAACGCTCCGTTCCTGCCGGGCACATGGGCCGACCCGGGCAGCGACGCCGTCGCGTATGACTACAATGCCGACAAGGCGAAGCAGCTGCTGGCCGAAGACGGCTGGAAAGACAGCAACAACGACGGCACCGTCGACAAGGACGGCTTCGAGTTCAAGTTCGAGCTCCAGTACAACTCCGGCAACAGCCGCCGCGAAGCGGTATCCGCCGTCATCCAGCAGAACCTGGCTGACATCGGCATCGGCGTCACGACCAAAGGCATCGACTTCTCGTCCTGGATCGAGCAGAACATCACGCCAGGCAAATACCAAGCGGCGCTGCAGGCCTGGTCGATCAATAATCCGGATCCGGACGCCGAATCAACCTTCTCCTCCAAGTACCTGCCGCCGAACGGCCAAAACTCCGGCTGGTACGTGAACGAGACGCTGGACAAGCTGTGGGTGGACGGCTACTCCACGACGGATCAAGAAAAGCGCAAGGAAATTTACAAGCAGGTCGCTAAAGAAATCTCCACGAACCTGCCGTATGTCTTCCTGTACCAGTACGGCACTCCGTCGGTCTACAACAAACGTGTGGTCTTCGGCGATGCGAAGCCGGTACCTGCTCTCGCTTACGGCGAGTACTTCGGCATCAACAAATGGTCGCTGGAAGAAAAGAAATAAGACCCTGTTAGCCTGAGCATGGATTGATGAAGGGGGAAGGGCATTGCCCTTCCTCCTTTATCCTTTCTCCACTTGGAACCCAGCCTTCCCTCGCGATGGGAAGACGGTTTTGCCCTGAGCATAACCGGTCCCGAACGCCTGCTGTCCGGTTCTGCCCGGCGCAAAGCCGGTTGTCCGCACTCAAGCATCCAGCACACAAGGAGGATCCACTTATGGGCGAGTATCTGATTCGGCGGACGCTGCAATCTGTCGTCGTGCTCTTTCTTATCACCATCTTCACCTTTGGCTTGATCCACGCAGCGCCTGGAGGCCCAACCCAGATCTTCCTCTCTCCCGGGCTGTCACCCGAAGCAGGCCAGATCCGGGCGGAGCAGCTCGGCCTCAACGACCCGCTGCCGCAGCAATATTTCCGCTGGCTCGGCAACATCCTGACCGGCGATCTCGGCTCGACGTTCAAGAACAACATTCCCGTCGGGGATATCCTATGGCCGACGGTCAAGAATTCCGTCATTCTGATGAGCGCCACTTGGATCCTCACGCTGTTGATCGCCATCCCGTGGGGCATTTATAATAGTACGAAAGAGTACGGCCTGTCCGACCAGAGCGCTTCCTTCATCTCCTATGTCGGCTTCGCGATGCCGACGTTCTGGTTCGGTATCATCCTGCAGAGCTATATTTCCATCAAACTGGACTTGCTGCCGCTATCGGACATGTATACGATCGGAAAAGAAGGAAACATTCCCGATCTGCTGATGCATATGGTGCTGCCAGTATCCGTGTTGACGCTTGGTTCCTTGGCAGGTTATTTAAAGTACTCCCGCTCCAGCATGCTGGAGGTGCTGCAGCAGGACTATATCCGCACGGCCCGTGCCAAGGGCGTAGGAGAGAATAAAGTCGTTTTCCGTCACGCGCTGCGTAACGCGATGATCCCGCTTATTACGCTTGTGGGCCTCGATTTGCCGATGCTGGTCGGGGGCGCCGCCTTGACGGAAGCCGTATTTAACTGGCCGGGCATGGGGCGACTGTTCGTGGATATGGCGAATGGACGTGAATATTCGGTCTTGATGGCCATCACTTTGCTTGGTGCGGTATTCGTTGTCATCGGCAACCTGATTGCGGATATTTTGTATGCAGCTGTAGATCCTCGCGTCCAGCTGAACAAAGGAGGGAAGGCCGCATGAGCGCCCAACTGCAGTCTGCTTCCAATACAGAAGCTCCAGCCAGTCCCTCTCCTTTGTCTGACAAGCCGCTCGGGCCTTGGCGGATGGCTTGGAACAAGTTCAAGCGTAATCCGTTCGCGATGAGCGGGCTTGTCGTTCTGCTATTGTTTATTGTAGGAGCCATTGCGGCACCATGGATAGCACCTTATGATCCAGCTCGGCAAGACCTGCTGAGCGCCAACTTGCGGCCATTCACCGGCGACCATGTGCTCGGCACGGACGAGCTGGGACGCGACATCTTCTCGCGGATCATTTTCAGCGGACGCATCTCGCTGGCGATCGGCTTTGCCGTAGCAGCTGTAGCGGTTACGATCGGCTCTTTTATCGGTGCAATCTCCGGCTACTTCGGCGGTTGGACCGACATCATTTTCATGCGCATCGTCGACGTCATGTACTCCGTTCCGACGCTGTTCCTGAACATCCTGATCGGAGCCATCTTCGGCACGAACTTCATGCTGATGATCATGATCCTGTCGTTCACGAGCTGGATGGGCGTAGCGCGGCTCGTCCGCGGCAACTTCCTGCAGCTGCGCGAGATGCAATACGTCGAGGCCGCCAAGTCTATGGGCGTCAGCAGCTGGGGCATCATCTTCCGCCATTTGCTTCGCAACTCTACGTTCCCAATTATTGTGAACGCCACGCTCATGGTCGGCGGTGCGATTCTGGCTGAATCCGCCCTCTCCTATCTTGGGCTCGGTATTCAATCTCCGGCTACCAGCTGGGGGCTGATGCTCAGCAACGCTCAGGAATTCATGCTGCTGGATCCGATGCAAGGCGTCTATCCCGGAGTCTGCATTCTAGTCGTCGTTCTGGCCGTGAACTTCATCGGCGACGGCATTCGTGATGCGATGGACCCCCGTCAAAAAGCACAACTTTCTCCAAGGAGGCTGGATCAATGGCGCGCAAAATTCTCGAAGTCAACGAAATGAGTGCCGGCTTCCTCGTGAACAAGGAGATCGTGAAAGCGACCGACCGCATCTCCTTCAACGTGGAAGAGGGAAAGACGCTGTGCATCGTCGGTGAGAGCGGAAGCGGCAAAAGCGTCACTTCCCTCGCCATCATGCGCTTGATCGACTACGCCGGCGGCGCGATTCTCGAGGGCGACATCTCCTTCAACGGCGAATCGCTGCCGGCGAAGGAGCAGGAGGAGATGCGCCATATTCGCGGCAATCAGATCGCGATGATCTTCCAGGATCCGATGAGCGCGCTCAATCCGGTGTTCACGGTCGGCGACCAGATCGCCGAGAGCCTGCGCCTTCACCAGAACAAATCCGACAAGGACGCGATGAAGGAAGCGGTGGAGCTGCTGCGCCAGGTCGGAATTCCGTCCCCGGAAGTCCGCGCGAAGCAGTACCCGCATGAGCTGTCGGGCGGCATGTGCCAGCGTGTCGTCATCGCGATCGCCCTGGCGTGCCGGCCGCAGCTGCTCATCGCCGACGAGCCGACGACCGCGCTCGACGTGACGGTGCAGGCGCAGATTCTGGACCTGCTTCAGAACCTGCAGCGGGAAACCGGCATGGCCATCATCCTCATCACCCACGACATGGGCGTCGCGGCGGAAGTCGCCGACCGCATCGTCGTCATGTACGCCGGCGGCATCATGGAGGAAGGCTCGGTCGAAGAAATCTTCGCCCAGCCCAGCCACCCCTACACCGTGGGTCTGCTGAAATCCATCCCCGGCTTCGAGGCGAACGACGGCAACGACCTGTACACGATCAAAGGCACGATTCCGCGCATCAACCAGCTGCCGACCGGCTGCCGCTTCCATCCGCGCTGCGAGCATGCGATGGATATCTGCCGCAAGCAGGAGCCGGGCTTCTTCCAGCTGGGACCGGACCATAAGGCCGCTTGCTGGCTGTTCGAGGAGCATGCCGCCGAGTCGAAGGTGTCGCCGGCGAGAGCAGCGATCGAGCACGGGGAGGTAAGGGTATGAGCAAGCAGCTGTCGAACGAGACGCTCATCGAGATCAAGCACATCAAGAAATACTTCCCGATCAAAAAAGGGCTGCTCAGCCGCGTCGTCGGCCAAGTGAAGGCTGTCGACGATATTTCCCTGGAAATCAAAAAGGGAGAGACGTTCGGCCTCGTCGGCGAGTCCGGCTGCGGCAAATCAACGCTCGGACGAGTCATCCTGAGGCTGCAGAGCGCGACGGATGGCGAAGTCATCTACAACGGCCAGAATATCCATGCGCTCGGCAGCTCGAAGCTGCGCGACCTGCGCCAGGATCTGCAGATCATCTTCCAGGATCCGTTCGGTTCCTTGAATCCGCGCTTCCTGGTCAGCGACATCATCGGCGAGCCGCTCAAGGTGCATACGAACATGACGCCCGCGCAGATCGACGCCCGCGTCGTCGAGCTGATGGAGCTCGTCGGCCTCGACGCCTCCCGCCGCAACCGCTATCCGCATGAGTTCTCCGGCGGCCAGCGGCAGCGCGTCGGCATCGCGCGCTCGATCGCGCTGAGTCCGAAGTTCATCGTCGCGGATGAGGCGGTAAGCGCGCTGGACGTATCCGTCCAGTCGCAGGTGCTCAATCTGCTGGCCCGCCTGCAAAAGGAGCTCGGCCTGACGTTCCTGTTCATCGCCCACGGCCTGAACGTCGTCCGCCACATCTCCGACCGCGTCGGGGTCATGTACCTGGGCAAGATGGCTGAGGTCGGCCCTACGGAGGAGCTGTACAACAAGCCGCTTCACCCGTACACGGCGGCGCTGCTCTCCTCGATTCCACGTCCGAACCCGGCGCTCAAGCGCGAGCGCATCATCCTCAAGGGCGACGTGCCGTCTCCGGCCAACCCGCCGAGCGGCTGCCGCTTCCATCCGCGTTGTCCGATGGCGCAAGACCGCTGCAAGGCGGAGGAGCCGCTGCTTGCGGAAGTGCTGCCGGGCCGCCAAGTCGCCTGCCATTTCCCGCTCGTCGAGGATGGAGCGTTGGCAAGGCTGGCGGCCAAAACGCTCGGCTGAGCCGATCAAAGGCAAGCTGGCGGTCGACCCTCGGCCTGGGCCGACCGTTTAAGAAGCTGTTCCGCCAAGCCGGCTTCGCCGGCATGGGCGGGACGGCTTTTTTGGTGGCAGCGGAGCCGGGCCGGCGCGAAGAAGGACGAGTCCGGCCAATCCCCCCGAATAAGCTTCCCGCGCCGACATAAAATGGGACTAAGGAGCCTAAGGTCAGTCATCGGGGAGGGAACGGGATTGGGAACCGATTCGGGCATCGATTCGATCTTCACGGCGGCGGGAACGAGCTTGACGATCTTGATCGCGGTCATCGCGGTCATCATCGGAGCGGGGCTGATCCGCTCGTACGCCAGCTGGAGCCGAAGCAGCGCCCAGCCGCTGCTCTCGGTCAAGGCCGCGGTCGTAAGCAAGCGCTCGCGCGTGCGCAGCCAGCAACCCTATGAGGAAGGGCAGCAGCAGACGCGCACGGATTATTACGCGACGTTCCAAGTGGAAAGCGGAGACCGGCTGGAGTTTACGGTCAGCGGGCGGGATTACGGCCAGCTGGCCGAAGGCGATGTCGGCAAGCTGACGTTTCGCGGCAGCCGCTTCCAAGGCTTCGAGCGCGACAACAATCGCGTCATCCAATTCGGCTGAATTGATATCGTCGGGACGAAGCGATGAAGCCGAAGCCTGTCCAGACCCGGGAGCGGTCGTGCCGCTCGCACCGGATAGAACCGGATTTCCTTCGAGGAAATCCGGTGTTTGGCGTACTCGTTTTTTTAAGGCCGCCGGGGTTGACTCTCCTGCAAGAGGAGGGTGTATCGTTAGCTAAGGAAGGAGGAGCGAGCATGCTTGGAGTGAGCGAGATGGCGGAAGCGGGCGGCGTCACGGTCAAGACGCTTCATTATTACCATCGGATCGGCCTGCTGCCGCCGGCCGAAGTGAGCGAGGCGGGATACCGTTTTTACGGACCGGAGGAGATGCTTCGCCTGCGGCATATTTTGTTCTACCGCGAGCTGGAGTTCACGCTGGAGCAGATCAAGCAGCTTCTGGATCAGGAGCCGAATACGCTTTGTTTGCTGGAGGACCAGCACGGGAGGACGGTGGAGCGCATCGACCGGTGGAAACGGATGCTGCGAACGCTTGAGGGAGCGATTCAGGCCGCGAGAAAAGGAGAGGAGATCAAGATGAGCGTGGATCAATTTGAAGGATTTAAGGACGAAGAGCAATGGAAGGAAGCGATGCGGCAGCAGCGCGAGTACGTCCAGGAGCAGTACGGCCATGATCTGGGGACCGAGCTTCCGCTCGACGTCGGAAGCTTGAACGAGCAGGCGGAGGAGTCCGCGCAGTTTACCGAAACGTTGGCGGACCTGCTGCGGAGCGGAGAGCGGCATGACGGGGAAGCGGCGACCGGAGCGGTCCGGCAGCATATCTTGTTCATGCAGGCGCATGGCCATGCCGTGACGCCTCAGTCCTTCGTGGAGCAGAGCGTCTTCTTCCGGGAGGACCCGTTCCACCGGCAGCTGCTGGAAGGCAAGCAGGCCGGGCTCAGCTACTACCTGGCGGCTGCGGCCGAGGCGGTCGCGAAGCCGTCGGAATGAAGCTCTCGGAATGAAGCTCTCGGAATGAAGCAGTCGGGATGAGGCAGTCGGACAGAAAGCCGAGCATCGAAAAAAGCTCCCGCCAACCTAGGCGGGAGCTTCCTTTGCTGGGGTGGAGAAAATGGCTCGCGGGAAAGAGTTGAAGCCGGAGAAGGCCGGCGAGCGTTCTCCCGGAGCAGCGGTGCAGGCTGGGCGCCTGCAGGAGAGGAGCTGCAGCCTGCTCAATCAGGCGTTGCATGCCCGCAGCCTCGTCAGAACAGCAGCTGCAGGAATTCGTCCGGCTCGACCGGGCCAAGATAGGGAGTGAGCTCTACGCCCTCGAGCGCTTCGCGGACCGCCTCCGGCTCATAGCGGATGCCGGCCAGCAGCTCCTCGAGCTCGGCGACCTCGGCGGTGCCGAAAAAGTCGCCGTAGATGGAGGCTTGCTCGATGCGCCCGGCGGCGACATTGAGCCGGACATCGTACGTGCCGGCGGACAGCCGCTTGACCTGCCGCATGTTGAACGCCGGCGAGCGGCCGTAGTTCCAGTCCCAGTTGCGGTAGCGCTCGTCGGCGAGCTTGCGCACGCCTTCCCAGTCGGCGTCGGTCAGCTCGTACGCTTCCACGGTGCGTCCCTCGTAGAGCGCCGTCAGCAGACGGGAGCGGAACTGCTCGACCGTCATCGGCTCCTGCAGGAATTCGGAAATGTTGGCGACGCGGCTGCGGACCGACTTGGTCGACTTCGACTTGAACTTTTCCGGATTGACCTTGAGCGCGGAGGCGACATGGGAGATGTCGGACTGGAACAGCAGCGTGCCGTGCGTATACATGCGACCGCGCGTCGCAAACTGGGCGTTGCCGGATATTTTGCGCTCGCCGACCTGGATGTCGTTGCGCCCGCTCAGCTCGGCCTCGACGCCCATCGAGCGCAGCGCGTCGATCACCGGAGCGGTGAACTTGCGGTAGTTGCGGAACGACTCGCCGTCGTCCTTCGTGATGAAGCTGTAATTGAGGTTGCCGTGATCGTGGTAGACGGCCCCTCCGCCGGAGAGGCGGCGTACGACATGGAGGCCCTGCTCCTTGACGTATTCCTCGTTGATCTCCTCGAGCGTGTTCTGGTTTTTGCCGATGATGATGGACGGCTCGTTGATATAGAACAGGAGGTAGTCGTTGTCGGCGGGAAGATGGCGCAGGATGTACTCCTCCAAGGCGAGGTTGAGGGACGGATCGTGCATGTCCCGGTTCGAGACGAACAGCATGGCGGCTTCTCCTCCATCGAATAAGGATGCTTGCGATGAAAACAATGTATCATATCTTAAGCCAGCTCAAAACCATATTATCAATATGAAGAAAAAAAGACCCCTGCTTTTAGCAAGGATCTCAATTTTTAAAGCTAGATTAAACATCATCACGAACAGCCAATTCAATTTTCCCTTGACTTCCATCCGTAGTGACATAGGTAAATGACCAATTCCCGTTTTGAGCGGTACCCCAATCGACAGTTGTTTCTATTTTGCTTCCATCTCCTGAAGTTGTCAATCGTCGATCAAGCCAATTATAACCTTGAGGACTAATCAGTTTTAAATCAACTGGCTTACTGGACCAATTCTTTACATAGATTCGTACCTTGGAACTTGCTTTGTTAAAGATAAATCCTGAAGAACCTTGACCATCAAAGGTTTTTGTTTCGCCTAAAAGTAGAGCTTGTGGAGAAATTACAGGAGGTTTAACTAGTAAAAAGGAGGACAGTCGCGTTTCAGAAGCTGTAAAGGAAGACAGAGAAGTCTCAGTAGTTGTAATAGACGGATAAGCCGAACTGACATAACTTCCAGTAAATAGTGAAGAAGCAACGAGGGTCGATGAGAGTAGAAGAGTGATTTTTTTCATTCTATACCTCCAATTAATTTATTTAACAGGTTCTATTATAACATATTATCTCATTTAATACATAGTAAATTGGACTCATTTTACATTTATACAAATTATATATTTATATAAATTTTATACTAGATTAAGTTTAATACTTTTATTTTGATAATATGTAATTTAAATATATTTACTAATTTAACAGGTGTTATATAGTAAAATTAGGTAATTTTCTATTAGTTAAATAACTATTATAAATTTATAATGATTAAATACCATATAAGTATGGTTTTAAAAAAAAGGTTGTTTATTTTTGCTGATTCTAAACTTTAGGTATATAGAACCACAAATAAAATAACTAGTAATGTCAAAATATCAATTCACATGTGAACGCAACGGTATAAAAGAATGTAAATTAAAAACTAAAAGTTAAAAATAAATAACCAGTCGCCAGATAACTCATGGCGACTGGTTATTTTTCTAAAAATGTTTTTAATTTCTGTCTTTACTCTTGTACCAATGTACTAGTAAAGAGAGATCGTCAACGTATCCTTTTCGTTGTACGTATGCAGCGTCGCTTCGCTGCCGGTAATCTCCACGCTGATGAGCGAGCGAAGGCTGTTCTTGAGCGAGTTTTTGCCGGTGAATAGCTTGCGGTTCATGACTTCGCCCAGTTTATCCAACGCTTTTTTATTGTTTTGTTCCGTTACATAAACGGGAATTTTTTTGTTTTGAAAGGAAATGAGCGTTCTCATGTCTCTTCACTCCAATTCTTTTCGAGTTGGTCAAGCTTTATCGGTCTTTCCTTGTCGTTCTTGGTTGTTCTTATTGTACCCAAGCAAGATTAAGAGATTCTTAAAAAAGCGTTATGAAATGGTTACAACGGCAAGGATTGCGGAAGTTGCAAGTATGAATAGCATGCAATTCGTTTCTTTCGTAAAGTAAGTATAATCAAACTTGACAACAGTTGCAACCTCTGATACGAATTTCTTTCTACAAGGTTTCTGGATTCAAAGCTCCATTCCTGCCTTCGATCCGTCCGCATCAAGAATTTCTTTTTGGCAGCCGAATTCGAGATTGCTCCAAGCGCTCGTAGGTCATCGAATCGCTGTAGACGCCATCAACGCCGATCGCCGCCAAGTCGCGGATGGCCGTCGGATCGTTGACGGTATGCGCATAGACCGGCACGCGCAACGACTCGAGCCTGGCGATCAACGAAGCGGACTTCATAGCGCGGTCCTGGACGATTGCAATGGCGTCGATCTTCGGCTCGGCCCGAACGAAGTCGAGCACCTGCTGGTCGGTGTCCTGCGATTGATACAGCGTATATATATAGGAAGGAAAAGAGTGGACGCTTTCCACCCAGCGAAGCATGTCGCGGCTGTACAGCTGCGGGACGACGCGGTCCAGCACGCCTTCCTTGCCGGCAGCGGCTCGCAGCATCGCCTCGAACTGCTGGCGGACTTCATGCTCGCTCGTTCCTTTTGTGTCGGTGACGACCCAGATGTCGGGATAGTTTTGCAGCAGCTCGGCGATCTGCTCGAAGCTCATCGCATGATAGCGGCCGTAGATCGGCAAGGAGAGGACGAGCTCCAGCGGAGCCGGGCGGTCCATCTGCTCGCGGGGAATGACCTGCTTGAACCGGTCGTACAGGTAGTTGCCCCAGTCGTGGCGGCTGAGCAGGTAGCCGTCCGTCGTCAGCTGCAAGTCGACCTCGAAGACGCGGTAGCCTTGATTATAATTTTGTTCAAACGCTTCGCGTGAATTGGTGAAGCTTTGATGGTCAACTGAACCAGCTGCATGAGCGATTAAGAAGTGATTTGTCCAACTAGAGGTCGCTATATAGGGAGAGTTTTCCATAGACACGTTGTTCGTCATCATTGATAAAAAAAATATTACAAGCCCACCTAAAGACAAAGGCTGATTCAATCTAATGGTCATAGTCGGGTTTAACCTCGTTCTAAATTATTGTAGTTAGTTTATTATAGGATAAGACCAATCTCACTATTCTCTTGCAATCCTTGACGAGGGCCCTCGCGTTGCATTACGGTGGAGGCAGACCGCGCCGCTCGAGGCAAGGAAGGAAAGAATAAAGAGCCATGGGAACTTTAGTCAAATACGGCTTGACCGGCGTCATGAACACGCTGGTCGATTACGGCGTGTTCGTCTTGCTGCACGCGCTGCTCGGCGTCAATTACCTGCTGGCCCAGACGGCAAGCTTCGCTTGCGGGACCATCAACAGCTATTTGGTCAACCGCACCTGGACCTTTGGTCGCAGAGGCCGGGCCGACAAAGCGGAACTACTGAAATTTCTCGCCGTAAACGGCCTCATGTTCGGATTATCGACCGCGATTCTGGTCGTTTGCGAGGAATGGCTCGGCTGGAACGCGCTGATCGGCAAAGCGATCTCGATCGTAATCGCGACTGGAATCGGATTCATTTTGAATCGGCTCTGGGTATTCCGAGAATCCGGGGCATCGGCGGAGGTGACCAAAGTCGCGAAACTTGTCGAAACGAATTCGGAGCAGAGCTGAACCGGGAATTTCGGAGGATCATCTGATTCGCAAGTCCTTGGGCTCTAGTCGGCCCGGCAGGACCATGTCAGCTCGACAGCAAACCAGGAAGACTGGAATACCCGCTTGCCATACGGGATTTCCAGTCTTTTTCGCGTTTCCCGGGTCATGAGCCGGAAGTCATTGGAGAAAACGAAGCAAGCGTTTTCTAGGAAAAGGAAAGGGAGCGCATACATGGATCTGAAAGCGGAAACATTTCTGAAAATTCATGCTTGGCGTGGAGGTGATGCAGGAAGCAAAGCTTGAAAATAGGACTTGAAAATGAATAAGAAAGACTAATCCGAAACGCGCCTTTCTTCCCTCATGCCTTTGCTACTATCTGTGTCATAATCGTTACCAACAAGCTCCGGAGTGTCGGATGCTTGTCCCTAGAGCGAGGCGGCTTCTGACGGCTGGTGTCTGATCCACGAGAAGTCTGATGATTCAGGAGGAACCGATATGGCGCTTCAAAAGCAGGCGGAAGACCGGTCGATGGCAGCGAAGAGGGAGAGGCTTCGCCTTTTTTTGGATCGACTGGCGCAGGACGAGATGCTGGCGGCAGACGGACCGGCGACGGCGGATCGAGCGAAGCCGGCGGCCGCTCCGGCCGGCGCGGGCTTGCCTGCGGATGCGGCCCTGCTGCTGACCGGGTTGCTGCGCGAGCGCGGCATCGCCGAAGGTGCCGATCAGCTGATGGAGCATGTGCTGGGCGGAGGCAGCGTCGAGACGTTTCTGCAGAGAGCGGCGGCCGATCGTCGATAATCGAAGCTAGAGCAGACAAAGGAGAAGAATCCGATGGATGCTATTTTTTTTCCATGAAAGTTCTCGATTCGAATAATTAAAGCTCTCTAATAACTCGTTAAGAATTCTCATTTGGAGGGGACATCTTGGAACTCAATCACTACTTGTTCATCATCCGCAAGCGGCTCTGGATGATCGCGGCGATCGTCGTCATCAGCGGCTCGCTCGCAGCGACGTACTCCTACTGGTACGCGAAGCCGCAGTACGAAGCCTCGGCCAAGCTGCTCGTCGGCCAGGTGAAGGATGGCGGAGGACTGATGTCCAGCCTTGATCTCAACCTCATCAACAGCAACATCCAGCTCATCAAAACCTACAAGGAAATCATCAAGACGCCGCGCATCATGCAGATCGTCGCCGAGGAGTACCCGCAGCTGAACCAGACGGCCGGCGAGCTGGCCGGCAAGGTGACCGTCAGCTCCGTCAACGACACCCAGGTCATGTCGGTCACGGCTAGGGACGGCAGCTACGAGAGCGCGGCGCGCATCGTCAATGCGGTTTCCGTCGTCTTCTCCAACGAGATTCCGAAGCTGCTGCAGGTGGACAACGTCTCCATCCTGAACCAGGCGGACCCGCAAGCGTCAGCCGCTCCGGTCGCTCCGAACGCGAAGCTCAACATCGCGATGGCGCTGGCGCTCTCGCTGCTGGCGGCGCTGGGTCTGGCATTCCTGCTGGAGTACCTGGACGATACGATCAAGACCGAGGAGGATGTCGCGGAGGTGCTGGGACTTCCGGTGCTGACGGTCATCCCGAAATTCAAGGACAGCGAGGCGCTGCCGCCGGCCGGCACGCATCGAGACAAGCAACCGCTGCCGACCGCGAGCCGGGTAGGGAGGAAAAACAATGTCACGCTCGACGCGTAGCTGGAGCCTGATCGCCCAGAACAATCCGAAATCGCCGATCTCCGAGTCGTACCGCATGCTGCGGACGGGCATCGAATATGCCGGCGTCGACGAACCGGTCGACCTGCTCATGGTGACCTCATGCCGGGCCGGAGAAGGAAAAAGCACGACATCGGCCAATGTGGCGGTAACGTTTGCGCAGACCGGACAAAAGGTGCTGCTGATCGATGCCGACATGCGGAAGCCTTCGCAGCATCATATTTTCGGCTTGTCGAACCGCGCGGGACTGACGTCGGTGCTGCAAGGACGATGCAGCCTGACGCAAGGCATCCAGGAGACGGCGGTCGATGGACTCGATGTGCTGACGGCCGGCCAGACGCCGCCCAATCCGTCGGAGATGCTCGGCTCCAAGGCGATGGCCTCGCTGCTGGAGCAGGCGAAGGACAGCTACGACCGGATCGTCATCGATACGCCGCCGATCATGGCCGTGACCGACGCGCAGATCGTCGCGGGCAAATGCGACGGCGTGCTGCTCGTCATCGACTCCGGCAAGGTCAAGAGCGAGGTCGCCCGCAAAGCGAAGGCGGCGCTGGAGCAAGCGGGCTCGCGGCTGCTCGGCGTCGTGCTCAACAACGTGGACCGCTCAAGCGGAGGCGGCTACTACTATTACTACTACGGCGGGGACGAGCAGCAGGCCTAGAGCCGGATCGTCCGCGGACGGGACCGGCCCGGACCGGAGCAGGGCGGGCCGAGAGCGCAACACCAATCCGATTCACAGAAGGGATGAGGGGCATGCAGAAAGTAAGGAAAGCGATTATCCCTGCGGCAGGGCTCGGAACGAGGTTCTTGCCCGCGACGAAGGCGATGCCGAAGGAAATGCTGCCGATCGTCGACAAGCCGACCATCCAGTACATCGTAGAGGAAGCGATCGAATCCGGCATCGAGGACATCATCGTCGTCACCGGCAAGGGCAAGCGGGCGATCGAGGATCACTTCGACATCGCCTTCGAGCTGGAGCATACGCTGGAGGAGAAGGGCAAGTTCGACATTCTGGAGAAGGTGCGCCGCTCCTCCAACGTCGAGATCCATTACATACGTCAAAAGGAAGCGAAGGGACTCGGCCATGCCGTCTGGTGCGCCCGCAACTTCATCGGTAACGAGCCGTTCGCCGTGCTGCTCGGCGACGACATCGTGCAGTCGGACACGCCGTGCACCCGTCAGCTCATCGAGCAGTACGAGCGCTCCGGCAAGTCGGTCATCGGCGTGCAGACGGTCGGCGTCGACCAGACGCACCGCTACGGCATCGTCGATCCGATCGGCCATATCGAAGTGCCGCAGAGCCGTCTGCACGGCGTCAGCCGCTTCGTCGAGAAGCCCGCTCCGGGCGAGGCTCCGTCGAACCTGGCCATCATGGGCCGCTACGTGCTGACGCCGGAAATCTTCGACTACCTCGGCCGTCAGGAGATCGGCGCCGGCGGGGAGATTCAGCTGACCGACGCGATTCAGCGGCTCAACGAAAGCCAGGGCGTATTCGCCTACGACTTCGAGGGCATCCGCTATGACGTCGGAGAAAAGCTCGGCTTCATCCTGACGTCGCTGGAGTTCGCGATCCGCAACCCGGAGCTGCGTCATCCGCTGCTGGCGGAGATGAGCGAGATGCTCGAGCGGGAGCTTGGCCGGGGCCTCATGGCGGCACGGGGCGAGTAGCATGAAGGTGACCGTTGCCATCTGCACGCACAATCGCGCCAAGGATACGGCGGAAGCGGTGAACAGCGTGCTGGCCCAGCAGGTCGACGAAGCGCAGTACGAGGTGCTCGTCATCGACAACCGCTCGACCGATGGCACCGCCGAGGCGGTGCGAGCCATCCAGCAGCGCCCCGGCGTCGGGCCGGAGCGGGTGCGCTGCATCCGCGAGGACAAGCTCGGCCTGTCGGCGGCGCGCAACCGCGCGATCCGCGAGGCGCGGGGCGAGTACATCCTGTTCCTCGACGACGACGCGGTGGCGCGGCCGGGGTGGATGGGCGCGATCGTCGACGTGTTCGAGCGGGACCCGGCGATCGGCTGCGTCGGCGGGCGCATCGATCCGGTATGGGAGGGCGGCGAGCCGGCCTGGCTGCCGGAGGCGTTCAAGACGCTGTACACGGTGCTGGACTACGCGCCGCGCGTCGTCGAGATGGAAGCTCCGCGCATCCCGTTCGGCGCCAATGTCGCCTTCCGGGCGTCGCTGTTCCGGCAGCATGAGCCGTTCCGCGAGGATCTCGGACGCGTCGGCAGCAGCCTGCTGTCCAACGAGGAGAGCGAGCTGATCGGCCGCATCCGTCAGAGCAGCACGGTGTATTACACGCCGCATGCGGCCGTCGACCACAAGATCGACCGCAGCCGCATCAGCCGCAAGTGGTTTCTCCGCCGGGTGTACTGGCAAGGCATCAGCGACGCCGCGCGCGGAGGCCGGGGAGCGGCCTACATGCTGAAGCAGGCGCTCAAGATCGCCCCTTCGGCGCTGCTCCTGCTGCTGTCGCTGCCCGATCCGCAAAAGCAGATGGTGCAGCTGCGGCGCATCCAGTACAGCGGCGGCTACATCGCCGGACGGCTCGGCTGGTTCAAGTAAGCGCCCCCGGATCCGGGCGGATGAGGCGCATGGTTCCTACTACCCCGAAGGTCGCGTTATGAATAATTTCTAATCATCGTCATAAAGGAGAATCGTTCATGAGTCTGGACCCGATCCGGCCGGAAATCGCGCTCCCGGCGCAGCCGCCGTCCCGGCGGCGGGGCCGGATCGGCCGCCTGGCCGGCGCGCTGCGCGGCAAAGGCGCGCTGGCGACGATCGCCCGCACGAGCGGAGCCAACCTGCTTATCCTGCTGCTCGGCACGCTGAGCTCCATCCTGACGGCCCGCCTGCTCGGCGCGGAGGGCAAGGGAGAGCTGGCGGCGATCCTGTTCTGGCCGGCCTTCCTGGCCGGAGTGACCGGCTTCGGCCTGCCGACCTCGCTCATCTATCAGGTGAAGCGCGGAGCGGCGCTGAAGGAAGCGGCGGCGCTGGCCTTCTCGCTGCTGCTGCCCGTCAGCCTGCTGACCGGGACGCTCGCCTGGATGCTGCTGCCGCAGTGGATGGACGGCTACAGCGCCGAGGCGATCGCGGCGGCCCGGTTCTATGCGGCGCTCGCCGTGCCGATGGCGCTGGCGGTCAATCTGATCGCCGCCGCCGCCCAGAGCCGCGCGAGGTTCGGGGTGTACAACGGCATCCGGCTGTACGTGCCGCTGCTCAACCTCGCCGGACTCGTCCTGCTGTGGGCGACCGGCGCGCTGACGCTGACCGCCGCCGCCTCGGTGTATCTGGCGACGACCGGCGCGGTCATCGCGGCGGCGCTGTACGCGATGCGGGACGAGCTCGGCTGGGCGCCGCTGCGCCAGGCATGGAGCCGGCGCGTCGCCGGCCCCATGCTCGGATACGGCAGCCGCGTCTACGGCACCGACCTGCTCGGCACGCTGTACGGCCAGTTCGACAAGCTGATCATTCTGGCGCTGCTTGCGCCGCGCGACTTCGGCGTCTACTCCGTCATCTACGCGCTCTCCCGCATGTTCAACGTCGTGCAGACCGCGATCACGAGCGTCGTGTTCCCGAAGGTGACAGGCGAGAGCAAGGAGGTCGTCATCGCTTCGGTCAGCCGGGCATTCCGGCTGTCGATGGCGCTCATGGCGCTCGCCGTCGTCCCTGGGATGCTGATCGGAGGCCGCCTGATCGGCCTCGTGTTCGGCCCTGAGTTTGCCGGCTCGACCGCCGCGTTCTACCTGCTGTCGATCGAGTGCATCGTCGGCGGCGGCTCCTGGATCCTCGCCTCGGCGTTCAACGCGACGGGCCGGCCGGGCATGGTGCTCGTGCGGCAGCTGGTGGCGCTCGCCGCCACGATCGGCCTGTTCTTCGCCTTCGTGCCGGTCTGGGGCCTGGAGGGACTGGCGCTCGCGCTGCTCGGCGGCGCGTTCATCCGGATGGCGTTCTCGATCGCCTCGATGAAGCTGCTGTTCGGCGTCCCGATCCGGGGCATCCTGTCCGGCCGCGAGGATCTGAAGTTCCTGAAGGCTCGAATCCAAGCAAGAAGAAAGGCGGCACCCGCCGCCGAAGGGGGAGCATGAAACGCATGGGCAAGACCGAGATCGAATCGCCGCACGCGGCGGGCCGACCAGGCCTGCATCCGATGGAGCAGCTCAAGGAAAGGCTGGCGCTCATCACCCGCAGCATCCCGAAGGGCTCGGAGATCATCTACATCGACTATCCGGTCCACAGCAACGGCGGCGACATCCTCATCATGAAGGGGACCGAGGCCTTTTTCAAAGCCTACGGCATCCGGGTGAGGGCCCGCTACAGCGTGCTCGACTTTCCGGACCGGCTGAGCGTGCCGACCGGCTGCATCCTCGTCCTGCACGGCGGCGGCAACTTCGGCGATCTGTACGCCAAGCATCAGCTGCTGCGCGAGAGCATCGTGGAGCGCTACCCGGGCAACCGGATCGTGATGCTGCCGCAGACGATCTTTTACAAGAGCGAGCTGAACTTCGGCCGTACGGCCGCCATCTTCAACCGGCATCCCGACCTGCATCTGTACGTCCGGGACACGCTCAGCTACGAGATGGCGCGCAAGAAATTCAAGAACGTCAAAGTCCAGATGTCCCCGGACATGGCCCATCAGCTCTATCCGATCGACTCTCCCGGTCCGGCGGACGCGGCCGGCACGCTGTTCTTCCTGCGGACGGACATCGAGAAAACCGCCGAGCAGGAGAAGCTGGAGGCTGCCTCCGGAGCCAGAACCGATTCCAAGGACTGGACGAGCCTCTACACGGCGGCGGAGCGCAAGGCGCTGGTGCTGATGATGAAGCTCTACCGGCTTCCCGGGACTCAGGGGCTGCTCCGGCGCATCTGGTACCGGTATTCGCAGTTTCTGGTGGACAAGGCGATCCGCGAGTTCGGGAATTACGGCAGCATCGTCACCTCGCGGCTGCACGGCCATATCCTCGCCTGCCTGATGGACAAGCCGAGCGTGCTACTCGACAACTCCTACGGCAAGAACACGAGCTACTACCAGGCGTGGACGAGGGACGTGCCGGGAGCGGAGCTGTCGGCGGCGGAGCAGGCGAATTGACCGGGCGATGAGCCGGGGGACGGACCGGCGGACGGCCGCCGGGCGAACGAATCCAAGGAAGCGAGGTGCGGTCACTTGGCTTATCCAGACCGAAGCGAGGAAATGGTGGCGGCAGGCAGCTGTCCGGCGCAGGCGCGGCAGATCGCTTTGTACGAAGGCATGAAGCGGGCGCTCGACGTCGTCTGCTCGCTGATCGGCCTCGTGCTGCTCAGTCCGGTGTTCGTGCTGATCGGCCTGCTGATCAAGCTCGAGGACCCGAAGGGCAGCGTGTTTTTCTACCAGACGCGCGTCGGCAAGGACGGCAAGCCGTTCCGCATGTACAAGTTCCGCTCGATGGTCTCGAACGCGGAGGAGCGGCTCAAGGAGCTGCTGGAGCAGAACGAGGTCCAGGGAGCGATGTTCAAGATGAAGAACGATCCGCGCATCACGCGGGTCGGCCGCTTCATCCGCAAGACGAGCATCGACGAGCTGCCGCAGCTGGTCAACGTGCTGCAGGGCAGCATGTCGCTCGTCGGACCGCGGCCGCCGCTGCCGCGCGAGGTGGCGGAGTACACGCCGTACGACCGCCAGCGCCTCGACGTCACGCCGGGCTGCACCGGGCTGTGGCAGGTGAGCGGGCGCAGCAGCCTGACGTTCGAGCAGATGGTCGAGCTCGACCTGCGGTACGTGCGCGAGCGCTCGCTCGGCATGGACATGCGCATCCTGCTGCGGACCGTGCGGGTGCTGCTCGGCAGCAAGGACGCGTTTTAAGCGGCATCTAACCGGAAGCAAGGAGTGAAGGACATGGACAAGCAATCGGCCATCTACGTCGCCGGCCATCGCGGCCTGGCGGGCTCGGCCATCTGGCGGACACTCGAGTCCAGGGGCTATGCCCGGCTCATCGGCCGCACGAGCCGCGAGCTCGACCTGCGCGATGCGGGGGCGGTCGAGGCGTTCTTCGCCTCGGCGGGCATCGAGTACGTCTTCCTCGCCGCCGCCAAGGTCGGCGGCATCGTGGCCAACAACGACTACTGCGGCGACTTCATCCGCGACAACCTGCTCATCCAGACGAACGTCATCGACGCGGCCCGCCGGCACGGCGCGAAGAAGCTGCTGTTCCTCGGCTCGACGTGCATCTATCCGAAGCTGGCTCCGCAGCCGCTGCAGGAGGAGAGCCTGCTGCGCGGCGACCTGGAGCCGACGAACGAAGCCTACGCGATCGCCAAGATCGCCGGCATCAAGATGTGCCAGGCGTACAACCGCCAGTACGGCACGACCTTCATCTCCGCGATGCCGACGAATCTGTACGGCCCGAACGATAATTTCGACCTGGAGACGAGCCACGTGCTGCCGGCGCTGCTGCGCAAGATCCATGAGGCCAAGCAGTCCGGCGCGCCCGAGGTGGACATCTGGGGCACGGGCACGCCGCGCCGCGAGTTCCTGCACGCGGACGATCTGGCGGACGCCTGCCTCTATCTGATGGAGCACTATGACGGCAGCGACATCGTCAACATCGGCGTCGGCGAGGACATCGCGATCCGCGAGCTGGCCGAGCTGATCGCCCGCGTCGTCGGCTACGAGGGCCGGCTGGCGTTCGACGCCTCCCGTCCCGACGGCACGCCGCGCAAGCTCGTCGATACGAGCCGCATCAACGGCCTCGGCTGGCGCGCCTCCACGACGCTCGAAGACGGCATCCGCGAGGTGTACGCCGGGTACCGGCAAGCGGTGCTGGCGTAGCTCCGGCACCAGAAAAGCGGAGGCTCGCAGCTTTTCAACCAAAATCAATCATCCATAGGGGGATGCGGCATATGAAAAAAGCGCTCATTACAGGGGTAACCGGTCAAGACGGATCGTACCTGGCGGAGTTCCTGCTCGGCCAAGGGTATCAGGTATACGGCATGCGCCGTCGCACGAGCACGCCGAACTACGAGAACGTGGAGCACATCAAGCACCGCATCAACTGGGTGTCGGGCGACCTGACCGACCTGGCCTCGCTGATCGAGGCGGTGCGCGTCTCCGATCCGGACGAGGTGTACAACCTGGCGGCGCAGTCGTTCGTAGCCGCATCCTGGCCGCAGCCGCTGGCGACGGGCCATCTGACGGCGATCAGCGTGACGAACATGCTCGAGGCGGTGCGCATCGTCAAGCCGACCGCGCGCTTCTACCAGGCGTCGAGCAGCGAGATGTTCGGCAAGGTCATCGAGACGCCGCAGAAGGAGACGACGCCGTTCTATCCGCGCAGCCCGTACGGCGTGGCCAAAGTATACGGCCACTGGATCACGGTCAACTACCGCGAGAGCTTCGGCATGTTCGCCTGCTCCGGCATCCTGTTCAACCACGAGTCGCCGCGCCGCGGCGTCGAGTTCGTGACGCGCAAGGTGAGCGACGGCGTCGCCCGCATCAAGCTGGGCCTGCAGAAGGAGCTGCGCATGGGCAACCTCGACGCGCTGCGCGACTGGGGCTTCGCCGGGGACTACATCAAGGCGATGTGGCTCATGCTGCAGCAGGACGAGCCGGACGACTTCGTCATCTCGACCGGCGAGATGCACACGGTGCGCGAGCTGCTGGAGGTCGCGTTCTCCCACGTCGGGCTCGACTATCGCGACTACGTCGTCGTCGATCCGGAGTTCCAGCGCCCGGCGGAGGTCGACCTGCTGCTCGGCGACTGCACCAAGGCGAAGGAGAAGCTCGGCTGGACGCTCGAGGTCGGCTTCGAGCAGCTCGTCAAGATGATGGTCGACGAGGACCTGAAGCGCGTCCGGCACGAGGCCGCCTACCTGCACGCCATGAGCGCGAACGCCTAGGGCCATGGCCATGGCAAGGTCCAATTCGCTGCAGCCCGCTTTCCGCCGGGGCGGCCGCTCCGGGGGAGCGTCGTTGGAGGACTGGGCGCGCAGGGGGCTGATCGCCTACTTCGTTTTCGCCTCGATGGCGTATTTGCCGGAGGCGCTCAACGATATCGCGAACATGCGCGTGTCTTATGCCAAGTTCGCGATCGGCGAGCCGCTGTTCGGGCCGAGCATCCGGTACGTGAAGGACATCCTGATGGTCGCGCTGCTCGGGCTGTTCTTCTGGATCGACGTGCGCAAGCAAGAGCGCTACCGGCTGGCGGCCCATTACCTGCCCGTGCTTCTGCTCCTGCTCTATGGCAGCGCCGTCCTCGCCTTCCGGGAGTCGGCGGTCAACGTGTACCAGGTGGCTGCCGGAGGGCGATCGCTCCTGCTCATCCTGTTCTGCATCAAGGCGATCGGCTTCATCCGCGGACGGACGGACTTCGTCCGCACGCTTGCCCGCTGCATCGGCTGGCTGCTGGCGGTCGAATTCATCGTGCTGGCGATCCAGTACGTCCTGTTCACCAGTCGGTTCGGCGTCGTGAATCCTTTCTCCCTGCGGCTGATCGGCACGTTCGGAGGCATCTCGATCGCCGGCTACATGGCGCTTGGAAGCGCGATGATCCTGTATGCGGCCCGGCCGCAGCTCGGAGTCGCGCAGCGCAGGCTGGGACCGGTCCTGCAGCTGCTTGCGCTTGGCGTTGCCGGCATGTCCGGCACGCGCTCGGCCATCATCGGCTGCTTCCTGATCGTGTTCTTCCTGCTCGTCGAAAAGGTGTTTCTCGGGCGGAAGCGGCCCGGATCGGCCTATCTGACGCCGGCCATCATCTGCTTCTCTCTGCTCGCGCTCATGGGAGGCGTGCAGGCGGCGACGCTGATGGCCGACCGCGGCAGCATCGTCGAGGCGCAAGTGGAAGGCGGCAGGATCGACATGCTGACCGGCTTCTTCACCTCGAACCCGCTCAGCGTCGTCCTGTTCGGCGACGGCATCGGCTACGGCACGAATGCCGGCGTCAATCTGAACAAGCAGCTCGAGGTCGAGCTCGATCACCAGATCATGGACGGCACGTTCAACTCGATCCTGACGCAGTATGGCTTGCTGTCGCTGTCGCTGCTGCTTGCGGCGGCGATCGCCGCCGCGCCAGGCTTGCTGCGCAAGCTCGGGAGCAGGAGCCTGCAGCTGTACGTGTTCGTCGTCGTCAACTTCGTGCTTTGTATCTCGACGAACATTCTGGAGCAGTTCGTCTACCTGTTCCTGCTGGCCGCCTGCTGGGCGGTGCTGACGGACCGCGAGGCGAGCCGCTCCGATTCCGGGGCGCCGAGCCGGGCAGCCGCTCCGATGCCAACCTGAAAGGAGACCTGATTCGATGAAGCCGCTTGTACTGCTCACCGACGCCTATGGCGGACACGGCGGCATCGCCAAATTCAACCGCGACCTCCTCGGCGCCGTCTGCTCCAGTCCTGAGGTCGAGCGGGCCACGGCCATCCCCCGCATCATGCCTTATCCGCCCGGCGACCTGCCGGCGAAGCTCGACTACGTGACCGCCGGCCTGAACAGCAAGCCGCGTTACCTGAAAACGGTGCTCGGCTCGCTGCTGGGGCGAGCGAGAGGAAGCG
The DNA here is from genome assembly GCF_012676905.1 of Paenibacillus albicereus. Taxonomy (NCBI): domain Bacteria; kingdom Bacillati; phylum Bacillota; class Bacilli; order Caryophanales; family Paenibacillaceae; genus Paenibacillus; species Paenibacillus albicereus. The sequence continues at coordinate 4,072,224 of NZ_CP051428.1, read as the reverse complement.
ACGTCATCCTATGCGGCCATATCAACCTGCTGCCGTTCGCGGCGCTTGCCAAGAAAATGACCGGAGCCAAGCTGGCGCTCGTCATCCACGGCATCGACGCCTGGGATCCGGTCACGCGAGGCGGGACCGGCTGGGCGCTGAACCAGCTGGATGCCGTCATCTCCGTCAGCCGGCTGACGCTGGAGCGCTTCTGCGGCTGGTCCGGCCTCGCCGGCGTTCCGTCCTACGTGCTGCCCAACTCGTTCGAGCCGGGACGGTTCACGCCGGGTCCGCGACCGGGCTATCTGATGGAGCGCTACGGGCTGCGGCCGGAGGACCGCATCGTCATGACGCTCGGCCGGCTAGCGGGCCAGGATCGGCGCAAGGGCTTCGACGAGGTGCTCGAGGCGATGCCGAAGCTGAAGCAGCAGGTGCCTCGGCTGCGCTATCTGATCGTCGGCGACGGCAGCGATCGGGCGCGGCTGGAGGCCAAGGCGAATGCGCTCGGCGTCGCGGACGCGGTCGTTTTCGCGGGACTGATCGCGGAGGAAGAGAAAGCCGACCATTACCGGCTCGCCGACGGCTTCGCGATGCCGAGCCACGGCGAGGGCTTCGGCATCGTGCTGCTGGAGGCGATGGCCTGCGGCGTGCCGGTGCTCGCCTCCAGCAAGGACGGCAGCAGCGAGGCGCTGATGCATGGCAAGCTCGGCGAGCTGATCGATCCCGCCGATCCCGAGCAAGTGCAAGGCGGAATCCTGCGCTTGCTCGCCAAGCGGCGCGGCGAGGTGCCGGAAGGACTCGGCCACTTCAGCTATGCGAATTATACGGCGAGGCTGCATGACATCCTGCAGCGAATCGGCGGCAATGCGGCCGATTCCGCAGGCGGCTCCTTGCCGAGCGCGGGCAAGCTGTCCGGCTGACCATTTTGAGAACAGGGAAGTGAAGGGATGAAAATACTGCATGTGATCGCCAATCTGGCGCCCCGCTACGGAGGCCCGGCGAAAGCGGGAATGGAGATGTCGGCTGCCCTCGCGGCGCGCGGCCACGACGTGACGATCTTCACGACCAATCAGGACGGGGACGGCGTGCTGGAGGTGCCCACGGATCGGATCATCCGCAAGAACGGAGTGGACGTACGGTATTTCCCGGTCGTCCAGCCGAAGTTCTGGCGCACTTCGCCGGCGATGGCGGCTGCCCTGAAAAAGGAGATTCCGAACTTCGACATCGTGCATATCCACTCGCTCTATCTGTTCCACGGGATGGCCGCCGGGCACTATGCGCGGAAGCATGGCGTGCCCTACATCGTCCGTCCGCACGGGACGCTCGATCCGGTCATGTACGCGCGCCATCGCTATCGCAAGAAGATCATGGAGACGCTGTTCGAAGACCGCAACATCCGCCTCGCCGACGCCTTGCATTACACCACCGAGGAGGAGCTGCTGCTGGCCGAGCCTTACGTGCACGGAAGCCCCGGCTTCGTCGTCCCGAACGGCGTCAACTCCTCCGACTACCGCGAGCTGCCGCCGAAGGGAACGTTCCGCTCCCGGTACAAGCTGCTGGAAGGCAAAAAGATGCTGCTGTTCTTCAGCCGCATCAACTTCAAAAAAGGGCTGGACGTGCTTGTGGAAGCGTTCCGCGAAATTCACCGGCGGCATCCCGACACGGTGCTCGTGCTGACCGGACCGGATGACGAGAACTACGGGCAGAAGGTGCGGGAATGGCTGAAGGCGGCGTCCTTGAGCGAGTTCGCGATCTTCACCGGCATGCTGACCGGAGCGGACAAGCTCGCCGTGCTGCGCGACGCCGACCTGTTCCTGCTGCCGTCGTACTCCGAGAACTTCGGCATCGCCGTCGTCGAGGCGATGGCCTGCGGCGTGCCGGTCGTCATCTCCGACAAGGTGAACATCTGGCGCGAAGTCGTCGCCGAGGGCGCGGGACTGGCGACGCCGGTCGATCCGGCGCAGGTGGCGGACGCGGCGTCCCGGCTGCTGGACGATCCCGAGCTGCGGGAGCAGATGGGCGAGCGCGGCCGCGCGATGGTATCGCAGTATTACGAATGGTCGCAGGTCGCCGCGCAGCTGGAGCAGGAGTACCGGCAGCTGGCGGGCGAAGCCGGCACGGCCGGAAGCGGGAGCAGCGCCCGGGCGGGCCTGACCTGGGGCTCATGAGCCGCAACCGCATCCGCCTCGACCGGTACGACCAGAGCGGATACTCGCGCGGGCGGAGCGGGGCGGTCGTGCTGCTCTGGTGGCTCGTGCAGGGCAGCCTGTTCCGCTACTCGCTCCATCCGATGTACGGCTGGCGTCGCTTCCTGCTGCGGCTGTTCGGCGCGCGGATCGGGCGCGGCGTGCAGGTGCGGGCGACCGCGCGCTTCACCTATCCGTGGAAGGTGTCGATCGGCGACTGGTCGTGGGTCGGCGACGACGCGGAGTTCTACAGCCTGGACCGGATCGAGGTCGGCGCCCACTGCGTCATCTCGCAGCGCAGCTACCTGTGCACCGGCTCCCATGACATCGAGGATCCTTGCTTCGGCCTGGTGACGCGGCCGATCGTCATCCGCGACGGCGCCTGGGTCGCGAGCGACGCCTTCGTCTATCCCGGCATAACGGTCGGTGTCATGGGCGTCGTCGCCGCCCGCAGCACGGTCACCCGTCCGGTGCCGGACGGCGAGGTGCACGCCGGCACTCCGGCTGCGTTCGTGAAGCGCCGGATCGTCGAGGAAAGCGACGGAAGCGCGGCCTTGCCGGATGGCGGAGTGCAACGAAACGGCGGACACGCGGGCCGCAGCGCCGGATAGCCGGACAAGAGATTGGGGAGACCGGCCGCAGCGCCGGCGAGCCCGCAAGAAAGGAGGCGAGAGGGCGATGAGCAAGCCTCGCATCGTGTTCGTCATCAATTATTTTTATCCCGATTACGCCTCGACCGGCCAGATCCTCACCGAGCTGTGCCTGCATCTGCAGCATGACTTCGACATTACGGTCATCGCGCAGCAGCCGGGCTACGCCGGGGAAAAGAAGGACGCCAAGGCAGCGCGCTACGCCGAGGACCGGCTGGAGAACATCCGGATCCTGCGCATCCGGCTGCCGGAGGTGGACAAGCGCAGCAAGGCGAGCCGCCTGCGCTACATCTCGGCTTACTTCCTGCATGCGGTGAGGCTGCTGCTGCGGCAGCGCAAGGCGGACTTCGTCTACACGATCTCGCAGCCGCCGGTGCTCGGCGGCCTGATCGGCACGATCGGCAAGCTGCTGCTGCGCTCCAAGCACATCTACAACATCCAGGACTTCAACCCCGAGCAGGCACAGGCGGTCGGGTTCATGAACCAGCCGCTCATCCAGCGGACGGCGCTGTGGATCGACAAGCTGAACTGCCGCCTGTCGGACCACGTCATCCTCGTCGGCCAGGACATGAAGGAGACGCTGTCCCGCCGGTTCGGCGGCGTCCGAGTGCCGGCGCACTCGGTCATCAACAACTGGACCGACGAGCAGGACATCGTGCCGCTGAAGCGCGACGATCCCGGCGTGGCGGCGTTCCTGAAGCGGCATGGGCTGGAGGACAAGTTCGTCGTCATGTACTCCGGCAACCTCGGGCTGTACTACGATCTCGAGAACCTGATCCGCATCGCGCCGCAGTTCCGCGAGCTGTCCGACCTGATGTTCGTGTTCATCGGCGAAGGCGCGGTCAAGCCGCTCATGGAGCAGTTCGCGCGCGAGCAGCGGCTGACGAACGTGATGTTCCTGCCCTACCAGCCCAAGGATCAGCTCCGCTACTCGCTCGGCGCGGCGGACGTGCATCTGGTCGTCAACCAGAAGGGCATCAAGGGCGTCTCGGTGCCGAGCAAGATCTACGGCGTCATGGCGGCGGGCAAGGCGGTCATGGGCGTGCTGGAGGAAGGCAGCGAGGCGCATCGGCTTATCGTGGAAAGCGGCTGCGGCACGTCGACCGAGCCGCAGCGCTACGGCGACGCCGCGCGCCAGCTGATGGCGCTGTACAGCCTCGGCCGCGCCGGCCTCGCGAAGCGGGGGCTGCAAGGCCGCGAGTACCTCGAGCGCCATCTGCGCCGCAGCCTGTCGCTCGAGAAGTACCGCCAGCTGCTGCTGTCGCTGCATGCCGGCGGCGGCCGCGGACGCAAGGTCCCCGCGGGGCGCGAGGCGGCCGGACGATCGCAAGCGGAGGCGGGAGCCGCCGCAAGCGTCGCCGGCGCGTCGATGCGCGCCAGCGGAGAGCCGCGCTAGACCGTTCATGGTTCACCCATTCCCATCCGAAAGGCGGAGATCGATGATGAAGCTCGTCCTGTTGTCCGGAGGCTCCGGCAAGCGGCTGTGGCCGCTCTCCAACGACCTGAGGTCGAAGCAGTTCCTGAAGGTGCTCGAAGACGTCGAAGGCGCCCGCGTCTCCATGGTCCAGCGCGTCTGGAGCCAGATCGAGGAGGCGGGCTTCGCCGGCTCGGGCTATATCGCCACCGGCGCTACGCAGACGGAGCTCATCCGCGGCCAGCTCGGCCCGGACGTGCCGCTCATCGTGGAGCCCGCGCGGCGGGACACGTTCCCGGCGATCGCGCTGGCGGCGGCGTACCTGTTCTCCGTGGAGAAGATCGATCCCAGCGAGACGGTCGCGGTGCTGCCGGTCGATCCGTACGTCGAGGACCGGTTCTTCCAGACGGTGGCCAGCCTCGACGGCGTGCTGGAGCAGAGCGGCGCCGACCTCGCGCTGATCGGCGTCCAGCCGACCTATCCTTCCGAGAAGTACGGCTACATCGTGCCGGAGGCGGGGCAGCCCGCTCCGGGCGCAGGCGGCTCGCTGCGCGTCGGCGGCTTCCGCGAGAAGCCGTCCGAGGCGGCGGCGCAGGAGCTGATCGCGAGCGGCGCGCTGTGGAACTGCGGCGTGTTCGCCTTCAAGCTCGACTACATGCTGAACATCATGGCGGCCAAGGGCATCCCGCTCGCTTACGACCGGCTGGCGGCCGACTACGAGAGCCTGGAGAGCATCAGCTTCGACTACGAGGTGGTGGAGCGCGCGCAGAGCATCGCGGCGGTGTCCTATGACGGCTACTGGAAGGACCTCGGCACGTGGAACACGCTCACCGAGGAGATGAAGGACGCGCGCATGGGGCGCGGCATCGTCAGCGGCGACTGCGTGAACACGCATCTCGTCAACGAGACGGACATCCCGGTCACGGTCATCGGCCTCTCCAACGTCGTCGTCGCCGCCAGTCCCGACGGCATCCTGGTCGCCGAGAAGGGCGCGAGCACGCGGCTCAAGGAGTTCATCGGCCACGACCAGCGGCCCATGTACGAGGAGCGCCGCTGGGGCTGGGTGCGCGTGCTCGACGACCGCAGCTACGACGACGGCACCGCCGTCCTGACCAAGCGTGTCGGCATCGACCGCGGCCAGAGCATCGGCTACCGGCTGCATCAGCACCGCGCCGAGGTGTGGACGGTCGTGAAGGGCTCGGGCGAGTTCATCTGCAACGGCACTTATATGAAGATCGGCGCAGGCAACGTCGTCCACATCCCGATGAAGACGCTGCACGGCGTACGGGCGGCGGACGATCTGGAGTTCATCTCCGTGCAGACCGGTCCGAAGCATCTCGAGAACTCGATCATGGAGCTGTACGGCAGCTGGGAGGAGATCGAGCAGAACTGCCTGCGGGCTTGATCGCACGACGGATCGTGGCTGCCTCGCGTCCGGCGAATCATGTGGTTTCGGTAAAGGAGGCGCTTGCAGCGCCGGCCTTCCGCCCGGCAGACATAGACTGAACGAGGCATTCCATTCGGGCAAAGGAGGCTGCGAGGCATGGCCGTCGCCATATCCATCGCTTATTACGTGTCGGACTACGGCTACGGCCACGCCGCGCGCTCCGTCGCCGTCATCCGCGAGCTGCTGCGGCAGGCGGATGAAGCCGGTCGGCCGCTGCAGCTGCACCTGGCGAGCGGCCGGGCGCTGCCGTTCCTCGAGCGCTCGCTGACGGAAGGCTTCGCCGCGGCTGCCCGCATCGGCGGCTGCGGACACCGGCTGCTGACGCGGCGCATCGACTCGGACCCGGGCTACGCCCTGCGGCCCGGCAGCCTGCAGGCCGACCCGCTGCGGCAGCGGGCGGCGGCGCTGGCCTATCTGGAGGCGCTGCCGCTGCGCATCCGCCGGGAAGCGGCGTGGCTCGGCTCGACCGGCGCAAGCCTGGCGGTGTCGGACATCGTCGCGGAGGCCTTTCCGGCGGCCCGGCGAGCGGGACTGCCATCGGTCGGCCTGTCCAACTTCACCTGGTATACCGCCTACCAGGAGCTGCTGCCCGAGGAGCTGCTCGCGCCGCTTGCCCGTCCTTACCTGGACATGGACGCCTTCGTGGCGCTGGCCGGAGCGAGCGAGCCGCAGTGGGGAGACGAGCCGGTCGAGCGGGCCGGGTACTTCTGCCGCGTGGCGGACCCGGAGCGGGCGGAGCAGCTGCGGCGCCGGCTGGACCCGAGCGGCGGGAGGCGGCTGGTCGCGCTGTTCCCCGGCATGGGGTCGGGACCCGGCAGCCCTCTCGAGCGGCTCGCCCTGCTGCGCGATCCGCGCTGGCTAGCGGTCGTCTCCTCCGGGATGGAGCTGCCGGCAGGCGCGGAGGCGGTCCGCATCCCGGAAAGCTGCACGGAATCGCAGCTGTACGTCGCGGCTTGCGACGCGGTGCTGACGAAGCCCGGCTGGGGCACCGTATCCGAGGCGGTCTGCCTGGGCAAGCCGCTCGCGCTGCTGGAGCGGCCGCGCTTCCGCGAGGACCGGTGCATCGCGGAGACGCTTCGCGGCCGGCATCCGCTGCTGCGGCTCGGCGAGGAGGAGCTGGCGGAGCCGGAGCTGGGCGACCGGCTGCTGGAGCTGGCCGGCCGGAGCGGCGCCGCTGCGGGCGAGCTGCGAACGGAGGAAGAGGAGGCGCCGCTCGCCCCGCCCGGCGAAGCGGCGCGGATCGCCGCCCGGCTGCTGGAGCGAGCCGCCGCGGGCGGACAGGCGCCAGGGCGAAGGCCTTTAGAGAGAAGCCAATAAACGATCGGGAGTGGAAGCGATGAAGATTACGGTAGTAGGGACAGGATATGTCGGCCTCGTATCGGGCGTTTGCTACGCGGAGCTGGGGCACAGCGTCATCTGCGTGGACAAGGATCCGATGAAGGTCGCGACGCTCCAGAACGGGGAGATCCCGATCTACGAGCCGGGCCTCCAGGAGCTGTCCGTGCGCAATGCGCAGCTCGGGCGGCTGCGCTTCACGTCGAGCCTGGGCGATTCGGTCAAAGGGGCGGATCTGATCGTCATCGCCGTCGGCACGCCGCCGCTGCCGGGCGGCCAGGCCAATCTGGCCTACATCGAGCTGGCGGCGCAGGAGATCGCGGACGCGATGGAGGGCCATCCCGTCGTCGCCATCAAGAGCACGGTGCCGGTCGGCACGAACGAAAAGGTGCGTGAGCTGATCCGGGAGCGGACGGACTGCCCGTTCGACAGCGTCTCGCTGCCGGAATTCCTGCGGGAAGGCTCCGCCGTCTCCGATACGATGCATCCCGACCGGATCGTCATCGGCACCGAGTCGCCGCGCGCCGAGGCGCTGCTGCGGGAGCTGCACGCCGGCCTCGGCTGCGCCTTCGTCGTCACCGACATCCGCAGCGCGGAGATGATCAAGTACGCCTCCAACGCCTTTCTCGCGACGAAGATCAGCTTCATCAACGAGATCGCCAACATCTGCGAGAAGGTCGGCGCCGACGTCACCCGCGTCGCCGAGGGCATGGGCCACGACAAGCGGATCGGCGCCTCGTTCCTCAAGGCCGGCATCGGCTACGGCGGCTCCTGCTTCCCGAAGGACACGCAGGCGCTCATCCAGATCGCCGGGCACGTCGACTACGAGTTCAAGCTGCTGCGCTCGGTCGTCGAGGTGAATCAGGATCAGCGCTACAACGTCATCCGCAAGCTGGAGGCGATCTTCGGCGGCGAGCTCGCCGGCCGCACGGTCGCGGTATGGGGACTCGCGTTCAAGCCGGACACCGACGACGTGCGCGAGGCGCCTGCCCAGGAGATCATCGGCGAGCTGCTGGCGCGCGGCGTCCAGGTGCGGGCGTACGATCCGATCGCGACCGACAACTTCCGCAGCCAGTTCGGCGACGGCGGCGGCGGCGTCGCCTGGTGCGGCAGCGCGCTGGAGGCGGCGGCCGGCTCCGACGCGGTGTGCCTGCTTACCGAGTGGAGCGAGTTCGGCGAGACGGACCTGCAGCGGCTGCGCGCCGTCGTCCGCGAGCCGGTGCTGATCGACGGGCGCAACGCGTTCGACGAAGCCGCGCTCCAAGGAACCGACTTCATCTATTATTCCGTCGGCAGGCCGAGCCTCGCCCGCGGCGTCAAGGCTCCCGTGCCGGAGCTGAGCTACTAGATGTTCCCGCAACCCCTATCCGAACGAATGAGGTGATGAACGATCATGACGAACCATCGCAAGCTGTCTCTGGCCATGCTCGCCGCCGTCATGGCGGCAGGCCCATTGTCCGCGCTGCCTCCGGCCGCGCTTACTTCCATGTCCGGCGTCGGCACCGCCAGCGCGGCCGGCTCGCTGGCGCAGCCGCCGAACATCGACGGCGCGCTGGCGCAGCTGTACGCGCTGCATGAAGCGCTGCTCGCCGGAGATCCGGCCGACCTGCAGGACGTGCTGCGATTCCGCGAGGAGCTCGAAGCGCTCGATCCGGCCGCCGAGTTCCATCTCGCCGCGCCGGTATGGGACAAGATCGACGCCAAGCTGCCGGCTTCGGCGGACCGCGAGTTCATCCGGAACAACCTGTTCGCGCTGTACCGCGACACGCTTGCGCTGACGTATCGTCCCCAGTACGACGACCTGCGCAAGCTGCGCACGAACGCCGACTACCGCGCGGCTCTAGCCGCGATCGTGCGTGCGGGCGGCGACGCCGACCTGACGATGGACGAGGTCGTCACGTTCTTCTACGGCGACGGCGGCTCGCGGCTCGGCGTCGAGGGCACGGCTCGCAAGCATATCGCCCAGCTGAGCCAGGCGCAGCTGTTCCAGCTGCTTTATGAGCCGCAGAAGCGCAACGAGCTCATGCTGCGCGTGCTGAACGACCTGCTCGCCCGCACGGATGAGTACACGTTCAGCGCGATGCTGCAGGAGTACGGCATCACGAGCCTGGACCTGCAGCGCACGATGGTGAACTTCCAGGAGAGGCTCGACGGCGAGAAGCCGGCCGCGACAGCGCTGATCGTCGCCCTCATGCGGCTGACGAGCGTGGAGCAGGCGCAGGTGTCCCAGCAGGGACGGCAGCATCAGTACTCGCTGACCGTCAGCGGCATCGCCATCCCTTCGGTGGCGCTCACGTGGTCCAAGGCTTCCGGCAGCGACGACGTGACTGTCACGGGCAGCGGCATCGTCACGATTCCCTCCAGCGCGTCCTCGGCGAGCGCGGTCATCCAGGCCCGGCTGCTCAACCCGTACGGCGGTCCGGACAAGGTCATCTTCGAAAAGGAGATCACGCTGACGGCCGAAGGCGCGACGCCGACGCCGAGCGAGTCTCCGACACCGACGCCGAGCGCCACGCCGACGCCGAGCGAGTCTCCGACACCGACGCCGAGCGCCACGCCGACGCCGAGCGAGTCTCCGACACCGACGCCAAGCGCGACGCCGACGCCGAGCGAGTCTCCGACGCCGAGCGCCACGCCGACCCCAAGCGCCACGCCGAGCGCCACGCCGACCCCAAGCGCCACGCCGAGCGCCACGCCAAGCCCGACGCCGAATCCCGGCGGCGGGGGCGGGTTCCCTGGGTTCCCGGGCTTTCCCGGGTTCCCTGGATTCCCTGGTTTCCCGACGCCGACTCCCGGCAGCGGGGGCGGCTCCGGAGAGGAGCCGGGCAACACCGGTCCGGGCAGCGTAGCGGAGCAGATCGCGGCGATCCTGCAGCAGTATTTCGCCAAGCTCCAATCGATCAAGCAGCGTTACGACGCCACGAACTCGATCAGCGAGAAGCTGAAGCTGATCCGCGAGGCGTACAAAGCGGCGCAGGAAGCGCTCGACGCGATCGGCAAGATCAAAGTTCCGGCGCCGACGCCGCGCTCGGCCGGAGCCTTCAGCGCCGAGTGGAGCGCGGAAGAGGCGGGAGGCCAGTTTACGGCCATCTCCGATGCGGCGGCCCAGATCAAGGGAGCGCTCGCGGAGTTCGAGGGAGCCGGACAAGCCGGCACGGGCTCGCTGCGCGTAAGCGCGGAGCTTGATTTCGAAACGGACGAGGCCGACAGCTGGTCGGTCGACATTCCGGCCGAGGTGCTGGAGAGCGCCAAGAGCAGCGGCATCGACTTCATCGGGCTCAACGCGGAGGGCGCTCGCGTCTCGGTGCCGGTCGCGGCGCGGACCGGCAAGCTGTCGATCCGCCTGAGCCGCCTGCAGGACAGCGCCGTCACCTCCGCCTCCAGCCTGCCGCTCGCATCGAGAGCGTACACGTACGAGATCGAGCAGTCCGGCCGCAAAATCACGACCTTCGGCAAGCCGGTGCGGCTCGAGCTGCCGCTGGCGGCGTCCCGAGCCGTCGATGCCGATCGGCTGAGCCTCGTCAAGATCCGTGCGGGACGTGCCGCCGACTTCCAATCGGGCGTAGCGGGCTCGGTCTACTCGGCGGACGTGCAGGATGCCGGCTCGGTGTACGCGGTCGTCGAGAACCGGGTGGCGTTCCGGGACATCCCGGCTTCGCACTGGGCGCGCGCCACGATCGAGACGATGGCGGCCAAAGGCATCATGAACGGGGTCTCCGCCGGCACCTTCGAGCCGTCGCGCAGCGTAACGCGCGCCGAGTTCGCCAAGATGCTCGTGCGCACGTTCAACCTCGGCTCGGAAGCGGTCCCGCTGACGTTCAAGGACGTCAAGGAGTCCGACTGGTTCGCTCCGTATGTAGGCACGGCGGCGGCCAGCGGCATCACGAGCGGACGCAGCGCCGACAGCTTCGCGCCGCATGCGGCGATCAGCCGCCAGGAGATGGCCGCGATGATCGCGCGGGCGCTGACGCAGGCCGGCGGCTATCCGGCGTCGCTGCTCACCGAGCAGGGGCTTGCGAGCTACAAGGATCGGGCAGCAGTCAGCGCGTCGCTGAAGCCGGCCGTGGCGATCGCCGCCCAGCTCGGCATCATCGGCAGCGGCGGCGAGCTGAAGCCGCAGCAGCAGGCTTCGCGCGCCGAAGCGTCCGCGATGCTGTACCGCGCCGCCAAGCAGCTGTAGCCGAATCGAATCGCGGGGGCGGAGCTTCCGCCGGGCGGGGTCCATCCGTCCGGCGTCCGCCCCCCGCTTCGTTTCGGGGAAGGAGGATCATTCATGCGTATCAGCGTGAAAAGAGTCGGGATCGGGCTGGCGGCCATGCTGCTGCTCGGCGGTGCAGGCTGGATCGCCGCGGAGCGGGCGGCCGACAAGGCGCTTGCCGCCTTCATGGAGCAGCTCGCTCCTCAGCTGGCGGCGGATGGCGGCGTCTCGGCAGGCGGAGCGGTCCCGCCCGCTTCCGGCGGCGCCGCTCCGGCTTCGCCGCGACAGGCGGACGGAGTTCCGGCTGCGGCCGGCAAGCCGGCTTCGGAGTCGGAGCCATTCCGGTCCAAGGAAGGCGGCGGACCGCCAGGCGACGGAGCCGGGGCGGAAGCTCCGGCGGCTTATGCCGACGCGGCCGCCCGGCTGTCGGCTGCCGAGAAGCGCGAGGCGATCGCCATCGTTCTCGGCGCGATGGACCGGCGGGAGGCGCTCGGCTTGCTGCGGCTCGCCGATGGCGGCGTGACGGCGGAGGAGAAGGAGCAGGTCAAGCGCAAGCTGCGCGACGGACTGGACGAGGCCGACTACGGTCGGCTGCGCGAGCTCGCGCGCAAGGCGCTGGGCAATCACGATGCAGGAGGCTGATCGGTTATGAAACGGAATGGGGCAAGCAAGGGGGCGCTGCTCGCGGCGGCGCTGCTGCTGTTCTCGCCCGGAGCGGGATTCTCGGCGACGGCACCGGCCGCCCAGGCATCCGCCGCTGCGGCGAAGACGGTTACGGCGGTATCGCTGCCGGCGGCCATCGCGGTCGAAGGCCGGGTGCTGGTGCTGGACAAGGGGAGCTCGGTCTTCCTTCATGAAGGGAGGACGTACGTGCCGCTGCGGGCAGCGTCGGAGGCGCTCGGGCTGGAAGCGCTTTGGGATCATGCCGTCAAGAAGCTGACGCTGCAGCAGCCGTCCGATGCGCAGCGCCAGGCGCTGGCGGCGAAGCTGGCTGCGCGCCTCAAGGCGGACGGCCGCTCGGCCGACGGCGGCGTCAAGCTCGGCCTGACGCCGGTTCCGGTCCGCTTCCTCGCCTTCGGCCAAGTGGCCGCGCTGCCGCAAGGCCAGCCGGTGTTCATCGCCAAAGGCACGCTCTACGTCCCGCTGCGCTTCGTCGCCGAGCTGACGGGAGCGTCCGTCGCCTGGGACGGCACACGGCTGCGCGTAGACATCGCGCCGGCGGCGCAAGCCGGCAGCGGAGGCGCAGCCGAGGACGGTCTGAGCGGCGGGAGCGAGACCGTTGCGCCGCCGGACGGAGCGTCGTCGCCCGCGCCGACCGCTACGCCGGCTCCGGTCATCCCGCCTGCAGGCGGAGGAGGCGGAGGAGGCGGAGGAGGCGGAGGCTGGGCGCCGCCGCCGGCCACCCCTGCGCCGTCCGCATCGCCGGCGCCGTCGGCCCCTCCGGGCTCCCCTGCGCCTTCGCCGACGGCATCGCCGTCTCCAGGCGCGACGCCGACGCCTTCGCCCTCGCCCTCGCCTTCGCCTTCGGCATCGGAGGAGGAGATCCACCGGCAGGCAAGGAGCGAGGCCGACGCGCTGCGCGGGAAATGCCGCAGCGATCTGGTCGCGCTCGCGCTGCGCTACTCGTCGGCCTCCACGGCCGAGCAGAAGGCGAAAGCCCGGCAAGAAGGAGAAGCGGTGTTCGCGGCTTGCGACGCCTCGTTCGAGCGCATCATGAGCGCGACGAGGGCCAAGCTCGAGGCAAACGGCTATTCGACCGGACGGCTGGAAGACTACCGCAAGGAGTACGAACGGGAGTTGGAGGAAGGGCGCGCCCTGCTGGAGGGACTGCTCGGCTGAGCCGTCGGGGGGGAATCGCGCAGGATAAGCAAAGGAGGAGGCTGTCATCATGAGCCATCGAAGCAAGCGCAAGAAACGTTCCCGGAACCGCGGAGGACTGCGGCCGCGAGCCGGGCGCCTGCTGCTCGCGCTGGCGATGGCGGCGGCTGTCGTGCCGGCCGTGCTCGGCTACCTGAACCATCGCGAGCTGGAACGAGGGACGACGGAGACGGCGATGGCGCTGCTGCCGCAGGACTCCGCTGCTCCGGCTCCTTCGCCGGCAGGCGCCGAAGCGGGTGCGTCACGCGAGAAAGAAAGCGCTGGCGGAGCATCCGGTTCTGCGTCGAAGCCTTCCCCAGCGCCTGACGCCGGAACCGGCGAAGGCGGGGACGGCGTTTCCGCTGAAGCGCCGCTGGCTGGCGGCGCAGCCGGGGCATCGCCTTCTGAGGCTCCTTCGGCTGCGCCGACGAAGGCGCAGCCGCCGGCCGGGGCCATGCCGGACACGACGCCTTCCGGTGCGAAGGCTCCAGCGGCAAGCGCGGCGCCGAAGCCGGACTCCGCCGCCTACGAGCGGCGTCTGGATACGATTCGCGAGCAGTGCGTCGCTGCGGGGGCCGCGGTGCTTCAAGGAGGCGAGGCCCGTCTGTGCGAGGCGAGGAGCGGAGAGCTGACCGAGCCGCAGCTGCAGCAAGCCGAAGCGGAGCTGGCGGGCGAGATGGACGCAGCCGAATCCGGCTGCCGCAGCCGCTTCGAGCGCCTGATCGCGGAAGCGGAGGCGGCGGAAGTTCCGGCGGACAAGCGCAGCGAGTGGATGCAGAGCTATGAGCAGTCCCGCGAGCTGCTGCGCGCCGGGCTCGCCAAGCAGCTCGACGCCTTGGCGTCGGCCGCGGGCTAGGGCTTGCACTCTTCTAGCCGCGGAGCGAGACCAGCCGCTTTCGGCTTTCCGGCACTGCCCCGTCCAGACGAGCCGATGTCAGGGGCACGCCGTTTTTGGGGAATAAAAAAAACCGGTCAAGGCGGGTTAGCCTTGGCCGGTTTGGTCGTTTCGGAGCCTTTCGCGGACGACGCGTTCCAGCAGCAGCCGGACGAGCTCGACATCCTCTTGCTCCAGCGGAATTCCGTCCCAATGCAGCTGCTGGAGGTTCAGCCATTCGCGGGCGTTGCTGCTCGGCTCGACCGGCTCCGCGTACTCGGTGAGGCCGAGCAGATAATCGGACGTCGTGTGCAGGCGGCGCGCAATCGTCTGGATCGATTCCAGGGTCGGCTGGCGGTATCCGGACTCGTAGCCGGCGTAGGTGCTTTTGGCCACGCCCACATAATCGGCTACTTCCTGCATCGTAAGCTTTCTCTTTTTACGGAGCGCTTTGAGTCGTTTCGCAAACATCCGCCACCATCCCCCCTGCGGCCTATGCCCCGTCGGGAGCCGCCGAAGCGCTCCAGCAGGGTTCATGCCGGTCTGAATGTCATATGTATCGAATATTCGTATTATAGCATGGCTTCTAGGAAGATGCACCCGTTTTTATAGGACATTAGTAACATGGAGTTGAGACTATAGTCTCAACACAGAGCGTTTTATTGCTAGAAAATACAATTATTAGGATGTGACAGCGGCTTGAGCTCGTCCCGCGGACTCGCGGCGCGCAAGTTCGGGCCGAGCGCCGGCTACGGCGCTGTTTATCGGCACGCTTCGATATGGTATGCTTTGGAGAAGACATTCGGCGAACGGAGCGTACGATTCAATGGATACCAAACAATGCGCCGTATGCGGCCGCGACAAACCAGAAGGAGCTTTCCCGAAGCGCACCGGCCGCAAAGGGCGCAGGGGCACGTGCAGAGCTTGCCAGCGGAGGCGCAAGCGGGACGAGGGCGGCTCGGACTTGCTGCTGCCGACGCCGGCGGCCGCCCGGCGCTCGCGCGGGCGCGCGGGGGCAAGCGCCCCCGGAGCCGCTTCGGAAGACGCAGCCGCGCTTCCCTCCCGCGAGTCCGGACAAGCTCCTGGCGCTGGAGCCGCGACGGGGGCGACCGCTGCCGGAGGCAGGCCCGCCTCGAGGGTCTCCTCCGCGCCGCCATCCGGAGCGGCCGGACCGGAGCCTGCCGCAGGCAAGGGCGCAGGCTCCTCCGCTGCCGTGGCGGCGACGCGGAGACCCGCGCCCGAAGCGGCGGCCGTTTCGGACGAACGCAGGTCCGGCGCGGACGGCCGGGCGGCGGCGGAGCTGCCGGCCGCCGACGAGCCCCGCGCGGATGCGGCGCGCTTGCCCGAGGCGGCGGTCTCGTCGGCTGACGCCGGATCGGATTCGGGACCGGCCAAGCGCAAGCGCAAGCGCCGCCGTCGCCGCAAGGGGCGCAAGGCGGCTGTCGCCGCATCGCATTCGCATACGCCGGGAGTCCGCTTGCCGTACAAGCCCATTCGGCCGTTCAAGGGCCCTTTTTCCTACGATCCGTCCATCCTCAACGACAGGGGGACCGGCTTGATCCAGCTGCGGGGCCGCCGCGAGAGCGGCAAGCGCTGGCATACCGAGATCGATCGGGACATCGCGGTGCGCATGGTCCAGGAAGGAGCGGCCGGCATCCTTCATCCCCGCCTCATCCACAAGCTGTACACGAAGAGCGACTTCCGGCTGCTCATCCTGCAGCGGGACAACTATGTGTGCCACTATTGCGGCCGCTTCGGAGATACGATCGACCATGTGTTTCCCAAGTCCAAAGGAGGGTTGAGCACGCCGGACAACTGCGTCTGCGCCTGCTCCGCCTGCAACCTCAAAAAAGCCGATACGCTTCCGGACTATCTCTAAGACGAGAGTCGAGCCGGAGCGTTCGGCTCTTTTTTAGGTTTCCGCAGCTCCGGGGAGGCTCCGAGGATCGATGAGAGAATTCTCATCGCTCTCAGGACGCGATTCGCAACCCGCACTCCGGCTGAACTTCGGGCTTCCGGGCTCTCTCATTTTTCGCATCCGACACCTGATTCCCAGCATCTAACAGCTTGATCCAGCGGTTCATCATGCTAGGATAGAGGAGCGAAAGGCTTTACCGGCCTTATACTCATCCTTCCGACATGACGAAGGACAACAGGAGGAGAATTCATTTTGAATAAGAAAATTCTTTCTTTAGCTCTTGCCACTGGAGTCGCGTTCACGGGCGTCTCGGCTGCCGGCACGGCCAGCGCGGCGCCGGCTCAGCCTTCCGGGTCCTCCGTGCTCCAACAGCTTTATGCGGGCTCCGGCTTCAACTTGGAGGAGCTTTTGAATAAACTGCAGCAAAACGGATTTGCATGGCCGAACTATACGGCCAAGCCGACGGCGACGCCGAAGCCGACTGCGGCTCCGACGGCGACGCCGAAGCCGACCGCGGCCCCGACCGCGACGCCGAAGCCGACGGCTGCACCGACGGCGACGCCTGCGCCGACGACGGCTCCGGGATCCGGACAGGAGGAGAGCGGCACGGGCAGCTTTGCGCAGCAGGTCGTTACGATCGTGAACCAGGAACGCGCCAAGCAGGGATTGGCCGCGCTCAAGAGCGACACCCAGCTCTCTGAAGTCGCTCTCGTGAAGGCGAAGGATATGTACACGAACAACTATTTCTCCCATACGTCCCCGACGTACGGATCGCCGTTCGACATGATGAAGCAGTTCGGCGTGACGTACCGCTATGCGGGCGAGAACATCGCCAAAGGCCAGCGCACCCCGGCCGAGGTCATGAATGCCTGGATGAACAGCGCGGGCCACAAAGCCAACATTCTGAAGGCGGAGTACACGAACATCGGCGTCGCTTATCATAACGGCGTCTGGGTACAGATGTTCAAAGCCTAGTTTCCTTGTTCCTATCGGCTATGCCGACATAGAGGCTGTCCCTTGCTCGCCCAGCGGCGATGCGGGGGACAGCTTTTTGTTTGCGCGGCCTGCGGCGCATTAGAGTTTTTTCATCCGTCCCCTCACAGCGCGCTCCAGCTGGTCGCTTCGGGCCTTGCGCGCCATGGGTTTGCCGTCTTCCGCGAGAAAATGAGAGCCTTTCATAATCCGTAGCTGGTGGTTTTTGGACGGTCCGCCGCTCGGATGCCTGTGTTATTCTGACACCCGTAGGTTTCAGCGCGGACCGAATAAAATCCGCCGGCGGGCGATTCAAGCCCGAGGCGTCCCACCAAGGAGGAACCAAGCCCATGACCATGAAGACGATGCTCCGCCCGATGTTCAAATCCACCGCCGCCGTTCTGGCCGGCCTCGCGATCCTGAGCTCTCCCGTATCCGCCTCTGCCGCTACGACGTATGTCGCCAAGGACGGCGATACGTTCTGGAAGCTCGCGCAGGCGTTCCATGTCCCGGTGGACAAGCTGATGGACCTGAACGAAGGGGTAGAGCCGACGAACATCTACGCCGGCTTGAAGCTGTCCATCCCGGCGGGCACGACGATCCAGGCCTCGGCCGCCGGCGTGCGCCTGATCGACGCGGATGCAGGAGCGAAAAAGGTCATCGAGCCGTCCGGAAAGTCCCATCAAGTGAAACGCACGCTCCAGATCAAGGCAAGCGCGTACACGTCCGCGGCGTCGGAAAACGGCAAATGGGGAGCGGTCGATTACTTCGGCAACCCGCTGCGCGTCGGCACGGTGGCGGTCGATCCGAACCGGATCCCGCTCGGAACGAAGCTGTACATTACCGGCTACAGCTATGACGGCCTGCCGATCGGCGGCATGATCGCGACCGCCACCGATACGGGCGGCAGCATCAAAGGGGACCGCATCGACATCTTCGTGCCCGGCACGACGGCCGAAGCCCGCTCGTTCGGCTTCCAATGGGTCAAGGTCCACGTCCTGGGCTGATTCAAATCGAAACGGCTCGCCAAATGGAAAGCGGCCCGAACCATGTCAATTGGTTCGGGCCGCTTTTTTGGCTTAAAACAAGCGCATCCTTTCGATCTCCTCCGACTCGCCGAGCAGCTCCGGCACCGTCACCATCTCATAGCCTTTTTCGCGCAGCAGACGGATGAGGCGGGGCAGCGCCTTGACCGTGCCGCTCAAGTCCTCGCCGATGCCGCCGCCGGCATGCTGCAGGATGATGCTGCCCGGGGCGAGGGTTTTTTGCGCGTTGCGCACGATCTGATCGGCGGACAAGCCTCGCCAGTCTTGCGTGTCGACATCCCAGTTCACGACGAAGTAGCCTCGGCTCTGGGTCCACATCAGCTGGCTCGGCGTGATTTCGCCGTACGGCGGCCGCAGGAATCTCGGCGTATAGCCGAGATGGGCCTTCAGCAGTCGGCTCGTCGACTCGATCTGCTCTTCGAACTTGGACTCGGAGAGCCTCGCGTACGACGTATGGTCATACGAATGATTGCCGATGGCATGGCCTTCCGCATGGATGCGGCGGAGCATGGAGGGCGCCTTGGCCGCTCTTTGTCCGACGACAAAAAAGGTGGCCCGGACATGCTCCCGGGCCAGAATGTCCAGCACCTCCGGCGTATACTGCTCGTCCGGCACGTCATCGAACGTCAGCGCGACACGCTTGAGGCCGGCGGGTCCGCGGGTCGCGAACGCTCCGGGAAATTCCCGCGAGAGGGTGATCCAGGATACCGTCCTCGGCCTGAGCACAGCCGCCTGAGCGTTCGCGGCCTCCGGGGGGAGGGCGCGGGCATTGGCCGGCGCGGATGCGGCTCCGGCCATGCTCGGAGCGCCGCCCAGAAGCTGCATCAGCACGAGCAGCAGGGCAGGCCATCCCAACCAACGGCGCAAAGGCTTCATCGCTACACCTCCTACAGGGATCAAGCCGGCCTTCCGCAGAGAAAGGCTTGCGGATTAGCTATTCCCCGGGTCCCTCCGCTCCATACCGTTCGTCTAGCATGGAGGCGCGAGCGTGCGAAAGCGCCTCTTTGCCGCTGGCCGGCAGCCGATCAGAACTTGAAGATTTGGATCGTGCGCTGCAGCTGGGAAGCCATCTGCTGCATCCGTCCCGTCTCCTCGACGATGGTCTGGATGGAGTCGACCTGCTCGTTCATCGACGCGGACACCTGCTCGGTGCCGGCCGCGGACTGCTGCGTGATCGCCGAGATGTTGCCGATGGCGCCGGAGATGGCGCGGGCGTTGTCCAGCATGCTCTCGCTCTCGCGGGCGAACTGCTCGATCTGACTGGAAATGAACTGCACGCTCTCCACGATGTCGCGGAACACCGCTTCCGTCTCGCGCAGCATCTGAGCCTGGAGCTCGACGGCCTGCTCGTTGATCTTGATGTTGGCGTTGGCGTCCTTGAGCCCGTGCTCGATGCCTTTGACGAGCGTGAACACTTCCTTGGTCGAAGCCGTCGATTCCTCGGCGAGCTTGCGCACCTCCTGGGCGACGACCGCGAAGCCCTTGCCGTGCTCCCCGGCGCGGGCCGCCTCGATGGAGGCGTTGAGCGAGAGCAGGTTCGTCTGCTCCGCCAGATCGGAGATCGTCCGGGTGATGGCGGAGATGCCGCCCGCCGCCTCGGACAAGCGCGCGATCGCCTCGGAGACGTGAGCCGCGGCCTCAGCCGTGCGACGGGTGCCTTCGGCCTGCGTCTCGACGGACTGCTGGCCCTTCTCGACGAGGCGCATCGCCGCCTCCGAGCGCTCGTTCATCCGGCGGCTCGATTCGGCGTAGGTCGCCACCTTGCTCTCGATCTCGCGGATCGAGTCGCTCATGCCGCCGACCTCCTCGGCGATCTCGCCCGCGCCTGCGGCCAGCTCGCCGGCCGAGGTGCCGACCTGCTCCATGACGGCCTTCACCTGCGTATTCTTGTTGTAGATGCTCGTGCTCGTCTCGTTGACCATGCGGCCGATCCGCGAGGTGTCGGCGAGAATTTCGCGCAGCTTGTCGACCATGCTGTTGAAGGAGTGGGCCAGCTGGCCGAGCGAGGCGCTGGACGTATCGACCCGCTGCGTGAAGTCGCCCTTGGAGATGCCGTAAGCGACCGTCGTCATCTCGTCGATGGAGCTCGTGAGCGAGCGCTCCACGACCGAGGCGAGCGGGAAGGAGGCGCCGGCTCCCAGAACGAGCGCGGCCGCGACCGGCCATAGCGGCGACCCCGCCATGATGCTGAGAATCAGGAAAACCAGGAGGGAGACCGCGAGCGCCATGTAGATGCCGAGGCGCACCTTGTTCTTGATGGAGAGCGAATGATACCATTCCATGCTGAAATCGACTCCTATTCGCTGATATAGGGTAAGTAAGCGTTACCTAATAATCGGTAACAGGCCCATCAAGTTGTAGGTCTGGGGCTATCGAATCGAAAAAAAGGCGAAGTGGGTCGAAAGGTGTGGGTTTCCTATTGGGAAGTAGATCGATATACCCGAAAAAGGGTTAAAACCCTATCCTATTCCGTGAATATTTAGTTGAATCTGGAAAAACGCTGTCCTATAATGTCGCTACAACGACTTCATTTGGATCGGAGGTGAATCACATATGCAAGGCAACAGCGCTTCGCCTCTGGCCCGGCAAGTCGATTTCGTTTTCCGGCAGCTTGAGTCCGAACTGACCCATGCCTCCTCCGGGACGGTATTGATCCATATCCGCAACAATACGGTCGGCAAGTACGGCATCCGCCACAACCCCATCGAGCTGAAGTCGCCCGCATCCCCCCAATCTCCAGCGGGACTGACAGCCGAGCAGGTCAAGGAGTTCCGGCAAATGGCGGTGGACGCCCTCAAAAGCAAGTGGAGCTGGACCCACGGCGAGCTTCTGTACGATTTTTCGGTGCGCCGCCAAGGAGCCGCCTCCAGCTGGTCCGCCAGCATGCTTTGCGAATCCAACTACAATATGGCCAGCACTCATTTTCGCTACGAGCCCAAGCATCCCGGCCTGTGGGATCGCGGCAGCGTGTCGGAAGACTGATGTTCCACGAAAAACAGCCTTTGTCCATGGCGGACAAAGGCTGTTTTTCGACCTGTCGGGCTCGGCTGCGCTCAGCGCCCCATGCGGCCGGCGTTGCCGGACAGCTGCTGCTCGGCGATCTCGACCAGACGCTTCGTGATGTAGCCTCCGAGAGAGCCGGCGTCGCGTGTCGCCATGTTGCCGTAGTAGCCGTCCTGGGGAATCTGGATGCCCAGCGCCTGCGCGGCTTCATATTTCATCTGCTCCAGCGCGGCCTGGCAGCCCGGGACGACGAGCTTGTTGCTTCTTGACATGTGCGTCACCTCCTTTTGATGGAGGTAGTATGCGCCTTGCTTCCCAATATATGCATAGGAGGCTGTGGACCGTCAATAATCCGGATCGAGGGAGCGGGCTGCAGAAGGGGCCGGGACGCTGGCCGGGCGCTCCGCTCCGGCGCCGTGCAGGTGGATGCCGGCGCGGGCGGCGTCCGCGCTGCCGAGCGGGGCGGGCGGCAGCAGCCCCAAGGCGACGGGCAGCAGGAACACCAAGCATGCCGCCAGCGGCCGAGGCCCTGCGGCCGGTCCGTGGGCTCCGCAGCCGCAGTCCGCTTCGGCGTCGTCGCCCTGCCAGGCGCGTACGGCGATCCACAGCCGGAAGACGGCCAGCGCGAACAGGGCGAGCGCCGACAGCTTGACGCCGAGCTCGAGCTGCGGCTCGATGTAGCGACCGAGCGATCCGGTCCGGGCGAGCTGCGTCAGCGAGAGCGACAGCACGGCGAGCACGGCCGACTTGGCCGCGTGATGGATGGCGGCGAGGGCGGACGGAGTCATGGGCGAATGCGCCTCCTTGTCAGGGAAGATAGATCGCTTCGAGCAGCCAGGAGCCGGTCAGCGTGAGGAGGGCGGCGAGTCCTGCGACGAGCAGCACGACGCGGACGCGGAACGAAGCGAGCAGAAGCAACATGCTTTTGAGATCGATCATCGGCCCGAAGACGAGGAAGGCCAGCAGCGCGCCGTTCTCGAAGCTGCCGCCCAACGAGGCGGCGACGAACGCATCCGACGTCGAGCAGAGCGAGAGCAGGAAGGCGATGCCCATCAGAAACAGATGCGAAAGAAGCTGGCTGCCGCCGAGCTCCTCGAGGAAGGAGCGGCTGACGGCCGTCTGGAACAGCGTCGCGAGCGCGGCGCCGAGGATGAGATATTTCCCCATGTCGAAAAATTCGTCGGTCGCGTGCAGCGCGGCCGACTGCAGCCGGCTGCCGGACGGCCGCTCCTGCGCCTCCTCCTGCGGCAGCGAGGCGTAGAGCGAGGCGAGATCGGCTTTCAGCGGGTCGCCTCGGAGCGTCTTCCATAAGATGGCGCCGATCGCGAAGGCGACGAAAAAGGCGAGTCCCGCGCGCGCGATCGCCATCTGCGGCGTGCCGCCGAACGCGGCCCAGGTCGACGTGAAGACGACAGGATTGACGACCGGGCCGGCGAGGATGTAGGCGATGCCGGCATAGGCGGGCATGCCTTTGCGGATGAGACGGCGCACGGCCGGGATCATGCCGCATTCGCAGAGGGGAAAGATGACGCCGAGCAGTCCGGCCGCCGTTACGGCGAGCAGCGGATGACGGGGAAGAAGGCGGCGCAGCAGCCGCTCCGACAGATAGACCTGAAGGACGGCGGAGATGGCGACCCCGAGCAGCAGATAGGGCAGCGCTTCGAGCAGGATGCCGATGAAGACGGAGCTGAAGCGGGAGGCGGCCGCCGCGTCCAGCCCCATGTCCCGCCGGGCGATCAGCAGCAGGACCCCTCCCGCTCCGATCGTCGATACGGCGGCGAGCAGCGGCAGCAGGCGTCGGGTCATCGGGGCAGCTCCTTTCCGGTCCGGCTTGTCCTGTCCGGCCCGGAGAGAGGCGGACGGGCCGGACGTTCCTCCTCCATGCTTATGCTTGGACGGACGAAGACAGAACGGCCGTTTCTTTCTGCAGCACGAATGTCGCTTGCTCGCGGCCTCGCCTTGACTTTTCGGGGAGCGGGTCTATAATCGTTCTAAAGGCAATGACAGAATGGAGTACGCGCGAGCAAGGACGTTTCCCAGAGAGCCGGCGGCAGCTGCGAAGCCGGCGGAACGGACCGCGCGGAATGGACTCTGGAGCCGGGCCTGTCCCCGATTGATCCCCGTTAGCGGATCCTCAAGGCCGATGCCGCGCGACAAGCGCGTCCGGCGAATTAGGGTGGCACCACGGTCTCTCGTCCCTTGCGGAGGAGAGGCCTTTTTTGCGTTCCCAAATCTCAAGAGAAGGCGTGAAGCAAGATGAAAAAAGTGCTTTCCGGCATCCAGCCGAGCGGCCAGCTGACGATCGGCAACTACATTGGAGCCATCCAGAACTTCGTTCGCCTGCAGGAGACGCATGAGTGCTATTTCATGGTCGTCGATCTGCATGCCATCACGGTTCCGCAGGAGCCGGCGGCGCTGCGGGAGCAGTCGCAGTCGGTCGCCGCCCTGTACTTGGCGGCGGGCATCGACCCGCAGCGCGCGGCGATCTACATGCAGTCCCACGTGCGGGCGCATGCGGAGCTCGGATGGCTGCTGACGACGCTCACGTCGATGGGCGAGCTGGAGCGGATGACGCAGTTCAAGGACAAGTCGGCGGGCAAGGAGTCGGTCGGAGCCGGGCTGTTCGTCTACCCTGCGCTCATGGCGGCGGACATCCTCGTCTACAACGCCGATCTCGTCCCGGTCGGCGACGATCAGAAGCAGCATCTGGAGCTGACGCGCGACCTCGCGAACCGGTTCAACAGCCGCTTCGGCGACTTCTTTACCGTTCCGGAGCCGTACATCCCCGAGGTGGGAGCGCGCATCATGTCGCTCGACGATGCGTCCAAGAAGATGAGCAAGAGCAATCCGAATCCCGGCAGCCTGATCGCCCTGCTCGACGAGCCGGACGTCATCCGCAAGAAGATCAGCCGCGCGACGACCGATTCGGGCCGCGAGATCCGGTTCGATCGCGAAGCCAAGCCGGAGGTGAGCAACCTGATGGGCATCTACTCGCTCATGTCGGGCCTCTCGCTGCCGGAGATCGAGGCTAGATTCGAGGGGCAAGGCTACGGCCCGTTCAAAAAGGAGCTGGCCGAGCGCGTCGTCGCCGTGCTGGAGCCGCTGCAGCAGCGCTACCGCGAGATTCGCAGCTCCGGCATGCTGGAGGAAGTGCTGAAGCAAGGCGCCGAGAAAGCGTCCTCGGTCGCCGATCGCGTCGTCGAAGGCGTGAAGGAGCGCATGGGCTTTCTCCGAGGCTAGGCCGCGGAGCATGCGTTCGAAAGAGCCGGAAGCGCGCGGGCTGCCCCGCTGGCCGGCGCCTCGCCGCTTGCGTTCCATTCCGCATCAACGAGAAGAAGCGTCTGCCGCGAGGGCAGACGCTTCTTCTCGTACGAGCAGGATCCGCGCAGCCCGCAGCCGAGGCGGCTGCGAGCGGACGGCTTGTCCTTGGCGATCGGGTCAGTTTTTCCGAAGGCGGGACTTCAGCACGAAGCCGGCTCCGATGAACAGGAACGTGGCCAGGCCGAGCGCGATGGCGGCGCGGCCGCTGTAGCTGATGGAGATTGCGGTGGCGCTCATGAGCGCTACGGACAGCAGGGCGTAGACGAGGGCAAGGGGCTTGGACATGGAAAACGGCCTCCCGAATATAAAATGGAGAAAAAAAACGACATCGCTTCGAATAGAACGAAGCAATCGGAACATAATAAGCTTGCAAGCTTGCAACACACACCATACAGTGCGAACTTCGAAAGGAGCAATTCACAATGGCAAGCAACAACAGCGGCAGCAACAAACTGGTCGTACCAGGCGCAAGACAAGCCCTTGAGCAACTGAAATTCGAAGCGGCACAATCCCTGGGTGTTCAAATCCCGGCTGACGGCTACTACGGCAACGTAGCTACGCGCGACGCTGGATCGCTGGGCGGCTACATCACCAAGAAACTGGTGCAAATCGCCGAGCAGCAACTGTCCGGAACTCAACGCTAAGCCATACAAAAAGAGGTCCAAGGGAAACCTTGGGCTTTTTTTCGGTTTGGCGCGGCTGCCGGGGCATAAGAATGCCCCCATCTATTGTGCAGGATGGGGGCGCTCGCGGTCAACCGGCAGGTCCTTCAATACGTATTCATCCGCAGCCTCTTCTGAAGGCGCTCGTCGCTCAGCCAGCCGACGTACGAGCCGAGCGTCTTGTAGTCCCGGTCCATGACGACGACGGCGACGAACGGATACTGCTTGCGATGCCGGTAGCGGACGTCGAACCAGCGCACCTCGTAGCCCCAGGCATGCTCGGTCATCTCGGAGCAGGCGAACGAGGTGAAATAGAGAAACGAGCGCACGGAAGCGTCGAACTTCGACTGCTCGATCGCTTCATGCTCCTCGCACCGGGCGGTGCCCGTCCAGGACAGCTTTCCGCCGCGCAGGTCGCCGATGCGGAAGGCGCCGTCCCTCCGCTGCTTCACGACGTTCCAGCTGGCCGGCTTCAGCGTCGGGATGAGGATGTAGCTCTCGCCGCCCTCCGCCTCGCCATCGAGGCCGGGCAGCGAGCGGGCGGTGCGCCGGTGGACGAGCGTCCGCCAGACATAGTACAGCACGACGAACGCATAGAGGACCGGGAAGATGATCTGCGGCGAAGCCGCTCCGAGCAGCCAGAGGAGCAGGGCTGCCGCATGGCCGGCGAACAGGAACGGGTCGAAGATATGGATGATGTTCCAGGAAATCCACTTGGACGTGATCGGACGGGCGGCTTGGGTTCCGTACGTATTGAAGCAATCGCTGAACACATGGACCGAGACGGCGAGCAGCACCCAGAAAGCGAGATGAGGCCATGAGATGCTTCCGCGCCAGGCGAGGCCGATGGCGGCCGTGATGAGCGCCGTCCAGCCGAGCACCGCCGGCAGCGAGTGCGAGGCTCCGCGATGGTTGCGGATATAAAGCGCGTTGCTTTTGAATCGCAGCAGGCCGTCCAGGTCCGGCGCTTGCGAGCCGATGATCGTGCCGGCCAGAACGGCGCCGAACAAAGCCGGACTGGCGGCGACCGCAGGATCGACGGTGGCGAGGCCGGCGAGTCCGAGACCGAATACGAGATGAGTGCCCGTATCCATCGCTTTCATGTCCCCTTTCATCATGGACTTCTTCCTGTAGGCTCCCACCGGACGCTCCGGATTATCCGGCCGCCGGTCGGGAAAGGAGACGCGCAGCGCTTGTCCAGCCGCTCTGGCAATGGTAGGATGAGGCGACCCATGCTCGGGCGCGATTCCGGGCGATGCGGGCCAGGAGGATGAATATGGACGGATATGCGCTGATGGTGGAATACAAGATCGAGGAGCGGCATCGGCAGGACTTCCTGGCTCTGCTCTCGGAGCTGCAGCGGCGTTGGCCCCGCGTGCGGCTCTATGAAGGCTCCGAGCAGCCGGGACTGTTCGTGGAGATTTGGCCTGCGGCAACGGAGGCGGAAGCGAGGGCATGCCAAGAGGAGCGTCTGGACGGACGCTCTCCCTGGTCGGCGATCGGAAGCTGGACGTCGGGCGGGGCGGGCCGCATCCATGCATGGACGTTCCGCCCGGCACCGATCTAGCGCGAAGTAGCCGGAGTCTGGTTCGTAATGGTTTGCCCCTGGAAGGCGTACTCGTACGCGATCGGACCGTCGAACGTGACGTAGTCCAGGTTCAGCGTAAGCAGAAGGTAGCGCATGCCGGTGGACGGATCGCTGATGATGATATGGTCGCGTCCGGCTGCCTCGATGATGCCACGGAAAATTTTGGCGTTCCATTCCTTGTTGTTTTCATACGTCATGTAGAACGTCGCCATTTTCCCGCGGTTGAGGCGCAGGATGTTCTCCACGTAGGATTCCTCGGTCGACGGCATCATTTGCACCGTTCCGCCTTGAGGCGTGACGACGGCGCCGCTCGGCACGGCCGGCGGCATGGCGACAAAGTTGCCTCCGAAAGGCGTCTGCATCGGCATCGGCATTCCCGGATAGCCTTGATGGCCTCCGTGGGCGTACATGCTGCGGTAATCATAAACATTCGACATGGTTGGTTTCCCCGCTCTCTAGTCGTTGTCGTTGCTTGGTCCTGCGACTTGCTTCAGTAGACGTCCGGGCAGTCCGATGCGGTCGGCGCAAAGAAGCAATGCGCCTTGAAGCGGCCCGTATTGGCCTGATTGTACCAGGTGCCGGGGCAGCTGCCCGTCGGCCGGAAGAACCAGAGGGCGTTGCTTGCCGGATGCTGGCGCTCGCCGGAGATGACCCGCTCCGCAAGACGGATCTCCTTGTCGCGGGCCTTTTGATAGAAGTAGCTTTTCTGCACGGCCTCGTATCCGCCCGGACTTTGATACACCATGTCGGGAATCGACCGGATGTTGCGGAAGTCGAGGCAGTTGCCGCGGACGCGGTTGACGCTGACGTTGCCGACCATGAGCATGCCGAGCTCGCCTTCGCCTTCCGCTTCCGCCCTCATCAGCCGGGCAAGCAGCTTCGTATTCTCGGCATTCGTCTTGATGACGGCCATCTTTCTGATCACGCTCCTCCTGCGGGAGTCTAGCCTTGAGCCGGATGCCCTCCGCCTGGGCTCCTGACCCCATCTTCAATCTATGCGGGCCGCTGCCCAGTGTTCCTCAAGGACAATCCTGAGATGGCAAAAAAAGTCGGATTGTTGACGCTCCGGCATGTCGAAATCATGAACAACTCGGGCGCTCCGTTGTCACCGTGTTTGATTTTCGGTATCATAAGTAACGTTGACTACTGAAGCCCTTAGCGCACCGAAGCGCTTTTGCCGCTCCAAAAACAGGAGGCGCACGAATGTGCTGAAAGACCTGATCGCTCTTACCAAGCCGGGCATCGTCCGGATGAATGCTTTTGCCGCGTTCGGCGGCTTCTGGGTGGCGTCCAAATGGCAGGTCGATTGGCTGCTGCTCCTCTGGATGCTGATCGGGACATGCCTGACGATGGCATCGGCCTGCGTCATCAACAACTATTGGGACCGCGAGCTCGACACGCGCATGGAGCGCACGCGCGACCGCGCGCTGCCGACGGGCCGCATCTCTCCGGCCTTCGTCATCACCTACGGCGCCGTGCTCGGCGCGGCGGGACTGGCCGTGCTGTTCGCGCTCGATCCGCTGACCGGCTGGCTGGGCCTGCTCGGCTGGTTCGTCTATATCGTCGTCTACACGATCTGGCTCAAGCGCAGCTCGACCTGGAGCACGTCGATCGGCGGCGTGTCCGGAGCGATGCCGCCGGTCATCGGCTATGTGGCCGTCACCGGCGAGATCGACGCCGGAGCCTGGATCCTGTTCGCGCTGCTGTTCCTCTGGCAGCCGGCCCATTTCTGGTCGCTCGCCATCCGCCGGGTGGAGGAGTACCGCGCCGCCGGCTATCCGCTGCTGCCTGTCGTCAAGGGCATCCGGCGCACCAAGCTCCAGATGATTCCATACGTCTTGCTGCTCATCCCGACCGTCATCCTGATGTATGCGTATGATTACGTCGGACCTTGGTTCCTCTGGATCTCGGGCATTCTGACTGTCGTCTGGTTCGTGCATACGTTCACCGGCGTCTATGCCTCCACGGAGGAGAAGACGGTGAAATGGGCGAAGGTCAACTTCCTCATCTCGGTGAACTATCTGCTTGTCGTGTTCCTGCTCATGATCGCGGACACGTCCCGTCAAGCCGGCCTCTCGATCTGGACGAGCCTCTTCTCCTGATCGGCCGCGCCGCCGGAGCCGGATCGGCTCCGCTACATAAGGCCATGGGGGCCATAAGGAGAGAACCACGTTGACCTTCATCCGCAGGCACGCGTTCAAAATCGCCCTGTTCGCGCTTTGCGCACTGATGGGCGCCTATCTGCTCGTCACCTATCTGCAGGAGAACCGCAGCTCGGTCAGCTTCCCGATGGATACGCCGGCTCCCGCCTACACGCTGCAAAGCGAGCTTGAGGAAGGCAGGTCCTTCTCGTCGGCGGAATCGGACGGCAAGGTCCGCCTCGTCTATTTCTTCTGGGCGAGCTGCCCGGACGTCTGTCCCGCGACGACGTTCATCCTCTCCAAGGCGCAGGACCAGCTCAAGGAAAAGGGGCTGCTCGGCACGAAAGCCGAGCTGCAGTCGATCACGTTCGATCCCGAGCGCGACACGCCGGAGGCGATCCGCGCGTTCGCGGCCAAGTTCCACGCCGATCCGGCCGGCTGGCGGTTCCTCCGCCAAGAGGATGCGGCCGCCTCGGAGAAGCTCGCCAAGGACTTCGGCCTGATGGTCGTCAAGGACGAGGCAGGCAACTACTCCCACACCGACGCCATTTTCGTCGTGGACAAAAAAGGCAACATCCGCAAGTACATCATCGGCAGCAACGATCTCAAGAAAACGCCGGACGAAATCGCCGCCTCCCTCGTGGAAGCGGTCGAAGCGCTCGACTAGACAGGCTGGCCTCCGCGCCGCCGCGCCCCCTCCCGGCGGCGCTGGCGCAGGGCCGGCCTTTTGCTGTCTTCAAAGAAAGGAATGCGCTCTCATGGCTCTGCTCGGATCGATTCTGCTGCACAACATCATCCCGCTCTGCATCATGATTCTGATCGGCGTAGCGCTGCAGCGCATCTTCACGCTCGATATCCGCACGCTGTCCAAGCTCAACTTCTATCTGTTCTCGCCGGCCGTCATCTTCAAGCTGCTCTACTCGACGGACATCCCGATCGCGCTGATCGGCCAGGTGCTGCTGTTCTTCGCCGTCTTCATGGCGCTTCAGTACGCCCTCGTGGAGCTCGTCGTCCGCCTGCGCGGCTACCGGGGAGGGATGAAGGCGGCGATGCGCAACAGCGTGCTCTTCTACAACAGCGCCAACTACGGCATTCCGCTCAATCAGCTCGCCTTCGCGGCGAATCCCTTCACGCTGTCGATCCAGGTGCTCATCATGATGATGCAGTCGCTGCTGCCCAATACGTACGGCATCTACAGCGTCAACGCGCACAAGAGCAGCTGGGCCGGCATCCGCCGCCAGATCCTGTCGCAGCCGGTCATCTACGTCATTCCGCTCGCGTTTCTGCTTAACGGGACGGGCACGCCGATGCCGGTCTACCTGCAGACGCCGCTCGATTACGTCGCCGACGCGTTCATCGGCACCGCGCTGCTAACGCTCGGGGTGCAGCTCGGCAGCATGAGGCGGGGCGGGACGCCGAAGCCGGGCCGGGCGCTCGATCTCAGCCTGTCGCTCGGCCTGCGGCTTGCGGCGGGTCCGGTCCTCGCCGCGCTGACGGTGTGGATGCTCGGCATCGACGGCCTGGCGGCCAAGGCGCTGATCGTCAGCTCCGCCGTGCCGACCTCGCTCAGCAGCGTGCTGCTGGCGGTCGAGTTCGACAACGAGCCGGAATTCTCCTCGCAGGCGGTGCTGCTGTCGACGGTCGCGAGCATCGCCACGGTGACCGCTGTCATCGCGGTGCTGGATCTCTAATCCAGCCTCCCGCCGTTGCCGATATAGGGTAGAGTGAATCAACACGATTCGGCCTGCTCGCATGCGGGCCGAGCCCGGAGGAGGCCGCCGCGTGAGACAATCCATCCGCCGATACATGCCGAGCCGCCGCGAAAGGCTGACCCTGTGGGGACTGCTCGGCCTGCTGTTCATCCTGCTCTCCTCCATGGTGCTGTGGAGCACCGCGCTCTACCGGCAGCAGCTAACCGACGAGGCCTACCGCGATGCTTCGCGCCAGCTGTCGTTCAAGGCCAACGAGCTTCGGCTCGGCGTCGAGCGGCGGGTGCTGCTGACGGAGAGCCTGGTGGCCTTCGTCGAGACCGAGCTCCGCTACAACGGCTACGTCGACTACGGCAGGTTCAACCAGTTCTCCTCCCATTTCGTGCCGGCGCTGCCGGATGTCAAGAACCTGTCCCTCTATCCGAGCGGAGTCGCCTGGTACGTCTATCCGCAAAAAGGCAACGAGCTGCTGCTCGGCGTCAATCTGTTCCAGGATACCCGTCCGGCCATCCGGGAGAACGCGGAGAGGGCGAGAGGACTGAGGACGGTGACGCTGGTCGGCCCCCTTGAGCTGATCCAAGGCGGCAGCGGCCTCGTCACCCGCCAATCGGTCTATCACGACGACCAGTTCTGGGGCTTCGCCTCGGTCGTGCTGGACATGAAGGATCTGCTTGGCGGCATTTCGGACGATTTCCAGCACGAGCAGTTCGACATCGCGCTGCGGGTGAACGGCAACGTGCTGCTCGGCGAGTCGGCCTTGTTCGGCGGCAGCCGGCTGAGGGAGCTTGTGGACGTGCCGGACGGCACGTGGGAGCTGGCCGGGCAGCTCAAGGAGGAGGCCCTCCGCCAGATCGAGACGAAGCTGTGGCTCGCCCGCTTCGGCAGCGCAGCCGTCATGATGCTCGTCTTGTATTTGCTGTACGTGCAGCTCACGGGCCGCTACAAGCTGGAGGCCAAGGTCGATGAGCGGACGCGCGAGCTGCAGGAGGCGAACGAGGAGATCGAAGCTTCCAACGAGGAGCTGATCGCGATCGAAGAAGAGCTGCGCGAGCAGAACCGCATGCTGGCCAGCAAGGAGCGGGAGCTGCATTTCCTCGCCTATCGTGATCCGCTGACCGGCCTGTTCAACCGCTCCTGCTTCAACCTGCATCTGGAGCAGACGATCGCCAGAGCCGGGGAGCAGCCGGGGAAGGGCGTCGCGCTGCTCTATCTCGACCTGGACCAGTTCAAGCTGGTCAACGAT
This sequence comes from Paenibacillus albicereus, assembly GCF_012676905.1. Lineage (NCBI taxonomy): Bacteria > Bacillati > Bacillota > Bacilli > Caryophanales > Paenibacillaceae > Paenibacillus > Paenibacillus albicereus. The sequence goes on along the minus strand of NZ_CP051428.1, from coordinate 4,040,681 downwards.
ACGTTCGGCCATCAGCTCGGCGACCACCTGCTTCGGGAGGCCTCGCTCCGGCTGACCGACCGGCAGGAACGGGGCCTCGAGCGGATGCCGGGAGACGGCCCGGCCTGCTTCCGGCTCGGAGGCGACGAGTTCACCGTCGTGCTTCCGGGCGTCAGCGGCATGCGCGAAGCGGAGGTTCTTGCCGACGCGATCATCGGCCGCTTCCGGATGCCGTTTCAACTGCGCGGAGCGGAGTATTTCTTGACGACAAGCATCGGCATCGCCCTCTATCCCGACCACGGCGCGGATGCGGAGGAGCTGACGAAGCACGCCGACCTGGCGATGTATCGGGCCAAGGAAGAAGGAAAGAACCACTACAAATGGTTCGACGGCACCGAGGAGGCCGGCGCCGCGGAGCTGATGGAGCTGCGCAACGGCCTCCGCCGCGCGCTGGAGCGGGGGGAGTTCGAGCTGCATTACCAGCCGCAGATCGAGGCCGCATCGGGCAGGCTCACCGGACTGGAAGCGCTGCTGCGCTGGAACCATCCCCGGTTCGGCCAAGTGTCGCCGCAGAAGTTCATCCCGCTTGCGGAGGAGACCGGCCTCATCGTCGAGATCGGCGCGTGGGCGCTGCGCGAGGCTTGCGCCCAGAACAAGGCATGGCAGGATGCCGGGGCCGCGGGACTGCGGATCGCGGTGAACCTGTCGGCGCGCCAGTTCGCGGCGCCGGATCTGGTCGGCACGGTGCGGCGCGTGCTCGAGGACACAGGGCTCGATCCGAGCTGCCTGGAGCTTGAGATCACCGAAAACATGGCGATGCGCAACGAGAACCTCGCCACGCTGGAGCAGCTGCGCGACATGGGCATCCTGCTGTCGATCGACGACTTCGGCACGCAGCATTCCTCGCTCAGCTATTTGAAGCGGCTGCCGGTCGGCCGGATCAAGATCGACCGCAGCTTCGTCAGCGGCATCGGCGTCGACGAGCGGGACGAGGCGATCATTCACGCGATGCTGCTCATCGCGCGCCGCCTCAAGCTGTCGGTCGTCGCCGAAGGGGTGGAGTCGGACCTGCAGCTGAGCTATCTGCTGGAGCATGACTGCGACGAGATCCAAGGCTACCTGTTCTTCCGTCCTCAGTCGGCGGAGCAGACCGGAGAGGTGCTGCGGCGCATCCGCCACCGTCCGTCCGCTCCGCGCAAGACAGGCTCCGAGCGGGCCTGAGCGCATCGCCGCCATCAAGCTGGAGGATGGAGAATGAAGCTCCCTCAATTGAAGACGGCCTGCGGCGCATCCATGCGCTACAGGCCGTCTTCCTTGCTCCAACGGGAACCCTCGGGCGGCTCCGGAAAGATCAGCTCTTCCTCGAAGCCGGCCTTCAGAAGCTGCTCCAGCAAGTATTCCGGGGGCGTCTTCTCCACGCCGGGATAGCCGCGCCGCGTGTAGATATGCTCGGCGTCGGGGAACTGGTCGCGCAGCATGCCCCGGATGCGCTTGCCGGATGCGTCGTTGTCGGTGAAGATGAACACCTGCGCGTCGCCGGCCTGCTTGCGCAGGAGCTCCAGCTGAGCCGTGCCCGGCGTGCCGTAGGTGCACAGGATGGCGACCTCGTCCCTCAGCACGCGCCGCAGCCGGCTGCGGTCGTTCTTGCCTTCCACGATGATGACGCTCGTCATTCGCCGCCCCGCTCCTTCCGCCCGGCGCGGGGACGGCTTGTCCGTCCCAGGCCGCTTTTAGCTAATACGATACCCTTCTTCCGCGTCCGCTACAAGGAAAAAGGAAGGCCCGCCGAGGCGGGCCTTCAAGGGGTTTATGAGAGCGGGGGCTCATGCTTAGTAGCAGAAGCTGCTGATGATGATTACGAGCAGAATGAACAGGACGAGGATCGCGCCCGTGGAGCCCCACGCGCCGCCGTATCCGCCAACAGGACCGCAAGCGCCTGCACCTGCAACACCTTCGACATAAGACATCTGATTTGTCACCCCTTCGCTGCTTGTTGGGGTCGTTCGGAGGGAAGCGCCGAGGTACTCGGCGGCAATCCGTTCCGGCAGACATGGTGCAGTATATGTGCCTCCCTGGCACGCGCCCTGTGCATTCACCCATATTCAGCGCAAATGGGCGGCTGGCGCGGCGGAGGGCCGCCGGAAGCCCCCATGGAACGGAAGGATGGCCGCTGCGGCCATCAGCACGAGGAACGAGATGAAATAAGGCGAGACGAGATGCCGGACTTGGCCGGCGATCATCGGTCCGAGGAAAGCTCCGACCGAGAACGAAATCGACAGCATGGAAAACGTGCGGCCGTACCGATTGCTCGGACTCAGCTCGATGAGCAGCGTGGACAGAGCGGGGAAGATGACGCCCTTCGCCATGCCGACGACGAACAGCAGGTATACCAAGGGGACCGGCGCCCCTGCGGCGATGCCGTAGTAGGCGGCCGCGAGCAGGAGAGCGCCGAGCAGCGTGCGCGAGAAGGCGGAGACGCGGTTCAGGAACAGCATGCTGAGCGTCACGAGCCCGCCGAGGCTGACGACGGAGAACAGGATGCCGGTGCGCATCATCCCTTCGGTGGTGGCGGACAGAAGCGGCAGCTCGAAGGAAAGGATGCCCTGCGAGCAGCTGACCGCGATCGGCAGCGAGTACAGCAGCCAGGGGATGCGTCCGCTGCCGCCCGCTTCACCCAAGGACGGATCGGCGGCGGGCTTCGCGGCGGCCGGGGCGGACTTCGGATCGCGCACGAACAGGATGGAGCAGACGGCCGTGGCGACGAGCACCCAGCCGAGCAGGTTGAAGGCGCTGGCGAAGCCGATGCGGGCGACGAGGAAGGCGCCGGCCGCCGGCGAGACGACGGAGGCGAGCGTGTGCACGAGGCCGCTGCCGGACATGAGCCGGCCCTGCTGCAGCGCCGACGTGGCCATGCGGGCGAGCAGCGCGCTGCAGGCCGGCGAGAGGAAGGCGAGCACGAAGCCGCTCACCGAGCGCAGGGCGAGCAGCTGCCATGGGTTGGTCACCTGCGCCTGCACCAGCAGGATGAGGCCCGCTCCGAGCAGGCTGAGCGAGATGAACAGGCGGCTGCCGAAGCGGTCGATGCCGTAGCCGGCGATCAGATTGCCCGGAAGATGCGTGAGCGAGTACAGGCCCATCATCAGGCCGATGAAGGACGGAGCCGCGCCGAGCGAGACGGCGAACGGCGTGAGGATCGGATACTGGGCGTGCAGGTCGAAAAACGCCACGAAAAGAAACAGATACAGCCAGACGGCTGTCTTCACGGCGAGCAGCCTCCTTTGCGGCTTTCTTTTGCCTCGGCGGGCCTTGCGGCCAGGCTCTACTACTTGTACGCCCCGCGCCGCCAGGATATGACCGCCTGGACCGGGGCCGCGTTTACGCTCCAAAGGGGGTCGGGTATAATGGGGACTGGGGAAAGAAGCGAGGCGCCGGCGGTTTTCAAGGCGTCTGCCACAGGGGGGCTTGAACGATGGATCTTTCCGGATTGGATCTGGATACGTGGAAAACGTTCTTCGAAGAGAATTGGCTCGTGCTGGCCGCCGGGCTCGTCGTGCTGCTGCTCGTCATCGGCATCGTCAAGACGGTCGCCAAATGGGCGCTCGCCGCGGTCATCGTGATCGGGCTCGTGCTGTACAGCGGCTACAACCTGCAGGATCTGCGCGACCTGGGAGACAAGGTGCGCGACCAGGCGGTGACGGCGATGGCCGGCGAGGCGGCAGAGGCCGTCTACAAGGACAACGGCGACGGCACCTATACGGTCACGACACGCAACCTGGAGCTGACCGGGGCCAAGGGCGAGGACAAGGTGGACGTTGCGTTCAAAGGCGCTCCGCTCGGCAGCTGGAGCATCGACGGCACGATCCGCGCCTTGATCGAGGGCGCGAAAAGAGGCGGCTAGCGAGAGCGCGCCGCCGGCGCGGCCGCGGCCGCAGAAAGGGAGGAGATGCGGATGGAGGAGCCGGGATGGCTGCGCTCGCTGCTTGGCCTGGAGCCGGTCGCCTTGGCCGTGCTGCTGCTGATCGCGGCCTCGCTGCTGCAAGGCTTCCGCCGAGGGGCGGGACGCTCCTCGCGGCGGCTGTTTTCGTTCGTATGGGACGGCATCCTGCTCGTCCTTTCTGTGCTTGGCGCGGCGCGCCTGGCGCAGCTACTGTCCGCCCCTGCGGCGGACTGGCTGAGGAGGCAGGTCGTCGTGCCGGAGCGCGGCCTCGGGTCGCTCGAGCAGGTCTGGTATACGTTCCTGACGAGCGTGCGCGACTTGCCGCTGCTGCGGATCGGCGTGCTGTTCCTGCTCGCATATGCGGCGCTGCGGCTGCTGCTGTCCGCCTTCACGCCGCTGGCATGGAGGGGCTACGAGTTGCTGACCCGTCCGTCCGGCCTAGAAGACGACGAGGACGAGGCGGAGCGGGAAGATGGGGAGGAGTGGAAGGAGCGGGAGGAACGGTACGCCGAGCATCGGCGTCGCGGCCGGGACGAGCTCTATGGGCATGACCGCTGGAGCGGTGAGGACGAGCCCTACGGACCGTATGGGCTTGATGCGGAGGAGGAAGGGCCGCGCCGCCGCGGTTCCCGCCGGAGCTCGCGGCCGCCCCGCCAGTCGGCGGGAGGAGGACTGGCCAGCCGCGCCGCCGGCGCGCTGCTCGGCGGGCTGCACGGCATCGGCCGCGCGCTGGTCCTGCTGGCGGGACTGTTCCTCTATGTCTCGCTGTTTCCGTCGGCTCCGCTGGCGGCCGGCATCGAGAGCTCGCCGGTGTACCGGCAGGCGGCGGACCGCCTCCTGCAGCCGCTTGCCGGCGATCTGCTGAAGGGCGGCGGCCCGGTCATCACCGAGGCGGTCGGCAGCGAGCTGCAGCAGGTCATGCAGCGCCGCTACGAGCTGGTCGACGCGGATATTCCGGACGATATCGCCGCCGCCGCGCTCCGGATCACGTCCGGCGCGGACGGCGACCGCGAGCGGGCACGGAGGCTGTACGACTGGCTCGGCAGCCGCATCGCCTACGACTGGGACAAGGCCGACGGCTACGTCGAGCGCGGCGTCTGGAAAGAGCAGACGCCGGAGGATACGTTCCGCACCCGCAAGGGCGTCTGCATCGATACGGCCAGGCTTTATGCCGTGATGGCGCGCGCGGTCGGCCTGGAGGTCAAGGTCGTAACGGGCATGGGCGCCGACGGCCGCGGCGGCTTCGGCTCCCATGCCTGGAACGAGGTTCGGCTTGCGGACGAGGACGGCGGCTGGATTCCGCTCGATGCGACATGGGCGCAGTCGGGGGACTGGTTCGACTCGGCGGATTTCGACAAGACCCATATCGCCAAGGCTTGATCCGCCTCTATGGCAGCGGATGCGGCCGGTCGGCTTTTCAGGCGCTCACCGCCCTGGCACCTCCCGATTTCGGGAGCGTGCCGGGGCGGTTTTTTGGCGTGCGCAAGGAGCGAAAATGTTAGTCCGACAAAAATATGTTGCACAAGAGAAACAATATTGTGTAGGATGAACATATAGTCGCACAGCCAACATAGGGGGCCGGAAGGAGAGGAACGAAAACATGAACATGCATCGAAGCGTGCAAAGGCTGCTCGGCGGCATGGCGCTGCTCGGCGCGATGCTGGCGTTTCAAGCCTGCGGACAGCAGAACGAAGGCCAGGGCGGCAGCGACCCGGCGCCGGGCACGTTGGCCGTCACGACGACGACCGGCATGATCGCGGATGCGGCCAAGGAAGTCGGAGGGGATCGGGTGAGCGTCACCGCGCTCATGGGACCGGGCGTCGATCCTCATCTGTACAAGGCTTCGCATGGCGACATGGTCAAGCTGGACGAAGCGGATGTCGTGCTCTACAGCGGGCTTCATCTGGAGGGCAAGATGACGGAAGTGCTGGAGAAGCTGGGCCGCTCCCGCCCCGTCGTCGCCGTAACGGACGGCGTACCCGAGGATCGCGTCCTCGAGAGCGAGCCGGGATCGGGCTCGCCCGACCCGCATGTCTGGTTCAACGCGAGCCTTTGGACATACGCCGTCGAGAAGGTCCGCGACACGCTGATCGCGGAGGATCCGGAGCATGAGGCGGGCTACCGCCAGCGGGCGGACGCCTACATCTCGGAGCTCGAGGAGCTCCACGCCTACGCGCTGGAGCGGATCGGGTCCATACCGGAGGAGCGGCGGGTGCTGGTCACCGCCCATGACGCCTTCGGCTACTTCGGCCGCGCCTATGGGTTGGAAGTGACCGGACTGCAGGGCATGAGCACCTCCTCGGAATACGGGTCCAAAGACGTCGCTTCCCTGCGTGATTTCCTCGTCGAGCGCGGTATCCCGGCAGTATTCGTCGAATCGAGCATCCCGCGCAAGTCGATCGAATCCGTCATCGAGGGGGCCGCGCGGATGGGGAGCACGGTCGTCATCGGCGGCGAGCTGTTTTCGGACGCGATGGGCGAGGCGGGCACGCCGGAGGGAACGTATGCCGGCATGTTCCGGCATAACGTCGATACGATCGCGGAAGCGTTGAAAGGAGAGAGCACACCATGAGTAAAAGCGAACAAGACGCACGGGCGGCCGAGGCTTCGCAGCCGGTGCTGGAGGTGAGCGGGCTGAGCTCCGCGTACCGCAGCCAGGCCGTGCTGCGGGAGGTGACCTTTCAGGCGCCGCAGGGAGAGCTGATCGCGATCGTCGGACCGAACGGAGCCGGCAAGTCGACGCTCATCAAGACGATTCTCGGCCTCACGCCTTCGCTCGGCGGCAGCGTGCGGGCGTTCGGCCGGCCGGTCGCCGAGGTGCGGGGACGCATCGGATACGTGCCGCAGCGGGAGTCGGTCGACTGGGACTTCCCGACGCATGCGCTCGATGTCGTCATGATGGGCCGCTACGGCCGCCTCGGCTGGTTCCGCCGCCCGGGGCGCAAGGAAAAGGCGATCGCCATGGACTGCCTGAAAGGAGTCGGCATGGAGGCGTTCGCCGACCGGCAGATCAGCCAATTGTCGGGCGGCCAGCAGCAGCGGGTGTTCCTCGCCCGGGCGCTGGCCCAGGACGCGGACCTGTATTTTATGGATGAGCCGTTCGCCGGCGTCGACGCCGCTACCGAAAAGGCGATCGTCGACCTGCTGCGGCGTCTCCGCTCGGAAGGCAAGACGGTCATCGTCGTGCATCACGACCTGGCGACCGTGCCGGAATACTTCGACAGCGTGCTGCTGCTCAACGTGTCGCTGCAGGCGTTCGGTCCGACGGCCGAGACGTTCACGGAGGCGAACCTGCAGCGGACGTATGGCGGCCGGATGGCGTTCGCCGCCGCAGCGGCATCGCCATCCCGCGCCACGGCTGAATCTGCGGTCGCCACTGCGCCGGCGGTCTCGGCCGAAGCGGCAGGGACCGCAGCCGCAGCCTCGAAGGGGGCGGAGGCATGAACAGCCTCTGGGATTCCATCTCCGCCCTCGCGAGCGATCCGAATCTGCGCTGGATCGCGCTCGGCTGCATGCTGCTCGGCCTGAGCAGCGGCATGATCGGCTGCTTCGCCTACCTGCGCCGCCAGAGCCTCATGGGCGATACGATCGCGCATACCGCGCTGCCCGGCATTTGCGTCGCCTTCCTGCTCAGCGGGACCAAGTCGCTGCCGCTGTTCATGCTCGGCGCCGTCGCCGCCGGCATCGTCGGCACGCTCGCGATCCGGGTCGTCACGGCCCGCTCGCGAATCAAGCCGGACGCGGCGATGGGCATCGTGCTGTCCTCGTTTTTCGGCTTCGGCATCGTGCTACTCACGATGATCCAGCATAGCGGCGACGGCAGCCAAAGCGGCCTCGACAAGTTCCTGTTCGGGCAGGCGGCTTCGATGATCGGCTCGGACGTGCAGCTCATGGCCGGCGTCAGCCTCTTGCTGGCCGCGGCGTGCACGCTGCTGTTCAAGGAGTTCAAGCTGCTGTCGTTCGATCCGGCCTTCGCCAAGGGAGCGGGCTTCCCAGTGTCCGTGCTCGACTTCATCCTGCAGGCGCTGTTCGTCACGGCGGTGGTGGCGGGCATCCAGGCGGTCGGCGTCGTGCTGGTCGCCGCGCTGCTCATCACGCCGGCGGTCTCGGCCCGGTTCTGGACGGAGCGTCTGGGCCGCATGCTCGCGCTCTCCGGCCTGTTCGGCATGGTGAGCGGACTGCTCGGCGCGTGGATCAGCTCCCAGGTGAGCCAGCTGCCTACAGGACCGGTGAGCGTGCTGGCCGCTGCCGCGCTGTTCCTCTTCTCGGTCGTGTTCGGCACGAAGCGCGGGCTGTTGACGGCCCGCCTCACGCGCCGCCGCGCACGCCTCGAGCTGCAGCTGCCGCGAGCGGCAACCGCGTCTGGAGCTTCAACCTCATCGGCAAAGGAGGCCGGCTGACATGAGCATGGACTTCTGGATTCTGCTGACCGGCTCGCTCGCCGCCGTCAGCTGCGCCATCCTCGGCTGCTTCCTCATCCTGCGCCGGATGGCCTTGATCGGCGATGCCATCAGCCACTCGGTGCTGCCCGGCATCGTCATCGCCTATATGGTCAGCGGCTCGCGCGGCTCGATCCTGATGCTCGTCGCGGCGGCGATCATGGGCCTGCTGTGCGTGTTCCTGATCCAATGGTTCAACCAGCGCGGCATTCAGAGCGACGCTTCCATCGGCGTCGTGTTCACGGCGCTGTTCGCGATCGGCGTCGTGCTCGTCAGCCTCAACGCCCGCCAGGTCGACCTTGACCTCGATTGCGTGCTGTACGGCGAGATCGCTTATTCCGCCTGGAACACGCTGCAGATCGGCGGGGTGGATCTCGGCCCGCGCTCGGTGTGGCTGCTTGGAGGGACGCTGCTGCTCGTGCTGGCTGTCATCGGCCTGTTCTACAAGCAGTTCAAGCTGTGCGCCTTCGACCCGATGCTGGCGGCGGCGATCGGTATTCCGGCGGCGCTGTTCCATTACGTGCTGATGGGCCTCGTCTCCGTCGCCACGGTCAGCTCGTTCGAAAGCGTCGGCGCGATCCTCGTCGTCGGCCTGCTCGTCATCCCGCCTTCGGCGGCCTACCTGCTGACCGACCGGCTCGGCGTCATGATCGGCCTGAGCGCGCTGATCGGCATCGCCTCCACGGTGCTCGGCTATGCGCTCGCGGTGCGTCTTGATGCCTCCATCGCCGGCTGCATCATCGTCGCAGCGGGCGCGCTGTTCGCCGCGTCGTTCCTGCTGTCGCCGAAGCACGGCCTGCTGTCCGCCAAGCTGCGGCGCTCGCGGCTGAGCCGCGCGGCCTGACGGTTTCCTGCCACTAGGGTTCCCGCCCTTTCACCGAACGCCAAGCTCCTCCTTGCGAGAGCTTGGCGTTCGGTTTTCTTTTGCCGCCAAAAGAAGGAAACCTGCTTAAAACCGCGAAATTCTCTCCAAAAAATGAAGGATAGGGGAGAGCCCATGCCGCCTACCGTCAGCATCGTCATGCCCGCCTACAACCGCGCCCATGTCATTTCCCGGGCAATCGAGTCGATTCGAGAGCAGAGCTTCCAGGACTGGGAGCTGATCGTCGCGGACGACCGCAGCACAGACCGTACCCGGGAAGTCGTCGAGGCGATGTCCAGCCTGGACCGCCGCATCCGGTACATCCGAAGCGAGCGGAGCAAGGGACCGGGCGGCGCGCGCAACGCCGGCATGCTGGAGGCGCGGGGGAGCTTTCTCGCCTTCCTCGATTCCGACGACCGCTGGCTGCCCCGGCATCTGGAAGCAAGCCTGGCTGCGATCCGGCGGACAGGAGCGGACGTCTCGTTCGCCCTCTGGATCGAGCGGCACGGCGTCGTCGAGACGAACCCGTTCGAGGGCGAGGTCGAGCGCCGGCTGCTGCGGGAGATGGGAGAGAAGTTCGGCCGGGACGGAGAGACGATCGTATTCGAAAAAGGGCTGTTCGAGCAGTTCCTGACGATGCCGCGCAATTTCTTCCAGCTGAATACGATGGTGCTGCGCCGAGAGCTGCTGGACCAGGTCGGCCTGATCGGGGAGGAGCATCATCTGGGCGAGGATACGACCTTCCTCATGCGCTTCTTCGACCGCTGCCGCATCGCGCTTCAGCCCGAGCCGCACTCCGTCTATTACGAGTCGGAAGACAGCCTGTATTTCTTCTGCGACCGCCGCGGCCTGGATCCCGATCAGATCGGAGCCGACGAGAAGCTGCAGCGCCGCTTCGAGGAGCTCGGCGAGCGCTCGGTCGCCGTCCGCCGGCAAGTGCGCCGCCAGGTCGAGCAGTCGGATGCCGTCACGGAGCGGACGCGCCGACGGCTGCTGGCGGGCATCGACTACGGCATCGCGGGCAAGTACTACACGCTCGCCTATCTGGCCCGCCGCGACCGGAGAAGGTCGCTCGGCTATTGCCGGCGCTCGCTGGCGGCCAAGCCGCATCTGCTCACGCTGCTGCTGGCCGCTCGACTGCTGGCCGGAAGAAGCGGCGGCAGCCCGATGCTTCGCCGCGCGCTGGATCTATGGTAGCGCTCGGAGCAGGCGGCCAGGGGGAAAGGCCAAAATCGAACGAGGATTCGCCAAGATCGGATGGAGATTGAGCGGGCCTTACGCCCTATAATGAAAGAGCCGGCATGTTCAAACGTTTGACCCCTCGCCGAGCGTTTGCCCGCCCGCTGTGATAGAATGGCAGGGGAAACCATCTGGCAGGGAGGAACTTCGCTCATGTACAAGCTGCTTGCCCTGGATATGGACGGTACGACGCTGACGGACGCGCAGACGATCAGCGAGGAGAACGCGGAGTGGATCGGACGCGCCATGGAAGCGGGAATCACGGTTTGCTTTTCGACCGGAAGGGGCTTCCAGGGAGCGATTCCATTCGCCGAGCAGCTCGGCCTCGAGACGCCGCTCATCACCGTCAACGGCAGCGAGATCTGGAGCAGGCCGCATGTGCTTCATCGCCGGACGCTCATGGGAGCGCAGGAGATTCGCCGCCTGCACGAGCTGGCCGTCCGCCACGCCGAGCCGTGGTTCTGGGGCTACGCCGTCGAAGGCGTGTTCAACAAGGAGAAGTGGATCGAGCCCGCGGACGGCTTCGACCGTCTGCATTGGCTGAAGTTCGGGTATCATACGGAGAATGACGCGATCCGCGAGGCGATCCGTCAGGAGATCGAAGGCTGGGGCTCGCTGGAGATCACCAACTCCTCGCCCTGGAACCTCGAGCTCAACCCGCTCGGGGTGAACAAGGCGTCGGCGCTGCGCGAGCTGTGCGGCCTGCTCGGCATCGCGATGGAGGAGGCGGTCGCGATCGGCGACAGCCTCAACGACATCGCGGCCATCCGCGAATGCGGCCTCGGCATCGCGATGGGCAACGCCCAGGCCGAGGTCAAGGAAGCGGCCGATGCCGTCACGCTCGGCAACAACGAGCACGGCGTCGCGCACGCGATCCGCGAATTCGTGCTGAAAGGGCGGGGATGACGATGACGCTCGACATCATCGGCTGGGTGCTCGTCATCGCCCTGTTCGCCGTCGGCATGGCGGGAGCGGTCTATCCGATCCTGCCGGGCGCGCTGGCCATCTACGCGGCCTTTTTCGTCTACGGCTTCTTCATCAGCTTCGAGCCGTTCGGCTGGGTGTTCTGGACGCTGCAGACGATCATCGTCGCCGCGCTGTTCCTGGCGGATTATGCGGTGAACGCCTGGGGCGTCAAAAAATTCGGAGGCTCCCGCGCCTCCGTCATCGGCAGTACGATCGGCATCCTCGTCGGACCGTTCGTCATTCCCGGCTTCGGCCTGCTGATCGGCCCGCTGGCCGGCGCGGTCATCGGCGAGCTGATCGCCGGCTCGAGCTTCGACAAGTCGCTCAAGGTCGGCTTCGGCGCGGTCGTCGGCCTGCTGTCGAGCACGCTGGTCAAGATCGTGCTGCAGCTCGCTATGATCGTCTTGTTCATCGTCTGGCTGCTGGTCTAATTCAATTCCATCCGATAGGAGATTCCTACCCATGATTAAGCTTACGATCTGGAACGAATTCGTTCACGAGCAAGAACACGAAGAGGTGCGCAAGGTCTATCCGGACGGCATCCACAACGCCCTGGCCAAGGGGCTGGCGGACGCCGAGCTGCAGATCCGCACCGCGACGCTCCAGGAGGAGGAACACGGCCTCAGCGAGAGCGTGCTGGCCGACACCGACGTGCTCGTCTGGTGGGGCCATATGGCGCATGACCGCGTCGACGACGCGATCGTCGAGCGCGTCCACAAGCGCGTCATGGAGGGCATGGGGCTGATCGTGCTCCACTCCGGCCACTTCTCCAAGATTTTCAAGAAGCTGATGGGCACCGGCTGCGACCTCAAGTGGCGCGAAGCCGGCGAGCGCGAGCGCATCTGGGTCGTGAACCCGGCGCATCCGATCGCCTCCGGCCTGCCGGAGCAGTTCGTGCTGGAGCAGGAAGAGATGTACGGCGAGCACTTCGACATTCCCGCGCCGGACGAGCTCGTGTTCGTCAGCTGGTTCGAGGGCGGCAACGTGTTCCGCAGCGGCTGCACGTTCCATCGCGGCCAAGGCAAGATCTTCTACTTCCGCCCGGGCCATGAGACGCATCCGACGTACTACGACGCCAACGTGCTCAAGGTCATCGCGAACTCCGTCCGCTGGGCCGCTCCGTCCGGAGCCGCGACTCCGGTGCGCGGCCACAGCGAGCCGTCGCTCGAGCCGATCCGCGCCAAAAATTAAATCCGATCCTGCCGCGTCTCCAGCGAGAACGGCAGGCATCCGAGCTGGACCCGGTCGCCTGAAGGCGGACCGGGTCCGGCTTTTTTGGGTCTATGCCGGGTCTGCGCCTCTCCTGGGGCAAGCCCGCCATTTTGTGATACACTGTCAGAAGCCGGCCAGACGGCCTCATGCACTCGTCATCATCCGATCGACGCCAGATCGGCAAAGGAAGAAGGATGGACCCTCTCATGGTCAAGAAGGATTCTCTCATTCGCGGCACGCTCATCCTGGCTGCCGCGGCTCTGATCGCCCGCGTGCTGGGCGTGTTCCAGAAAGTGCCCCTGGACTACCTGTTCACCGGCGGGGGCTCGGGCTACCTCGGCATCGCCAACAACGTCTACCTCTATCTGCTCGTCATCGCGACGGCCGGCATTCCGAGCGCCATCAGCAAGATGGTATCGGAGCGGTATGCGATCGGACGGCCGGACGAAGCGCAGCGCATCTATCGCGCCGGCCTTCTGTTCGGTGTCGTCACCGGCGTGGTGCTCGCCGCGGCTCTGTGGGCGCTCGCTCCCTGGTATGCGGAGCATATCGCCAAGTCGCCGGACGCGGCGGCATCGGTGCGCGCCATCGCGCCTGCGCTCATCCTGTTCCCTGTCATCGCGATGATGCGCGGCTATTTCCAGGGCCGCCAGCTGATGAGCGCGGGCGGCATCTCGCAGATCGTCGAGCAGATCGCGCGCGTGCTGCTCGGCGTCGCGCTCGCGGTCGTCGTCTTCAACCTCGGCTGGGGCGACACCTGGGTATCCGCCGCGGCGACGTTCGGCAGCGTATTCGGCAGCATCGGCGCTTTTCTCGTCATGCTGTATTATGCCCGCAAGCTGAAGCGCTCCGATCTGGAGGAGGAGCTGGCCGCCGGAGCGGAAGCGGCCGCCGCTGTCGGCCCGACGGGCCGCCGCGCCGCGCCGCCGATGCGCCTGAAGGCCATCTACAAGGAAATGTTCGCCATGTCGATCCCGGTCGTCGTGACCGCGATGACGGTCCAGTTCATCTATCTCGTCGACGCGTCGTTCTTCATTCGCTGGACCTCCGGCTTCTTCGCCAGCGAGGCGGCTGCGGAGCAGGTGCGGAACTACCTCATCTACAACGGGCAGTCGATCGCCGGCATCCCGCCGATTCTCGCGATCGCGCTCAGCCAGTCGATCCTGCCGGTGCTGTCCGCAGCCAACTCCGTGGGCCGGCTCGACGAGGTGCAGCGCCAGGCGTCGCTCGTCATGCGCATCGTCGTGTTCACCGGCGTCCCGGCGGCGCTGCTGCTCACGGTCGCCGCGCATAGCGTCAACGGCCTGCTGTTCGTCGACCCGGCCGCGAGCGGCATGGTCGCCGCCCTTACGGTCGGCACGATCTTCCAGATCACGATGATGACGTCCAACTCGATCCTGTTCGGACTCGGCACGCCGCGTCCGGCGATGATAAGCACGCTCATCGGCTATGCCGTCAAGATCGTCGGCAGCCTGCTGCTCGGCCCGCTGCTGGGAGGGTACGGCTTCGTGATCGCCTCCATGCTCTGCTTCATGGTCATCACCTCGCTCAACCTGCTGGCGATCCGGCAAAAGGTGCAGCTGCGGGTGCTCGGCAAGCGCTGGACGCCTTATCTGGCGGCGGTAATCATTACGGCCGCGGCCGGCTTCGGCACGGACATGACCGTGCGCGGCATGCTCGGCACGGCGCTGCACGCCAAGCTCGTCTTCCTCGCGGGAGTGATCGCGACGAGCCTCGTCTGCGGCTTCTTCTACCTGTTCCTGCTGGTCGCGCTCGGCGTCATCCGCGAAGCCGACGCCAAAAGCTTCCCCGGCCCGCTGCGCAAGCTGCTGCTGCCGCTCGTGCGGCGGCTCGGCCGCCGCGACGGGCAGGTTTCGGCGGACCTATGAATCTAGTCCCTCTCATTCCCATTGGTTTCCTGCCATGGTAGAATAGACAGGAATTTGATGTGATGAGAGAGGATCGTGGGTCTTTTGAACCGAAACTTGCGCATGAGCTTGATTATGCTTTGCCTGCTGGCCGTAACGGCCGCCGGCTGCCAGTCGATCGCCGGACTGGATCTGAACGCGGCGATCTTCCAATCGCTGAAGGCCAAGACGCAGGAAAGCCGCAGCACGGTCGCGCTGGCCGTCGCCTTCGAGCCGGAAGCGTTCGAGGGATTGGACAAGCGCGAGCGCGAGCGGCTGGAGCTGCTGCGCGACTTGCGTCTGCGCATCGATACCGCCAAGGTGGAGAACGAGTCCCGCAGCTCCGTGAGCGGCGCGCTGCTCGTCGGCGGCAAGGAGATCGGCTTCTCCGTGCAGCAGGACGAGTCGTCCGCGACGCTGCGCTTGGACGGGCTGAAGCGGCCGATCTCGCTGGCGCTCGACGAAGCGTCCCTGCTTGATCTCGGCTCGGGCGCCTCGCTGACGGACGTCGTCAGCGGCTCCGAGGCGACGCCGGAGCAGACCGGCGCGCTCGCCCGCGAGCTGGTCGACCGCGCCGGCTCCTACTGGATCCACAACCTGCCCAATGCAAGCCGGCTGGAAGTGAAGCCGGTCGCGCAAAGCGTCTACGGCGGCGGCACGGCGCTATGGCAGGTGGACGCCGGGTGGAAGGGAATGGAGCTGTTCGATTGGGCGCATGCTTACGTCAAGGCGCTGCTCGCCGATTCGGCGGGTCTGGCCGCGATGCTGGACGGCCTGTTCGAAGTGCTGCAGGACCATCCGGAGGCCGGAGCGACCGATGATGACGGCGAGCCGCTGACCGACGAGGACAAGGCGGCGTTCGTGGAGGAAGGGCAGGAAGCGATCGCGGGCATGCTGCAGGATGCTTCCGATTCCATGGAGGAGGCCCGCTCCGAAGAGGATCTCGGAGAGCTGTTCACCGAAGGCACGTCCCTGAACGTCAAGCTGCTGCTCGACGCCGGCCTCGACATCCGCAGCCTGGATGCGGCGCTGACTTGGGCGCCCGGAGCGGAGGCGGCCGCGGACATTCCGGTGTCGTCGGTCTCGCTGCGCATCCAGACGGAGCTGTGGAACGTCAACGGAGCCGTCGTCGCGGACAAGCCGCAGGCGGCATCGGCGAGCTGGAGCCCCGACCGCTGGTCGGGCACGGCGGGGGCTTCCCGCTTCCTCCGCGATTTCGACCGCGGCTCCGACGCGTACAAGCTGCTCAAGCAGGAGCTGCGGCTGGGCCGCCAGTCGGCCGAATTCTACGCCTACGGCTACGACAGCTACATCTCGGTGCCTTCCGGACAAGCGCTCGTTCCGCTGCGCTCGCTCGCGGACAGCATGGGCGCGTCGCTGACGTACGACAGCGGCCGCAAGAAGTGGGCGCTCGCCGATGACGCCCGCGGCCGCACGATCTGGCTCGCCAAAGGAAGCAAGACCGTCTTTGCCGGTTCCGCCAAGACGCAGCTCAGCTTCCCGCCGACCGTCATCGACGGCACGCTCTACGTCCCGGCCAAGGACATCGCCAAGCTGCTCGGAGCAAGCGCGAGCATGAAGAAGACAAGCTATTCCAACGTCGTCGAGATTGTCCGCGAAGTCGGATAGTCCCGCATCCCCGAAAGGAAGATGTCCATGCAGAAGCTGACGACCGAAGACCAGTTCCGCCAGACCGTCTCCGCGAGCGGCGTCACCGTCGCCGTGTTCAAGACGACCTGGTGTCCGGACTGCCATTTCATCGATCCGTTCATGCCGGAGCTTGAGCAGAAGTACGCCGGCCGCATCGCGTTCATCGAAATCGACCGGGACGACCTGCCGGAGCTGTGCTCCGAGCTGAACATCCTCGGCATCCCGAGCTTCGTCGCCTTCCGCGAGAGCAAGGAGCTGGTGCGCTTCGTGAACAAGCTCCGCAAGTCCCGCGAGGAGATCGAGCAGTTTCTGGACCGGGCGCTGCAAGTGGCGGACGCCCTTCCAGGCTGACCGCCGCATGAAGGAGGTCGAAGCCGTTCTAGGCTTCGGCCTTTTTGTTCTCCGACATTCCGTCTGCGGAACGAGAAGCCGGCTGCGCGAGCCGAGCCTTTCTCGGCAGGTAGCCTCGGTGGACAAGAGGTCCGCTGCGCGAGCCGAGCCTTTCTCGGCAGGTAGACTCGGTGGAAAAGAGGTCTGCTGCGCGAGCCGAGCCTTTCTCGGCAGGTAGCCGCAACGTACGTTGGACAAGAAGCCCGCTGCGCGAGTCGAGCCTTTCTCCGATTCCACTGGAAGCCGGATGCCCTGATCCCCTGACCTCCTATGCGGAGGCCATCCGTCTTCCAAGAGGACCGCTGCCGCTTCTACGAAAGGCATCGGCTCGCTCCGCTTGCCTTGTCCCATCACCTCTGCCCCCCCCCTTTTTTTTGGGGGGGAAGGGGCCGTCTCCTGCATACCTGGGAGACGGCAGCGCTCCAGCGGCCGGCACCATTCGGCCGCCGCAGATAGAGCTAGCCCGAAAGGTCGGAGTTGCGCGTAAAAACCGAGCAACTCGGGTGGATGGAGGCCAGACGGTCGCAGTTGAGCGGAAAAACGAAGCAACTCGTGCGGATGGAGGGCCGAATGGCGGAGTTGCGCGTAAAAATCGAGCAACTCGTGCGGATAGAGGGCCGAACGGTCGCAGTTGCGCGGAAAAATCGAGCAACTCGTGCGGATAGAGGGCCGAACGGTCGCAGTTGCGCGGAAAAACCGAGCAACTCGAGAGGATGGAGAGCCAGACGGTCGGAGTTGCGCGGAAAAACCGAGCAACGCGGGCAGATGGGGGTTTGCTCGGTATTTCATCGCCCGCTCCGCCGCCGCTTATTGCCAGCTGGAACGGGGACGGGAGCGGCGTCCGCAGGGCAAGCTAATCAGGCGCCCCAAGCTTCGAAAAACCACGGTCAGGGCGCTCCGGACCGCCACGGATTCGGGCCGGGATCGTCACATTTTCAACATGGCTTTTGCATTTTTTTGTCGCTATAATGAGGGTTGTATCCATAGGAAGAAGGGGTGACAACCGACAATCATGTTCTCCCGAGCCTACCGCCTGCTTGCATGGATGTCTTGCATCGGCATGTTCCTGGTCCTGCTGGCCGGGGCGCTTGTAACCAATACCGAGTCCGGCCGCGGCTGCGGAGACGACTGGCCGCTTTGCAACGGCAAGTTCATTCCCGCCTTTACGCTGGAGACCGCCATCGAATATTCCCACCGGGCCGTAACCGGCCTCGTCGGCATCATCGTCGTCGCGACGTTCATCCTCACCGTCCGGCTGTACCGCCGCCACGGCCATCGCGAGCCGCTCTGGTACGCCGGCTTGACGCTGGCCTTCACGATCATCCAAGCGCTCATGGGCGCGGCCGCGGTCATGTGGTACCAAAGCCCGCCGGTCATGGCGCTGCATTTCGGCATTTCCTTGCTCGCCGTCGCCTCGACCGTGCTGCTCGTCATCTGGATCGGACGCCAGCGCAAAGGGCATGACGACGCCGTTCTCGCCCGACTGCCGCGCTCGGTCTACACGCTCGTGCTGTCGGCTTGCATTTATTGTTATGTCGTCGTCTATCTCGGCGCGTTCATCCGCCATACCGATTCCGGCGGCGGCTGCATCGGCTGGCCGCTCTGCAACGGACAAGTCGTGCCCGAGCTCAGCGGCGCGACCGGCATCGTCTTCATCCACCGGGTCGCAGGCATGCTGCTTGGACTGCTGTTCCTGTGGCTGTACCTGCATCTCCGTCGGCAAGCTCCGGCAGGAGACGGCGCGACCCGATCGGCCCGCCTCGTGCTGATTCTCGTCGTCTGCCAAATTTTCAGCGGCGCGTGGCTGACCGCGACGATGCAGAACGAGCAGTGGTTCCTGTTCACCAACATGCTGCACAACCTGATTATTACCATTCTTTTTTCCATCCTGATCGATCTCGGCATCCAGGCTTGGAAAAGGCAGGAAGGACGGACTTCATGAATTTTTCGAACTTGAGGCAATTCACGGAAGCGCTCCGCCAAGACGGCGATCTGGCCGTCATCGACGCCCCGGTCGATCCGAATCTGGAGCTCGCCGAGATTCATCGTCGCGTCATCGAGGAGGAGGGTCCGGCCCTCCTGTTCACGAATGTGAAAGGAAGCACATTCCCCGTCCTCACGAACATGTTCGGAACGGCCCGCCGCGTCGATCTGGCGTTCGGGCCGAAGCCCGAGCAGCTCATGAAGACGGTCGTCGGGGCGGCCGACCGGCTGCTGCCGCCGACGCTCGGCGCGATCTGGGGCGAGCGCGGCATGATGCTCGACCTGCTCAAGGTCGGCCTCAAGGAAGTGCCGAGCGGCTCGGCCCCGGTGCTGCAGCAGGTGCGCCGAGAGGCTCCGCTGCAAGGGCTGCCGTTCCTGACCAGCTGGCAGGAGGACGGCGGTCCTTTCGTCACGCTTCCGCTCGTCTATACGGAGCATCCGCTTCATCCCAAGAAGCATAATCTCGGCATGTACCGCATGCAGATTTTCGACGACCGCACGACCGGCATGCACTGGCAGATCCACAAGGGCGGCGGCTTCCACTACCATGAGGCGGAGAAGCTCAACCAGGAGCTGCCGGTGAGCGTGTTCCTCGGCGGACCGCCGGCGCTCATCGCCGCAGCGATCGCGCCGGTGCCGGAGCATCTGCCGGAGCTGATGATCGCCTCGCTGATCCTCGGCAGCAAGCTGCCGGTGACGCAGGATCCGCTCGGACGCCATCGCATCCCGGCCGAGGCCGAATTCGCGATCCACGGCACGGTGCCGCCGCATCTGCGCCGGCCGGAAGGGCCGTTCGGCGACCATTTCGGCTACTATTCGCTGCAGCACGACTTCCCGGTGTTCAACGTCAAGCATGTCCACCACCGCAAGGACGCCATCTATCCGGCGACGATCGTCGGCAAGCCGCGCCAGGAGGACTACTACCTCGGGGAATACCTGCAGCGGCTGCTCAGCCCGGCGTTCCCGATGGCGATGCCCGGCGTCAAGGACCTGTGGGCTTATGCCGAGACCGGCGTGCACGCGCTTGCGGCCGCCGTCGTGCGGGAGAGCTACTCGCGCGAGGCGCTCGGCACCGGCTTCGCCATTTTCGGCCAAGGGCAACTGTCGCTGACCAAGTTCCTCATGCTGACCGATCAGCCGGTCGACCTGTCCAAGTTCGATGAGCTGCTCGAGACGATTCTGGAGCGGTTCCAGCCGGAGACGGACCTGTTCATCTTCGACAACACGTCCCATGACACGCTCGACTATACGAGCGGCAAGCTCAACCACGGCAGCAAAGGGCTGCTCATCGGCGTCGGCGAGCCGGTGCGCACGCTGCCCTATGAATATACGGAGGGGCCGATTGCGGAGATTAACGACATCGCCGTCTACTGCAAAGGCGCGCTCGTCGTCTCGGGCGCCTCATACGCCGCCGACCCGGAGCTGCCGGCCAAGCTGCTGGAGCGCGTCGCCGCACGCGGCACCGAGTGGCCGCTCATCGTGCTCGTCGACGATGCGTCCACCGTCGCCTCCGCGCAGACGCCGTTCCTGTGGACGGTGTTCACGCGCTTCAATCCGGCCGACGACATCTACGCGCTGGCCGATGCGCGCCGCCATCATCTGGCCTATCATCTGCCGATCGTCATCGACGCCCGCATGAAGCCGGGCTACCCGGATGAGCTGTTCCCGCGCGAAGATATCGTGCAGCTGGTCGACAAGCGGTGGAAGGAATATTTCCCCGGAGCTTGAATTACATCCTAGAGGAGGTCGGCTTATGCTCCGCGCGTTGTTTGGAGAAGAGCCGGCAGCGCCTGCCGGCCACGTCGCCGAGGCGCTGAAGGCCATGCAGGCTTACGCCTCGGCCTTGCATCTTTATGTTGCTTCAGGACGCGACCAGGACCATAAGGCGCGTACCCGGGAGGTCATGACGTTCGGCTTGATGGCCTCGCTCGACGAGCTGGAGCAGAGCTGCTATGCGGCTTCGCGCTACGGCGCGCTCGTGACGAGCGATTCCTGGGCGGACATGCCTCCGGAGGAGCGGCTGCAGTACCGTCGCTACGTCTATTTCGACAAAAATGCCTTCATCCGCCTGTTCTCCCTGCTGGACAAGCTCGGCACGCTGCTGAACGACGCCCTGGCGCTGAACACGCAGCAGTTCAAGGTTCGCTTCTCCTACTTCACGGTGCTGCGCCGCATGCGCGAAAAGAAGCTGCATCCTGCTCTCGCGGGTCCGCTGAGCGACCTGAAGGCCAAGCATGACAAGCCCGTCGCGAGGCTGCGCAAGCGCCGCAACGAGGAGATTCACAACCTGAACTCCGAGCTGCAGGACGATCTGCTGCAGATGCATCTCCATTTCGGCGAGGAAATCGGCCTGGAGAGCATCTCCGACCAGCTGGAGGACATGGCGAGCGGCCTGGAGCTTGCGGCGGCTTCCCTGCAGCTGGCTTTCGCCTACCTGGCGAGCCTGGCGGAGGAGAAGGCTCCCCAGCCCGGCCGATAACGGCGAGGAGGACGATTCGTGGAGCTCAAGGGAAAAACCGCCCTGATTACCGGCAGCGCCAAAGGGCTCGGCAAGCGGGCCGCGGAGGAGCTGGCCCGCCTCGGCTGCGACATCGTGCTCAACTACCGCACGAGCGCGGATGACGCCGAGGCGCTGGCGCGGGAGCTAGCGCTCCGCTGCGGCGTGCGCGCCTGCGCCATCCGGGCCGACCTGGCCGAGCCCGGAGACGCCGCGAGGCTGGCGCGCGAGGCGCTGGAGCTGACCGGAAGGGTGGACATCCTGGTCAACAACGCCGGACCGTTCATTCGCGAGCGCAGGGTGTTCGGGGACTATGAGGAAGAGGAAATCATCGCGCTGCTGCACGGCAATCTGCTCGGCGCGATGCTGCTGGACCGCCATCTGCTGCCCGCGATGCGCGAGCGGCGCTGGGGACGCGTCATCCACTTCGGCTTCGGCCATGCCATGGAAGGACGCGCCTGGCCGCATCGCGCCGTCTACGCGGCGGCCAAGACCGGACTCGTGTCGTTCACCAAGACGCTGGCCGTCGAGGAGGGGGCGCACGGCATTACCGTCAACATGGTCTGCCCCGGCGATATCCGCGGCGACTACAAGGAAAAGTCGATCGCCGACGTGCAGGGCATCGCCGACGACGACTCTCCGCTGGGACGCCCCGGCACGGGAGAGGATGTCGCCCGCGTCATCGCCTTCCTGTGCCTGCCGCAGTCGGACTTCCTGACAGGCAATATCATCGACGTGACGGGCGGCTTCGACCCGATCCGGACGAGCATCAAGCCGCAGGCATCCGGCTGAACAAAAAAAACGGCTGGCTTCCCGGAAGGGAGGCCAGCCGCTTGCTATTTCGAGAACTTCTTAGAAGACTTGGACAACCTCTTGCACGCCTTCGACTTCTTCCAGCAGGGCGCGCTCGATGCCGGCCTTCAGCGTGATCGTGGAGCTCGGGCAGCTGCCGCAGGCGCCGACCAGACGGAGCTTGACGATGCCGTCCTCCACGTCCACGAGCTCCACGTCGCCGCCGTCGCGCTGAAGGAACGGACGAAGCTTGTCAAGAACATCCAGAACCTCGTCGTACATCGTGCTTTGTGCGTTTTCGCTCATTGCATTCAACTCCTTTCTTCCCTATTATAATACAAAGCTAGACGATTGAAAACGGAGGTACCGCCATGCTGAAGCCCGTCGTTGAATTCTGCTCGAGCAACATGCATCATGGCACCGATCGGCTGATGCAGGCTCTAGAACAGGATGACCGATATGAGGTCATCGAATACGGTTGCCTCGGCAATTGCGGCGAATGCTACCTGTCGCCGTTCGCGATGGTCGACGGCGAGATCGTCGCCGCCGATACGGTCGAGGAACTGGAAACGGCCCTGCAGGAGAACATCCTCCGCAAGGCCGCCGAGCGCGAGGCGCTGGACAAGCTGATTGACGATCTGTAGGCTCGCCGGTCCGCCCGCCCCGCGCCTTTAGCCGAAGTGGTTTTTGGAACGCCAGAGCACGCCGGTTTTGAGCACTCGCGGCACGCGGCCCATGATGGCCGTATTGCCCATGAGGCCGAAGCCGGCTTTTTTGCCGAGGGAGCCGAGCGTCCCTTTGAGCTTGATCTTGCCGACCTTTGGCGTGCGGCCTTTCCACATCGCCTGCATGACGTCCGCGACCTGCTTGCCCATGGCGCCGGCCAGCTGCCCGCTCGGAGAGAACGGCACCGAGGCGCAGTCGCCGATGACGAACACCTCCGGATGGTCCGGCAGCTGATGAAGCTCGTTCAGCACGAGGCGGCCTTGGTTGTCCTTGGGCACGTCCAGCTCGCTGACGACGTCGACCGGACGGATGCCGGCGGTCCAGACGGTGGCGTCGGTATAGATCGGCTCGGGCGAGTTGCCGTCATGCAGGATGCCGCCCTCCAGCAGCTTGAGGGACACATGGCCGCGCATCTCGACATGATGCTCGAGGAACCAGGCCGCGACGTACGTCTTGAGCTTCGGCGGGAACGCCGAGAGGATGCTCGGACCGCGGTCGATGATGCGGATGTTGAGGTCCTTGCGGGCCTCGCGCAGCTCGGCGGCGATCTCGACACCGCTCAGGCCGCCGCCGATGATCGACACCTGGCCGTACGGCTTGACGTCGCCGAGCGCCTGGTAGGTGCGGCGGGTCGACGAGAACGTCTGGATGCTGCAGGAGTACTTTTCGGCGCCGGGGATGCCGTGGTAGTTGTCCGTGCAGCCGAGGCCGATCGTCAGCCAGTCGTACGACACCGGATCCTGTCCCTCGAGCAGTACGCGCTTGCCATCGAGGTCGATGCCCGTCACCTCGCCGTAGGTGATGAGCAGGCGCGAGTCGCTCGGGAAAGACACCCGAAGATCGATCTCCGGGGACGTTCCTGCGGCCAGCGCATAATATTCCGTCTTGAGTCCTTGGAACGGCATGCGGTCGATCAGCACGATGATCGTATCCGACGGGATGTCTCCGTCCAGCAGCTCCTGGGCCAGAGCCATGCCGCCGTATCCGCCGCCCAATATGACAAATCGCTTCATTCTTATCCCAACCCTTGTCTACTTTTCACGATGCCGCTATGGCGATGGATGAACCTAATATGCTCGCTGCCGAGCGGATTTACTCGAACACCTTGATCTCGTTGTAGAAGGTATCGCGCTCGATCGGAATGCGGCCCGCACCTTTTATTAACCAGATCAGGTCCTCGCGCGACAGTCCTTCCGGCGTCAGCGCTCCGGCGGCATGGCTGATGCGCTCGCGGACGAGCGTGCCGTGCACGTCGGAGGCGCCCATCGTCAGCGACACTTGCGTCAGCTGCGGGCCGATGTTGATGAAATACGCCTTGATATGGTCGAAGTTGTCCAGCATCAGGCGGCTGATCGCGATCGTCTTGAGGTCCTCGTAGGCCGAGTTGCGGCGCCGGATGCCGGCGCGCGGGCTGTGCGGCTGCATGGACAGCGGAATGAACACGAGGAACCCGTTCGTCTCGTCCTGCAGCTCCCGGATCGACATCATGTGCTGGATGCGCTGCTCATGCGTCTCGACGGCGCCGTAGAGCATCGTCGTGTGCGTCTTGATGCCGAGCTCATGCGCCGTGCGGTGCACGTCGAGGTATTGGCTGACGTCGGCCTTCTCGACGCGCATCTTCTTGCGGTACTGGTCGGAGAGGATCTCCGCGCCGCCGCCGGTGAGCGATTCGAGCCCGGCCTTCTGCAGCTCCTGGAGCACCTCGCGGTAGCTGAGCCCGCTGATGCGCGAGAAGAAGTCGATCTCGGCCGCCGTGTACGTCTTGAGCGTCACATGCGGATACTGCTTCTTGAGCGCGCTCAGCGAGTCGACGTAGTATTGGAACGGCACATGCGGATTGTGGCCGCCGACGATATGGAACTCGCGCACCGTCGGGGTGATGTGCTTGTCGACGTACTCGATCATCTCCTGCGGGGAGAGCGTGTAGGCGCCCTCGTCGCCCTCGTCCTTGCGGAAGCTGCAGAACGCGCAGTGCGCTTCGCATACGTTGGTGAAGTAGAGCGTCATCGTATCGATGAAGTAGACCTTCTTGCCGTTCTTGCGCAGGTTCGCCTCGTTGGCCATCTGCCCGATGCTCAGCAGATCGTCGGACTTGTACAGGAATACGCCGTCCTCGAGGCTGAGCCGCTCCCCGGCGTGGACCTTCTCGCGGATGCCTTGCATGACGGAGGCTTCCGTCGGAGTGATGATGTTCATGATTAGGGACCTCCTTGGCCGTGGATCCTGCTGGCCACGCGGACGGGCAGAAGGATCGGGTATGATCGGCAGGGCGGTTGCCTTTCGCGGCTGTCCTGCCTGGAGAACTTTGTGAAAAAAGGAACTTTCCCGTGCGTCTACTGCAAACAAACCGTCTTCATTATAAACCTAAGGTGGTGAAGCTTCAATATAAAAAGGGCAAAAGGGAAGGGAAGGCAGCGCGGCCCGAACGGAAGGATTGTCCGCGCTGAGTGGACGCGGCAGCGAGGCAAAGCAATGAGGGGGAGGCCCTTCCCGCCTCAATCCGCGGAATTCAAGCCGGCGCGCTTGCGGAATTCGCCGGGCGGGGTTCCTTTGACCGCGCGGAACGTCCGGGTGAAATAGTGGACGGAGGAGAAGCCGGTCCGCTCGGCGATCTCCTTGATCGGCAGCTCGTCGCGCGCCAGCAGACGCGCCGCCTCGCGGATGCGTTCCCGGCGGACATGGCCGGAGAAGCTTTCGTGGATGCCGCCGGAAAACAGGCGGGACAGCTGGCGTTCGGACACATGCAGCGCGGAGGCGACGTCGCCCAGCGAGAGCGGTCCGGACAGGTTGTCGCGGATGTAAAGCTTCGCCCGGCGCAGCAGCTGGCTCGGCCTAGGCGAGGAGGGGACTGTCCTCGCATGCTTTTCGCCGAACAAGGTCCGAAACGAGGCCAGCAGCGCGGAGGCGGCTGGGGCAAGAGCGCTCTCCGGAAGCGGGAAGCGGCCGTCCTCGCGGATCAGCAGCGACTCCCACAGCTGGGCGGAAGGCGTGCCGGACGCGCCGGTGCGAACCGGCTGGGCCGACCGTTCGAGCTCGCGCCAGGAGGCGGCCGCCTCAGGCTCCGTGCCGGATTCGTCCAGCTCGAAGGCGACGAAGACGATCGCAAGGCCTTCCTCGGTCACGATCTGATGCTCGATGCCGGGGCGGGAGAGGAAGAGGACGCCGCCGTACAGCTCATGGACCGCATCGCCATCCCGGTACGTTCCGGTGCCGCCCAGCACGTAACAGGCCTCGAAGAAGGAATGCTTGTGGACAGGATTGCTCGGCAGCCGGCCGTCGGCTCCCCAATAGTGGATGACGAAACGCTCGCCGCCCGCCTGCGCTTCGACGATCCGGCCGTTCAGCCGGGCGGCGCTTTCCCGATATCGATCCATCGATTCCAGTCCCCCATGGCTTCAACGTGCAAAACGAAGGCTTCGGCCTTCAAAGACGCGGCCTTCTCCTTTGAGTACGATTATAAGCATGAACGGCGCAAAATCAATCGGGCTGGGGCAGAGGAGGAATCGGCATGAATCGCCAGCAAGAGGTCGATTTTTACAAAAGGAACGGGTATGTGCTCGTCAAGGGAGTCTTTTCGGGCGAAGAGGTGGAGGAGATGCGGGGAGGCGTGGAGCGGATCATCCGCCGGGCGGCCGAGGCGAAGCGGGACGAGAATGCCGCCTGGCAGGGCGAGTTCATGCCGCCGGCGGAGCTGAAGAAGCTCGTGCTCAAGGGCTTCCACGACGTGCATTATCATGAAGCCTGCTTCATGCGGGCGGCCGTGCAATCGAGCATGGCTGCGATTCTCTCGCGCCTGATCGGGCCGAACGTGCATCTGCACCATTCGAAAATGCTCGTGAAGCCTCCGGAGAACGGAGCGGCGTTCCCGATGCACCAGGACTACCCGTATTTCCCGCATGCCCGGCATACGATGCTGGCGGCGAGCGTGCATCTGGACCGCGCGGACGAGGAGAACGGCTGCCTCAGGGTCGTGCCGGGCTCGCAGGCGCAAGGAAGCCTGCCGCATGTCGGCTCCTACTATCTGAACCACAAGCAGTATCCGATTTCGGACGGGACCCCTTGTCCGGCGGACGCGGGAGACGTGCTGTTCTTCAACTACCTGACGATCCACGGCTCGGATGCCAACCGCAGCGAGCGCACGCGCCGCAATGTCCTGTTCCAGTACAAGGACCCGGCCGACGAGCCGACAGAGAACGTGCATCTCGATTGGGGCGCGGGCCTGATGGTATGCGGCGGGAACCCGAGGTTCGACAAGGTCAAGCCGGAGTTCCGGGTGACGGGAATCTAAGCTCGGTCGGAAGCGAGGTCTGGCGGAGGCTTCCACCCTTAGCCAGAGCTACAAGCAAGGCTGGCGTTCGGAGCGCTGTGCGCTTCTCCCTTGAGCCTCCAGGGCAAGAGGAGTATACTTGAGAGACGAAGGGCAAGACTACGCAACGCTTCGAACAGGAGGATGATGAGGATGATCGAGATCAGCGAAACAGCCTCGGATAAGATAAAGGAAATGCTCGCGGCCGAGGAAGGACAGGAGCTGTTCCTGCGCGTCGGCGTCAAGGAAGGCGGCTGCAGCGGCTTCTCCTACGGCATGGGCTTCGACGACGAGCAGAAGGAAGACGACCAGCAGCTCGACGTGAACGGCGTCAAGGTCATCGTCGACAGCGACAGCGCCAAGTATCTGCGCGGCCTGGAGATCGACTGGAAGGAAGGCGCCATGGGCGGCGGATTCACGATCCACAACCCGAACGCCACCGTCACCTGCGGCTGCGGATCGAGCTTCCGCACGGCGAGCGACGCCGGCAAGCCGAAGCCGGACGAGTGCTGAGCGCATGACGATAGCAAGAGCCTGAGGGGACTACTCCCTCAGGCTCTTTTTTTGTTCGATTCCCTCATTGCTTGGCCAGCGCCTTACCTTAGGTGACGGACTCGAGCCCCTCGAGTCCGGTCGCATGACAATGATGTGCTAATAACAAACTAATACCTATGGAGTAGGGGCTCCTGCTATTCCTCCAAGAACAACACCTGCTCTTGCTCCAACCACGCCTCCGACTGGACCTCCGATTGCGCTACCGGCTGCTGCTTCCGAAGCTCTGAAACCGCCAGTAAATGCATAGTAAGAGAACCCCATCAATTCGTCACTGGAAAGATTTAAAAATGTATCCGTCATAGAATCTTCTCCTTATATATGAACTGGTCAACCTAACTCTAACTATAAACTAATAATTAAAATTAATACAATATCAAGAAATTTATATTGTATAAATTTGTATTATTGTGTACTATTAAGGTTGTTTGCTAGGGACAAGGAGAAGGGCGGTGTTCATACAACGATATATAGCTATTCATCAACAGGATATTAAAGACGGTGGAGCTGCATGCTTGGCAACAATTGCACGGCATAATGAACTTAAAGCGCCTATTTCTTAAAGAAGAGAATTTGCAGGTACTGATAAGCAAGGGACCAATGCTTTTGGAATGATTAACTGCTGCGTATAGAACAATTACCCCTGACTACAACGCCACTAGAAGAGATTTCAAGTCCAAAACCTTCATTTTTGCTATAAGCGCATAACTGATGTCAAGACGCATACCCTTCGTCACTATCCAACTAGCATCGCCAACGTCGCTGTTGAGAGGAGGTGAGTAACATCAATAAATTCATGTTAGTTAATTCCGCCATAATAGCGACTGTAGTTGGATATTTTTTTGCCAAATTATACTTAGACGATAATAGCTATATTAGGTATAGCTGCGTTGCCTTACTTGCTTTCTTGCTAATCATTCGCTACCAAATAAAAAAAAGAAATTAGCTCTAACTCCGACACACTCGTTTATGAAGGAGGTTCAACGCTTGTCTATGCTGCTAGGGGCCATGGTCAACGAATGGATGAAAGTCAGAACGAGGTGGATCAGCATCGCCTCCTGCCTCTGTTCGCTCGTCCTGCTTCTACTCGCCGCCAAGGCCCTTCAGGACATCATCCCTTTTTTGCCCGAACTATCCGAGCCTTCCCAAACGAATTCGACTGCTGCCGATGCACAAGGGGCATTCGGAAGACTCGCAGCGAGCATGCAGGGAGTCTTCGTTGTCGTCATCTTTCCCCTGCTCATGGTCATCATCGGAGGAGATTCATGGTCGTCGGAATTCAACAATCGGACGATAAAGGCGACGCTTCTCCGCCCGGTGGGACGACCGATCTATATGCTGGCAAAGTGGCTGACACTGATCCTATTGTCGGTCGGGCTGCTCGCGATCGCGTATGGAAGCGGCTTCCTGCTGCAGTCATCCCATGGGTTGCACGACTGGGACCTCCCCGTCCCGCTCGCGGTGGGGACTGTGCCGCTGTGGCTTTTCTTGCTGTTCAAGTTCCTGCTGCATATCATCGTCATTATGTTCACCGCTTCATTCATTCTGTTCATGTCCTTCTTCATCCGCTCCAATGCAATCGCCATGGCGACCATGATGGTGGCCTTTTTATTCGGAAAGACACTCTTGCTGCTGCAGACCTCCCTCCCCCCCCTGGAATACTTGTTCCTGAATCATCTGGACCTGCCTGGAATGGCGAGCTCTTCTGCGTACGCGCCATCAGACTTATGGAGGTCTATCGGCATCCTTGCCTTGACGGGGTCATGCATGTATGCAGCAGTCAATACCATCTTCCGCTACCAAGACATCAACCGTTAGGAGAGAATCCTTGGATGAGCATTCCGAAACAAGGCGCGCCTGTACTTCAAGTGGATCGTGTGCGTAAAAAGCTTGGAGGTCGACAAGTCATTGAAGACATCTCTTTCACCATACAAGAAGGCGAGGTGGTGGGCTTCCTCGGTCCGAACGGCACCGGTAAAACGACAACGATCCGAATGATTACAGGCTTGATTCGACCGAATTCCGGTCAGATCCTGATTCGTGGATCGGATATCCGCACCCAGTTCTCGCAGGCCATGAGCCATATCGGCGCCATCGTCGAGCAACCGGCGCTGTATGAGCATCTGAGCGGATGGGAGAATCTCATGCAGGCGGCACGCATTGCGGGTAAGCCCATATCCAAGGAACGGATGGAGGCCTGCATAGCACTCGTCCATCTGCAGACTCGTATCGGAGAAAAGGTAAAGCGATATTCGCTTGGCATGAAGCAACGCCTGGCGATCGCCCAAGCGCTGCTGGCTTCCCCCAGCCTTCTGGTGTTGGACGAACCGACAAATGGACTGGATCCTGCAGGAATCATTGAGATGAGAGAAGTCATCCGGGAGTTGTGCCGGCAGACCGGTGTCGCCGTCTTCATCTCCTCCCATCTCCTGAGCGAGATCGAACAGCTGTGTACCCGAGTCCTCATTATTGAAAACGGGCGAATTCAAGCCTCCAAAAATCTTTTGCGGCATGAAGAGGAGGAGGTCGGCGTCTCCTTGTTCTGCAAGCCCGAGCAACGGACTTCTGCCCTTGGGCTGCTTCGCGAGATGGGACTTCAGCCGGAATTGGCAGGGGATCGCATCCTGATCCGCCTCATGGAGGAAGACTTGCCTGGCACCGTGAACAACCTGTACGTCCAAGGAGTGCCGATCTATCGGGTCGAGACGGCAGAGCAGACGCTGGAGCAGTTCTTCCTTTCCTCGACGACAGGGAAAGGAACCTGCTAATGGCTATGTTTCGCGGAGCTGTTTTCAATGAGTTCGTCAAGCTGAAAGGGCGCCTCATGGTTCTTGTCTGCCTATTCACGGCTATGCTTATCGGACTCGTCATTCTCCAGGAGACTGCAAGACCGGAGAACACCCCAACCCCTTCCGACTGGACCGTACCTCATCTGGAAACGTTGGAGAGGATCAAAATGGCAAGCCTTGAGGCAAAGGGAGAGGAGCGAGTCCTGCTCGAGCGGAAAGCCCATTTCATGGAGCTTCAATTGCAGGCACAGACAAATCCCGAGGCAGGTGGCGCGATACACTGGGTATCCATGGAACTGCATGGGGGATTTTTACGATATGCGCTTCCTTTACTGATGTTGTTCCTCGGTTCGGATCTCTTTTCAAAGGAGTTTGCCTCCAAGACCATCAAGAGCCCTCTTTTAAGCCCTATCGGTCGAACAAAGCTCGCTATAGGCAAATGGACGGCTCTGTGGCTGATGGCTCAATTCTTTCTTTTTATCTATATTGCTGTCGTTTTCGGTATCGGTCTGGCTGATGGAGGATGGAATGAAGGGGCGTCTTCTCAGGTCATAGTGTATGGAGCCAACCAGTCTGCTGTCATCCCGATCCACCTCTTCATCCTGATCGCACTGGCAGGCCAGATGATTGTGACAGCAGCATGTGCGAGCATCATACTCCTTGTCTCTTACCTTCTTCGGCATTCGGTGTCGATGTCAGTGGTGATCTCTGTTGCCGTGCTGTTTGTAGCGGAGTTCATGCTCAGTGGTTATTCCAATCGCATTCCTCTCTTGAGCATGTTTCCGACCCGCCACTTCGCCTTCCTGGACCATCTGACTGCCGACTGGAAGCATGCTTCCGGTTCTTTCTTCGAATCCCTCTTGATCCTAACGGCAACCTATGCCGTCTGCCTTACTCTGCTCCTTGTCCTTTTCCGAAAACAAGATGTACATGCCTAGCTGATCAAATCAGTTAATCATTTGAACAGAACGCCCTCGCCCGCAAGCAGTCGAGTAGGAGGGGGCGGCTAGCCCCCGTCCTCTCACACCACCGTACATGCGGGTCCACATCCGGCGTTTCCAAAAGGTTAACCAAGCTCCACATAGCGAGCAAGCAAGCTCCTCAGCCCTTTCGCTTCCCAGTAGGAAGTCGTAAGGGCGTTGTTTGTGTTTCGGGATATCTCCCGCGGACCTCGTCTGGTGTTGGTCATGACGAAGCGGGCCCATTCCGGCATGTCGAGCGCACGGAATTCGCGGATTCGGGTGCGCACCCGTTTCCATTGTTTCCAGAAGCACAGGCGCAGCCTTCGGCGGATCCAGACGTCAAGTATCGTTCACAATGGCGTGCCGGATTTTACAAGTGGAAGGTCTCTTTAAGTGCCGGTAAACAGCGAAAGAATTGCGATGCAGATATCAAGGAGCATTTGCTGGCGATTCATCGTCTTCGCCCCTTCTACGGCTATATTCGCATGACCACTGCCCTCAAGAAGGAGGGACTGGGCGTGAACCACAAGAAGGTGCGGAGGCTTATGCGGGAGCTGGGGATTCGACCGTCATCCGAAAGAAGCGCCCGAATGCAGGGCGCAAACCGTCGGTTCCCTTTGGCCACGCCTTGAAGCGGGACTTTCATGCCGATGCCCCTTTTACAAAGCTTGTTACCGATATTAGCGCTTCCAGAAAAAACTCGGCGACCGCTCTCCGGTAGAATACCGAAACGCGATCGCCGCATGAATAAACTCTTTTTATTGTCTACTTGACAGGGGTAAGACCAGAGAGGGAGAAGCGACGAATCATTTCTCGCAAGCGATGCCGTCCTTGTCGCGATCGCTTTTTTTGTTGGCTTCGTAGAGGGCTTTGGACGCGTGAGGCTTATGCTTGGTCTTTCCGCCCTTGTTCTTGGTGGAGGACGAAATGGCGACCCCTCCCGGATAATCCTTGTTGAGAGCCGTGCAGTTTTTGTACGTCTGCGCCTTCTCGGCGGCAGTCGCGCCGGCAGGCAGCGCGGATGCCGCGCCGATGACGGCGGCAAGCAG
This sequence comes from Paenibacillus albicereus, assembly GCF_012676905.1. NCBI lineage: Bacteria > Bacillati > Bacillota > Bacilli > Caryophanales > Paenibacillaceae > Paenibacillus > Paenibacillus albicereus. The sequence continues at coordinate 4,008,444 of NZ_CP051428.1, read as the reverse complement.
CAGGATGCTCGTTCGTTTCATGATAGCCAGCCTTTCCTGGAATGGGATATTTATCCTCATCGTATACGCCATATCCAGGCTCGTCAATGGGTCAAGCCAGCAGCAGCAGGCTGAACGTATTCCACGAGATGTGAAGCAGGATCGCAAACAGGATGGAGCCGGCGTATCGTTGAAGCAGGCTGAACACGAATCCGAAAAGGGCCATCGTGAAGAACAGGTCGGTATGAAGGAATCCGAATAGAACTGAAGTCAAAAGCGCGCCGCGCAGCCAGCCCCATCGTGACTCGAAAAATCGGAGGAGCAGGCCGCGAAAGACGAGCTCCTCGCCGATCGGCAGCAGGACCGTGAGCAGGAGCAGGCTTGCCGCATACAGCCAGCCCGTACGGATGTCCAACCGGTTGGCGTAAAGCTCCTGGTTGGCAGCTGGATCGTCCCAGCTCAGACCGCTGAACACTAGAGCTGCTGAGAGTAGGATGAGGAACGCGGCGGCAAACAGCCCCCACGAGGCAGGACGCCGCAGCGCCGGCACGTTCAGTCGGTCAAGAGCGGCCGCCAGAGCGGTTCGGGAGCAGGCGAAGGCAACGACATAGGAGAGCAGCATGGCGGCTGAACTCCAAAAAAGAGAGGAAGGTCCTTCTCCCCGCAAGATCAAGGCTGTGCCCACCAGCAGCACCTGCATCCCCAGCCAGATGCCGAGGAAGCGCAATAACTCGCTGCGGCTCAATGAGGGAATCGTTTGTAAGCGTTCAGCTGCTAGAGGAAGCATTTTTTCGGGCCTCGCGACATCATTCTTATCTTCAACAAAAAAACCTCCCTGGTCAACGTCACTGCACAATGAGTTGAGTGTAAAGCAAAGGGAGGTAATGTTCAATATCCAAAATTGGATATAATATCAAGTTTAATTACGACACGGCCTTCAGCCCCGTCACACCGACGATGATGAGTGCCAGGCTGAACAGCCGCAGCGGGCTGCGGGATTCGCCGAATAACAGCATGTTGACGATGACGGCCAGCGAGGTGCCGAGCCCGATCCATACCGTGTAGGCGACGCTGAGCTGCAAGTACTGGAACGAAGCGTACAGCAAGCCGAACGAGGCGGCGAAGCCGCCGATGAACCAGAGCGCGTTCCGCAGCGTCTTGCGCTCGGTGAAGCGATTCAAGCCGACGACGCCCGCTACCTCGCAGAACGCCGCGGTCAAGACGCACAGCCAACCCATGATGATTCCTCCTCTCTATAGCCGTGCAGACTTAATGCCCGTCCTTGCCGTCGGCAAGCTTGAGCAGGACGACTCCGGCCAGCAGCAGCGCCATGAAGCCGAGCTTGGCGAGGCTGAGCGAGCCGCCGAACAGCAGGAGGTCCATGAGCGCCGTCCCGGCGGTGCCGGCGGCGGCGAAGATGGCGTAGACGGTGCCGGTCGGCAGCAGCTCGCAGGCGCGGAACAGGAAATAGAAGTCGACGGCGATGACGGCGACGACCAGAACGAAGTGGAGCGGCGCGGTGGCCGTATGGAACCCGTATACCCACACCAGCTCCATGACGCAGGTGAGCGCGACGAACAGCCAGCCCTTGTTCATCCGGGGCTTGGCCCCGGCGATGGCTTGAGAAGACATGGGAAGAGCTCCTTTCTGAAACCAGCATGAATGTAGTTTTAGCCTGGACGGGGCGGTTTGAGTCCAACCCGGCCATCGCATTTTGGACCATGAGGCACGGCAACGATAATAAATGAATGACTGTCAGTCATTATGTGGCGAAAGAACCGCCCTTAACAATCGAGCGGCTCCGATCCGAGCGCTGCGGCGAGGAACTGCTTCAGCTCCGCCTTGTGCTCGGCAATCGCTTCGCCCTCGGCGGAAGCGTAGAGGAAGTTCTGCTCGGCGGCCGTCTCGATCAGTCCGAGCACGAGCCGCGCCGAGAAGTCCGGCCGCGCGGACGGACGAATCTCGCCCCGCTCGCGGAACAGCTCCAGACGCTCGCGGATCCAGCCGTAGATCGGATCGTAGATCGATTCCCACTCGCGCACATGCTCGGTCTGGGTGATGCCGGAGTAGATGAGCGCCGTCAGGTCGCGATGGGTCTCGGTCACGGCGAAGATCGCCTCGACCATGCCGTTCAGCTGGCCGCGCGCGGAGCCGTCCGGACGGATCTCCTGCAGCCGCTCCAGAATCCGCCCCACCATGATCTCCGCGATCGCCGGCATGAGCGCCAGCTTGGAGGGGAAGTACAGATAGAACGTGCCCTGCGCGATGCCGGCCCGCTTGACGATGTCGGAAATCTTCGCCTTCTCGATGCCGAGCTCTTGAAAGACCTCAAGCGCGGCCTCGATGATCCGTTCCCGCTTGTCCACAGGCGTTCCTCCTCGCATCAAATGAATGAACGTCAGTCATTATTGATGATTATTGTACCATACGCGTCAGCGGTCAGGCAACCGGGCCGCCGCGACCGGGTCGCCGCGGCGAGGCCGAAACGGAAAAAGGCCCCGGACGCTGGCGTCCGGGGCGCGGAATCGATCAAGACGGGAGAAGCTCAATACCGTGGAGGCGGACCGTAACGCTCGGGGCGGCGAGGCCCTCCCTGGAACGCCGAGACGACGAGGAGCAGCGCGGAGATGAGATGCAGGAAGAAGCCGAGGAAAGGAATCCAGCCAAGCAGCGAAGCGGCAAGGCCGGCGGCGCTGCCGTACACGGGCTCGCGGTGCGAGAGCGAGACGAACAGCACGATCAGGTGGAACACGAACATGAAGCCGAGGGCGGCATAGCCGCTGGAGATGACGAACAGGCCGCCGAGAATCGGGATGGCGAGCAGCCCCTCGCAGATGCCGCTGATGAGCCGCAGTACTTTGGGCAAAGACATGGACAAAACCTCCTGGTAAGTGAACGTTGCCGGCAACCGGCCGTTTGAGCCAACATACGATACATCGACGGAGAAGTTTCGGGAGTGAAGCTTTCGGGATGGAAATCTCTACCCAGGTCCAGCCGGCGCCGAAAAACGGCCCCGTCTACGGTCCAGTCGGGACGGAGTTCGGGATATGATAAACTTAACGTCAGGCAAGGAAATGGAACCATCAAGGAGAGGATCGACCTCATGTATCGCATTACGATCGTCGAGGACGACGACAAGATCGCCCGTCTGCTCGGAGAAGCCCTGGAGCGCTACGGCTTCGAGCCGCAGCGGGCCCAGCGGATGAAAGAACTGACGCTCGACTTCGAGGAGCAGCAGCCCCATCTCGTGCTGATGGACATCAATCTGCCGTACTTCGACGGCTTTTATTGGTGCCGGCAGTTCCGCCAGCGCTCCAACGCCCCGGTCCTCTTCATCTCGGCCCGATCGGGAGAGATGGATCAGGTGATGGCGATCGAGAACGGCGGAGACGACTACGTGACCAAGCCGATCCATCTCGATCTGCTGCTGGCCAAAATCAAGAGCGCGCTGCGGCGCAGCTACGGCGAATACGCCGCGGCGCCACGTTCCGGGGAAGGGGCGGAGCGTGCTCATGATCCTCAAGCCTCCGACAAGCCGGGACACGGCGCGCCGGCCGGCAGCTTCGAGCTGCGCTGCGGCGCGCTGCGGCTGGACATCAGCCGCAGCCTGCTCCTCTGGCGCGAGCAGTCGGCGCAGCTGAGCCGCAACGAGCGGCTGCTCGCCGAGGCGCTGCTCGAGGCGGACGGCGCGATCGTCTCGCGCGACCGACTGCTGGAGAGCTTGTGGGACGACACGGCGTTCGTCGACGACAATACGCTTACCGTCAACGTGACGCGTCTGCGCCGCAAGCTGGAGGAGCTCGGCCTCGGCGGCGTGCTGGAGACGCATCGCGGGCAGGGCTACCGGCTGAACGACGCCGACCTGGCTGCCGGTCCGGATGGAGGGGGCTTATGATGCCGATAGTCGTGGACACGGCAAGCGGCGGTCCGGACAAGCCCTGTCCGGCCGCGAAGAGGTCCCGATGAGCCGCTCGACGGCCGCGGCGGGCGGAGGCGGCTCGGGCGGCCGCCTGCCCCGCACATTGCGGGCGCTGCGACTGTACGCGCGCGGGCGGCTTGCTGCGGCGGCCGTGCTGGCGCTGTCGCTCGGCGCCGGCTCGATCGTCTGGTACCTCGAGCGCACCGGCACCGGACAGAGGATGGATTGGAGCAACCTGCTCTATTTCTGGCTGCTGTCCGCGGCCGTGGCGGCGGCGGCCTTCGGCATCGGCTTCCTTCGCCAGCGCAGCTATCTCGACGGCCTGCTCCGCCTCGTCGATGTCCCCGGCTGGCGGCCGCTGCAGGGAGCCGCGACGCCGGAGCAGCGCCGGACGGCACGCATGCTGGAAGGACTGAGCCGCATGGCGCAGGACCGGCTTCAGGCGCATGACCGCGAGCGGGAGCTGCATCGGCATTTTGTGTACCAATGGGTGCATCACATGAAGACGCCGGTGTCGGTGATCGACCTGATCGCCCAAAGCCATGCGGCCAAGGCGGGGCTCGGCCGCGAGGAGCTGCGCGAGCTGACGGACAGCCTGCGCGAGGAGACGGACCGGCTGACGCGCGGCCTCGAGCAGATGCTGCATACGGCGAGGCTGGAGGAGTTCGGGCTGGACCTGCATCCGCGCCGCATCGCGCTGCATGACGCCGCGCGCGAGGCCGTGAACCAGCACAAGCGGCTGCTGATCGCGGCGGGCGTTTATCCCCGGATCGAAGGCGAGGCTTGGGTCGAGACCGACGGCAAGTGGGTGCTGTTCCTGCTCGTCCAGCTCATCGGCAACGCCGTCAAATACTCCAAGCTCAAGCCCGGCGCCAAGCGGCTCGACATCCGGATCGGCTCCGTTGCGGACGGATCGGCCTGGATCGAGGTGGCCGACGAGGGCATCGGCATTCCCGCGCAGGATGTGCCGCGCGTGTTCGATCCGTTTTTCACCGGGGAAAACGGAAGGCGCTCCGAGGAATCGACCGGCATGGGCCTGTACCTGTGCCGTCAGGTGGCGGGCAAGCTTGGGCTGACCCTGGAGCTGAGCTCCGAGGCAGGAGAGGGCACGGTCGTGCGTATCGGCTTCGAGAGCGGGGCGATCCATCGGCTCGGCTGAAAGCTTTCAATGTTGTCACCTTGCCTGTAAGCCCGATCGATGGGAGGACCACTCGCCGGAGGGTATACTGAACCCATCCAAGGCAAAACGGGAGGCATCGATTCATGAACGTATTGGAAGTAAAGGCGCTCGGAAAAATCTACAGCACCAAAGGAGAGGTCAGCTACAAGGCGCTCGACGGCATCGACCTGGCCGTGCAGCCGGGCGAGTTCGTCGGCGTCATGGGGCCGTCGGGCAGCGGCAAGACGACGCTGCTCAACCTGCTGGCGACGATCGACAAGCCGACCTCGGGCAGCATCAGCGTGCGCGGCATCGATCCGTCGGGCCTGAGCGACCGCAAGCTGGCGCTGTTCCGCCGGCGCGAGCTCGGCTTCGTGTTCCAGGACTTCAACCTGCTGGACACGCTGAACCTCAAGGAGAACATCGCGTTGCCGCTCGTGCTGGAGGGCAAGCCGCCGGCGCAGATCGAGCGGGCGCTGCAGCCGGTGGCGTCGCTGCTCGGCATCGCGGCGATCCTCGAGAAGCGACCGTACGAGGTGTCCGGCGGGCAGAAGCAGCGCGCCGCGATCGCGCGGGCGATCATCCACGAGCCGTCGCTGCTGCTGGCCGACGAGCTGACGGGCAACCTCGATTCCAAGGCGGCCAAGGACGTGATGGAGTCGCTCAAGGATCTGAACGAGCGGCTGGGCGCGACGGTGCTGATGGTGACGCATGATCCGTTCAGCGCGAGCTACTGCAAGCGAATCCTGTTCATCAAGGACGGGCGGTTCTTCTCGGAGATCCGCCGGGGAGACAACCGCCAGGCGTTTTTCCAGCAGATTCTGGATTCGCTGAGCGTGCTGGGAGGGAATTTCGATGACGTTCCGTTCGCTCGCGCTTAACAACATCCGCGGCAACTGGCGCTCGTATGCGGCGTTTTTCCTGAGCAGCGTCTTCTCGGTCCTCATCTTTTATCTGTATGCCTCGTTCCTGCTGCACCCAGATGTCGTGAACGGCAAGATCGCGCAGGCGCAGCGGGTGGAGAAAATGATGGAGATCTGCCTCTACCTCATCATCATCTTCTCGTTCTTCTTCGTCCTCTACTCCAGCTCGGCGTTCGTCAAGACGCGCAAGAAGGAGTTCGGCCTGCTGACGCTGTTCGGCACGACGCGCGGCCAGCTGCGCAAGATGGTCGTCTACGAAAGCCTGGCCGTCGCGGCGTTGTCGATCGCGGCCGGCCTCGGCCTCGGCATCCTGCTGAGCAAGCTGTTCATCCTGGCGCTCGGCGTGCTGATCGGCACCGACGTGCCGATCCGCTTCCTCGTGCCGGGCCAGGCGGTGCTGCTGACGGCCGGCGGCTTCCTGCTGGTGTTCTTCGTCATCTCGCTGCTGAGTGCGATGCGCGTCGGACGGACGGAGATCATCGACCTGCTGGGCGAGGGACGTCGCCCGAAGCGGCCGCCGGCCTTCTCGCCGTTGCTGTCGGCTGTCGCCGCCGTCTCGCTCGCCGCCGGCTACGGCATGGCGGCGCTGGCTACGGCCCAGACGTTCATCGTGCTGGCGCTGCCGATCATCGGCTTGACGGTGCTCGGCACCTACTTCCTGTACACGCAGCTGAGCGTCGCGGTCATCCGGCTGCTGCAGCGCCGCAAAAGCTTCTACTATAAAGGAACGAACCTGCTGGCGATCTCGCAGCTGGCGTTCCGCATCAAGGACAACGCCCGCATCCTGTTCGTCGTGACGGTGCTGGGCGCGATCGTCATGAGCGCGGCCAGCACGGTGTACGTGTTCCAAAAGGTGCAGCGCGACCAGATTCTGGAGTTTACGCCGTATACGGTCGGCTATGTGGAACAGGGGGAGGGCCACTCGGTCATGGACCCCGCCAAGGCCGAGGCGCTGCTGGAGCAGGAGGGCGGGGCCGTGAAGGAGCGCGTCGAGGTGAAGGGGCTGCTCGCAGCCGGCCTCAACGGCGAGGGGACGCGCTGGACCGCCGAAAGCCCGGGCGAGGCGATGATCGTCTCGCTGCGGGACTACAACCGCGAGGCGAAACGGATGGGGCTGCCTGAGCGGAGCTTCGCGGAAGACGCGGCCGGCACGGGCTTCCTCGTCCAGCCTTATCGGGACATGGAGGCCGAGGAGCGCGGCGAAAGCGAGCTGCAGGGACGGATCGGCGACGCGCCGCTGCGGCTCAAGCTGGAGGAAACCGCGTACGGCACCGTCATGAGTCCGGTCGCGCAGGCGAATTGGCTGCTCGTCGTGCCCGACGGGCAGCTGGAGCAGTGGATGGCCGCAGCGCCGGCATCCGCCGCGCTGACGTTCCGCGGCTTCGAGCTGGCGGACTGGGAGCAGCGCCTGGATGACGTGAAGCGCTTCTCCGATGCGCTCACGCCGGCCGGCAAGGAGCAGGCGCAAACCTATCGCGTCTCGGAGTACGTCCAGATGAGGCAGGCGATCGGCCTCACCGTATTCATCGGCCTGTTCATCAGCGCGCTGTTCTTCATCGCTTCGGGAAGCCTGCTCTACTTCAAGCTGTTCACCGAGCTGCAGGAGGACCGCAGCCAGTTCCGCGCCTTGAACCGGATCGGCCTCACCGCCGGCGAGCTGCGCCGCACGGTCGGCGTTCAGGTCGGCCTGCTCTACCTCGTGCCGTGCCTCGTCGGCATCGTGCACAGCCTGTTCGCGATGCAGCCGCTCGGGATGCTGCTCCGGCAGCCGGTATGGATGTACGGCCTGGTCGTCATGGGCGTCTACATCCTGATGCAGGCGGCCTACTGCCTGATTTCCTGGATCACGTACACGCGCAGCATCGTTCGCGAGTCGCGTTCCTGAGCCGCCGGCACGCCGGCAGCATGCGAGGACGAAGCTTGATGGCCAAAAAGCTCCATTCGGAACCCGGTTCCGAATGGAGCTTCTTGTCGTGCCGATCCGCTTGCGCGAAGCCGAAGCCTCGTTCAGACTCCGCTCGTCTTGCGCGAGAGCAGCAGGAACGAGCCGCCGAGGATGAGCGCGAGAGCGGCGTACGGATAATAGCTGTCCAGGCCGGAGGTCAGCGCGCTGATCGAGAAGACGGCCCCGAACAAGAGGCTGAGCACGAGCAGGATGTTGATCGGGATGAGCAGCCAGCGGTTGCGGCTGCCGAACCAGTAAAATTCCCACAAGCCGAAGGCGACGGCCAAAATGAAGCCGGGCCAGATCGAGCCCCAGTTGTCGAGCAGCATGGCGAACTGGCAGACGAGCCCGGCTCCGAGCAGGATGCCCCCCGGGATGAGCAGTCCAGCCGCTTTGCGCTGCATCAGGGAGAAGTACATCCAGTGGAAGAAGATGCCGAGCGGAATGACGAACAGGCTCGGCCAGAAATGGCCGAAAATCTGAGCGGGGCCGATTCGGCTGCCCTGCTGGAGCATCAAATACGCGCCGAGCAGGACGAGGGCGGCGCCGAGCACCGCTTTGCCTTGACGATTCATGGGAGGGTCCACAACCTTTCGGGATCGGGTTCTTTGCCTCTACTGTATCAGCGTTGGCCGCCTCTGTCCTCCATCTCGAGACGGAGAGACGGCGGATCGCTGGGCCGATGTCCCTGCGGTACGGATGCCCGTATGCCTCCGGCCGCAAACAGGGCGGTTCGGCCGCGGACAATCATCCAAGAGAACGCACGCCCGAAAGCATAGACTAGAGTAGAAGAAGAAAGGAGAGCAAGAGAATGACCGAAGAGATTCGAATGGAAGCCGCGCCCGCTCCGGAAGCCGCCGCATCTGCGGCTGTTGCCGAGCCGGCAGCCGCAGCCGCAGTCGCAGCGGAGCCGTCGCCGACTCTAGCGCCCGCCGAGGGCGGCGAGGAAGCTGCCGCCGAGGAGCTCGCGTACGTCCAGAAGGTGCTGGCCAAGCCGTTTCCGAAGGGGAGCGCGGGAACCGGTCGGATGCTCGCCAGCAAGTGGGCGAAGACGGCCGCGCTGCTTGCCCATCCTTCGATCGCGCCGCATATTCCTCCGACCCGCCTCTATTCCGAGACGAACCTGAAAAGCATGCTGGACCAGCATGGGATGGTCGTCATCAAGCCCGTGCGCGGCACCGGAGGCCACGGCGTCATCAAAATCAGCCGCGTGGACGGCGGATACAGCTATGCTTCGGGCTCCAGCACGAAGCGGGCGGCATCGATCGGCGCGCTTCATCTGGCATTGAAACCGCTGCAGAAAGGACGCTCCTACTTGATCCAGAAAGGCATCCATCTGGCAACGGTCGGCGGCCGTCCGATCGATTATCGCGTCAAATACGTCAAAAACGGGGCACGCTGGGAAATCCGCTCGATGGTGGGCCGCGTCGCCCGCTCCGGACTGTTCGTCACCAATCTGTGCCGGGGAGGCAGCCAGCTGACGGCGGCGCAAGGCATCGGCCGCTCGCTGCCCGGAGCGAGCATCCGCGGCAAGAAGCAGGAGATGAGGCGGCTGACGCGGCTGTCGGCGTCGGTGCTGGAATCGAGGTTCCCCGGCATCGGGCAGCTCGGCTTCGACTACGGTCTGGACCGCAGCGGGAAGATTTGGATTTTCGAGGTCAACACGCGGCCGAAGTAATCAAGGAAGAAATATCCATAAAACTTATTTATCGCTATTCCCACTTAATCACTTGTGTATAACTCTATCCACATCCTCCCCCTGGTTTTTCCTCGGAAATCCCGTCGTACCCACATTTTATACACATCTTGTCCACTCCGAACTGTGGATATTCGAACGCTTGTTCCTCGATTTCCGCTCATGCTAAGATTGGGAAGCACATCCAATCCGCACGAAAAGGAGGCTGGTAAGATGGAGCTGTTGTCTGACGAATTGCTGATCGAAACCTACTTCAGCGCGGTTCAATTCAATCTGGACATGGAATTCATCAAGCTGCTCGCATGCGAGATCAAGCGCAGACAACTGAACCCGGAGATGATTCGACTAGGAGCCTGAAGCCCGAACGTGACGCCTGACAAAGAGGCCGCTACGGTGCAGCCGTAGGGCCAGCCGGAACCGCTTTACCCGAGCGTAAGCGGGACGCCGGCATCGCTGCTGCGCGAACAGACGGTACAATACAGCCTGTGCATGCAAACCGGTACCACCTGCCGCTCTTCTTCGGGAGCGAGCATCGCCACGGCCGCAGCCGGCCCGTAAGGAGCGTACGGACCCGCCAGATCCTGTTCGGGGCCGCAGTCGACCAGCGGCTCCAGGCAGCGAGGGCAGTCCGCATCGAGCAGTCGAATGCCATTGCATACGGGACACATCATGAAAAGGGCATCCTCCCTCGGCATTGAAGTCGAGGAGTAGGATGCCCTTTGACTGTTGGCGCTAGTCGGAAAGCTGCGGCGAAGAGGCCTGCCGCTACAGCTTGAGGTTGCTGCTGTGCCCGGGAGACAGCTTGGCGGTCGGATCGAGGTAGACCTTGGCGTTGTTGACGGCCGTAGGCGCCTCGCCGAAGCCGACGGCGATCAGCTTGAGCTTGCCGGGATAGGTCGTGATGTCTCCTGCGGCGAAGATGCCGGGGATGGATGTCTCCATGCGGGTGTCGACGACGATGCTGCCGCCTTCGATGGCGAGTCCCCAGTCGGCGATCGGGCCGAGCGAGGAGACGAAGCCGAAGTTGACGATGACGTCGTCCACATGGAGCGTCTGCTCCTCGCCGGTCTTGGCATGGGCAAGCGTGACCTTCTCTACGTACACCTCGCCCTCGAGCCGGACGATCTCCATCGGCACGAGCACGTCGACGGTCGACGCCCGCAGCTTCTCGACGCTGTGCTCGTGGGCCCGGAACTTGTCGCGCCGGTGGATGAGCGTCACGCTCTGCGCGATCGGCTCCAGCATGAGCGCCCAGTCGACCGCTGAGTCGCCGCCGCCGCTGATGAGCACGTTGCGGCCCTTGAACTGCAGCAGGTCGCGGACGAAATAGTGGAGGCCCCGGCCTTCGTACGAGGCCGCCTCGGGCAGCTCCAGCCGGCGCGGCTCGAAGGCGCCTACGCCTCCTGTGATGATGACCGCTCGGGCGAGGTGCGTGCCCTTGTCGGTCTGGATCTCGAACTCCCGCTCGGCGCGCTTGACGAGGCCGGTCACTTTTTCCTCCAGGCAGACCTCCGGGTCGAAATGATCCATCTGCCGGCGCAGCGAGTCGACCAGCTCCTGGGCCGTCACCTTGGGGAAGCCGGCGACGTCATAAATGTACTTCTCGGGATAGAGGGCCGCCAGCTGGCCGCCCAGCTGCGGCATGCTCTCGATCAGCTTCACCGAAGCCTGCCTCATGCCGCCGTAAAAGGCGGCGAACATGCCGGCGGGACCTCCGCCGATGACGGCGATGTCGACCGGCTCCATCTTCACGTCTGTCATTGCCTCGCACCTCCAGATCGCGTTCCTTCCCTTTCATTATACGTCCCGGAAGCTCGCGTAGAAAGCGCCCTGCCGAGCGCGGGCGTTTTGTACGTTCTTCTAATTAATTTCGTAGGAATTCACCTTGAAGTGGCTCTCGCGGATTTGTTATCATGGCTTGAGTATAGATAAAAAGGGATTAGAGATGGATGGGAAGGGAAGCACCATATGAGCAATATACCGAAGATCGTCATCTTGGGAGCCGGCTATGGCGGCATTCTGACCGCCCTCAAGCTGCAGAAGCAGCTCAACTACAACGAAGCCGACGTCACTCTCGTGAACAAGCATGATTACCACTATATCACGACCCATTTGCATATGCCTGCCGCCGGCACGGACAATCCGGAGAACGCTCGCGTCAATATCTCCAAGCTGATCGACGAGTTCAAGATCGACTTCGTCAAGTCCACTGTCGTGCAGATCCGCACGCAGGACAAGAAAGTCATCCTCGAGGACGGCACGCTGTCCTACGACTACCTCGTCATCGGCCTCGGCGGCGAGCCGGAGACGTTCGGCATCCCGGGCCTGGCGGAGCACGCGATGAGCATCCGCAGCATCAACTCGGTGCGCCTGATCCGCGAGCATGTCGAGTACCAGTTCGCCCGCTACAAGCGCGAGCCTCATCGCACGGACTACCTGACGTTCGTCGTCGGGGGAGCGGGCTTCACCGGCATCGAGTTCGTCGGCGAGCTGGCCGACCGCATCCCGCAGCTGTGCCGCGCCTTCGACGTCGACCGCTCGCTCGTCAAGCTGTACAACATCGAGGCGGCGCCGAGCGCGCTGCCGGGCTTCGATCCGGAGCTCGTGCAGTACGGCATGGACGTGCTCACCAAGAAAGGCGTCATCTTCCGCATCGGCACCGCGATCAAGGAGTGCTCGCCGGACGGCGTCATTGTCGGAGACGGCGAGGAGATCCGCTCCAAGACCGTCATCTGGACGGGCGGCATCCGCGGCAGCCGCCTCATCGAGGAGGCCGGCTTCGAGACGATGCGCGGCCGCGTCAAGGTCGACGACTACCTGCGCGCGCCGAGCCACGAGAACATCTACATCATCGGGGACAACTCCCTGATGTTCAACGAAGAAGGCCGTCCGTACCCGCCGACCGCCCAGATCGCGATGCAGCAGGGCGTCACCTGCGCCCATAATCTGGTCGCGGCGATCCGCAGCCAGCCGCTCAAGACGTTCGCCTTCAGCAACAAGGGCACGGTCGCCTCGCTCGGCAAGGGCGAGGGCATCGGCGTCGCCTTCGGCAAGAAATACATGGGCCGCAAGGCCGCTTGGCTCAAGAAGATGATCGACCTGCGCTACCTGTTCATCATCGGCGGCATCCCGCTCGTGCTGCGCAAAGGAAAGTTCTTCTAATGCGGCACTGCAGCGTCCAGGTGCGCGGCCTGCTGACCCGCGAGGAGCTCGACCGCTACAACGCGCTGATGGAGGTCGGCTCCTACCTGGAGTCGCAGAACCGCCACGATCTGGCGTACGCGGTCCAGCAGGAGGTCGACCGGCTCATCCTGCCCGGCATTGAGCGGCTCAAGGAAAAGGGCCGCCAGCGCGACCGCGACACGGAGGCGTATCTGAACGCCAAGCGCGAGGCGGCCGAGCTGGACGAAGACGAGGACGAGGATTAGGACTGCCGCTGGAGCGGTCCGCAGGTCCATAAGCATAAGGAGAAGGACGGCGAAGCTTTTCGCCGTCCTTTTTTGCCGTTCCGTTCCGCTTACCAGGGACGGCATTCCCTGTCAGCATGTGAAAAACTACAATAAGAATAGACATTCTTTGCCAGGCCTATCCATGCTATGGTGGATTCACCCTCTCCCATGCGGCACATCGCATCTCTGCGGCTGACAGGCTCGCCAAGCAGGCGGCATCGGGAGAGACCGGGAGGTGGTCCGAAGCGGGCTGGTCCTGCCTGCGCATCCGGCGGCAGCGGTGCCGGCTCCAAAGCTGAACGCTCGCTTTTCGTCTTTCATTCGACCCGTTCAAGGAGGCAAGATAGGGTGAAGAAGTTTCGGTATCCAAAAAAGAGATTGTCTATCGCGCTGCTGGCGGTGCTGCTGACGGCCTCGTCGTTCTCGTTCCAGCCCGGCAGCGCGTCCGCATCGTGGAACAAGGCGCTGGGCCGCTACGCATGGGCCAGCAGCGGATCAAGTCCGGCCAACGGGGTGGATGGCGTGCCAAACACCTTCTGGCAGCCAAGCGGCGGCGGGCAAGGGTGGCTTACAGTCGATCTCGGCAGCTCGCAATCGGTCCAGCAGATCGTCTTGAAGTCGCCGGCTTACGGCCACTGGGTGGAGGCGGTGTCGGTCCTGACCAGCGACTCGGCGGACGACGGCAGCTTTGCCGCTCAAACGTCGGGCACTTACGCCTTCTATTCCGCCAATTCGTATACGGTCACCATCCAACTTCCGAATGCCGTCAACGCGCGCTACGTTCGCGTGAACGTAGCGCCGGTCAGCACGGCGACGACGATCGGGGAGCTCGAAGTCTACGGGCCTTGAGTTATCCGAACGGAATCGCGATTTTCCCCATCCTCCTCAGGCAGCCGGCCCCGCGCCGGCTGCCTTTGCCGTTTTGTCGCAGGATGCGGCCGGTGCGACCCGCTTGAAGACGGCTGCCTGCGCTCGAATCCTGGCGCAAGAGCGTAATTTTACACCTCAGGCCCGTTAGATCGCACCTCGAAGAGAGGGAGGTCCTATCCTACAATAAAAGGGCAAGCAAATATAGGAAATGCGAGGGGTTAGACCATGAATAAAGGGAAAAGCAAACGGATGCTGGCCTACGGCGGCATGGCCATGTTCGTCCTGCTGGCCGGATGCGGCGGCAATGCGAACACAGAAAATACGAGCACGAATGCGGGCGCGCCAGCCGACAATGCGAACGGAAGCGTCGAAGCATCGGCGCCGCCCGCCGAAAAGGTGAGCATCGTCGCCTACGCATACCCGCCGGACAAAACCGCGGAGAACGCGGCGCTGGACGCCCGGATCAAACGGTTCATGGAGAAGAACCCGAACGTCTCCATTACGCCTAAATACTGGAAATATGAAAACTCGGAAATCGCGATTAAGATGGCGTCGAACAGCGCGCAGACCGAATTCACGACGTGGGCGACGGAAGGCAAGCTGCTGACCGACAAGAAATGGATCGCCGATCTGTCCGATTATATGGCGACCTGGCCGTACGCGAAGGACTTGAACGCATTCGCCACCAAGCCTTTCGTCATCGAAGGCAAGACGTACGGCATTCCGATCGATGCCTACGGCATGACGATTACCGTCAACAAGAAAATCTTCGAAGAAAAAGGCGTGCCGCTGCCGCCGATGGATTGGACGATGGAGGAGTTCATCGAGGCGGCAAAAGCCGTGAACGACCCGGCCAAAGGCATCGCAGGCTTCATCCCGATGGGCAAAGGCACGGAGGCCGGCTGGAACTGGACGAACTTCCTCTACACGGCGGGCGGCGATATCCAGACGGTGGCGGACGGCAAGGTGACGGCGGCGTTCAACAGCGAAGCCGGCCTGAAAGCGCTCCAGTTCTACAACGACCTGAAGGTCGCCAATGTCATTCCGAAGCAATGGGCGCTCGGCTACGGCGACGCGCTGGCGATGTTCAACCAAGGGCGCGGCGCGATGGTCATGTGCGGCAGCGGCAACGCGCTGGACGGCGCGATCAATCAAGGCGGCATCAGCAAGGATGACGTCCTGATCTATCCGATTCCGTCCGTGTCCAAGGGCGGCAAGCATATCGGCGTAGCCGGCGGCAACTACAAAGTCATCAACGGCCTTGCCGACAAAGGGCAGCAGAAGGCGGCGTTCGATTTCGTAGTCGACGAATACTTCACGCAAGAATATCTGGATGCGATCGATCAGCAGATCGTCGATCAAAAATCCAAAAATCAAGTCTACGTCCCGCAGCTCATCAACTACTGGAACGATGACTCCGAGTACGGCAAGAAGTATCAGGAAGTGCTCGACAAGCATGACAACGTCTACAAATACTCCCCTGAACTGATCCAGCTGATGGAATCGAAGCCGGAAGCGACATACGAGACGCAGGCCTACTATGCCGAGATGGCGAACGTCATCCAGAAAGTGCTCATCAGCAAAGGCGACCTGGACCTGCAGAAGCTGCTGGACGATGCGGCGGCCAAGGTGCAGAAGGAAAACTTCGATAAAGTCAAGGTTCAATAATACCGGTACAAAAGGGGGCCGAACGGACAAAGCCGGGCGTCCCCCTTTTGAATTGCCCGGACGGGCGAATGCGCGGGAGAGGAAGGAGAAAGGGTATGACAACGCAAGTTCAACCGCAGGCGCCAGCGAAAGCGGATGCGCCCCTTGCCCATGCAAGCCTGAGCAGGCGATTGAAGAAATACGGGTGGGGAAGTCTGTTTCTGCTGCCGGCGGTGCTCGTTTTCTTGCTGTTCCTGTGGGTTCCGATCGCCAAAGGGATCGGCTACAGCTTCTATCAGGTCGATTTCGTCAGCGGCAACACCTTTGTCGGCTGGCAGAATTACAAAGACGTGCTCGGAAACCCGGACTTCTATACGGCCATCAAAAACACGCTGTACTACATGGGATTGGCGCTCGTCATCGGCTTCTGGGTGCCGATCGCGATGGCGATCGGGGTGTCGGAGCTGAAGTGGTTCCGGGGACCGGCGCGCATCATCGGGTATTTGCCCAGCATCATCCCGGCGATCGTGCTCTACGGCATGTGGCAATGGTTCTACGATCCGATCGGCCCGATCAATACGTTCCTGAACTTCCTGGGCCTGCCGAGCTTTGACTTCTACAGCAAAGAGAACGCCATGTTCTCGCTCGTCATCCTGGAAACCTGGCAGAATTTCGGAAGCGCGACCTTGATCTATATCGCCGGACTTTCCGCCATTCCGAAGGACATGTACGAGGCGGCGGAGCTGGACGGCGCAGGCGTCTGGGCACGGATCCGGTACGTGACCCTGCCGGGCATCAAAAACCTCATCCTGCTGCTGCTCGTGCTGCAGCTGATTTCCACTTCGCAAGCGTTCCAATCCCAGCTCATCATGTTCGGCGGAGGCCCGGACAACGGCACGCTGACGTACTTGCTGCTGACGACGCGGGAGGCGTTCACCTTCTTCAACTTCGGCAAGGCGAGCGCGATGGGCGTCTTGATGTTCGTGTTCCTGGTCGCCTTCTCGCTGCTCACGATCAAGCTCAGAAAAGGAGATGATGCCGCATGAAGGCCGAGCAGGATCGGGCCATTATGTCCCGCTATGATTTTCGCAAGCCGGCCGTCCGGGTCATCTACGGCTTCGTGGTGCTGGCGATCGCGCTCATCTCGATGTCGATGCTGTATCCGTTCGTCAATACGGTGCTCAACTCGCTCAAGTCGACGCAGGAGTTCTTCGAATTCCCCGCGCCGTTCTTCCCGAGCGAGTGGCACTGGAGCAATTACAAGGAATCGTTCGGATACCTGGACATCCTGCTTCATTTCAAGAACACCTTGCTCATCTTCGTGGGCAACACCGTCTTCTCGCTGGTCGTCCTCGGCTTGGCCGCCTACGGCTTGGCCCACATGCGGGTGCCGTTCAAAAAAGCGGTGACGCTGTACTTCATGTGCACCCTGCTCATCCCGGCCGCTTCCTATCTGATCCCGAACTTCTTGAACCTGAAGGATCTCGGCCTCTTGAACCAGTACTGGGCGTTCTGGCTGCCGGCAGGCGCCAATGCCTTCTATCTCATGCTGCTCAAAAACTTCTTCGACGGCATCCATAAGGAGATGCTGGAGGCGGCCCGCATCGACGGCGCTTCCGAGCTGCGGAGCTTCGCGATGATCGCGGTTCCGCTGTCCATTCCGATCCTCATTACGATCACGATGCTCGGGTTCTCCACGACCTGGAACGATTTCTACTGGTCCAGCCTCGTCATGCAGGAGGACATGCAGCCGCTCGCCGCGGCGATCTATACGAAAATCATCTATGCCGGCTCCACCATCAACTGGAACGTGCGGTTCGCGATCCTGTCGATGACGCTGCTGCCGCCGGCCGTGCTGTTCCTGTTTTTCCAGAAGTACATCGTCGGCGGACTGAGCGCCGGCGCCGTCAAGGGGTGAGACCGACCGTTGCGACGGGATGCGCGGAACAAGACGTTCAGCGGCTCTCGTCCGCAGCCGGGAGGCCGGACAAGCGCCGGATTCTTGCCGGACTTTGTTTTTTGAATATTCTGAACTTTAATTCGAGACGCTGCGAGCTTCCGAGCGGCGCGTCAGGAGGAGGATCATGGCCGAACGTCTGCTGCCCATCCGCTACCCCTTTGTGACGACCTATCCCCAACCGACCAACTTGATGGCCATGCTGTCGATGCATGAGGAATTCTATCCTTGGTTCTACAGCAACCATATCCAGCTGAAGTGCAGCCGCAAGCCGTATGCGCTGGATCTGCTGATCTATCCGGACAATGTCCAGCGGGTCTGTCCCGTCGTGGACTACGAGCAGCTGAGCCGAGCTACGCTTGGCCGATGGTTCCCTTCCTTCCTTTCCTTCGTCCAAAGCTGCATCGACGACGGACGGTATGTCCAAGCGACGGTGAACAGCTACTACATCCAGGCCTACCCCTACTATTATCGACGCTACCACCGCTTCCACGAGATTTTTCTTTTTGGCTATGATTCGGTCCGAGAGGTCGTCCACGCCGCCGACTTCTTCGAGGGGGGGAAATACGAGTTCCGGGAAATTCCCTACGCCGAGCTTGAGCAGGCCTACATCAGCGTGGACGAGCGCAACGACGGCCGGATCGACTACGAGCATGCGGCCAGCACCGACCTCAACAATCATTTGAGCGGGATCGAGATGCTCCGCTTTGGCGCGCGCTCCGTCTTTCATGCCAAGCGGCCCTACCTGCTGGATATCGGCCACATCGCGCGTCTGATGGAGGATTATCTGCTCGCCAGAAACACCTCCGCCGCCTACGCCGCCTTTGAAAACGCGTCGCGGGACCATTTCGGCATGGACATCTATGCGATGCTGATCCGGCATGTCGAGCTCGTGCAGAGCCAAAGCGACGTGGCCTGCGACGTGCGCTCGTTCCACCTGCTGGCCGAGCACAAGCGGATCATGTGCTTGCGCGTGCAGTATTTGGGCGACAGCGGCGCTTATCCGAACGCTGCGCTCCATCTGGATCGGCTGAAAGAGATCGAGGAGCAGTCGTTGAAGCTGCGCAACGTCGCCATGAAGTACCGCATCTCCGGGAATAACCGGGTGCTGGAGCATGCGGCGGCCGCGCTGAGGATGATGGCGGACCGCGAGAGAGAAGCGTGGAGACCCATTCAGCTCGAGCTTGCCGAATGGGCGGCCGCATCGGTATAGACCGGCGGCGTCGATCAAGAAAGGAGCGGATCGCGGACCTATGCTAATCAGCAAAACGCCGCTGCGCATCAGCTTTGCCGGGGGCGGGACGGATATTCGCGCTTTTTATGGCGTTCACGGCGGAGCGGTCATCAGCGCTGCGATCGACAAGTACGTGTATGTCGCGCTCCATAAGCGGTTCGACGGCCGCATCCGGATCGCTGCGGACGCGGTCGAAGAGGTCGAGCGCGTCGGCGACATCCGCCACGATCTCGTCCGGGCCGTGCTGGAGGCGACCGGCATCCGCGGCGGCGTCGACATCGCCATTTTCTCGGATATCCCGTCGGCCGGCACTGGCCTCGGCTCGTCGAGCGCCTTGACGGTCGGGCTGCTGAACGCCTGCCATCGCTATCAGGGACGAGCCGTCAGCCAGCGCCGGCTGGCCGAGCAAGCGTGCGAGATCGAGATCGACGTGCTGCAGGCTCCGATCGGCAAGCAGGATCAATACGCCGCCGCGTTGGGCGGATTGCGGCATTATGCGTTTCACCGGGACGGGGCGGTCGACGAGGAGCCGATCCGCATGGCCGCCGAACGGCTGGAGGGCTTGCAGCGCAGCCTCCTTCTCTTCTACACGGGCATCACCCGGTCGGCGTCGGCGATACTGCGCAGGCAGACGGACGACGCCGCGAGAAACATGGAGTACTGGATGCGGATCAAGGCTCAGTGCGAGACGATGAGGCGGGCGTTGGAGGACGGCACGGGCGGCGAGACGCTCGGCGCGATCCTGCATGAGGGCTGGGAATGGAAGAAGCGGCTGGCCGACGGAATCACGACGCCGGCCATCGACGAGTGGTACGGACAAGCGCTCCGAAACGGAGCGACGGGAGGCAAGATCGCCGGGGCTGGGGGAGGCGGGTTCCTGCTGCTGCACGCCGAGGAGCGGCATCATGCCGCCTTGCGGGAGAAGATCGGGCTTCCGGCGCTGGACGTCCGGTTCGATCGGCTCGGAACGCGCGCCGCCGCATGCCTGGATTGAGCGCCGGCCGCCGTGGGGCCGTGTTCCTGGATCGGGACGGCGTCCTCAACGAGAACGTTCCAGGCGGCTACGTCACCGGCTGGCATGCGTTCCGGTGGCTGCCCGGAGCGATCGACGCGATCGCGCTGCTCAACCGGCTGGAGCGCAAGGCGATTCTCGTCACGAATCAGGCCTGCATCGGCAAAGGGATCGCGAGCCGGTCGGCCATCGACGGCATCCATGACCGGATGAGGCGGGAGCTGGCGAGCCGGCAAGCGGTCGTAGACGGCATCTATGTGTGCCCGCATCGGCCGGAAACCGGCTGCGCGTGCCGGAAGCCTCGGCCCGGCATGCTGCTGCGAGCCGCCGAGGAGCACGAGATCGACCTGTCGGCCAGCTTTTTCATCGGCGATGCCCTGTCGGACATGCTGGCGGCCAAGGCTGCCGGAGCGTCCGGAATTCTCGTTCTGAGCGGCCGAGGCCACGCTCAGGAAGCGGAGACGAGGCGGCTGCAAGCGGCCGACCGCTATTGCGAGGGGGTGATGGAAGCCGTCGAATCGCTTGCGCAGACCAGTTGGTTTTCGAGAAGGAGGAATTGAATTGAGCTACTTTATCGAGTCCTATTTTCATGCGGTGTCCAGCTCGCTTGACTCTGTAAATGCGGAACGGGTTCACCGGCTTGCGGGCGCGATCGTGGGCGTCTGGAAGCAGCGCGGCACGATCTACATCATGGGCAACGGCGGGAGCGCCTCGACGGCATCCCATTTTGCCTGCGACCTGAGCAAGCTGACGATCGCGGGCGGTCGCCCCCGGGTCAAAGCGGTCTCCCTGACCGACAACGCGGCCATCCTGACGGCTTGGGCGAACGATTCGCATTATGAAGACATCTTCATCCATCAGCTCATCCCGTTCCTGGAGCCTCGGGACATGGTCATCGCCATCTCGGCGAGCGGAAATTCAGGCAATGTGGTGAAAGCGCTCGGCTATGCCGCCGAGGCAGGCGCCGCGACCGCCTCTCTGAGCGGGTTCCAAGGCGGCGCGGTCAGCCGGATGACGGACTACCCCATCATCACGTTCAGCGACAGCATGCAGGTTATCGAAGACAGCCATTCGTTGCTCTGCCACGGCATGGCGCTGGAGGTATGCCAGCTGATGGAACGCGTGGAGGAGGATCGCCGCCTGGCGGTCGGCAAGGGAGGGATCGCATGAGGATCGCGCTGATTCAAGCGCTCGGTTACTTCATCTCGTACAGCGGCGCCTGCAAGGCGAACCGCAACCTGATGGAGGGCCTCGCGCGCATCGGGCATGAATGCCTCGTCCTCACCGCCACGCCGAACGACAACGGGCTGAGCGACGAAGCGTTGTTCGCGGACAAGCTTGCCCGCGGAGAAGTGGAGCGCGTCCGCTCCGACGAGGCCTGCGACGTCTATCGGTCGGCTGGGGTCGAGATCCATGCGCTCCGGGATGCAGGCGCGCTGCGCGAATTCGTGCGCGAGCGGATGGAAGCGTTCCGGCCGGAGTGGGTGCTGGTGACCGAGGATCGCGTGCCGGCCGTCCTGGAGAGCGCCTTGCTCGCCGCTCCCGGCCAAGTGGTCGAGATCGCGCACAGCCAAGTGGCGCTCCCCTTCGGCCCGGAATGCTACGCGCAGAATCCCGGCCATTTGGAGCTGCTGAGGCAGACGGCCGGGATCATCGCCACCAGCGCTTACGTCCAGGCGTACTTGCGCCGATGGAGCGATCTCGAGTCGACCGCCGTCCCGTTCCCGGTGCACGGATGGGGGCCGTTCCAGGACTACCGCAACTTTGACGGCGGGTACGTGACGATGATTAACCCGTCGGGCATCAAAGGCTTGCCGATCTTCCTCGACCTGGCGAGGCGGTTCCCGGAGCTGCCCTTCGCGGCCGTTCCGACCTGGGCGACGACGAGCAGCGACCTCGAGGCGTTGAGGTCGCTGCCGAACATGACCCTGCTGCCGCGAGCCGACGACATCGACGACATCATGAAGACGACCAAGGTGCTGATCGTGCCTTCTTTGTGGGGAGAAGCCTTCGGGGCGGTCATCGTCGATGCGATGCTCCGGGGCATCCCCGTCATCGCCAGCGATGTCGGCGGCACGTCCGAGGCGAAGCTCGGAGTCGACTACCTCATTCCGGTCCATCCGATCGAAGCCTACGAGACCCGGGTGGATGAACGGCTGATTCCCGTTCCGGTCCTTCCAGAGCAGGACATGCGTCCCTGGATTGCCGCCCTGGCGAAGCTGACGGGAGACCGCGAGCAGTATGAGCGGATCGCGGAGCAGTCCAAGCAGGCGGCTCGCGCGTTCCAGGCGCAGATCCGGCCGGAGCGCTTCGTCCGCTGCTTGACGGCACTGCGGCGGGATGCGGCGCAAGGTACGCAAACGCTGACGCAGCAGGAAGAAGCGCGGCTTTAAGCGCCGCGCCTCTTTCTCCACCAGCCATCCTTACCGCAAGCGATGCTGCTCTTTGAACGCCCGGACATGGGCCATCGCCGTCCGGTGGCCGCCGGCGGCGCGCAGGCTTTCTCCGATCGCGGCGCTGTTCCTCCGGTATCCGTCCGCGGCCAGCAGCCGGTCGGCCGCCTCGCGCAGCCGGGCGCTCGTCAGCGTCTCCCGATCCAGGCGGAGGCCCGCGCTGAGCGCTTGAACCCGGTCGCCGTTGATCGGCTGATCGGCCGCCATCGGGATGACGAGCAGCGGCACGCCGTGGACCAGCGCTTCGTTCACGCTGTTCATGCCCCCGTGGGTGATGAACAGGTCCGCATGCCGCAAAATCTCCAGCTGCGGCATCCGGGCGGCTACGGTGAAGTTGCCGGGGATGCCGCGCAGCTCGCCGAGGTCGACGCGCGAGCCGGCGGCCAGGAGCACGTCGGCGTCCAGCGACGCGAGCGCCTCGAACAGCAGCATGTACAGCTCGGCGACGTCGTTGAACATCGTGCCCATGGAGATGTACACCAGCCTGCGGCCGGAGCGGCCGACGCCGGGCGGCAGCTCCCCTTGAATGCCGCGCCGCTGGGCCAAGCTCGCGCCGACGAATTTGTACGAGCTGCCCAGCCGCTCGTGGTCCGGCTGGAAGAGGGCGGACGTAAACACCAGGTTCAGCATCCCCTCGTTGAAGAACACGCGATCGATCTCCAGCTTGCGTCTGATCCCGTGGTCGGCCCGGATGCGGGCGGCCAGGGCGGCGTACTGCTTGACGAGCTGCAGGTTGTCCTTCATCGGAGCGGCGCTGCCGGCACTCCCGCTCAGCCGTTCGGCTCGGATCAACGACGTGCACGTCGCGATATGAGGGAGGCCCAGCAGGTCCGCGACGACGAGGCCGCAGCCGTACATGGAATCGTGTACGAGATAGTCGAACGAGTGATCGGCCGCGGCCTGCCGCACGCAGGGCAGGATGACGTCGTACGCGCCGAGGATCTTGATGACGAGCGAGAGGAAATGCCTCGTCTCGAACGGGTCCTCCCGGCTCAGGAAGTCCTCGTAGGCGATGAAGGTGACGCCGGGCCGCTCGACGAGGCGGCGGAACGGCTCGCTGCACAGGTAGACGACTTGTTCTCCTGCGGCGACGAGCTCCTCGACGAGGCCGAGCGTCGGATGGACGTGGCCGCTGGCGGGACCGTTGATGAACAGGACTTTTGCCATGCGCGACCTCCTTTTATGAAAATGAAATGTAGAAATAATACAAATATACCTATATTTATAAATTATAGCATAATGGATTACGTTGTGGAGAGGTGATTCATGCTTACCGTCCATCAGGAACGATTCGATGAGCATGCGTTCCATGCCCGGCATGCCGAGATGGAACGGCTTGAAGCGTATCGCCATCCCGAAGGGAAGCGATATGCGGTATGCGTCGGCCATGCGTTCGATCTGGTCGCGATCGTGCTGTACATGCGCGAGCGGGGAGGATCGGTGCTGCTGATGCATGAGTCGACGCCGCTATCGTCGGCTGTCGATGCGGCCCGCAAGGCGGACTGCTCCTGCCTGGTCCACGGCGGATGGGAGGATACGCTGAAGCTCGGGGGAGCTGCGGCCCATCGGCCGTCCATCCTTCAGTACAGCTCCGGCACCTCGCGTCAGCCCGCTCTCATCGAGCGCGGCTGGGAGCAGGTCGAGACGGAGATCGAGCATTACAATCGGCTATTTCGCAGGGAGGCGCGTCTCGATCCGGTCCTGCTCGTGCCGGTATCCCATTCGTACGGCCTGATCGCCGGCACGCTCGCTTCCATGGCGCGCGGGGAGGAGCCGGCCATCGTTCCGCAGCGCAATCCGAAGGCCGCCTTGCAGGCGATCCGGAGCCGGGCGCGTCCCCTGGTGTATGCCGTGCCGTTTCTGTTCGGCATCCTCGATGCGATGGCGAGCGAGGAGGACCGCTTCCATCGGATGGTCATCTCGGGGTCGCCGCCCTCCGACCCGCTGCTGGAGCGGATGAAGGCACGCGCGGACGAAGTGTGGCAGCAGTACGGCTGCACGGAGGCCGGCTGCATCTCCGTGGCGCGCGATCCCGCATGCGCCTCGGACGTCGGCCATCCGCTCGCGCATGTCGAGGTTACGCTCGCTCCAGAGGAGCCGGGCGAGCCGTCGGCCAGCCAAGGGGAAATCGTGGCCGCGATCGGCGGCATTCACATCCGCACGCGGGATCTCGGCGCCATGAATCCGCAGGACGGCCGGCTGCATGTGCTGGGCCGTCTGGACGATTTGATCAACGTATCGGGGCTGAAGGTGATTCCCTCGGAGGTGGAGTCGGTCCTCCTGCGCATGCCGGGCATCAAGGAATCCCTCGTCCTGCGGACCGCGCATCGCGTATCCGGCGATGCCGTCCGGGCGATGGTCGTCGCAGAGCCCGCGATCGAGGCGGGAGACGTGCGGGAGTGGTGCATCCGCCATCTCCCGGCCTACAAGGTGCCGAGCGTCATCGACATGACGGACGGGATTCCCCGTACGCCGGCGGGCAAGATCAGCCGGACTTCTATCGCGGAAAAGGAGAGATGAGAAATGGACGACCGCAAGTGGATTCTGAACGAGCTTCGCACGTTGATTACGGAGAACCTGGAGCTGGAGGCGCCCGAGGCGCTGGACGAGTCGATGCGCCTGTACGACGATCTGCAGATCGATTCGATCATGGTGCTGCAACTGATGGTGTACATCGAAGAGGTTTTCCAGGTGAGCCTGCCGGACGAAGGCGTCGATCCGGAGCATTTCCTCACGATCGGCTCGCTGGCGGAGCTGATCGAGTCGTTCCGGCGGACGGCGGTGTAGCATGGCCGATCCGATCCGATTGGGCATCGCGGGATTCGGCAGAATCGTCGAGCTGACGCATCTGCCGCTCTTGAAGCGGCTGGGAGAGTTCGAAGTCGCCGGCGTCTACGATATTACCCCGCAGCGGCGGGCGCTCGCCGCGAAGCGGGGGTTCGAGGTGTACGACCAGGCGGAGGCGCTGCTGGACGCCAAGATCGATGCGGTGCTTGTCGCCACGCCTCCGAGCAGCCATGCGGAGCTTGCGGAGCTGGCGCTTCGGGGCGGCAAGCATGTGCTCATCGAGAAGCCGGTCGCGGTGAGCGCGCAAGAGGCGACGCGCATCCGCGACATCGCAAGGCAGGAAGAGCGGGTCGTGACCGTCTTCCACAACCGCCGCTTCGACGCCGACTTCTTGCTCGTCAAGCGGCTGCTGGACGAGGGCGTCCTCGGCTCGCCGCTCTTCGTCGAGAGGCGCCACCATGCGTTCGGCAGCGGCGCTTCCTTCGGCGTGAAGTCGTTCTATCCGCAGTGGCGGGACGAGCGGCGGTACGGCGGAGGCGCCTTGCTGGACTGGGGCGTCCACCTGGCCGATCAGCTGCTGCGGCTCGGACTGGGGAAGCGCGGCTCCGTCCGCGCGACGATGCGCAGCCTGTGGCCGCGAGAGGAGGAGGTGGACGACTTCGTCCAAGCTGACATGGCGACGGACCGGAACGTCCTTTTGTCGATGAACCTGAATTTCGCGTCCGCGCTTCCGTCGCCGATGTGGGTCGCGGGCGGCGACAAGGCGACGCTGCAAGTGGCCTCTCCCGGCGAGGCTTATGTGTACGAGCCGGGCAAGCCGCCACGGCAAATCGACATGGGCAAGGAGGAGCGGCAGGGGCCGGAGCGCATCTATGCCTCGTTCGCCGACGCCGTGCGGCATGGCGGCGCCTTGGCGGTCACGCTCGACGAGGCGATCGAGACGATGACGCTGCTCGACGACATCCGCGCTTGCGCGCAGCAAACGAAGGAGCGGGAAGATGGGAATCTTATTTTCGGCACCGCAGGCTGAGTACGACATCATCCGGGAGCAATGGCTGGCGGACGTGGCGCAGATCGGCCGGCAGGGCGTCTTCGTCGGGGGCGCCCGGGTCTCGAAGTTCGAATCCGCCTGGGCGTCCTACCTCGATGCAGGCGCGGCGATCGGCGTCGGCAACGGCACGGATGCGCTGTTCCTCGCCTTGAAGGCGCTCGGCATCGGTCCGGGGGACGAGGTCATCACGGCGGCCAACACGTTCGTGGCGACGGCGAGCGCCATCCATCATACCGGAGCAACGCCCGTTCTCGTCGACTGCAGCGACGGGTACTTGATGGATCTGGCCGACGTGCGCGCCGCCGTCACGGCCCGCACGCGAGCGGTCATCCCCGTCCACTTGTACGGCCAATTGATCGACCTGGCCGAGTGGAAGGCGTGGTCGGAGGAGAGGGGAATCGCGCTCGTCGAGGATTGCGCGCAGGCGGCGGGCGCTTCGCTTCGGGGGAAGGCCGCCGGCAGCTGGGGCGTCATGGGTTGCTTCAGCTTTTACCCCGACAAGAACCTGGGCGCCCTCGGCGACGGCGGGGCCGTCGTCACCTCCTCGCCCGAGATGGCCGGTCGTCTGCGCAAGCTGCGCAACCATGGCGGCGAGGCGCGCTACCAGCACGAGCTGCCGGGCTTCAACAGCCGGCTGGATCCGATTCAGGCCAGCGCCCTGCACTGCAAGCTCGCTTATCTGGACGAGTGGAACGCCCATCGGCGCAGCGCCGCCGGCTGGTACCGCAGCCATCTGGCCGGCGTATCCGAGCTGACGCTCCCCGGCCCCGTCGAGCCGGACGACTCCAGCCACGTGTTCCATCTCTACGTGGTCCGTGTCGGCGGAGGACGCAGGGATGAGCTGAGGAGGCAGTTGCAGAAGAAGGGCATCCTGACCGCCGTGCAGTACCCGGTTCCGGTCCACCTTCTGCCGGCCTATGCGGGCTTGGGCTATGGTCCGGGCTCCTTTCCGCGAGCGGAGCGGTACGCCGCGGAAATCCTGTCGCTGCCGATGCACGCCGCCTTGCAGGAGCGGGACGTCGCCGCGATCGGAGCCGAGATCCAGTCGTTTTTCGCCGCGTCGCCGGTTCCGGGGAGGTCTTAGGATGAGCGGGAATTCAGTAGAAGACATCAAGCGCTTCTTGAGGAGCAGCGTGGCCGGCTTGGCGAAGGACCGGCCGTCGGCCGGAGGACCGGAGGACGACGAGCCGATCCGGAACGCGGGCATCGACTCCATGCAGCTGATCCACCTGGTCGTGCAGATCGAGACGGCCTACGACATCGCCTTCGAGGACGACGAGATGCTGCTCGAGAACTTCAGGACGATCGCGGTCATCGCGGACAGGATCGTCCAGAAGCTCGGCGTCGCACGGTGACTACGGTGACGAAGCGGGAGCCGATTCATTGCATGCTGGACTGCTACGCCTGGATCATCGAGCGGGCCGGCTTCGACAGCCGTCCGCTGTACAGCGGGGCGTGGGAGGCCAGCTACGACGTCAGCGAGCGCGGCATCGCCTATTTCGGCGAGGAGATCGACCCCAAGCGCTGGCAGGAGAGGATGCGCCGCCTCTATGGCGCCGCGGTCGTGCACTGGTGCGACTACGGGGCCAAGCGGAGCGCGAATTTCGCGAAGCTGCTCGGGCTTCTGGATGATCGCTCCGACGGCGCATTCGTGCTGACCGTCGACCTGTACCACTTTCCCCACGCGCCTCGGTTCGGGTCGAGGCATCTTCCGCATATCGTCGTGTTCGAGGCGCCGGCCGGCGGGGAATGGCGGATCATCGATCCGTACTTCTCGTGGTCGGGCGGCGTCTCGCGCGAGACGCTCCGGGAGGGCTTTCTCTCCGGCGTATGGCTCGATTCGGCCGCCATGCACGAGGCCGCTCCGGAGACGGCGGCAGAGCTGTTCCGCGAGGACATCCGTCCCGGAATCAATCCGCTCCTCGGAGACGTGGAGCGGTTCGTGCGCGAAGCGGTCGAGCGCAGCGGCGGCCATGCGCCGCCGACCCTGTTCGAATCGTTGCAGCAGACCGGCGTCATCGCCAAGCGCTTCGGCGGGTACGCTCGCGTGTTCCGCTACCTTGCCGGCCGCGACGAGGAAGCCTGTGCCGCACTGGCCGCCGACGTGGCGGCGCTCATCCAAGGCTGGGAGAGCTTTCTGCTGACGATCGCGCGCATCGGCCTGCTGAAGCGAGCCGCGGATCTGCCGGCCCTGTCGGAGAAGCTTGCCCGCCTGCATGAACGGGAGGCCTCCATCCGGGAGGAGCTGCTGGGCGCGCTGGCCTCGTGGTCCTCCGCCGCCGGACAAGCCGTCGGGCACGGGGGGAGTTCCGGATGAAGAGCATCCGCATGTACGTCCGCTTGATCCGGCGCATCCGCCCGCGCTGGCGAACGGCCAGCGTCGGCCTTCTCTTGACCTTGACCAGCCTGGTGCTGAATCTGTGCCAGCCTTACCTGGTCTCGCGGTTCATCGACGAGGTGCTCATCGGCCGGAATGCGCGGCTCGTCGTCCCGATTTTGGGAGCCTCGCTCGGCTTGGCGGCCGTCGCCGCCCTGGGCACGGTCATCGGGTTTACCATTTTTCGATTTCTCGAAGCCCGGCACACGCTCGATATGCGGACGACGATTTTGCGCCACATCCGGCGAATTCCGCTGCCCGAGATCGAGAAGCATGGCGCGGGCAAGTATATGGCGCTCTTGGGCATGGATACGACGACGACGGCCCGGTTCATCAACGTCATCATGATCGAGCTGATCTCGCTATGGCTCCAGATGCTGGTCGCGCTGGCGTTCCTGTTCACCATCGACTGGCGTCTGGGCCTGATGGCCGTCGCCGGCATTCCGATCATGATGAGCCTCCCCCGGCTCTACCGGAGGCCGATCCGCGCCGCCGTCGGCGGACTCCGCTCGCACAACGAGCAGATCGGCTCCTCCTTGTACGAGAGCATTCAAGGCTCGCGGGAAATACGCGCGTACGGGTTGGAGGGATGGGAGGAGGAGCGCAATGAAGCCATGTACGAGGGCCTCGTCAAGCTCAGCGTCCGGGAGGGGCTGTTCCGGCAGCTGTCGGGCCAGACCGGGACGCTGGCCGTCGCGCTCGCGACCGTGCTTCTTTACGGATTCGGCAGCGGCCAAGTGCTGTCCGGCGCCTTCTCCGTCGGCTTGCTCGTCGCGGCCGTCCCGTATCTGCAATCCGTCTTGAATCCGATTCAGGGCATGAATTACCTGATCGGCGATCTGATCGGCAGCGAAGTCGCGATGGGGAGGATCGAAGCGTTCCTCTCCACGCCGGCCGAATCCGCCGCGGAGGCCGGAGACGACGTCGGGCTGGAGCCATTCCCCGCACGGCGGCCGCTTGATCTAACCTGCAAGGATCTCGTCGTCGCTTACGAAGGAACGACGATTCTGCGCCAGGTGAGCGTGGACGTGCGGGAAGGTCAGGTCGCGGCGTTCGTCGGGCGGAGCGGGTCGGGCAAGTCGACATTCTTCAAGGCGGTGCAAGGCTTCATGCCGGTTGCGTCCGGCATGCTCCGCATCGGGGAGAGGCCGATCCGCGACTGGCCGCGAAGCGCCCTCTCCCGATCGGTCAGCTTCGTCTCGCAGGAGACGTTCCTGTTCCGCGGCACGCTGTTCGAGAACGTGGCCCTGGGCAAGCGGGACGCTTCGGAGGAGGAGGTATGCCGGGCGCTGCGCGAGGTCGGCCTGCAAGCTTACGTGGATGCGCTCCCCGCAGGCATCCATACGCAGCTGGACAACCAAGGCTTCCAGCTGTCCGGCGGACAGCGGCAGCGCATGGCCATCGCCAGGGCCATCATCAAGCAGCCCGATCTCTTGATTTTGGACGAGCCGACCTCTTCCTTGGACCGCCATACCGAGGAGCAGGTGCTGAGCACGATCCAGCAGGTCATGCGCGGCAAGACGACGCTGATCTCCACCCACCGGATGGAGACGATCCGCGCGGCGGACGTCATCTACGTCATGGAGCAAGGCCGGGTGGTCGACAGCGGCACCCACGACGAGCTCATGGACCGCTGCGCCCTCTACGTCGAGCTGGCGAAGCGCGAGGAGCGGCACGAACGGGACGGACGAACGGGCGGCGAACGATTGGAGGCGATGTGAATGATCGGCAAGCTGGCGGATTTGAAGCCGGAGGACCAGGTTCAGTTGGCTTATATGGAATGCTTGACCTCCTGCGTGCTGACTTATCTGAAGAGCACGGGACGCGATTACCGCAAGGTGCTGTTGAATTACTGGAACCTGAGCTATGAGCGCCGGACGCTGCTGTCGAGCAAGAACGCGGCGTATATCCCGCTGCGGTACTTGTACGGCATCGGCTTGTCGTTCGAGGAAGCTTCCGTGGAGCGGCTGCTGTCGGTCGTGAAGGCGGGCCGATCGGTCATCTGCTTGAGCCAGGCGTCCCTGCTGGAGTACTTTCCGCGCTCGTTTCTGGGCATGGAGTCGAGCGGGTTCCGGCATGCGATTCTCGTGCGGGGATGGGACGCGGAGAAGGGCGTGCTGCTCGTCGCGGACCCCGTCGTCGGCGTCGTCGTCGAGCTGTCCCCCGACCGATTGCGTCAAGCGAGCCTCGTTCGAGCGGACCGCGATGACATTCCTTTCTTCGTGCTGAAGGAGCCGGAGGCTCCCTATTCGGAGCCGGATGTGGCCGACTGCCTGCGAACCGGCGCGGAGCGCAACCTGCATGCGTATCAGGCGCCGGACGACGGGGATCTGGTGCAGCAAGGCGGGGACGGCAAGCCGGACAAATGGGATCGAATCCGCCAGCGGCTGCGGCAGCGGAGCATCGGCGCGCGGGCATGGGACCTGTTCGTCTCGGATGCGCGCGATTCCGTGAACTGGACGCCGGCTCTGCGAGCGCGGTGGGTCAGGCAGAATTCGCTTACGATGCTGTCGATCCGACAGCTTCGGGCCCGGACGTGGACGGTGTACCGGGAGCTCCTGCAGATGGACGAGCAGCAGGCCGAGGAGGGGCGGCTGCGGCTCCAGCCGGTGTCGGACGCCTGGACGGCGTGCAATCTGGCTCTGCTTAAATACGAGCGCGCCGGCGAGCGCGGGGCGGAAATGCTCCCTGCGCTCGTGGAGCGCGCGGGAGCCGTGAAGGAGGCGGAGCTCCGGTTCTTGGAGTGGCTGCACCGGACTGCCGCAGGAGGAGGGACCTATGCCGAGCCCATGGCTTGACCGGATCCGGGACTTGATCCTGCGCAACGAGACGGTGAAAGCAGCGAGGGAGGAGATCGGCCCCGATACCGACCTGATTCACGACTTGGGGCTGGATTCGATCGCGATTGTCCATCTGCTGGCGGATCTCGAAGTCGAATTCGGCATCACGATCGACGTGGAGGAGATCGGGCTGTCGCTCTTGCGGGAGCTCCGGCTGCTGGAAGCCTATGTGACAAGCAAAGTCGCCGCGAGCCCTGGAGTGCCTGCAGGCCCTGCCGGGCGCGGCGGATGATGAGGAGGCATGCGACAATGGAATGGCTGCTGCAGACCCTGGCGGGCTACGCGGATCGGCAGGCGATGGTGCGCGGCGAGCGCTCGATCACGTATGCGGACCTATTGGCGAGCTGCCGGAGCTGGTCCGGCAGGATTCGAGAGCACGGCATCCAGCCGGGCGAAGTCGTATCGCTGGAGGGCGATTACTCGCCCTCCGCATGCGGCGCGATGCTGGCGCTGCTGGCGAACCGCAATGTGATCGTGCCCTTGTCGGCGAGCGTGAGGCATAGGCGGGACGAGCTGGCCGAGATCGCGCAGGTCGACCGCTCGATCGTCTTTGACGGCGGCCCGGAAGCGGCGGTCCGCACGCTTGCGAGAAGCGGGCACGCGGGCTTGCTGGATACTTTCATCAAGGAGGAGAAGCCGGGCCTCGTCCTGTTCACGTCGGGCACGACGGGCCGGCCCAAAGCGATCCTGCACGATTTCGCCGCCTTCCTGGAACGGTACAAGGCGCCGAGGGACACGCTGCGGACGCTGACGTTCCTGCTGTTCGACCATATCGGCGGCATCAATACGATGTTCCATACGTTCGCCAACGGAGGGACGATCATCGCGCCGGACAGCCGCACCGCGCCCGCGATCTGCGCGTTGATCGAGCGGCACCGCATCGAGCTCCTCCCCGCCTCGCCGAGCTTCCTCAACCTGCTGCTCCTGTCCGGCGTCCATCGCGACTACGACCTGTCCTCGCTCCGCATCATCACCTACGGCACCGAGGTCATGCCGGACGCGACGCTCAACGCCGCGCGGCTGGCCTTCCCCGAGGCGCAGCTGCGGCAAACGTACGGCCTGTCCGAGCTCGGCATCCTGCGCGCCAAGTCGCGCGCCTCCGGATCGCCCTGGCTGCGGATCGGCGGCGAGGGCATCGAGACGCGCATCGTGGACGGCGTGCTGCACATCCGCTCCGGCACGGCGATGCGAGGGTATTTGAACGCGCCGAATCCGTTCGACGAAGAGGGCTGGTTCGACACGCAGGATGAGGTGCTCGAGGACGGCGGATACATCCGCATCCTGGGGCGGAGGTCGGAAGTCATCAACGTCGGCGGCCGCAAGGTGTACCCCGTCGAAGTGGAGGACGTCCTGCTCCAGATGCCCGAGGTGGCGGACGCGGCCGTGAGAGGCGAGCCGAACCCGCTGCTCGGAAGCATCGTCGCGGCCGCCGTCAACGTGCAGGAGCCGCTGGAGCCGAGCGAGCTCAAAGCCCGCATCCGAAGCTTCTGTCGCGGAAAGCTGGAAGAGTACCAGATTCCCGTCAAGATCGAGATCCGGCAAGGCGAGCTGTATACGGATCGCTACAAGAAGATCCGGAAGGAGCAGCTGCCCGGCCGCTAGGGCGCGCGAAGCCGACGAAAGGTGGGTTTGAATGAATATTTGTCTCTGCTCCATCTCGTTCCGCCATGAGCTGGTGTCGTTCGGCGAGCTGATCGAGTTCGCGGACCGGACCGGATTCCAAGGCATCGAGCTATGGGGCGTCCATGCCAAGTCGCTGCTGCGCGAACGGCGGCAGGAGCTTCCCGGCCTGATGGAGAGGATGGAAGCGCGCGGACTCGGCATCTCCATGATGAGCGACTATGTCGACCTGCTCGCGCCGGAGGATCGGACACGGCAGCTATTGCAGCGATGGGCGGCCCTGCTCGAGCTGGCGCAGCCGTTCCGCGCGCGCAAGATCCGCATCTTCGCGGGCGACCGCCCGAGTCATACGGCCACGGAGCGGGACTGGGCCTTGTGCGTGGACCGGCTCGGCCAGCTGGCCGGCATGGCCGCGGAGGCCGGCGCGCAGCTCGTCGTCGAGACGCACCCGCGCACCTATGCCGATACGCTGGACGCGACGCTCCGCTTGCTGCGCGATGCCGGGCGGGGCGATATCGGCATCAATCTGGACTTCCTGCACCTATGGGAGTCCGGCACCGCCCCGCTCGAAGCGTATCGGGCCTTGCAGCGGTGGATCGTCAATTTCCACGTCAAAAACGTAGCCCGTCCCGAGCAAGCCGGGCTGTTCGAGCCGGCCAACGTCTTCTCTCCCTCCGGCAAGCGCGACGGCATGTCGGCGCTGGCGCAGGGGGCCATCGACTACACGCCCGTCCTCGATCGGCTGCACCAAGACGCTGCGCCGCATCCGATCGCGATCGAATGGTTCGGCGAGCATCCGTTCGCTCGGCTGGAGGAGGAGCGGCGCTGGCTGGCCGGCTGGAGCAGTCCGGGCAGGGAGGCGGCCCATGCCCACGGATGACGCCAACATAATGAAAGGGGAGCGAATCGTGATCAAAACCTACCCGACTTCGAACATTCTGAACGAACGGCAGGCGCAGTCGCTGCTGGCGAAGCTCATCTACAGCATCGAGGGCATCTCGGGCTGCCGGCTGGACGAGACGACGCAAGCGATAATCGTGGAGCTGCTGCCCGGCACTGCCCAAGGACCCATCGACGACGCCGTGGAGCGCCTGATCGCAAAGGAACGCAGCAGCCGCATCATCGGCTCGCGCCTGTACCGGGAAACGGAAGCCCGCGAGGACGCGCGGGCGGGCACGCCGGAGACGGCGGGCGAGCTGTTCGCTCCGAACGGCGCCTGGAAGCGGGGGCTGGCCGTGACGCTGTCCGAGCAGATCGACCGGCTGCTCGTCGAGTGGGCGCAGCGCCATCAGGCGCAGCTGCGCAGCTACCCTTCGATGATTCCCGTCGAGACGCTGCGCAAGTGTCGGTATATCGAGACCTTCCCGCAAAACATCCATTTCGTGTCCGAGTTCCCCCATCGGCTCGAGGAGCTGGAGAAGGTCCGCGAGGCGGGCGATCTGAACGGGCTGGCGCGCCTCAGCCCGTACGCGCTCTCGCCCGCGGTCTGCTTCCATTGCTACGCGGAGCTGTCGGGCTCGCGGTTGCAGGAGCCGCTCGTACTGACTTCACGCGGAACTTGCTTCCGCCACGAAGCCGCCTGGCGCGTCGGCAAGCATCGGCTTCAAGAATTCAGCATGCGGGAGATCGTCCTGTTCGGGGAGGCGTCCTTCATCGAAGAGGAGCGCCGCGCGTTCATGGAGGAGGCGTGGTCGCTGTTCGAAAGGCTGGGGCTCGCGGGCAAGATCGAGACGGCGAGCGACCCTTTCTTTTTCTCCGAGGAAAGCGGCAAAGGCCAGCAGCAGCTGATGGGGAACATGAAGTACGAGCTCATCGCCCGGGCGGGCGAGGACGGCGGCTCGTTCTCCATCGCGTCGTTCAACCATATGGGCGACTCGCTCTGCAAGCCGTTCGAGGTGCTGGACGCGGAGGCGAATCCGATGCAGTCGGGCTGCATCGCCTTCGGCATCGACCGCTGGGCGTACGCCCTGCTCGA
This sequence comes from Paenibacillus albicereus, assembly GCF_012676905.1. NCBI lineage: Bacteria > Bacillati > Bacillota > Bacilli > Caryophanales > Paenibacillaceae > Paenibacillus > Paenibacillus albicereus. The sequence continues at coordinate 3,973,551 of NZ_CP051428.1, read as the reverse complement.
TGGGTACGGCGGCGATTACGGCAAGTGGCCTGCCCGCGTGAGAGAGACGCTGGAGAGCGCGCGGATGGCCGTGCCGCAGTAACCCGGCATAAGAGGCCGCCCCCGGCAATCGAGGCTTCGGCCGCGAAATCGAAAAGGGGCGGCCTCCGGCGCGGGTGATCGCCCTGAGGCAGCCCAAAAAAGCCGCTCCCGAATCGGGAGCGGCTTCCTCGTCCTGTGCGCGGAGCTTAAACCTGGAGCAGCTGAACCAGCTTGTCCGCATCCAGCCGATTGCCGACGTAGAAGTCGCCGAAATCGCCGTAGCGGGCGCTCACCTCGTCGAAGCGCATCTCGTAGACGAGCTTCTTGAACTGCAGGGCGTCCTCCGCGAACAGCGTCACGCCCCACTCCCAGTTGTCGAAGCCGACGGAGCCGCTGATGATCTGCTTGACCTTGCCCGCATACTGGCGGCCGATCATGCCGTGGCTGCGCATCATGGCGCGGCGCTCGTCCATGCCCAGCATATACCAGTTGTCGCCGCCGTCGCGGCGCTTGTTCATCGGGTAGAAGCAGATGTGGCGCGCCTTCGGCAGCGCCGGCTTGAGGCGCGCGACGATGTCGGGGTTCTGCAGCGGGTCCTCGCCCGGCTTGCTCATGTAGTTGGACAGCTCGACGATGCTGACGTACGAATATGCCGGCTTGGTGAACGCGGCGAGCGGGCTTTTGTTGAAGCGGTTCTCGAGCTCGTTCAACTCCTCCAGCGTCTCGCGCAGGTGCATGAGCACGAAGTCCGCCTTTTGGCCGACGATGGCGTAGAACGCCGTGCTGCCCTCGCGCTGCTCCTCCTGGGCGTTCCAGTCGGCGAGCATCGACTGGATCGCGTCCAGCGCGGCAGCGCGCTCTCCTGCTCCGGCCTGCTTCCACGCCTGCCAGTCGATCGTACGGAAATCATGGAGGACGTACCAGCCCTCCAGCGTCTGTGCGGCATCACTCATCGTTGCATGGCTCCTTCCTTCATTAAAGGGAGCGAGTTGCGCCCCCCGATACGCTTGTAGGTCCATCCTCCATTGTAGCCGATCCCCCTCTCTTCGTCGAGCCGGCCGGCCTTTTGCAAATTGACTTGCCGGGGGGCTTGGCATAAACTGAAAAGGAACGCTATCCGAAGGGATGATCGGCTGCATGCTTCAAATCGTGATTGCGATGGTGTTGTTTTTTGTCATGATGTTCGGAATCGGCTTCATCCTCAACATGCTGATGAAGACGACCTGGTTCCCCATCTACCTGTTCGTACTCGTGCTGGTGCCGCTTTACATATGGTCGACCTGGGATCACGCCGCATCCTTCGGCGCCAATCTGACGGAGTTCACCTTCATCGACTGGCTGCCCGTCGTCGCGGCGCTTGTCGGCGCCTACGTGAGCGGCTACGCGATCCGCGCGCTGCGGATCGGCGGCTACAAGATGTTCTAGGATGCCGGCCGGACAGGCGGCCCGCTTCTTCCTGACGGTTCCGCCGGAGCCACGGGAGGAGCGGGCCGCCCTCTTTTTCGGCGGCGATCGCCGGGCAGCGGCGCTGGGCTGGCAGGAGGAGGCAGTCGATTTCTCGTGGCGAATGCTGTCGGATGCGCCCTCTCTATGCTAAACTGATAGGACGAAAAAGGACATGAACGGAGGAGGGTCGCGCCCATGCGCATCGGAAGCAAGCTGGCTTTTACCGAGCATCACCGGTTCTGCGTGTACCGGGGCTTCGCGCTGAGCCCGCTCGACCAGCGGATGCTCGCGCTCATCTACCAGCCGATGACCGGCGGGGCGGCCTCCTCCCTGTATCAGCTCCTGTACCATCAAGTGGACGAGGGCTACAGCGGCTACTCGCCGATGGACGCGCAGCGCCGGCTGTTCCTCGGCCTCGGGCTCGACCCGAGCGAGTCGGGACGCCGCGAGCTCGTGCGCTGCGCCTCCGTGCTGGAGGCGCTCGGCCTGCTCACGACCTGCCGGCTGTTCCTGCCGGGGCAGGAGGAGGTCGTGTACGAGTACGAGCTGCATGCCCCGCTGTCGCCGGCCGAGTTTTTCCGCAGCCAGCATCTGAGCATGCTGCTGCGGGACAAGGTCGGCAAGTACGGCGTCGTGGCGCTCCAGGAGACGCTGCTGCGGCGGGAGCCGGACGAGCTGGCGCAGCATGAGCTGCAGCGGGAGAACATCTCGATGCCGTTCTACGAGCTGTTCCGCCTGAGCGCCGCCGTGGACGCCGAGCTGGAGCAGGCGCTGGAGGAGTCCGCGCCGCTCCGTCAGCCGCCGGAGCCTGTCGCCCAGCCGGGCGCGGGCATCGAATACGGCGACATCCTGTACCGCTTCCCCCGCGGCTCGCTCAACCGTCCGTTCGTGGAGCGGATGCGCGGGGACAAGGACGCGCTCGCCCAGCTCAACTACATCGCCTACAAATACGATCTCGGTCCGGCCGATCTGTGCCGGCTGCTCGACGAGGAGGACGCGTTCGACCGGCGCGGCGGCCTGCAGACCGACGCGCTGCAGCTCAAGGCGGTCCAGCTGTACCGGCATGACCTCAAGCGCGAGGAAGAGCGTCGCGCCGCCGGTTCCCGCCTGCAGGAGGAAGCCGAGTCCGAGCTGCCGGAGCAGGGCGTGCAGGCCGAGCATTACTTGCCGGTGCCGTCCCAGCTGACGGGACGCTGCGATATCCAGCAGTACAACATGCTCATGCGCAACGAGCCGCACACCCGCTTCCTGAAGCGCTTCTTCCCCGGAGCGGTGCCGGACTGGATCGAGCGGCAGTTCGAGCGCATCGACCTGCATTATCGCCTCCCGGCGCCGGTCATCAACGTGCTCGTGCATTACGTGTTCGGCATGAAGGGCTCCGCCCGGGTGACCAAGACGTTCATCGAGGCGGTCGCCTCGAACATGCTCGTGCAGCAGGTCGACGAGTTCGAGAAGGCGGTGCTGTACGTGCGCAGCCAGACCGAGCTCGAACGGAGCAAGGAAGCGGCTGAAGCCGCCGGCGCGGCCAAGCCGGCAGGACGAGCCGCCGCCGGAGCGAAAGGCGCGGGCGGCTACCGGCGCGGAGCCGGCCAGCCGCGCAAGCCGGTGCTGCCGGTCGTCGGCGACGACGCCGGGCAGGAGCCCGATATTTCCGACGAAGAGCTGGAGGAGATGCGCAAGCTCGCGCGCAAGCTCGACGGACGCTAGGCCGAGGAGCCGATCGGAACGAAGGAGGTGGAAGCGATGGAATCGCTGCGCGATTTGCTGAAGACGATGCCCGGAGGGGGCAAGCTGCGCGCCCGCGCGCAGGAGCAGCTGGGCGAGCTGATGCGCGAGCCCAAGGTGCGGAAGCTGATGGACCAGCATCCGGAGCTGGACGAGGACGTGCTGCGGCGCAACTCCAATCTCGTGTACCAATACGTGCGCGAGCATCGGAACTGCGAGAGCTGTCCGGGGCTCGACCGCTGCCCCAACGATTTCCAGGGCCACTACACGCTGCTCTCCGCCGAGACGGTCGCGGACGAGCTGCGGCTGATCGACCGCAAGACGGCCTGCCGCAAGTTCATCGCCCGCCGCAACGAGGAGCAGATCCGCTCCCGCATCCGCAGCTTCTACGTGAGCGAGCGCACGCTGGACAGCGCCTACTCGGCGGACGAGATCCTGATGAAGGACCGCGCCCGCTCGACGGCGGTCATGAAGGTGCTGGAGTATATCCGGCGCACCAAGGAGCAGGGCCTGCAGGCCGAGGGGCTTTACCTGACCGGATCGTTCGGCACCGGCAAGACGTTCCTGATGAGCTACCTTCTCGGCGAGCTGGCCAAGAGCGGCTACTCCGGCGTCATCGTCTACATGCCGGACTTCGTCGAGGATCTCAAGGCGATGTTCGGCGAGCCGGGCAAGCTCAAGGAGACGATCGACCTGATGAAGGAAGCCGATCTTCTCGTGTTCGACGACATCGGCGCCGAGAACCTGAGCCCGTGGGTGCGCGACCATGTGATGGGCTCGATCCTCAACTACCGGATGGAGCGCAAGCCGACCTTCTATACGTCCAACCATGCGCTCGCCGACCTGGAGCAGCACTTCAGCTTCACGAGCAAGGACGGCGAGGAATATCACAAGGGCCGGCGCCTGATGGACCGGATCGGCCCCTTCGTCGAGGTCGTGCACGTCAAAGGGACGAACAAGCGCGGCCGCAAGGACGAGACGGAATTATAACCGAGCAAGCTTGATGAGCCCTGGAAGAGGACGAGCGTTCCTTCCAGGGCTTTTTGATTTTTGCCCGGCCGCAGCCAGGGACGGCGCGGACGCGGCGGCTCCGACGATCGGGCGATGGCGCATAAGGAATTCTTATCGGGCGTATAACTCTCGCTGAAAAATCCGTTGACACAGGGAGGAATAGGCTGGTATGATTCCATTCATAACCAACTAAACAGCTGGGAATTAACGGCTTGTTACCGGACTACCGGCATGAGCGCGAATCGACCAAAACCAAGGGGTGTGTCCATATGTCCAAAAGAAATCCGCTTTCCCAATGGCCTGTCCTGCTCCTCACCGCTTCGCTTGCTCTCGGTCTGACCGCATGCGGGTCCGGCAACAATGCTTCGAACTCGGCGGGAAGCGGCGGAGCCGCCAACGCGCCTGCCGAAAACACGGCTGCATCCAATACGGCTGCGAACGCCGGCGCGACGGAAGCTCCGGCGACGCCGAAGGAGCCGGTCGAGCTGCTGAACGTCTCGTACGATCCGACGCGCGAGCTGTACGAGTCCTTCAACGGTGCTTTCGCCAAGTACTGGCTGGATAAGACCGGCCAAAAAGTGACCGTCAAGCAGTCGCACGGCGGCTCCGGCAAGCAGTCGCTGTCGGTCATCGGCGGCCTCAAGGCCGACGTCGTGACGCTGGCGCTCGGCTACGACATCGATGCCATCGCCGAAAAGGGACTGCTGAACAAAGATTGGAAGGGCAAGTTCGAGGCCAACAGCGCCCCGTACACGTCGACGATCGTCTTCCTCGTCCGCAAGGGCAATCCGAAAGGAATCAAGGACTGGGGCGACCTCGTGAAGGACGGCGTCGAGGTCATCACGCCGAACCCGAAAACGTCCGGCGGCGCCCGCTGGAACTACCTGGCGGCTTGGGGCTACGCCCAGAAGCAGGACGGCGGCGACGAAGCCAAGACCAAGGCATTCATCAAAGAGCTGTTCCAGAACGTGCCGGTGCTCGACTCCGGAGCCCGCGGCTCGACGACGACGTTCACCGAGCGCGGCATCGGCGACGTGCTCCTGGCATGGGAGAACGAGGCGTTCCTGTCCCAAAAGGAGCTCGGCGACAAGTTCGAGATCGTCTATCCTTCGCTCAGCATCCTGGCGGAGCCGCCGGTCGCGGTCGTCGACAAGGTCGTCGACAGCAAGGGCACGCGCGAGGTGGCGGAGGAGTACCTGAAGTACCTCTACACGGATGAGGGTCAGAAGATCGCGGCCGACAACTTCTACCGCCCGATCAACCCGGACATCGCCGCTCAGTACAAAGACACGTTCAAGGAGCTTGAGCTGCTGCAGATCGACAAGGACTTCGGCGGCTGGGCCGAAGCGCAGAAGAAGCATTTCGCCGACGGCGGCACGTTCGACGAGATTTACGTGCCGGGCTCCAAGTAAGACGATGCTGCTATCCTACCGTTACAGGAGCTGACTTCACATGAAAGGTTCCCGTTCCCGCAGCGTGCTGCCCGGCTTCGGCCTCACGATGGGCATTACCGTGCTGTATCTCGGCATGATCGTCCTCATTCCGCTGGCCTGCATCTTCCTCAAGACGTCCGCTCTGAGCTGGAGCGAGTTCTGGTCGACCGTGACCGCGCCGCGGGTGATGGCGTCCTATCGGATCAGCCTGCTCACCTCGTTCGGCGCCGCACTCGTCAACCTGCTGTTCGGGCTGATCGTCGCGTGGGTGCTCGTCCGGTACCGGTTCCCGGGCCGCAAGCTGCTCGACAGCCTCGTCGACCTGCCGTTCGCGCTGCCGACGGCGGTCGCCGGGGTCGCGCTCACGGCGATCTACGCGCCGAACGGCTGGATCGGCAAGTGGCTGGAGCCGCTCGGCCTGAAGGTCGCCTTCACCCCGCTCGGCATCACGATCGCACTGATCTTCATCGGCCTGCCGTTCATCGTGCGGACCGTGCAGCCCGTGCTCGAGGATCTGGACCAGGAAATCGAGGAGGCGGCGGTCATGCTCGGGGCAGGACGCTGGCGCACGGTGCTGCGCGTCGTGCTGCCGGAGCTCATGCCGGCGCTGCTCACCGGCTTCGCCCTCGCCTTCGCCCGCGGCATCGGCGAGTACGGCTCGGTCGTCTTCATCTCCGGCAACATGCCGATGAAGACCGAGATCGCGCCGCTGCTCATCATGACCAAGCTGGAGTCGTTCGAGCTCGAGCAGGCGACGGCGATCGCCGTCGTGCTGCTCGTCATGAGCTTCGCCATGCTGCTTGTCATCAACTACATCCAGTGGCGCGCCAGCCGGCGCGCTCTGGCGGAATAGGAGGGATCGCCTATGGCAGGCGCAATCGCCGCCTCCCGCTCCGTCCGAACGCCGGCGCCGCCCGACACCGGACGTCCGACAACCGAGCCGGCCGCCGTGCGCTGGCTGCTGATCGGCATCGCGGTGCTGTTCCTGACGCTGATCGTGCTGCTCCCGCTCCTCACCGTATTCGTAGAGGGGCTGAAGCGCGGCTGGGAAGTCTATCTCAGCGCGCTCGTCGACCCGGATGCCGTATCGGCGCTCAAGCTGACGCTGCTCGTCGCCGCGATCGCGGTGCCGCTCAACACAGTGTTCGGCATCGCGGCTTCCTGGCTCATCGCCAAGTTCAGCTTCCGCGGCAAGAGCCTGCTCCTCAGCCTCATCGATCTGCCGTTCTCCGTGTCGCCGGTCATCGCGGGCTTCATGTTCATGCTGCTGTTCGGCGCCCAGGGCTACCTGGGGCCATGGCTGGACGAACGCGGCCTGCAGGTCGTGTTCGCTCCCACGGGCATCGTGCTCGCGACGATGTTCGTCACGTTCCCGTTCGTGGCCAGAGAGCTGATTCCGCTCATGCAGGCTCAAGGCATCCAGGAGGAGGAGGCCGCGGCCACGCTCGGCGCCAAGGGCTTCCGCATCTTCTGGAGCGTCACCTTGCCGAATATCAAATGGGGTCTGCTGTATGGCCTCGTGCTGTGCAACGCCCGCGCGATGGGCGAGTTCGGAGCCGTCTCGGTCGTCTCCGGCCACATCCGCGGCGAGACCAACACGCTGCCGCTGCATGTCGAGATTCTCTACAATGAATACCAGTTTTCCGCCTCGTTCGCAGCGGCGTCGCTGCTCATGCTGCTCGCGCTGCTGACGCTGGGGGCGAAGAGTCTCGTCGAATGGAAAACCGCTCAGCGAAATCAAAATCTGGAGGGATGAAGGATGGCGAAGCCGGTGGAATTGGATGAAGCGTGGCTGGATCGAATTGCGGATCAGGTCAACGGCCTGGAGTACGGCTCGGTGCTCATCACGGTGCATGACGGGCGGATCGTGCAGATCGACCGGACCGATCGCAAGCGGTTCGACGCCGCGGCGGTCCGGCAGCAGGGGGCGGCTTCCGCTCAAGGGTGAGTTCGACGGCAGCGGGGAGTCTTGCCAAAAAGGACGAGAGCGGATTTTCCGCCTCGTCCTTTCTTTTCGTCTCGATGAGGCCGTCCGGCAAGCGCTGCGCCCGCATGACGGCGCTGCCCGCTCGTCAGTTATCGTCCTTCAGGCCGATCCCCTTCCCGGCGATGCCGGCTCCGGCGAGGCTCGCCTTTCGGCGCCGCGCGGCTGCCGGGCTGAGATAGCCGAACGACGCGGCCGCGGTCAGCGCCGCGACGGCGACGGCTGCGGCTCCGATCCCGCTCGTGGCCGCCAGCGAGGAGCCCTCGACGATCAGTCCGCCGAGCCCGGCTCCGGCTGCCATCCCGAGCTGAACCATGGAGCTGTTGAGGCTCAGCATGATGCCTGCCGCTCCAGGCGCCAGCGTGAGCAGATGATACTGCTGGGTCGGACCCGACGACCAGGCCGCTATGGACCAGAGCAGGAGCAGCGGAACGACGACGGCAGCCGACGGGGCGAACAGGAACAGCAGCAGCAGGAAGATCGAGTGGAGAACCATGCCGCCGACCAGCATGCGGGGGAAGCCCCACCGGTCCGTGCCGAAGCCTCCGAGCTGGGAGCCGATCAAGGCGGCGATGCCGAGCGCGAACAAGGCGATGCTGACGCTTCGATCGCTCATCCCCGTCACGTCCAGCAGGAAGGGGGAGATGTAGGTATGTGTGATGGAGTAGCCGCCGATCCAGAAGAACGTAATCAGGAGTCCGATGGCGATCCTCGGATTCGCCAGCAGCCTCAGCTGCTCCTTCAGCGGAATAAGCTTCTCTCCGTCGGTCGGCGGAAACGCATGGAAGATGAGCCCCATGGCGAGCAGGCCGAGCAGGCCGATGGCGCCGAACACGAGATTCCAATCGTACGCCGAGGCGATGATTCGGCCCAGCGGGACGCCGATGATGAGCGACATGCTGAAGCCCATGACGAGGGTCGCGATGGCGCGGCCCTGCTTGCCCGGCGGGGCGAGCCTGGAGGCGACGGACATCGCGGTGACGATGAAGACGCCGCTGCTCAGAGCGAGGATGATGCGGGAGACGATCAGGGCTCCGTAGCCGGTGAACGCGAGCGCGGCGAAGTTTCCGGCGACGAAGACGGCGAGGGAGCCGATCATGAGCTTTTTGCGGTCGGCCTTGGCCGCGGCGGCCAGCAGGAAGGGGGTGCCGAAGGCGTAGGCGAGGGAATAGACGGTAATCAGCTGGCCGGCGGCGGCGAGCGAGACTCCGATATCGGCGGCGACCTGATCCAAGATGCCGGCGATGATGTACTCCGACGTGCCGACCAAAAAGCTGACGATGGCCAGCATATAGATTTTCCATGTCCAGCTTGGCGTCATGATTTTCCAGCTCCTATTCGTTTATATTTCTAAAAATATCGAAATAAAGGCCATGAAGTCATATTTCCATCGATGTCGAAATAAAGGGCGGAAAAAAATCACTCCAGCAGATAAGGAGCGTACTTGCGGGCGATGTCCTTGTTGACGCTGTAGTACATGTAGGTTCCGTCCTTGCGCTGCTTCAGCAGGCCGCATTCCGTCAGCTGTTTGAGATGATGGGAGAGCGTGGAGCCGGCGACGGAATCGAGCTTGCCGCTGATGTCGGAGCAGCAGAGGTTCTTCTCCTCCGTGAGCAGCATGGCGATTTTAATCCGGGTCGGTTCACCGAGAGCTTTGTAGACTTTGACGGCTTGCTTGACGTCCTCGTTGTCCTCGACCATGACATCCCCGCCTTTCCTTTGTGATTTTTCTTATTGATTCGATAAAGATGGAAATAAAGTACCACATCGAATACGTCATTTGCAATGGGCCATAAAAAATAAATACCCTCCCGGCTGGGCCGGAGGGTTGAGTTGGATGGGAGCGGATCGTTAGTCGATGATGTACTTGACAACCACCATGATGATATAGGCGACGGTCATAAAGCCGATCATGCCGCCGAATCCGAACACGAGATCCTTCAGGTCGTCGCGGGGCTCCTCGTTCACATGCTCGCGCGGATCTCTGACGTTGACGTTCTCCATTGTGCGTCCTCCTCGCTTCAATATCGCTGTCCCTGCCGCCGGCGCGGCGGCGTCCATGGCCGGGGGCCAGCACCTGACGTGACAACTTCTCCTAGTAGTATACCCAGACTGCGGAACTTATGTAAAGGCGAATTTTGCCTGTCCGGATCGGATGGAAGCGATTGCTGCCGATCGGTCGGCCGGCCTTGTCGGCCGACGGGGACTGACTCGCCGAAGCGCGCTGTGCTACAATAGAAGGTACGGCAATCCTGCGGATGCGCCGCGGAAAGGAGGCCTCTGGGCCATGGATCAGATCAAGGGCAAGCTCGCCCTGCTGCCCGATCAGCCGGGCTGCTACCTGATGAAGAACGGCGAAGGCACCATCATCTACGTCGGCAAGGCGAAGGTGCTCAAGAACCGGGTGCGCTCGTATTTCAACGGGACCCACAACGGCAAGACGCAGCGTCTCGTCTCGGAGATCCGGGACTTCGAATATATCGTGACGGCGAGCAACATGGAAGCCCTCATTCTCGAATGCAACCTCATCAAGCAGTACCATCCGCGCTACAACGTCCTGCTCAAGGACGACAAGACGTTTCCGTACATCAAGATTACGAACGAGAAGCATCCGAAGCTCGAGGTGACGCGGCGGATCGTGAAGGACAAGGGCAAATATTTCGGCCCGTATCCGAACGCCTACGCGGCTCAGCAGACGAAGAAGCTGCTCGACCGGCTGTATCCGCTCCGCAAATGCAACACCCTGCCGGACAAGGTATGCCTCTACTATCACCTGGGCCAGTGCATCGCGCCGTGCGAGTACGAGGTCGAGCCCGGCACCTACGAGTCGATGGTGCAGGAGATCGCGCGCTTCCTGAACGGCGGCCAGGACGAGGTCAAGGCGGAGCTGCAGCGCAAGATGGCGGCGGCCGCGGAGGCGATGGAGTTCGAGCGGGCCAAGGAGTACCGCGACCAGATCCAGGCGATCGACGCCGTCATGGAAAAGCAGAAGATCACCTTGGCCGACGCGCTCGACCGCGACGTGTTCGGATTCGCCGTCGACAAGGGCTGGATGTGCGTCCAGATCCTTTATATGCGCGGCGGCAAGCTGATCGAGCGGCGCACGACGTCGTTCCCGTATTACGGCGAGGCCTACGACGACTTCATGACGTTCGTGACGCAGTACTACAGCGACAATCCGGCCTTGCCCAAAGAAATCCTGCTGCCGCTGCCGGACGCGCCGGCAGCGGGCAAGGACGGCGAGGCGGCGGCCGCCGAGAGCGTCGCCGCAGACGCGCCCGCAGCGGGCGGGAGGCTCGGCGGGGACGAGGCCGACGGCGCCGAGCCGGCGCTCGGCTCGGCCGCCGACGAGGTGCGCGCCTCGCTGCAGAGCTGGCTCAAGGTCAAGGTCCATCTGCCGCAGCGGGGCCGCAAGCGCGAGGTCGTGGCGATGGCCGAGGGCAACGCCAAGGTGACGCTCGACGAGAAGTTCAAGCTGATCGAGCGCGACGAGGAGCGCAGCGTCAAGGCTTCGACGGGCCTCGCGGCCTATCTCGGCATGACGGACATCCGCCGCATCGAGGCGTTCGACAACTCCAACATCCAGGGCACGAACCCGGTCTCCGCGATGGTCGTCTTCACCGACGGCAAGCCGGACAAAAAGGAATACCGCAAGTACAAGGTGCGCACCGTGCAGGGGCCGGACGATTACGAGACGATGCGGGAGGTCATCCGCAGACGCTACGAGCGCGTGCTCAAGGAAGGGCTACCGCTGCCCGACCTGATCGTCGTCGACGGCGGCAGGGGCCAGATCAGCGCGGCTAACGACATCCTCGAGAACGAGCTCGGCCTGCAGGTGCCGGTATGCGGCCTCGTCAAGGACGCCAAGCACAAGACGGCGCAGCTCATGGTCGGCGATCCGCCGGTGCCGGTGACGCTGCCGCGCGACAGCCAGGAGTTCTACCTGCTGCAGCGCATCCAGGACGAGGTGCACCGGTTCGCGATCTCGTTCCACCGCGAGCAGCGCGGCAAGTCCATGACCGAATCGCGCCTCGACTCGATTTCCGGCATCGGAGAGAAGCGGCGCAAGCAGCTGCTGAGGCATTTCGGCTCGCTCAAGAAGATCCGCGAGGCGAAGGCCGAGGACTTCCGCCCGCTCGGCATCGGCGACAAGCTCGCGGAGCGCATCGTCGAGGCGCTCCGCGAGGAGTAGCGGCTGGGTCGGCCGGAGGCAAAAAGAGACGAAGCGATTAGGAAGTCCGCTTCGTCTCTTTTCATATGCGGCGTCAGGCCGGCGGCGGATAGGCGGCCGCGCTCCGCTGCATGCCGTACCTTCGCATCAGCCAGGCGACTGCGATCGGAGCGGCGATGTAGATGGCGCCCGCCACGGTTTCGACGGGACGTCCGGTCATGAACAGCGACAGCGACATGAGCACGCTGTTCATGATCGCGTGGGTGAAGACGGCGGTGAAAAAGCCGAACTTCAAGAACAGGTACGAGAACAGCAGGCCGAGGATCGTCAGCTCGATCAGCCGGGTGGTCGACGGATAGATCGGGTAGGTGACATGGCCGAGCGCCCAGATCACGGTCGGGATGAGCGAGGCGATGAACGGGTTTTTGATCCATTTCATCAGCAGTCCGATGCCGAACAGCCGGTATACCGCCTCCTCCTGGATGGCGGCGCACCAGGCGAGCAGAGGCATGAGCCAGAGCGCCGACATGTTGTAGGGCGACTGGGTGACGTCGGTCGTCGCCCAGGCGCCTGTGGCGGCCGAGAGGCCGCCGAGGATGAGCGTCTGCAGGCCGAGCAGCACGAAGGCGAGCACGTAGGCAAGCTTCATCGCGCTCCACGCCTGGGCACCGAAGCCGGGCTCCCGGCCGGCCGTCCATAGCGGACGGCCCTGGGCTCTCCACAGGCCGTCTCCGGCCACGAGGGAGAAGTAAGCGCCGACCGCCATCGCGAAGGTGAGCACCGACATGAAGACGAGCTGCGCCATCGCCGCCAGCTCGGCGTTGACCTCGCCCCCGTAGATGGCCCGCAGGCCGTCCAGCAGGTTGAAGTTGTTGATCGTATAAAAGACGAGGAAGATCAGCGCGAGCGCCCAGCCCCGGCGGAACGACGTGAAGCGCCGCATGACGATCGCGTAAACAATGGCGAGCAGCGTCATGACGCCGGACGGCAGCAGGTTGCCGAGCAGCGACAGGCGTTCGCCGAGCCGGTCCTGCTCCTCCGTGTAGGCCGCGTAGGAGGCAGGAACCTCGTAGACGGGCTGGAATCGCGTCAGCCGGCCTTCGCCCTCGAGCCGCTCGCCCTCGGCCAGGACGGTCAGCCTCGCTTCTCCGACGGTGATCCCATCGGCCTCGTAGCGGACGGAGTCGCCTTCGCCGGCGAAGGCGCGGCGGAGCTGGCCGATCCCGAGCTCGTCGGCCTGCCGCTGCACAGTCCGGTCCAGGGCGCCGCCCTCCAGCGGGGAGCCGCTGCTGTCGCCGCCGGACGGCTCGAGCAGCTGCTTCCAGCCGACGAGCTTGCCGCTCGTCATGCCGATCTCGACGAGCAGCCGCCGGCCGTCCTCGAAGTTCTGCGTCACCTGCCATAGATCGACGGGCACCTTGAGGCCGGCGCTGCTGTCCATCGTCTTGCCCAGCTTCTCCTTGGCGACATAGCCGGCCATCAGCCGGTCGGCCTGATGCACGGCATGGGCGTTCTGCGGAAGCGACCCCAGCTGCATCTGGGCGAAGTCGGCTGCCGCCGCCAACGCCTGCTCGCGGCTGACCGGATGAGCCGGCTCCATCTCCTCGCCGAGCCCCGCTGCCGAAGGGATGACCTGCAGCAGCAGGAATAAAGCGGCTCCGATCGCGCCATACCATACGTACCTTCGAAAAGCTTGATCGAGACGGGATGAATTCATTGAAGTCCTCCTTGCTGATGGCGCTGCCTGGTTGGATCCATGGTTTAACCTTACCACAGCGGCTTTCCTTTTATCCATGCCGCCCGGGCGTGCGGACGAGCCAGCGGCCAAAAGAGCGAGCGCGATGGGGATAGCATCCGCCGCAAAGTCCGCCAGCCCCGAATAACGAAGCAAATCGGCCGCCATCGCCCGCCGATGCGTTTGGTAACCTGTCCTTTATCCTATATAATCAAATCCGATCCTATAGAACTTTAAACTGCCGAATTCCGGACGATGCGCCGGAAGCGGGGGAACCAGCGCGGACGGCCGCTCGAGCAGCTGCCGTCCGCAGGGGTGAATGCCGCCGGGGACATGCCCCGGCGGTTAGGGCGGCCGTCACGCCCGAATCCGTCAGCTAACCTCGCAGGCTTCATGACAGGACTCACACAGGCGCTGGGCACCGGGTGTTTCCGGTGCCTTTTTGTCGTGTTCAAAAAAAGGAGACTTCCCGCCTATGACCGCATGGAGGCTGCAGCTCAAGCAGCTGCTCATCCCATCCCCGCCGCGGATTCTGATCGCCGGCTTCGGGCTCATCATCCTGCTCGGCTCGCTGCTGCTCATGCAGCCGTTCGCCACTGCGGACGGCCAGGGGACGCGCTGGATCGACGCCCTCTTCACCGCGACATCCGCCACATGCGTCACCGGCCTCGTCGTCGTCGACACCGGGACGCACTACTCGATCGCGGGACAGCTGATTATCCTGCTGATGATCCAGGTCGGAGGTCTCGGCTTCATGACGATGGCGACGCTGTTCGCGCTCGTGCTGCGCAAGCGGATCTCGCTCAAGGACCGGCTGCTGCTGCAGGAAGCGATGAACCAGGGCTCGATGGAGGGCATCGTGCGGCTGATCCGCCGCGTCCTGCTCTACTCGCTCGTCATCGAAGGCTGCGGAGCGCTGCTGTACGCGATCCGCTTCCTGTACGACATGCCGATCGGCCAGGCGGTCTACTACGGCATCTTCCATGCGATCTCGATGTTCAACAACGCCGGCTTCGACATCATGGGCGAGTACCGCAGCATGACCGCTTACGTCGCGGATCCGCTCGTCAATCTCGTCACCGTCTCGCTTGTCATCCTGGGCGGGCTCGGCTTCATCGTCCTGTCCGATCTGGTCGACTTCCGCAGGCAGCGCCGGCTGACGCTCCACTCCAAAGTCGTGCTGCTGGCGACCGGCGGGCTCGTATCGCTGGGCACGGTCGTCATCTTCCTGTTCGAGTACGGCAACCCCGGCACGATGGGGCCGCTCGACCTGGGCGGCAAGCTGCTCGCCTCGCTGTTCCAGTCGGTCGCGACGCGCACCGCCGGCCCGAACTCGGTGGATATCGGAGCGCTTACCCAGGCGAGCCTGTTCTTCATGATTATCCTCATGTTCATCGGAGCGTCGCCGGGCTCGACCGGGGGCGGCATCAAGACGACGACGTTCATGACGCTCGCTGCGGCGATGTGGGCGATGCTGCGCGGCAAGGAGGACATCGTGCTGTTCCGCTACCGCCTCGCCAAGGAGCGCATCCTCAAGGCGCTCACCATCACGATGCTGTCGATCGCCATCGTGCTCGCCTCGACGATGGTGCTCTGCACGCTCGAGGACCGCGATTTCCTGCGGATCTTGTTCGAGACGGTGTCGGCGTTCGGCACGGTCGGGCTGAGCACCGGCATCACGCCGGGGCTGCAGGACGTGAGCAAGCTGGTGCTGAGCTTCGTCATGTTCGCCGGCCGGCTCGGCCCGCTGACGATGGCGTACGCGCTTCGCCCCAAGGCCAGCAAGGAATACTTCAAGCATCCGGAAGGCAAGATCATCATCGGATAGGAAAGGAAAGAAAGAGAGACAATGGGTAAGGGAGCCAAAGGAAGTCAATTTTGCGTCATCGGGCTGGGAAGGTTCGGATCCAGCCTCGGCAAGGAGCTCGTGCACCTCGGCCATGAAGTGCTCGGCATCGACCGCAACGAGGAGCTCGTCGACGACATGAGCGGCACGCTCACGCACACCGCATGCGCGGATTCCACGGACGAGGAGGCGCTGCGCGCGCTCGGCATCCGCAACTTCGACTGCTGCATCGTCGCCATCGGGGGGGACATCCAGGCGAGCATCATGACCGCCATCCTCGCGAAGGACGCCGGCGTGAAGCAGGTCGTCGTCAAGGCGGTCAGCGAGCTGCACGGGCGCGTGCTGGAGAAGCTGGGCGCCGACCGGGTCATCTATCCCGAGCGGGACATGGGCATCCGCGTCGCGCATCAGCTCGTCTCGCCCAATCTGCTCGACTACATCGAGCTGAGCTCCGACTACTCCGTCGCGGAGCTGTCCGTGCCGCGCTGCCTCGCGGGCAAGACGCTTGCCGACATCGATCCGCGCAAGCGGTTCGGCTGCAGCATCGTCGCCGTCAACAAGCCGCAAGGCATCGTCATCGCGCCCAAGGCCGAGCAGGTGCTGGCCGAGCGCGACATCATGGTCGTCATCGGCACGAACGAGGGCATCGAGGATTTCGAGAACATGGTCAGCGAGCGCTGATTGCGAGCGGGCAGCGGGGACGTTCCCCGGCAGCGCTACGCCTGTCCCGGCAGTCCGCCGCGAGCGCTCAGCGGCAATCCCGAGCGCGCCGCATAGCCGGCCGACGCTTCCGCGATCCACTGGCGGACGACGGGCTCCAGCAGCGCCGGATCGCCGTGGATGAGCGACGTCGTGCGCCGGGTCTTCTTCAGCTCCGGCAGCGGCACGATGAGCAGGTCGTTGTCCTCGGCCATCTGCGGGCGGATGTAGGATCGGGGCAGCAGCGTGGCCGCTCCGCACGTATGCAGCAGCCGCAGGATCGCCTCGAAGGAATCGATCTCCATGCGGACGTCGGGATGAAGGCGGAACTTGTCGAACAGCTCGTCGGTGAGCGTGCGGAACCAGGTGCCCTTGGAGAACAGGATCATCGGCAGGCCGTTCAGATCCTCGATCGCGAGCTTGTCCGACAGCATGCGCCCGCGAGGCAACACGAGCTCGAGGTGGTCGTCGAACAGCTTCACGCAGTGCAGCTGCGGGTCGTCTATGACGGATGCCACCAGACCGAGCTCGATTTTTTTGTCCCGGACGAGCGAGACGATCTCATGGGTCTTGCCGGTGACGGCCTTGATGTCGATCTGCGGATGGCCGGCGGTCAGCGCCTGGATGAGATCGGGCAGCGTCGTCTGCAGCGTCGTCAGGCTGGCGCCGATCGTCAGCGTGAACCGATGGGTCTGCTTGAACTCGGCGAGCGTCAGCAGGTATTGCCGATGCATCTGGCGCAGCTGCACGGCATAGTCGTACGTCAGCTCGCCGATGCGCGTCAGCTCGAGGCGCCGCCCGACGCGGCGGAACAACGGAGCTCCGAGCTCCTCCTCGAGCTTGGCGATCTTGCGCGAGAGGGCGGGCTGCGACAGATTGAGCAGCGCGGACGCCTTGTTCATGCTGGACTGCTCGACGATGACCGCGAACAGCTGAAGGTCTTCCTGCATCGAATCCCATCCTTTCGAGTCGCTCGTTTCCTTATGCGTATATGTTATAACATCGTATAAAAAATAAACAATATCTTTATAAGCGAAAAAAGGGTACGATGGGAACTGTGGCTAATCTGTGTCCATGCCGAAGTCGGATGCTGTCGCGAATTGTTGACGCTCTCAGGCACGGGCTGTAAAATGGGTAAGGTTTGTCCCTGATGATGATTACGCATTCAAACGGCTGGAAAGGAGAACGCATTATTTATGAAAGGAAATTCCTATTTGACGCGCAAGATCCACTCGCTTCTCGGGGTGGTGCCTCTTGCCCTGTTCCTCGTCAACCACGCCATCACCAACTACTCGGCGTTCGAGGGGGGCCCGGAAGGGTTCAACGACAGCGTCGAGATGCTCAACGGCTTGCCGCTGATCTACTTCCTGGAGATTTTCGGCATTTTCCTGCCGCTCATCTTCCACGGCGTCTACGGCCTTTACGTCGCCTACCAGTCGAACTGGAACAATTCCCGCTTCCAATACGGCCGCAACTGGGCATTCACGGTGCAGCGCCTCACTGGCGTCATCACGTTCGTCTTCGTCGTATGGCACGTCTATCAGACCCGCTATCAGGTGCTGATCGGCGAGCTGACGCATGAGCAGCTCGGCAATCAGATGCACGAAATCTTCACGAATCCGGTCAGCGTCGTCCTCTACACGATCGGCGTGCTCGCCGCCGTATTCCATTTCGCCAACGGCATGTGGTCCTTCCTCGTGAGCTGGGGCATCACCGTGGGCCCGCGCGCGCAGCGCATCTCCTCGTACATCTGGATGGGCGTGTTCGTCATCGTGTCGGCCCTGTTCCTGCTCTCCATCGCGGCGTTCCGCGGCGACGAGTTCGCAGAGACGTCGGCTGCCGTACGGACCTGGATCGGATAACACGATAGAGAAGGAGGACCCACTCACATGGCTAAAAACAACATCATCGTCGTCGGCGGCGGCCTGGCCGGCCTCATGGCCACGATCAAGGCGGCCGAAGCCGGCGTCCACGTCAACCTGTTCTCTCTGGTGCCCGTGAAGCGCTCGCACTCCGTGTGCGCGCAGGGCGGCATCAACGGCGCCGTCAATACGAAGGGCGAAGGCGACTCCCCTTGGGAGCACTTCGACGATACGGTCTACGGCGGCGACTTCCTCGCGAACCAGCCTCCGGTCAAGGCGATGTGCGAAGCCGCTCCCGGCATCATCCACCTGATGGACCGCATGGGCGTCATGTTCAGCCGCACGCCCGAGGGACTGCTCGACTTCCGCCGCTTCGGCGGCACGCAGTACCACCGCACGGCGTTCGCCGGCGCGACGACCGGCCAGCAGCTGCTCTACGCGCTGGACGAGCAGGTTCGCCGCTGGGAGGCCGCCGGCCTCGTCAGCAAGCATGAGCATTTCGAGTTCATGGGCGCGGTTCTGGACGACGACGGCGTCTGCCGCGGCATCACCGGCCAGGACCTGCGCACGATGGAGGTCATCTCCTTCCGCGCGGACGCGGTCATTCTGGCGACCGGCGGCCCCGGCATCATTTTCGGCAAGACGACCAACTCGGTCATCAATACGGGCACCGCGGCAAGCGCCGTGTACCAGCAAGGCGTAAACTACGCCAACGGCGAGATGATCCAGATCCACCCGACGGCCATCCCGGGCGACGACAAGAACCGGCTCATGTCGGAGTCGGCTCGCGGCGAGGGCGGACGCATCTGGACGTACAAGGACGGCAAGCCGTGGTACTTCCTCGAAGAGAAGTATCCCGCCTACGGCAACCTCGTGCCGCGCGACATCGCGACCCGCGAGATCTTCTCGGTCTGCGTGGACGACAAGCTCGGCATCAACGGCGAGAACATGGTCTACCTCGACCTGTCCCACAAGGATCCCAAGGAGCTCGACGTCAAGCTCGGCGGCATCATCGAGATCTACGAGAAGTTCGTCGGCGATGATCCGCGCAAGCTGCCGATGAAGATCTTCCCGGCGGTCCACTACTCGATGGGCGGCCTGTGGGTCGACTACAACGGCATGACCAACATCCCGGGCCTGTTCGCCTGCGGCGAATGCGACTATCAGTACCACGGAGCCAACCGTCTCGGCGCGAACTCGCTGCTGTCCGCTATTTTCGGCGGCATGGTGACGGGACCGAAAGCGGTCGAGTACATCAAAGGACTCAAGAAGTCCGCCGAGGACGCCCCGTCCTCCATCTTCGACCGCGAGGTCAAGCTGCGCACGGACAACTACGAGTCGATCCTGAAGCTCGGCGGCACGGAGAACGCCTACGTGCTCGGCAAGGAGCTCGGCGAGTGGATGACGAACAACATGACCGTCGTCCGCTACAACGACCGCCTCGTGCAGACGATCGACAAGATCAAGGAGCTCAAGCAGCGCTACTCCAACATCAACATCAACGATACCGCGCGCTGGAACAACGCCGGCGTCGCCTACACGCGCCAGCTGTGGAACATGCTGGAGCTGGCCGAGGCGATGACCAAGGGCGCCCTGCTGCGCGACGAGAGCCGCGGCGCGCACTACAAGCCGGAGTTCCCGGACCGCAACGACGACCAGTTCCTCAAGACGACGATCGCCACATGGACGGCTGCAGGTCCGGAGATCTCGTACGAGGAAGTCGACACCTCGCTCATCCAGCCGCGCAAGCGCGACTACTCGAGCAGCAAGTCCTAACGAGGAGGGAGAACGACCATGGCAACCGAAACCCCGGTTAAGGCGGGCAAGACGGTCAAATTCATCATCACCCGCCAAGACTCGCCGGAAGCGGCTCCTTATACGGAGGAGTTCGAGCTTCCTTACCGTCCCAACATGAACGTCATCAGCGCCCTGATGGAGATCCAGCGCAACCCGGTCAAGACCGACGGAGGCAAGACGACCCCGGTCATCTGGGAGTCCAACTGTCTCGAGGAAGTATGCGGCGCCTGCTCGATGGTCATCAACGGCAAGCCGCGCCAGGCGTGCAGCGCGCTGGTCGACAAGCTGGAGCAGCCGGTGCGCGTCGCTCCGATGAGCACGTTCCCGGTCGTCCGCGACCTCGTCATCAACCGCGAGCGCATGTTCAACGCGCTCAAGCGCGTGAAGGCGTGGATTCCGATCGACGGCACGTACGACCTCGGTCCCGGACCGCGCATGGCCGAGACGAAGCGCCAGTGGGCCTATGAGCTCTCCAAATGCATGACCTGCGGCGTCTGCCTCGAGGCCTGCCCGAACGTCAATGACCGTTCGAGCTTCATCGGCCCGGCTGCGATCTCGCAGGTGCGCCTGTTCAACGCCCATCCGACGGGCGAGATGAACAAGGCCGAGCGCCTGGAGACGCTCATGGAGGACGGCGGCATCGAGGGCTGCGGCAACTCGCAGAACTGCGTGCGCTCCTGCCCGAAAGGCATTCCGCTGACGACGTCGATCGCCGCGATCAACCGCGACACGACGGCCCAGCTGTTCAAGAACTGGCTGAGCTTCTAAGCTCGATGGACGAAAGCCTCCCGCGTTGCCTGCCTAGCAGGCGGCGCGGGAGGCTTTTTGCTTTGTCCAGACAGGCAAGCCGCTGGGCGAGCCGAGCCGCTTGTTCTCCGTGAGAGCCGGAGAACGGAGCAGGACGGGGCAGGACAGCATACCGCTGCGCGAGCCGAGCCTTTCGTTCTCCGTGAGAGCCGGAGAACGGAGCAGGACGGAGCAGGACAGCATACCGCTGCGCGAGCCGAGCCTTTCTCCGATTCCACTGGAAGCCGGATGCCTGGATTGCCCAACCTCCGATTCGGAGGGCATCCGTCTTCCAAGAGGACCGCTGCCGCTTCTCCGAAAGGCATCGGCTCGCTTCGCTTGCCCTGTCCCTAGGCGTCTTCCTCCCCCCTTTTTGGGGGGAGGGGGGCATCTCCCGCATACCAGGGAGACGGCAGCGCTACGCACAGCCCGGACTTACCGGCCGTATAAGGCATGCAGCAAGCTGCATAGGTCAGAAAACGTTTAAGCACAGGGACAAGCCCAATGCAGCTAGCCGGTCCCCACACCTCACAAGGCTAAAGGAGTAAAAGGCTGCTTCAACCCGCAGCGAATAGAGTTGCACGGAAAAACCAAGCAACTCGGGTGCGGGGTCGGCGGAAAGGAGCGCGTTGCGCGGAAAAACCGAGCAACTCGGGTGCGGAGTCGGCGAGCGCGGAAAAACCGAGCAACTCGGGTGCGGAGTCGGCGAAAAGGAAGAGTTGCGCGTGAAAACCGAGCAAGTCGGGTGCGGAGGCGGCGAAAAGGAGCGCGTTGCGCGGAAAAACCGAGCAACTCGGGTGCGGAGGCGGCGAAAAGGAATTGTTGCGCGGAAAAACCGAGCAACTCGGGTGCAGAGTCGGCAGAAAGGAGCGCGTTGCGCGGAAAAACCGAGCAACTCGGGTGCGGGGTCGGCGGAAAGGAGCACGTTGCGCGTGAAAACCGAGTAACTCGGGTGCGGAGGCGGCGAAAAGGAAGAGTTACGCGGAAAAACCGAGCAAGTCGGGTGCGGAGGCGGCGAAAAGGAAGAGTTGAGCGGAAAAACCGAGCAACTCGGGCACGGAGGCGGCGAAAAGGAAGAGTTGAGCGGAAAAACCGAGCAACTCGGGTACGGAGGCGGCGAAAAGGAAGAGTTGCGCGGAAAAACCGAGCAGCTCGGGTGCGGAGGCGGCGAAAAGGAGCGCGTTGCGCGGAAAAACCGAGCAACTCGGGTGCCGACGGTCAGGTGGAGCAATGTCTCATCTTGCTCCATGCAGCGAACGCCATGCATGAGACGAGTTGGCTTGGAACCTGGAGCGAAGCGGGCGGGGGCTCGTGGAGAAGCGGCAGCGGTTCCCTAGGAGGCGGGATTCCACCCTGCTGGGAAATTGGGATGAAAGGAATCCGGGCTCTAGGCAGATCGGAACGAGTCCCCGCTCCGCGAAGCGGAGTCAGGTTTCAAAGCATTAGCACGAGGGTCTGCGAAGCGGCAGCAGCTCCCGCATCGCTCCCGGAACAAAAAAGACGGCCGAGAGGCCGTCTTTTTCCAGCGATGGACAGGAGCGATCAAGGAGCCGACGTATCGGATGCCGCAGCCTGGATGAGCTGCAGCGAGTTGTCGAGCTTCTGCGTGTCGCCGCGGACGGCGGCGATGAACGTGTTGCCGGCAAGGCCCATACTCTTGATGAGCGGGCTGTCCGAGACGTCGACGCCGAACCACTGCTCCGTCGTCGGGGCATCCGTCGTCGCCGTATGCACGGCGCGGCTGTCGTCCGCAGCCAGGCCCAGCAACGAAGCGTGCGGGCCGAGATCGACGAGGGCATTGTCCCGCGCCAGCTTCTCGAAGTTCGGCTTGTCCAGGATGTAGACGTCGTCCTTGTTGGAGATGAGGTCGATGAGGCTTTTCTGGACCATCGCCATATCCTGGCTCGACTGCGGCTCCTCCGGGACGAAGGTCAGGTGGACGATCGCGCGCTTCCACTCGGGAAACCGCTTGACGATCTGCTCTTCCGCCGGCTTCAGGTCGACGCCGCCGCCGATCGGACTGCTGCCGTCGGCGCCGATGAACTGGCCGAAGAACGACACGGCGATCGCGGCCGGGGGCAGCTTGGCGAGCTCGGCCTCCTCGCGCTTCTTGTCCTGATAGGCGTTGATGCCGTAGACGACGGCGGCGATGAGCACGATCGCTCCCAGCAGATGAAATTTATAATAGCTGAAGAAATGGTCGAGCTTCTGCATCGCGGGAGCCATGCCCTTGTACTTGCCGTAGGCCTGCTCGTTGTACGCTTCGGTCGATGCCTCGCGATCCTGGTTCTGGATGGTGCGATAGGCGGCGTTGATCCGCTCCAGGTCGACCTGTCCCTCCTGCAGCTGCGCCCCGGACCGGCTGCTGCGAGCGCGGCGAAGCAGCAGGTCGTACCGCTTCTCCACGTCCTCCTTGGTCGCAGCGGGATCGAGCCCCAGATCCGCATAGGCCTGCTTGATCGTTTCGTTGTCCATGCCTCACCCTCACTGTCCGCTTATAGATGTCCTCTTTAGTATAAGCCCCTCGAAGAAGCGTTTCCACTATCCTCGAGCAAGTCCCAGCCGGCAAGGTCCTAAATCCTCCGAATCGCACATAGGCTTTTAGCAAAACGAAAAAGCCGCCCGAAGGCGGCAAGGCGGGGGTCAAAGCCAGTTCTCTCCCCAGTCCTGGATCGATTCGATGACCGGCTTGAGGTTCCGTCCTTTTTCGGTCAGCTCATATTCAATCCGGACCGGCATCTCCGGATATACGTTGCGATTGACGATCTGGCTCGTCTCGAGCTCCTTCATCCGGTCGGTCAGCATCTTGTCGCTCATCTCCGGAATCTGCTCCTTGATTTCCTTGAACCGCTTCGGCCCTCCGAGCAGCACGCGGATAATCAGGCCCGTCCACTTCTTGCCGAGGAGCTCGATCGCCGCCTCATACTTGGGGCACATCGTGGAGTAGTCCATTCGCATCACTCCTTCTGTTGCCGCTATTGTACCACATTGACTAAGGAAATGTAAGTGACTGCGGCCCACTAAATAACTTAAATATATTTACTTGACTTTAGTTAGTTATGGATATAAGATTAGTCCATCGAAACAAACAAGAGACGATAAAGGAGAGGGTTGCAATGTTGGATACGGGATTGCTCATCTTGAGGGTCGTCGTCGGCCTGCTGTTCATCGGGCACGGCGCGCAGAAGCTGTTCGGCTGGTTCGGAGGCTACGGCATCAAGGGAACGGCCGGCTGGCTGGAGTCGATCGGGGCGAAGCCGGGGGTGCTGATGGCCGTGCTGGCCGGAGGAGCGGAGCTGCTCGGCGGACTGCTGCTCGCGCTCGGCCTGTGGATGTGGGTGGCCGCCGCCCTCATCGTCGTGACGATGCTCGTCGCGATCGCGAAGGTGCACGGAGCGAACGGCATCTGGTCGACATCGAACGGCTACGAGTACAATCTCGTGCTGATCGCGGCCGCGCTTGCGCTTGCTTTTTCCGGAGCGGGAGCTTATTCCATCGACGCGCTTCTGTAAGATTAAGGCCAAGAATCGTCCCTTCCCGAGACTGCGGCAGGGGGCGGTTCTTTTTTCTTTGCGGACGGATTGAGATCGGGCGTGGCCAGGTTGTGGAAAAGAGGCGCGAAGCGCAACTTTTCAGGTAGAGTTTCGTCTCTTGAGTAAGATGCTTGGCAAAAAAGGATGAGATGGCGGCGAGGTTTCGCTATAATGAGTGGAACGGACCCACCAGAGAGGAGGAGACTCCATGCCGGACGATTGGGGATTTTTTGAACGCATGACGGAGTCCAAGGAGCAGATGAGGATTCTCGTCAATTGCGCCTGGAAAAAAGAAACGCCTCCCTCCGAGCTGACCCGGCTGCTCTCCATCACGATCAACCTGTATTCGGTGCGCAGCCGTCAGAAGAAAAAGGCCGCCATGATTGCCGAATTGGAGAAGCTGGAGCAGCGCCTGGAGGAAGCGGTGCTGGCCGGGGGGGAAGCCTTTTATGCCGGAAGGATCAATACGCCCAAGAGGCTGGAATATTATTACTATATCGCGTCCGACGCCGTGCTGGAGCCGCTGGAGAACATGATCCGCGAGCACCAGGGCTATCGGCTGCAATACTATGCCAAGCCGGATCCGCAGTGGGAATTTTACCGCTTCATGATGCCGGACACGCTGGAGGAGCTGTTCATCCATAATGCGCAGATGGTGTATGCGCTGCTGAACCGCGGGGACGACATCCGCCAGCCGCGCAACGTCTACCACTGGCTGCTGTTCCGCGATTCGGACGATCGCATGATGATGCGGATGAAGCTGGAAGGGATGGGCTATCGGATCGAGGAAGGAAAGAGCGGGGAGCCGGAGCCGGATTATCCGTATCCGCTCGTCATCAGCCGCTATGAGGACGTGCGGCTGGAGACGGTCAACGGCCGCGTCGACGAGCTGTACCGCGTTCTCGGCGGGGGCGGCGGCAAGTACGACGGCTGGGGCTCGGTCATGAAGCAGCCGCCTCTGTACCGGCTGCGCCAATGGGCCAAGAAGCGGCTCGGCATCCAGCGGCTGTCCGGACGGACCAAGAGCTGAGCCGGACGGCTACAGCCGGATGACGACGAGCCCTGCCATGAGGCAGGCGAAAGCAAGCCATTGCAGCCTTGTCAGGCGCTCCCGGTACACGAGGATGGACCCGGCCGCGACGACAAGGCTGTTTGTCGCGAAGATCGGGGCGGCGAGGCCCGCAGGGCCGGTCTCGAGCGCCAGCGCGTAGAGCTGGAGCCCCCCGTAGGAGAACAGTCCGGCGAGCAGGCCATGGCGCAGGCCGATGCGGAAGCGCGCCGCCGCCTCGCTCCGCACCGCTGGGGTCGGCGAGTCCGGAGATGGTCGCGGGGCAGCCGAGCGGGCCTGCTCGCGCCATGCGGCGGCAGCGAACCAGAGCAGCGCCAGCGCATAGCCGCTGAACAGGACGGCCGACGAGGGCAGTCCGGCTTCGCCGGTCACCTTGAGGCCGCCGTTGCGGAACGTGAACAGCAGGACGGCGGCGCCGGTGTAGATGTACCAGAGGCGGCTGGAGAGGCGCAGCTTCTCCGCCGGGCGGATCGCGACGAGCACCGCCGCCCCGAGCAGCAGCGCGATGCCGGCCGCTTCTGCGGGGCCGAGCCGTTCGCCGTACCACGCGACCGACATCGCCACGACGAGGACAATGTTGAGGTTCGTGATCGGCGAGGTGATGCTGGCGGGACCGTGCTCCAGCGCTTTCATGAAGACCGCGTTGCCCCAAGCCGACCCGGCGCCGACGATGCCGCCATAGAGCCAGAGCCGCCAGTCGCCGAGCGCCGACCAGCCGCCGTCCGTCAAGCTTTGCGCCGCGAACCCGGCCGTGCCGGACGCATAAAGGCCGAGCAGCAGCGCCGTCCGGCCGCCCTGCTTCATCTGGGACACCTTCATCCACCAGCCGGCGAGGCCGAAGACGAGGGCGCTGCCGATCGCGACCAGGAGCCAGGGCATGTCAGCGGGCATAAGACGGAATCTCCTTCAAGCAGATTGTCCGAAGAACGGGGGAGACATGCGTTTTGTTACACAATTGAAATAATCCTGTCACGGTATTATTACAAGGAGCGGTTATGATAGTTGCATGACCCCCTTTTAATAAATATTTCTTGGGACCTTCCTTCCGGAAGGTCCACTTTTTTTGTCTTTTTTCCGAGCTGCGGCCTCAGAGAGGCACGGCCACCGGACGTTTCTGGCGGTAGAACACCCACTCCTTGAAGCCGATCTCCTTGAGCTTGGCGCGAACCTCCTCGAACTCGTCGCCGACCCGCGAAGGCACATGGGAATCGGAGCCGAAGCTCGCCTGCACGCCGTAGAACAGCGCGCGCTCGAGGATCGCTTCGGACGGATACCAGCCGCCGACGGTCTTGGTCTTGCCGGACGTATTGATCTCGATGGCCGCTCCGCTGCCGGAGATCGCCTGCAGCGTCAGGTCGATGCTCTCGGATGCCGGGATGTCCGAGAAGGCCGGATAGTAGCCCTTCATGGCGTCGATGTGGCCGAGCACCTGGAACATGCCGCAGACGGCGGATTGGCGGATCAGCTCATAGTAGTCCCGCTTCTGTTCGATCTGCACGAGGTCGGACAGTCCCTTCCAGCGGTTGCGGTTGAAGATGCTCTTGCCCCCCGAGAGATGGACGGAGCCGATGAGATAGTCGAACGGATACGGCTCGTACGCGCGGCGGTACGTCTCGGCATGCTCGGGAAAGAAGTCGGATTCCATCCCCAGCAGCACCTCGATCTTCCCCTCGTACTTGGCCTTGAGCGCCAGCACCTCCTCGACATAGCCCGGCAGCGAGCTGCGGGCCATCGCGATGCCCGGCTGCGGATGATCCTCCTCGCTGCCGAAATACGGCGAGTGGTCGGAGATGCCGATGACGGACAGCCCGGCGTCGATGCCGGCGCGGATGTAGTCCTCGATGCTGCCCTCGGCGTGGCCGCATCGCGAGTGGTGGGTATGCAGGTCGAATTTCATGGAAAGGCCTCCTATTCGCTGCTGATGAACTGCGCCTCGGGCATGCCCTTGAGGTCGCTGAGGAATTGCTGCATCGCCGAATTGAGATAGCGCCCCGACTTGTAGACGACGCCGACCGGATGACTCACCTCGAGCTCGCTC
The DNA here is from genome assembly GCF_012676905.1 of Paenibacillus albicereus. Lineage (NCBI taxonomy): Bacteria > Bacillati > Bacillota > Bacilli > Caryophanales > Paenibacillaceae > Paenibacillus > Paenibacillus albicereus. The sequence continues at coordinate 3,946,395 of NZ_CP051428.1, read as the reverse complement.
ACCTTGATCATGCGCAGCGTGCCCAGACGCAGCTCGCTCGCGATGGACTGCTTGGAGACGACGGCGGCGCCGAGATTGATCTCCGCCATCCGCTTGACCTCCTCGCTGCTCGACAGCTCCATGACGATGTTGGGCGCGATGCCGTGCTCGGCGAAGACGCGGTCGACGAAGCGGCGGCCGAGCGTGTCCGGCGAAAGCATGATGAGCGGCACATCGCGCAGCTTGTCCAGCGACGCGTGCTTGAGCGAGGCGAGCGGGTGGCGCGGAGAGACGACGAGCTCGAACGTGTCATAGTACAGCGTTGCCGTCCGCACATGGGGATTATGCTCCATCAGATAGGTCAGGCCGAGATCGACGCTGCCGTTCTCCACGCTGGAGAGCACCTGCGCCGACGGCATCGTATGGATCGTCGTCTTGATGAGCGGGAACTGGTTCTGGAAATACGACAGCACGCGCGGCAGGATCTGGATGGCGATGGAGCTCGTCGTGCCGAGCACGATATGGCCTTGCGGCGTATGGTTCAAGTCGGACAGCTTCTGCTTGAGCTCCTCGACGATGTCGAGGATGCGCGTGGCGTGGTCGAGGAACACCTGGCCGCGATCGGTGAGCGTGACCGGCTGGTTGCGGTCGACGAGCACCGTCTTGAACTCCTCCTCCAGGCTTTTGATCTGGGCGGAGACGGCGGGCTGGGTCAGGTTGAGCAGCTCGCCGGCCTTGCGGAAGCTCATCGTTTTGGAAATGGTAAGCAGCGTCTCCAGCTGGCTGATATTCAGGGGCAGCTCTCCTTTCTCGCCTCGAACCGAGGCTTCGGTTCCGTTCGATAAGACTTTTTTATCACTCTTCTTCCTAGTATATCCAAGCCGGAGGCGCAGAGCAAAGCGGGCAGCCTTTACGAAAAAGCAAGGAAGGAGCGGCCGGAGCGGGTGCAGGAATCGGACAGAGAGCGGCGAAGCTCTATCCGAGGGGCGGTCTGCGCCCGCAAGAAACGGGGGAACTTGGGATGGATCGAAAAGCGGTCCGAGGCTGGATCTGGTACGACTGGGCGAACTCCGCGTTCGCGACGACGATGCTGGCAGCCGTCATGCCGGTTTACTACGAAGGAGTGGCCGCAAGCGGACTTGCCGACGGCGCGGCCCAGTCGTATTGGGCGAACACGCAGAGCATCGCGATGCTGCTCGTCGCCGTGCTGGCGCCGCTGGCCGGCGCCGCAGCCGACCTCTCGCGCTCGAAGCTGCGCTTCCTGATCGCCTTCACGGTGCTCGGAGCGGCATCGAGCTCGCTGATGGCGCTGGCCGGGGAAGGCGACTGGCTGCTCGCCTCCTGCCTGCTCGTGCTCGGCATCGTCGGCTTCTCCACCGGCAACACGTTCTACGACGCGCTGCTGCGCGACGGCGTGCCGGAGGAGCAGCGCCATGCGGTGAGCGCCAAGGGCTACGCCTACGGCTACGCGGGAGGCGGGGCGCTGCTGGCGATCAACCTCGTCATGATCCTGCAGTGGGAGGCGCTCGGCTTTCCGAGCAAGACGGCCGCGACGCAGGTCGTGTTCGCCACGGTCGGCGTCTGGTGGCTGCTGTTCTCGCTGCCGCTGTTCACGCGCTGGAAGGAGCGGCCGGCGTCTGCGGAGCCGATGAGGAGCGGCCCGACCGTGCTGCAGGCGGCGGGAGCGTCGTTCGGCCGCATCGCCCAGTCGCTGCGCAGCCTGCGGCGCTATCCGGAGCTGCTCAAGTACATGGCGGCGTTCTGGTTGTTCAACGACGGCATCAGCACGGTCATCGTCATGGCGACGATCTACGGCGCGGGCATCGGCATCGATTCGGACGATCTCATCCTCGCGCTGCTCGTGACGCAGTTCGTCGGCCTGCCCGCGACGCTCGGCTTCGGCCGGCTGGTCGGCCGCTTCGGGGCCAAGCGCATGCTGAGCGCCTCGCTGCTGATCTATCTCGGCATCGTCATCCTCGGCTACTTCATGACGACGTCGCTGCATTTCTTCGTCCTGGCGACGCTCGTCGGGCTCGTACAGGGCGGCAGCCAGGCGGCGGCCCGCTCGCTGTACGCGCGGCTCGTGCCGCCGGACCGCTCCGGCGAGTGGTTCGGCTTCCTGGCGCTCAGCAGCAAGTTCACCTCGGTGCTCGGCCCGCTCGTCTTTTCGCTCAGCGCGACGCTGACCGGCTCGAGCCGCGCCGCGATCCTGTCGGTCGCCGCCTTTTTCGTGCTCGGCTGGCTGCTGCTCCAGCGCGTCGACTTCCACCGGGGAGCGGAGCAGGCGGCCGCCCGCAGCGGCGATGCGGACGGCCCGGGGAGCGGCTTGCCGCCAGCGGGATTGACTTCCTGACGGAGCCCTCGGCCGCCGCGCGGCGGCCGAGCCTTCGGCCTGGCGGAGAATAGAGAAAAGCCCCTTTGCTCGTCGGCCGCGGCCGACAGGCAAGGGGGCTTTCGATTTATTCAAGCTCGAACTCCGTTCGGGCCGACGCGGCGGTTACAGCCAATCCTTTTTGCGGAAGAGGAGAAACATGCCCCCGCCGAGGAGCAGCATGAAGCCGAGCAGGATGTAGAAGCCGTAGTAGAACGTCTCGCCGGGCAAGTGCGCGAAGTTCATCCCGTAGATGCCGGTGATGAACGTCAGCGGCATGAAGATCGTCGTCAGCGCCGTAAAGACGCGCATGATCTCGTTCGCCCGGTTGGAGAGGCTGGATTGGTACGCCTCGCGCAAGTTGCCCATCAGATCGCGGTAGGTGTCGAACGTCTCGGTGATCTTGACGGCGTTCTCGTAAATATCGCTGAAGTACTTCTGCAGCTGGTCGTCGATCAGGCGCAGGTCCTTCTTGTTGAGCGTGGCGATGACGTCGCGCTGCGGCCCGAGCACCTTCTTGAGCCACAGGATTTCGCTGCGCAGGCCGATGATCTCGTTCAGATGGGACTTCTTGGTGTGCATCAGGATGTCTTCCTCGAGCCGCTCGATGCGCGCCTCGATGCGGTCGCCGACGAGGAAGTAGTTGTCCACGACGATGTCGACCAGGTGGTACAGGAACCGGTCCGGCCGGCTGACCTCCTGCTCCCACAGGATCGGCTTGAGCGATCGCAGCTCGTTGATCTTCTGCTTGGTGACGGTAATGATGTAGTGGCGTCCGAGGAAGATGTTCAGCGCGCGGAGGAAAATCTCCTCGTCGTCGAAGCGGATGCTGTTGATGACGATGAAATAATGCCCTTCGTAAAGCTCGATCTTGGGGCGCTGCTCCTCCTCGGTCAGGCAGTCTTCGACCGCCAGGTCATGCAGGCCGAACAGAGGCTGCAGATAGGCGAGATCCTCGACATCGGCATCGATCCAGTAAAAGCCCTCCAGCGGAGGGGTGAGCGTGTGCTCCAGCTCGTCCACAGGCGTGAATACGCCGTTGTTGACCATGCGAATCTTCATGGGTCTCGGTCTCCTCTCGTGCGCGAGGACGACAGGAGAAGCCGGGGGAGACCGCGGCGCGGCACGCCGAAGCGGCCTTCCTCAGCCGCTGGATGCGGAGGGATGGCGCTTCGGGCAGGCGAGGGAGGTCATCCGCCAGGAGAGGCGGGGCCGGCTTGTCGTCTATCGCGATGCTTGCTTGCGGGTCTTGCTGTCGGGACGGGCTTCGGCCTATCGCCTTCCATGGCGTTTCACTCCTTTGCCTTTTCGGTTGAAAGTCTTGTCTAGTATACTCTTCCGGCCGACCACACTCAAGAAGGAAAAACCGGCTGCGCGGCGCTTGCGAGGCCCTGCAGCCTCGGCTTGCGGAAGCCAGCGGCTGAGGCTGGCGCTGAGGCCGGCGAGGCGCTTGCGGGACGAGCGTCGAGGCTCCGCCGCGGAGTGTGGAGAGGCGCAAGCGGGCTCAGCGTCGGGGTTCGGCAGCGGAGGCCGGAGAGGCGCTAGCGGGACGAGCGTTGGAAATGCCCTTCCAAGCGGGCCAGGTGCCGGCTCCCTGGCTCAAGCCGCTCGCCAGACACACGGGCCCGCCTGTCTGCAGGGCCATCGCAGGCGTGTTGTCCGGCCTTTCCGCAAGACCCGTCGGCCCATGGCCCATCTTATTCGACGGCTGGGAAAAGGTGCGCCGAGCTAGGAGGCTTTACGACATGGGATCGGCCCTATGAAGCGGCGAAGTGAACCGGAGGGGCGGACTGCGAGGATGAGCCGGCAGCATGCGAGGCGCGGCCTGACCCGGCCATGTCCTACCCGAGCAAGATAGCCCGTCGGATGTCCGGAACCTTTCATTCGCCGATTCATGTGGCTGCCTTACGACGAATCGGCTTGTTAGAACGATAAAAGCAGAGGTTTCGATTGGTTAACGACGCGTGATGAGCTTAGCGGCTGAAAAAGGCCGGAATCAGCCCGGATAGAAGGCGAAACTAGTCGTTAAGCGCGTGAGGAGTCGTTAGCCTGCCGGAAAGGCAAAAAAGGGCCGGCTAAGCGTCTCAGGCGTTGTTAGCGTTGATTCTCGGAACGTCCATGATGCCTCGGACAAGACGATTCGCAACAGATATGCCGCACCGGCCTTGGACAGGCTGCAGCGTGAAAAGCCGCAGCCCGGGCATCCTTTGCCTGGGCTGCGGCCATCGTTGAATGGACAAGGGAGCGGCGTGCTGCGGGCCGCTGCCGGAGCGGGGCGGCAAGTTCCGGCTGCGGCTCAGCCTTGCGGTGCAGCTTGCAGCAAGCGCCAGAGCGCGGCCGCCGCTTCGGCGCGCGTCGCGGACTTGGTGGGCAGCAGCCTGCCCTCGGCGTCTCCGCCGAGGATGCCGGCCGCGGCCAGCGCCTGCACCGAAGCGCGGGCGTAGCCGGAAATGTCGCCGGCATCGCGGAACGCGGCGGCGGCGGGTTCCAGCGGCGCGTTCCGCGATGCCGCCAGCCGCTGCCGCGCGCGCTCGAGCAGCACGGCCATGTCCTGCCGGCGCAGCGGCGCGTCCGGCTCGAAGCGGCCGCTCGCGGTGCCGCGCACGAGGCCGGCGGCCGACGCGGCGCTCGCTGCGGCCGCATGCCAGGAGCCGGCCGGCACGTCGGCGAACGGCGCGGCCCCCGCCTCGGCCGCAGGCAGGCGCAGCGCGCGGACGAGCAGGGCGGTGAACTCAGCTCTCGTAATCGGCCGCGCAGGCTCGAAGCGGCCGTTCGCTGTGCCTTGCACGAGGCCGAGGCTCGCGAGTCCGGCGACGGCTTCCGCAGCCCAATGCGCGTCGGTCACGTCGGCGAACGAAGGCGGAGCGGCGGACGGCGATGGGGATGCGGCCGGAGAAGCGCTTGGCGCCGCGGACGGCGCGGCGCTCGCCGTCGGAGCCGGCGTCGGGGAAGGGGGCGCCGGAGGGGCGGCTGTCGGAGACGGATCAACGCTAGGCTGCGGGTCCGGGCTCACGCTCGGACTCGGCTCCGCGCTCGGCTGCGGGTCGGGACTAACGCTCGGACTCGGCTCCGTGCTCGGCTGCGGGTCCGGGCTCACGCTCGGACTCGGCTCCGCGCTCGGCTGCGGGTCCGGGCTCACGCTCGGACTCGGCTCCGCGCTCGGCTGCGGGTCGGGACTCGTGCCCGGCTGCGGCTCGATCTCGCCGGACGGCTCGCCGACGACGATGCCGAGGCCGTTCGTCGCGACGTAGACGCGGCCGTACACGCGCGGATCGCCGGTGATCGCGCGGTTGGCGGCGCCGAACTGATGGGCGTCATCGTTGATGCGGATCCAGTCCGCGCCGCCGTCGTCGGAGCGGTAGATGCCCCACTGCCCGTCCAGCTTGGCGTAGCTGTACAAGGCCGGCTCATCCTGTCCCGGAGCGGCTTTGCCGAAGCCGATCGTGACCGCCTCCTCGATGCCGTCCAGGCGCTCGAACGTCGCGCCGGAGTCGGTCGAGCGGTATAGCCCGAACGCGTCCTCCGGGTTCTTGTTGTCCCGTCCGCCGGCGATCCATACCTCGCCCTCCCGGCCGGGCACGGCTTTGAGCTTGCTCGTGATCTTGCGCGGCAGTCCCTCGGCGCCGCTCGGCGCGAAGGTCGCTCCGCCGTCCTCGCTCGCATACAGCACGCCTTCCGCGAAGCCGTAGAAGCGCTCGGGATCGACCCGGTCCGAGGCGACGACCGCGCCGGCCGGGATGCCTGCCGATGCGGTCCAGCTCGCGCCGTCGTCGACCGAATGATGGATCGGTTGGCCTTCCGCTCCCCAGACGATCGAGCCGCCATCGGCGCCCATGGCGACGAAGCCGCCGTTCACGGATGCGCCGCCGCCCCAAGGATTGGTGCCGGGCTGCCAGGTGACGCCGTTGTCATGCGAGACGCCGATGCCGACATCGCTGCCGGAGACGTTGCCGACGCGCACGACACGGTTCGGATCCAGCTCGGCATAGTCGATGTCGGTGCTGGAGCCGATATACGGATTCGTCATCATCTCGGGCGCGCGGCTCAGGTCGGCATGCCGGAAGCCGCCGATGTCGCCCATCGCGCTGAGCAGCGGCGCGCCGGACGGCGGGCTGACCAGGCCGAGCACGGCGGTCTCCTCGATGCCCTCGGCTTTGACGGAGATGCGCACCTTCCCGTACACGTCGCCGCCGACCGTGACCGGACGGTCCATCGCGGTCGCGTTGTCCGATCCGTACATCGTCGCTCCGGTCCCGTAGAGGAAGGAGTCGGAATCGAACGGGTCGATCTTGAGGTCGCCGATCATCCAGCCGAGCTTCGGCGACGTCTCCGGCAGCGGATCGGTTTTGCGGCCCCAGTCGAGCCACGGGGACAGGGCATAATCCAGCTCGTACTTGTTGTCGCGCTCCGGATAAGTGCCGAATGTCCAGAACGGCGTCCAGCTGCGTCCGCCGTCGAGGCTGCGGTAGATCTGCTCGTCCGGCCACCATTTGTTCAGCGTAGCGGCCATCACGATGTCGGGGTTCTGCGCGTCGACCGCAAGCCCGCCGTACGGGCTGGAGGTGGAGCCGGCCCCTTCCGGGCTGATGTCGGTCCAGGCGCCGCTCGCCGTATCGAGCACCCAGAGCGAGCCTTCTCCGCCGTTGTAAGGCCCGATGTCCTTGGCGTAGCTGACGTAGAGGCGGCCATCGCGGGCAAGGACTCCTCGGTTCGGCAGGAAGCCCTGCTCCGGCTGGCCCGGAACCGGCTGCCATGTCTCGCCGGCGTCCGTCGAGCGGTAGATCGGGCTCGTCCGCTCAGCCGTTCCGGCATAGAGCGTCGGCGTCGGGCGGCCCGGCTGCCCGGTGGTCTTGTCGAAGACGACCCAGGCGATGCCGAGCGGATCCTTCATATAGTCGTCCGCGACTTGGCCGACCGCGGAGAACGACGCGACGCGCGCCCAGGTCGCGCCGGCGTCGGAGCTTTTCCAGAGGCCGTTGCCGCTGCGCGCTCCGAAAAACAGCACCCGCCCGTCGTTCGGATCGACGGCGAGCCGCTCGCCCATGTTGCGCCCCGGCATGTTGCCGCCGAGCTTGAACGGAAGCTCCGTCCGCTGCCAGCTGTCGCCGCGGTCGCCGGACCGGTACATGAAGCCGTTCATGTCCGTCCAGTCGTTCGTGTACGTGCCGAGAGCGGCATAGACCCGGTCGGGATCCGACGGATCGGCCGCGATGCTCTCGACGCCGAGCAGGTTCCATTCCTCCATGCCGACGCCCTCGAGCAGCTGCTTCCACTTGCCTCCGGTCGAGGCGTCGCGGCGGTAGGCGCCGCCCATGTCGGTGCGCGCGTAGGCGAGCCCGGATTCCGCCTCGCTGTAGATGATGCCGGGAATGTAGCCGCCTCCGACGACGGCGGCGCGGCTCCAGGCGTACGGCTGCTGGCGCCCGGGCGATTGCGCGCTGTCCGCCGGCGCGGCCGCTGCGGCCGCAGGCGGGATGGCCAGCGGCGCGAGCAGGCAGGCCGCGAGGGCGGCGGCGCTCCATTTCTTGAACATCTCATCAGCTCCTTCTTCTCGTTGGCTTCGGCAAGAGAGGTTAAGCGCTTTCAATTTACCTGCTTGCTGGAAGCGATTTCAACGATCCCTCCCAGTATAAAGGGGCGGTTTCGGACAACCTACCGGATAAATTGGAGGAATTATCCGCTTAGATTCGGACATCCATGCCGATCGGGCCGAAAACGGAGAGGAAGCAAAACCGGGACGAAGCGGAGTCCGTCTCCGATTCGTCCCGGCTTCATTTGATGCAAGGGCTTGAATGCAAGCCGGCTCAGTGAGCCGACTCTTCCTTGTCGTTGGACAGGCCGGTCACCTCGAACAGCTTGAACAGCAGGCTGAACACGATGGCGGCGACGGTGGCGAGGCCCATGCCCGACAGGGAGAAGTCGCCGATGACGATCTTCGCGCCGCTGAGGCCCGCGACGAGCACGATCGTGGTCAGGTACAGGTTCGTCGGACGGCCGTAGTCGATCTTGGACTCGACGAGCATGCGCAGTCCCGAGGCGGCGATGACGCCGAACAGCAGCAGCGATACGCCGCCCATGACCGGCTCGGGGATGAAGGCGATGAGCGCCGACACTTTGCCCAGGAAGCTGAGCGCGATCGCGATGACGGCCGCGCCGCCGATGACGAACGTCGAGTAGACGCGCGTGATCGCCAGCACGCCGATGTTCTCGCCGTACGTCGTGTTCGGCGTCGCGCCGACGAAGCCGGACAGGATCGTGCTGATGCCGTTGCCGAGCATCGAGCGGTGCAGGCCCGGATCCTTGGACAGGTCCTTGCCGACGATGTTGCCGGTGACGACCAGATGGCCGACATGCTCGGCGATGACGACGAATGCCGCCGGCACGATGACGAGCATCGCGCTCAAGTGGAATTCCGGCGTGGTGAACACCGGCAGCTTCAGCCAGGCGGCTTCTCCCACGGCTTTGCCCGCTTCTCCCGTCAGTCCCATGCCCCAGGCGAGCAGATAGCCGCCGACGATGCCGATCAGGATCGGGATGATCTTCAGGAAGCCGCGGAACAGCACCGAGCCGAGCACGGTGAGCAGCAGCGTGGCGATCGACAGCAGGATCGCATCCGTATTCGGCGTCCAGTCGCTGCCCGGGCTGCGGTTGATCCAGCCGGCCATGCCCGCGGCGACCGGGATCAGCTCGAGGCCGATGACGGTGACGATCGCGCCCATCGCGGCCGGCGGGAAGAGGACGTGGATCCAGCCGGTGCCGGCGAGCTGCACGATGATGGCGACGATCGTGAATACGACGCCGGCGGCGATGAAGCCTCCGAGCGCGGCCGCGTAGCCGCCTCCCGACGCCTGGGTGCCGATGACGGTCAGAGCCGGCACGATGAAGGCGAAGCTCGAGCCGAGATAGGCCGGAATCTTGCCTTTGGTGATAAGGATGTAGAACAGCGTGCCGATGCCGTTCATGAGCAGGCAGATGGCAGGATCGACGCCGAGCAGGTTCGGCACGAGCACGGTCGAGCCGAACATCGCGAACAGATGCTGCAGGCTCAGCAGCATGCCCGGGCCGATTGACGGCCGCTCCAGCACTCCGATTTCTTTTTTCATTCGTTGAGACGCCCCTTCGGCTAGCGGATATGGTGGTCCAATCGTCGCGCCGCGGCCGGGCTTGTCCCGGCTGCAAGCACAAACGGTTCCATTCTACAGGGATCGACGCGTTTTGACAATGATTATTCCCCGATATGCCCTGTTCTCTGCAAACGCTTCTTGACGAAAGAGCGGCGCAACCCTTATTGTAGGAGGGGAGCAGCAACCTGCCCATGAACTGAATACGTAACTTTCTTATCAAGAGTAGGCGGAGGGACCAGCCCGATGAAGCCCGGCAACCGGCGTTGACACGCACGGTGCTAATTCTTGCGGACATGTAGCGCATGTCTGAGAGATGAGAGAGGTGCATGTGTTTTCATACACGACCCCTCTCTGTCAGGATAGGGGTCTTTTTTTGCGCCCTTAGCCCGGAAGGTATTCGGTACGGCCTATATTTCCGAGCCACGAAGGAGTGACGAGCATGCCGATCAAAGTGCCTGACCATCTGCCGGCCAAGGAAGTGCTGGCGGAGGAAAATATTTTCGTCATGGACGAGAGCATCGCCTACCAGCAGGACATCCGTCCGCTGCGGATCGCGATCCTGAACCTGATGCCGACCAAGGAGACGACCGAGACGCAGCTGCTGCGCCTGATCGGCAACACGCCGCTGCAGGTCGAGGTCGTGCTGCTGCATCCGCAGTCCCACACGTCCAAGAATACGAGCTCCCAGCATCTGCAGTCGTTCTACAAGACGTTCGGCGAGGTGGCCCACCTGTACTTCGACGGCCTCATCATCACCGGCGCCCCGGTCGAGCATCTGCCGTTCGAGCAGGTCACCTACTGGGAGGAGCTCAAGGACATCATGGACTGGAGCCGCAGCCACGTCACCTCGACCTTCCATATCTGCTGGGCGGCGCAGGCGGGGCTGTACCATCATTACGGAGTGGAAAAATACGACCTGGACCAGAAGATTTTCGGCGTCTACCCGCACACGATCCGCAAACGCAACGTCAGCCTGCTGCGCGGCTTCGACGAGCTGTTCTTCGTGCCGCAGTCGCGGCATACGGACGTGCGCCGCGAGGACATCGAGCGCATCTCCGACCTGCAGATCCTGTCCGAATCGCCGGATGCCGGCGTCTATCTCGTCGCCTCCAAGGACGGACGGCAGATTTTCGTCACGGGCCATTCGGAGTACGATCCGGAGACGCTCAAGTACGAGTACGACCGCGACATCGCCAAAGGGATGGACATCGCGCTGCCGGCCAACTATTATCCGGGCAACGATCCGGCCCGGCAGCCGCTGTCGACCTGGAGAGCCCATGCCAACCTGCTCTACAGCAACTGGCTCAACTATTACGTGTACCAGCAGACGCCGTTCGAGCTTGGCGCGCATATCTGATTCGCAAAGGAGACCTTGATGCCCATGAAGATTGAAAGCCGCCTTGCCCAGATCGGATCCATCCAAGAGCCCGTCACCGGCGCCGTCAGCTTCCCGGTGTACCAGGCGACGGCGTTCCGCCATCCCCGCCTCGGCGAAAGCACCGGCTTCGACTACGCCCGCACCAAAAGCCCGACCCGAGCCGTCCTCGAGGAAGCGGCCGCCGAGCTGGAATCAGGCGACGCCGCCTTCGCCTGCAGCTCCGGCATGGCCGCGCTGCAGACGATCTTCGCGCTGTTCAGCCAAGGCGACCATCTGATCGTCTCGCTCGACCTGTACGGCGGCACGTACCGCCTGCTGGAGCGGATCATGTCGCGCTTCGGCGTCACGACCTCCTACGTCGACACGAACGACATCGAGGCGATGGACAAGCTGCTGCAGCCGAATACGAAAGCCGTCCTCATCGAGACGCCGACGAATCCGCTCATGATGGTCACGGACATCGAGGCCGTCTGTACGTGGGCCAAGGCCAAGGGCATCCTGACGATCGTGGACAACACGCTGCTGACGCCGTTTTTCCAGCGCCCGCTCGAGCTCGGCGCCGACATCGTCATCCATAGCGCGACCAAGTACCTCGGCGGCCACAACGACGTGCTTGCCGGGCTCATCGTGACGAAGGGCAAGGAGCTGTCGGCCGAGATGGCCGTGCTGCACAACTCGATCGGCGCCGTGCTCGGCCCGCAGGATTCCTGGCTGCTCATGCGCGGCATGAAGACGCTGGCGCTGCGCATGGAGCGCCATCAATACAACGCGACCCGCCTGGCCGAATACCTCCAAGGGCATGACGCGATCGCGGAAGTGTTCTACCCGGCGCTCCCCGATCATCCGGGCCATGACGTGCAGAACCGCCAGTCGTCCGGCAACACGGGCATCTTCTCCTTCAAGGTCAAGGACGCGCGCTATGTCGAGCCGATCCTGCGGCGCATCCGGCTGATCGCTTTCGCCGAGAGCCTCGGCGGCGTAGAGTCGCTCATGACGTATCCGGCCGTGCAGACGCATGCCGACATTCCGGAGGAGATCCGCCGCGCCGTCGGCGTCGACGACCGGCTGCTGCGCTTCTCCGTCGGCATCGAGCATGCCGACGACCTGATCGCCGATCTCGGGCAGGCGCTCGAGGCGGCCCGCCGGGAGATCGCTGGCGAGGTGACGGCATGAGCGGCCGCGAGCTCAGCGAGCGCGGAGGACCAAAATCGCCCTCCGAGCGCCGCTTCGCCACGAAGCTGCTGCATTTCGGCGGCGAGATCGATGCCGTCACCGGCGCCTCCAGCGTCCCGATCCACCAGGCGTCGACGTTCCATCACCACGACATCTACAACCCGCCGGCGTTCGATTACAGCCGCTCCGGCAACCCGACCCGCGCGGCGGTGGAGAGCGCGATCGCGCTGCTCGAGGGCGGCACGCGCGGCTTCGCCTTCGCCTCCGGCATGGCGGCGATCTCGAGCGCGCTGCTGCTGCTGTCGGCGGGCGACCACATCATCGTGACCGAGGACGTCTACGGCGGCACGTACCGGCTGCTGACGACGATCCTGACGCGGATGAACATCGAGACGACGTTCGTGGACATGACCGACCTCGATGCGGTCCGGGCGGCGCTCAAGCCGAATACGGCCGCCGTCTTCATGGAGACGCCGTCCAATCCGACGCTCAAGATCACCGATGTCGCCGCCGTCGCCGCCTGGGCCAAGGAGCGCGGCCTGCTCACGATGGTCGACAATACGTTCATGACGCCTTACCATCAGCGTCCGCTCGAGCTGGGCGTGGACATCGTGCTGCATAGCGCGACCAAGTTCCTCGGCGGCCACAGCGACGTGCTGGCGGGGCTGGCGGTGACCAAGGACGAGGCTCTCGGCAAAAGGCTCTACGCGCTGCAGAACGGCCTCGGCGCCGTGCTCGCCCCGCAGGAGGGCTGGCTGCTCCTGCGCGGCATGAAGACGCTGCAGGCCCGCATGGAGCAGAGCGAGCGCAGCGCGAGGCGGCTCGCCGAATGGCTTGCCGCGCGCGGCGATATCGCCCGCGTCTACTATCCGGGCCTGCCGGAGCATCCCGGCCGCGACGTGCATGAGCGCCAGTCGCTCGGCTACGGAGCCGTCGTCTCGTTCGACGTCGGCAGCGGCGAGCGGGCCAAGCGCGTGCTGAGCCGCGTGCAGCTGCCGCTCGTTGCGGTCAGCCTCGGCGCCGTCGAGAGCATCCTCTCCTATCCGGCGATGATGTCGCATGCCGCGATGCCGCCGGAGGTCCGCGCCGAGCGCGGCATCGGCGACGGGCTGCTGCGCTACTCCGTCGGCCTGGAGCATGTCGACGACCTGCTCGAGGATCTGGAGCAGGCGCTCGGCGGGGCCGATTCCTAGTTGTTGCTTTCGCCGCCGGCTTTGCGCCGGCGGCATTTTTTTCGGAGAAGCGAGTCGACAGCTTGACATTATACCCCCATGGGTATATAGTAGGTCTCAAGCCAAGCGGGCCGGGCGGCCGAATCGGGGCTTGGTGGAGGAGGACGAACCACGTGGAGTATCAGGATCCGATCAAGAACCGCGTCAAGCGGATCGAAGGCCAGCTCCGGGGCATCCTGAGCATGATGGAGCAGCAGGAGAACTGCAAGGACGTCATCTCGCAGCTGTCCGCCACGCGCACGGCCATCGACCGGACGATCGGCGTCATCGTCAGCGCCAACCTGGTGGAATGCGTGCGCGAGGGAGAGAAGAACGGCGAGGATGCCGAGAAGCTCATCAAGGAAGCGGTGGAGCTGCTCGTGCGCAGCCGTTGACTTCAGCCGGCTATCCCCGAGAAGAAAAAGGGGCTTCCCTTTTTTTTTACTCTTCACGATACCCCGCAGGGTATGAAGACAATAAAGGAGGAACGATCTATGATGAAAGCGGACCGTTATCTGGATGCGAAAGGATTGGCTTGTCCGATGCCGATCGTCCAAACGAAAAAAGCGATGAAGGACATGCAGACCGGCGAGGTGCTCGAAGTGCATACGACGGACCAAGGCGCGCGCAGCGATCTGGCGGCATGGGCCAAATCCAGCGGGAACGAGCTTCTTCACGGGAGCGAAGAGCAGGGCGTGCTGAAATTCTGGCTGAAAAAGGGCTGAGTTTCGCCCTTTTTAATACCCCAACCCGTATAGGTAAATTTAGGAATGATCCAGGATGAAGGAGATGAAGCTTAGCATGGAAGAAACGAAAAAAACGACGATCGTCTTGTTCAGCGGCGACTACGACAAGGCGATGGCCGCCTACATTATCGCCAACGGCGCAGCGGCATATGACCACGAGGTGACGATTTTCCATACCTTCTGGGGACTGAACGCGCTGCGCAAGGAAGAATCGGTTAAGTTGACCTCCCCTAAAGGGTTCATGGAAAAAATGTTCGGCGGCATGATGCCTCGCGGAGCAGACCGCATGGGGCTCTCCAAAATGAATTTCGCGGGCATGGGCCAGAAAATGATCAAGCAGGTCATGCGCAAGCATAATGCCGTGCCGCTGCCGAAGCTGATCGAGATGGCCCAGGAGCAGGAGGTCAAGCTGGTCGCGTGCACGATGACGATGGACTTGCTGGGACTGCAGAAAGCCGAGCTTCTCGACGGCATCGAATACGCCGGCGTGGCGGCTTATCTGGGCGATGCGGAGCAGGGCCGGGTCAATTTGTTTATTTAACAGGGAAGCCGAACAGAGCGGGCTGTCGTTTTTTATACCTTATAAAATACCCATACTCGTATATGTATAAAGGAGAGAATTGACGTGACCATACCTAGCGATCAAAAGCTGGATGCGAAAGGGCTTGCCTGCCCGATGCCGATCGTGCGCACCAAAAAAGCGATGAAGGAGCTCGGCGAGGGTCTGGTGCTTGAAATCGAAGCGACGGATGCGGGCTCGACCTCCGATCTCAAAGCGTGGGCGCAAAGCGCCGGCCATCAGTACCTGGGCACGAAGGAGGAGCAGGGCGTGCTACGCCATTATGTCCGCAAGGCGGCCAGCACCGAGCAAGCAGCAGCGGAAGAGGGACGGCACGAGGCGGTCGCGGAGCTGGACGCGCTGAGGGAGAAGCTCAACGGCGGAGCGCTGCTGCTGGATGTGAGGGAGCCGGCGGAGTATGCTTTCGGCCACATCCCGGGGGCGATCTCCATTCCGCTGGGCGAGCTGGAGCAGCGCCGGTCGGAGCTGGATGCGGAGTCGGAGCTGTATGTCATCTGCCGGTCCGGCACGCGCAGCGATCTGGCGGCGAGGCTGCTGACGGAAGCGGGCTTCCGGCGCGTGTTCAATGTCGTGCCCGGCATGAACGGGTGGACGGGGGAACTGGAAGCCATCGATGGAAAACCGGTCAAGGAGGAGAGCCGATGATGAGAGAAGTGGAAGCGGCGGAGCTTGCGTCGAAAGCGATCGGCGGCGATTCCCTGTTCATTCTGGACGTGCGCAACGAAGAGGCTTTCCGGGATTGGAAGGTCGAGGGAGAAGGCTTTCGCTACTTGAACGTACCCTATTACGACCTGATCGACGGAGTGGAGAACATTCTGGACCGTCTTCCGGCGGATGAAGACATTCTTGTCGTCTGCGCCAAGGAAGGATCGTCGAGGATGATCGCGGAGATGCTGGACGGGCACGGGCGGCAAGTCGGGTATCTGAAGGGCGGCATGAAAGCCTGGAGCGAGCATCTGGTGCCGCTGAAGGTCGGGGATCTGGCTGGCGGAGGAGAGCTGTTCCAGTTCAACCGCATCGGGAAGGGATGCCTGTCCTACATGGCGATCTCCGGAGACGAAGCGGCGCTGTTCGATGCGACGCGCATGACGGAGGTCTACCTCGACTTTGCGAAGCGGCGCGGCGTCCAGATTCGGCATGTCTTCGATACGCATCTTCATGCCGACCATATTTCGGGAGGCCGGAGCATCGCGGAAGCCGCTTCGGCGAGCTATTGGCTGCCGCCCAAAGACGCGGAGCAGGTTCTTTACCGCTACGAGCCGCTGGAGCCGGGACTCGAACTTGCGGTCGGCTCGTCGAGCATCCGGATCGAGGCGCTGGAAACTCCCGGCCATACGATCGGCTCGATGTCCTTCATCATCGACGGCAGCTATCTGCTGACGGGAGACATCCTGTTCGTCGACTCGATCGGCCGGCCGGATCTTGCCGGATCGGCGCAAGACTGGGTCGGCGATCTGAGGGAGACGCTGTACGTGCGCTACCGGGCCCTTTCGGAAGAACTGCTCGTGCTGCCCGCGCACTTCATGGTCATGGAGGAGCTCAACGCGGACGGCACCGTCTCCCGCCCGCTCGGCGAGCTGCTTCGCCGCAATCATGGCCTGAACGTCAAGGACGAGCAGGAGTTCCGTTCGATGGTGACGGAGCAGCTGCCCCCGCAGCCCAACGCTTATCAAGAAATCCGGCAGACGAATATGGGGCGGCTGCAGCCCGGCGAGGAGCAGCAGCGGGAGATGGAGATCGGGCCGAACCGCTGTGCGGTGAGATGACATGGAGATGAGCCTCGGCTTCGTCGTCACGCTGTTTCTGATCGGCTTCGTCGGCTCGCTTGTCTCCGGCATGGTCGGCATCGGCGGCTCGATCATCAAGTATCCGATGCTGCTCTACATTCCTCCGCTGCTCGGCTATGCCGCTTACAGCGCGCATGAGGTGTCGGGCATCAGCGCCGTACAGGTTCTGTTCGCGACGATCGGCGGCGTGTGGGCTTACCGCAAGGGAGGCTACCTCAACGGTCCGCTGATCGGATACATGGGCACGGCGATTCTCGCAGGCAGCTTCATCGGCGGCTTCGGCTCGGGCGCGATGAGCGAGCAGGCGATCAATATCGTCTACGGCATACTGGCTTCGATCGCGGCGGTCATGATGTTCTTTCCCAAAAGAGGCTCCGAAGACCTGCCTCTGAACGAGGTGAGATTCAACCGCCCGCTGGCGGCTGCGCTCGCCTTGGCTGTCGGCATCGGCTCGGGCATCGTCGGCGCGGCCGGAGCGTTCCTGCTCGTGCCGATCATGCTGGTCGTGCTCCGCATCCCGACTCGCATGACGATCGCCTCCTCGCTGGCGATCACGTTCATCTCCTCGATCGGCTCGACGGCAGGCAAAGTCTCGACGGGACAAGTGGACTATGCGGCCGCCGCCGTGATGGTCGTAGCCAGCCTCATCGCCTCTCCCCTGGGAGCGGCGCTCGGCAAGCGCATGAATACGAAGCTGCTGCAGCTTATCCTCGCCTTGCTGATCGTGGCGACTGCCATCAAAATCTGGATCGACATGGTTTGAGCCGATTGCGCCCTTGTTCTGCGTGCAGGAGCGAGGCGGCGGACGGTGATCTTTGTCCTAGGCAGTCCTGCCGGAATCCGGAGGGGCTGCCTAGTCGGGTTATGGACACAGAACCGCGCCGCAGCGCAATCCGGAAGGCAGCCTGAATCAAGCGATCGCGAGCCGCGGAGCGGCCGCATTCTCGTCCGTGCTCCATTTTGGACATGGAATTGCAACGTGACGCGGGAAGCGCTTCATGGTAACATAAGCTGTGAAAATAGGAACGTAGTTCAAATTGAACAGCTGCGGCGCCGAGGCTCTGGATGAGCCCCGGCGCCGCCTCGCGATAGAAGGAGGCCGCAGAGATGCAACAAGTGGACCGCGTGCTGGATAAGGCGCTGCAGGGCGAGCGGATCAGCCTCGAGGACTGCATCGTTCTTTTGGAGTCCGACGAGATCGAAAAAATGGGACGGGCCGCAGACGAGATCATGAGGCGGCGCCATCCGGAGCCGATCGTCACCTTCAACATCGGCCGCAACATCAACTATACGAACGTGTGCGACGTGTATTGCCGCTTCTGCGCATTCTACCGTCCCCCGGGCTCCAAGGAAGGCTACGTGCTGCCGGACGAGACGATCCTGCAGAAGATCCAGGAGCTGTCCGATGTGGGCGGCGACGAGGTGCTGATGCAGGGCGGGGTCAACCCGGACTTGCCTTTCGAGTACTATCTCGATATCCTTCGCAAGATCAAGGCGCGCTTCCCGGACATCACGATGCACAGCTTCTCCCCGGCCGAAATTCAAAAGATGAAAGTGCTCTCCGGCCTCTCCCTCGACGAGACGCTGCGGCAGCTGCATGAGGCGGGCCTCGACTCGCTGCCGGGCGGCGGCGGCGAGATCCTCGACGACCGGACGCGCCGCAAGATCAGCCGGCTCAAGGGCTCCTGGACGGACTGGATGGATACGATGAAGGCGGCCTGGCGCAACGGCATGAACACGACCGCGACGATGGTGTACGGCTTCGGCGAGTCGATGGAGGAGCGCGCGCTGCACATGCTGCGCGTGCGCGAGGCGCAGGACGAGTGCAAGGAGCTCGGCTATCCGTCGCCCGGCTTCCTGGCGTTCATCACCTGGCCGTTCCAGCCGGACAACACGAACCTCAAGCGGGAGAAGTCCAAGCCGGAGGAGTACCTCAAGATGGTCGCCATCAACCGGATCATGCTGGACAACATCCCGAACATGCAGGCGAGCTGGGTGACGATGGGACCGGAGATCGGCAAGCAGTCGCTGTCGTACGGCGTCAACGACTTCGGCAGCACGATGCTGGAGGAGAACGTCGTCTCCGCCGCAGGCACGACGCACAAGGTCAACATCGAGCTGATCCTGCAGTACATCCGCGAGGCGGGCAAGGTTCCCGCGCAGCGCAACACCCGCTATGATATCCTTCGCGTGTTCCGCGAGGGCGAGCATGCGGAGCGCGATTTCGTCATGCAGAACTGAGCTTGACGTGCAGGAAGAGCCTTTTCCCGAATTCGGGAAAAGGCTTTTTTTCATGCGGATAAGGAGTTCGCTGCGCGAGCGGAGTCTTTCTCGGCGGCAGCCGGAACTTTTTTAGTACGAGAAACCCGCTGCGCGAGCGGAGTCTTTCTCGGCGGCAGCCGGAACTTTTTTAGTACGAGAAACCCGCTGCGCAAGCCGAGCCTTTCTCGGCAGCAGCCGGAACTTTTTTAGGACAAGAAACCCGCTGCGCGAGCCGAGCCTTTCTCCGATTCCACTGGAAGCCGGATGCCCTTGATCCCCTGACCTCCTATGCGGAGGCCATCCGTCTTCCAAGAGGACCGCTGCCGCTTCTCCGAAAGGCATCGCCTCGCTTCGCTTGCTTTGTCCACTTGCCCGCCCACCCCTTTTTTTTGGGGGAGGGACGCCTTCCATAGAACCGGAAGGCGGAACATGGTACATGCCATCCCCCCGTCGTGACTTCCGTCACGAGCGTAGGGAAGGCCCGTTTGCTCTTGTGACGGGGTCGGGACTACCTTTGCGAGCGTAGCGAAAGTTCATTTGCCCTTGTGACAGGGTCGGGACTACCTTCGCGAGCGTAGCGAAAGTTCATTTGCCCTTGTGACGGGGTCGGGACTACCTTCGCGAGCGTAGCGAAAATTCATTTGCCCTTGTGACGGGGTCGGGACTACCTTCGCGAGCATAGCGTAAGCTCATTTGCGCTTGTGACGGGGTCAGGACTACCTTCGCAAGAGATGTGCTGGCGAGCGGTCCTAAATGAAACCGGAGAGCGGAGCGGACGGGGGCTCGTGGAGAAGCGACAGCGGTTCCCTTGGAGGGCGGATTTTTTCATTGCGAATAATAAATTCAAAAAAATCCGAGCTCCAGGGAGATCGGAACGAGTTCCCGCTCCGCGCAGCGGATGCAGGTTTCATACGTTACTTTGGCCCTTCGGCGCAGCGGATGCAGGTTTCATACGTTACTTTGGCCCTTCGGCGCAGCGGATGCAGGTTTCATACGTTACCTTGGCCCCTCCGCGCAGCGGATACAGGGTTCATACGGTTACCTTGGCCCCTCCGCGCAGCGAGCGCAGGTTTCGAAACTCAACCGCCCGCTCGGCGAAGCCGACGAAAAAAACAGCCCGTTCCCGCAGGAAAGGGCTGTCTACATTATTGCCAGGCGAAACGGGACTTCGAGCCGGGATCGGGCTCCGCGGCAGCGGTGACGATGCGGTTCTTGCCCTGCGACTTGGCGGCGTAGAGAGCTTGGTCGGTGCGGACGAAAAACTGCTCCTTGCCTTCGCCGAGGTAATCCGCGAAGCCGATGCTGACGGTGATCTTGCGCGAGCCGAGCTCCTCGTACGAAGCCGCCTCGATGTTGTGGCGGATCGTCTCCAGCAGCTGCAGCGACTTGTCGGCGCTCTTGTCCGTGAAGATGAGCGCCAGCTCCTCGCCTCCGTAGCGGGCGACGAAATCGTTCATGCCGGCCTGCGAGCGGACGAGGTCGGCGACCTGCTTGAGCACGGAGTCGCCGGCGCGATGGCCGAACTGGTCGTTGACGGACTTGAAGTTGTCGATATCGATCAGGGCAAGCTGCAGCGGCATCGACGTCGCGTCGTGATGCTCGATCAGCTTGTCCAGGTATTCGTGGAACGTGATATGGTTGTACAGCTCGGTCAGCGCATCGGTCTTGGCCAGCTTGTCCATCAGGATGTTCTTCACAAGCAGCTCCTGGTTGGACTTGGCGGCGTGGATGTAGTAGCTGCGCATCTCCTTGCCCCGCGAGATGACGCCCCAGGCGATGAGGCAGAACGCGCCCAGCATCGCGGTCAGCGACAGGATGCCGACGACGGAGATATCCAGGCTCCGGTTGAAGAAGTACAGGCTGTACAGCGTCGTCAGCGATAGGATCGCGGCGGCGATGAGCTTGCGCGATGAGAAGTAGAAGATCGAGACGAGCACGGGCAGGAACAGCGCCGGGATGATGTAGCCGATCTCGATGTTGATGTCGACGATGATGAACGTCAGCAGCGAGGAGGCAGCCAGCAGCGAATAGTCGCGCAGCCGCTCTTCCAGGAAGCGGAGGCATAGCTCCGTCAGCACGAGCACGCTCAGATGGAGGGACGTCGGCAGCAGCATGTACCGCCGCAAAAAAACATCCGGAGCAAGCGGAGTGATGAAGATCAGGAACAGGCCTTCCAATATGACCATCAAGACGAGCAGGCACCAGAAGCCGTTCATCAGCATCCGGTTCCAGCGCGCCCGGGTGAAGTCGAGCAGTTGATCATCCAAGGTTAGGTTCACTCCAGCTAGAAAGCTAATGATGCACGTTAAACAATATACCATGAATATGAATTCATTCCAATCCTCCCTAAATAGATATTTCATGATTAACCACCATTTTCCTACATCTTTAGGGCTTACGAACGACGCCCTGCAAGCCGCATATCCGACCGCGCTCAGCCATATACTAGCGGAAGGAAAGGAGGCGGATGGCGATGGAACTGCTTGTCGTGGAGCTCATCGAAAAAGGAGAGGACGGCGGCGCCGCGCTGCTGCTGGAGCGGCTGAACGAGCACGCCGCCCTGGCCGCGAGCCAAGGCAGCGCCGCCTCGGAGGAGCCGCTTTGGAGCTGGGGGCTGGCCGAGGAAGCCGGCCGGCTGCGCTGCACGGCGAACCTGCCCCGCTTCCGGCTCGGCGAGCATGGGGGGCTGCTGTATGAAGGAGCGGCAAGCGCCTTGTCCGACTATATCGTCGACCGGCACGAAGGCGACCTGGTCCGCCAGATCATCCGCAAGCATTATCGCTACTCCCGCGAGGAGGAGCTGGCTGTCGAGCGCTGCTGCCGCCTCGTTCTTTCCGGCGAGCAGTGGAGCGCCGGAGAGGAAGCGGATGCGCCGGGCTCCGGCCGCAGCCTGCGCAGCAGCCGGATCGCGGCGGAGCTGCGCGATTATTTCGAAGAGAACGCGAGCCTGCATCTGCAAGGCTATGTGACCTTCCGCCTGCACGGATATTGGCAGGAGCTGCGGGACGCGGCGGAGTACGCGGTAGAGGAATACGTGATGGATAAGCAGTACCAGGAGTTCATCTCGCTGCTGAAGTATTACGTGGCCTCCCAGCCGAGCCGCCGCAGCCTCGTGCATGTGCTTCACGAGCCGGAGCGCGGCATCCGGCTGCTGGACGAGAGCCGCGAGCCGCTCGACATCCGGTCGGAAGGTAAAGCGCTGGCCGAGCTCGTGGACGCGGAGCTGAACATGGAGGACATGGTGCTGAGCAGCCTCATCGCCGCGGCGCCGGCTTCGATTCGGATCCATACGTCCGATCCGGAGCATCAGGTCGTGCGGACGATCCGATCGATCTTCGACAGCCGGATCGGCATTTGCGGAGGGTGCCCCGACTGCGCCGAGGAGCGCCGGGAAGGATTGGGCGGCGGCGAGCCTTGACGGGCTCGCCTTCGCGCCGCTATAATGGCAACACAAAGCCGTGACGAAGACATGCGGCCTCCGACAGCCCTTTTCAGAGACGGGAGCCTTAGGCTGCAAGCCCCCGATGCGAGCGCGGATGGCGGTACCCCTTCGAAGCTGCAGGATGGAACCCGGTCCGCCGGCAGTATGTCCTGACGACTCGTCCCCGTTACCGGACATCAGGAGAACGCTCCTTGTTCGGCCGCTGCGGCCGAGGGACGTTGAATGAGGGTGGAACCACGGGTCTGAACCGACAGCACTCGTCCCTTTGCGGGACGCAGTGCTTTTTTGCGTCCTACGACAACAATTTTTGGCGGAGGCGAATGAATATGGCAGCAGTAGAAATCAAGCTCCCCGACGGAGCGGCGCGCTCGTACGAAGCGGGAGCGACCATCGAGGACGTGGCCGGCTCGATCAGCTCCGGCCTGCGCAAGAACGCGGTCGCCGGCAAGCTCGACGGCAAGGTCGTCGACCTGTACGCGCCTGTCACCGACGGCGCGACCGTCGAGATCGTCACGCTGGACTCGGCCGACGGCCTGGAGGTGTACCGGCACAGCACGGCGCATCTGATGGCGCAGGCGATCAAGCGCATCTACGGCGAGAAGACGGTGAAGCTCGGCATCGGTCCGGTCATCGAAGACGGGTTCTATTACGATATCGACATGGAGCAGTCGCTCACGCCGGAGGACCTCGAGAAGATCGAGAAGGAAATGGAGCGCATCATCAAGGAGGACCTGCCGATCCGCCGCCGCGAGGTGAGCCGCGAGGAAGCGGTCCGCATCTTCACGGAGCTGGAAGACCCGCTCAAGCTGGAGCTGATCCGCGACCTGCCGGAATCCGCCGCCATCACGATCTACGACCAGGGCGAATTTTTCGACCTGTGCCGCGGGCCGCATCTGCCGAGCACCGGCCGCATCAAGGCGTTCAAGCTGCTCAGCGTAGCGGGCGCCTACTGGCGCGGCGACTCCAAGAACAAGATGCTGCAGCGCATCTACGGCACGGCTTTCCCGAAGAAAGCCCAGCTCGACGAGCATCTCCACCTGCTCGAGGAGGCCAAGAAGCGCGATCACCGCAAGCTCGGGCGCGAGCTGAAGATGTTCACGTTCTCCAAGGAGGTCGGACAAGGCCTGCCGATCTGGCTGCCGAACGGCGCGCGCGTGCGCCGCACGCTCGAGCGCTATATCGTCGATCTGGAGGAGCGTCTCGGCTACCAGCACGTCTACACGCCGGTGCTCGCCAACGTCGATCTGTACAAGACGAGCGGACACTGGGAGCACTACAGCGAGGACATGTTCCCGAAAATGGTCATGGACAATGAGGAGCTCGTGCTGCGTCCGATGAACTGCCCGCATCACATGATGGTGTTCAAGAGCGACATGCGCAGCTACCGCGACCTGCCGATCCGCGTCGCCGAGCTCGGCACGATGCACCGCTACGAGATGTCCGGGGCGCTGACCGGCCTCCATCGCGTGCGCGCGATGACGCTCAACGACGCCCACATCTTCTGCCGTCCGGACCAGATCAAGGAGGAGTTCGCGCGCGTCGTGAACCTCATCCAGCAGGTCTACGAGGACTTCGGCATCAAGGAATACCGCTTCCGCTTGTCGTACCGCGATCCCAAGGACACGGAGAAGTACTTCCAGAACGACGAGATGTGGGAGATGAGCCAGCGCATGCTGCGCGAGGTCGTGGAGGAGCTCGGCCTGCCGTTCTTCGAGGCGGAGGGCGAGGCGGCGTTCTACGGGCCTAAGCTCGACGTGCAGATCAAGACCGCGCTCGGCAAGGAGGAGACGCTCTCCACCGCCCAGCTCGACTTCCTGCTGCCGGAGCGGTTCGAGCTGGAGTATGTCGGCGAGGACGGCAAGAAGCATCGTCCGGTCGTCATCCACCGCGGCATCATCAGCACGATGGAGCGCATGACGGCGTTCCTGCTCGAGAACTTCGCCGGCGCGCTGCCGCTCTGGCTGAGCCCGCAGCAGGCGCGCGTCATTCCGGTCTCCCAGGCGTATGAAAGCTATGCCCGCAGCGTCGAGGAGCAGCTGCTCGCCGCCGGCGTGCGCGCCGAGAGCGACCTGCGCAACGAGAAGCTCGGCTACAAGATCCGCGAGGCGCAGCTCGAAAAGATCCCGTACATGCTGATCGTCGGCGAGAACGAGGCCGGAGCCGGCACCGTCTCCGTGCGCAAGCGCGGCGAAGGCGACCTCGGCGCCCGTCCGGTCGCGGAGCTGGCGGCGCAGCTTGCGGAAGAAATCCGCAGCAAAACCGTGCAATAGCGATAGATCATTAGCGCTCTCCAGCAATTGGAGGGCGCTTTTTTGGCCTTGAATCTGAATAAGCTCCTTCTGCGGCGGGTAACCTCCGTGTAAAGGGGAGATTGCAAACATGCCGAAAGGCTATCGAAACGATCCATATGGCAAGACGCGCTTCGTCTGGAGCGCTGCCCATACGCTGCTGCTTTTGCTGGTCGCCGCGCTCTGCCTGGCCGCCGGCCGTCTGGTCGTCGTGGCGGACGCGCCGGAACCGGCCAAGCCTGTCGTGGCGGACGGCAGCGGACCTGCAGGCGGAGCGTCCCGCATCCGCTTGGAAGAGAAGCTCGACAAGCGCCTGCAGGAAGCGGCGCCGCTCGCGGCGCTGCACCACGAGCCGGCGGTTCGTTCCGCTCAGCCCGGCATCGCCCGGCTGCACCGCGTCATCCAGGCGCGCGAGGCCAAGCCGGCGAGGCCGGCCATTCCGCAGCGGCGCCATGAGGCGGACAAGCCTGCCGCACCGGCGAGCCGGGCGGTTCCTCCGGCGCTCAAGTCGATCTCGGTGCTTGCCACAGGCTATACCGCCGGCATCGAGTCGACGGGCAAGAAGCCGGGGCATCCGCTCTACGGCATCACCCGCTCCGGCGTCAAGGTCCGGCGCGGCGACGTGTCGACGATCGCTGCCGATACGAAGGTGATGCCGATCGGCACGATCGTCTACGTGCCGGGCTACGGCTACGGCGTCGTCGCCGATACCGGCTCCAAGATCAAAGGACGCCGCATCGACCTGTACTTCGATACGACGAAGCAGGTGTACAAGGAATGGGGCAAGAAGCAGGTCACCGTGCAGGTGCTGAGGTTCGGCAGCGGCAAGCTCGACCAGTCGACGCTGAACCGGATGAACCAAGCGATGAAGGCGGGCAAGAGCCTGCTGATCGACGAACAAAAAAGCTGAAGCCTCCTCAGGGAGGCTTCAGCTTTTTTCGCTCGCTCGGCCGGCTAGACATCAAGCCCGCTGGCCGATTTGTACTTCTTGATCATGAGCTGGGTCTGCACGTTGACGACGCCTTCGAGCACGTAGAGCTTGTCGTACAGGAACATCTCCAGCTCCTCCTCGTCCCGCAGCAGGGCGTGGACATGGAGCGTGCTCGAGCCGGTCATCTGGTAGATGCTGATGACCTGCACCTCCTCGGACAGCTGCTGCCCGACCGCATCGACATGACGGGGCTCGACCTGCACTTCGAAAAAGGCGGAGACGGTGCGACCGAGCTTCGCCACGTTGACGCGAACGGTGAAATGCTCCAAAACGCCGCTGTCGAGCAAGGATTCGACGCGCTTCTGAATGGCCACGCGCGACAGGCTCAGCGCCTCCCCGATCTTGGCGTAGGGCATCCGTCCGTTCTCTAGAAGCAGCTGCACGATCCGCTGGTCGATCTCGTCCAGGTGGGGGAGCTTCATGGCCGGTTGAACTCCTTTCTGCAAACCAATATTGATGTCAATAAACATAACATATAAAGAAGAGAATGAGTAGAGGTTTTTGATTGCGAACAGCAACGCCGTCCCGTCCATTTCATGCTTTACGCAAGTAAAAGGAAGGGGAATGGGGGAGAATTCGGCAAAGGAAGGATAGGAATGGAGTTCAGCCTGCCGAAATTAATGGTAGGTCAATGTAAGCTATCTTATCTTCTTTCTCCTCATCTCTCATCCTCGTGCCGCCAGCCGCCGGTCCGTGACCTGTCCTCGGTCTGCAGACCGAGGCGAGGATCGACCGCCAGCCTCTGGAGCGCGGCAATCCCATGCGCTATACTTCAACTATCACAACGGAACTACATCCGAGGAGCGTGTCATAGATGAACCATGCCAAACTGAATCAGGTGCTGACGGGCCTCGCCATCGTCGCCATCGGAGCGCTGTTCCTGTTCCATACCGCCGGCCTGTTCGGCTTCGAGCCGCTCGGCATCGGGGAGTTCATCAGCCGCTACTGGCCGATCGCCCCGCTCTATGTCGGCGTATCGATGCTGCTCGGAGGCGGATGGCTGCCGGGATTGGCCGTGACGGTGTTCGCGCTCGTCATGCTGAGCCGCAATTCGGGCTTTTACGATATGGAATTCGGCGACGTGATCCGCTATCTCATCCCGGTCGGCATCATCGCCTACGGCCTCCAGCTGCTGCTGGGCCGATCGAACCGGAGCCGCCGCAAGGAAGCCAAGGAGGAGGAGTGGACCTCCTACGATTCCTTTCCCTATGACGCTCCCGAGCCGCCGCCTCTTCATCCGGACCCGCTCGGCAAGGATCTCGACCGCGAAGGCTCTGAGTCCCCCGGCTCCGCGCCTCCGCCGCCTCCTGGCAAGGCAAGCCGACCGCGCGAGCAGGACGGTCCGGCCCGGCCCGCCGACGGACAAGGGGAAGCCGACGACTGGCGAGATGAGCTGCGCCGCGCCAAGCGGGAGCTGAAGGATGACCTGAGGGAGGTGCAGGAGGACATCCGGGACGCGGTCAAGCAGGGCCGCCATCATCTGCACTCCCACCGCGCCGATCGCCGCGAGCGCCAGGAACGGGCGGGCGGGCGCACCGAATGGTGGAACACCGAGGCGAACGTCCAGACCCGCTCGAACTTCATCGGGGACATCCATCTCGGCCATGATTACTGGGACCTCGTGCCGCTCAACATCTCGCATTTCATCGGCGATACGGTGATCGACCTGACGCGCGCGAACATCGCGCCCGGCGAGACCCGGATTACGGTGAGCTCGTTCATCGGAGACGTCAAGGTGTTCCTCCCGACCGACTCCGACATCGGCATCCAAGTGGTCTCGAGCGCGTTCATCGGAGACTCCAAGGTGCTCGGGCGCAAGGAAGGCGGCATGTTCCGCCACATGGACACGCAATCGACCGGCTTCCGCGACAGCGAGCGCCGGATCAAGCTGGTATGCAGCACATTCATCGGGGATGTGCGAGTGACGAAGGTCGGGTGAGAAATCGGTCATGATGGTCAAGCTGCTGAGAAGCGGAAGGCTGGAGCTGGTGATGTTCTTCATCATCAGCTCCGTGCTTCCGTGGAGCATTCTTTATGCAATCAAGCATACCGCCATGCCGGACGCCTCCACCGCGCAGCTGTGGATGATCGGCACGATCATATTCGCGCTGACGGGCGTAGGCTTCGGTTATGGCGTAGGACGCCGGCAGCAGTCGCGCATCGACGCGCTCCATCTGGCGCTCAAGCAGGCGGCCCAGGGCAATCTCGCCGTGCGCTTGCCGGAACGCGAAGGCTACTCGCTCGGCGCGGCCTATGCCGAGTTCAACGAGCTGGCCGGCAAGCTGGAGCGGAGGCTGCAGGTGATGCAGCGCCAGAACGAGATGCATGTGCTGCAGCAGGCGGCTTCCAATGAAGAAGCGGTGCTCGAGGAGCGCAAGCGGCTTGCGCGAGACCTGCACGATACGGTGAGCCAGCAGCTGTTCGCCATCCATATGTCGGCCTCCTCGCTGCCCAAGCTGCTCTCCGCGAGTCCGGAGCGCGCGGGCGAGGTGATGGAGCAGCTCATCACGATGAGCTCCCACGCGCAGAAGCAGATGCGCGGGCTGATCGCCCAGCTGCGGCCGCTGGAGCTGGAGGGACGATCGCTGGAGGATGCGCTGGAGCGGTGGTTCCCGGACTATTGCCGGCAGAACGGCTTGCAGGGAGAGCTGGATTGGCGCGTGCAGGGCAACATTTCCGAGGCCAAGGAGCATCAGCTGTTCCTGATCGTGCAGGAAGCGATGGCCAACGTCGTCAAGCATGCGCAGGCGACGAGCGTCACGCTCAGCCTGTCGGATACGCGGACCGGACTTACGATGCTGCTGCAGGATGACGGGATCGGCTTCCGCGCGGACCAGGTCCGCCCGGGATCGTACGGACTGTCGACGATGCAGGAGCGGGCGCTGCAGCTCGGCGGAGACGCCGCCATCGTCAGCAAGCCGGGAGGAGGCACCCGCATTCGGGTGTCGCTCCCGAATTATGGAGCAGAGGAGCGGGCGGAAGGATGACGGAAACGCAGATTTGCCGGATCATGATCGTGGACGACCACGATATGGTGAGGATGGGGCTCAAGACGTATTTGATGCTGGAGCCGAAATTCAAGGTCGTGGCCGAGGCGGGCAGCGGGGAAGAGGCGCTGCGGCTGCTGGAGACCGGCCTCCCGGACGGGCCGCCGGATCTCGTGCTGATGGACTTGATGATGCCCGGCATGGACGGCGTCGAGACGACGCGCCGCGTCATCGAGGCGTTCCCGGCGATGCGCATCGTGCTGCTGACGAGCTTCCTCGAGGATGAGAAGGTCGTCGCCGCCGTCGAGGCGGGCGCCGTCAGCTACGTGCTCAAGACGGTCAGCTCCGAGGAGCTGGTCTATGCGCTGAACGGCGCGCTGCGCGGCATGCCGGTCATGACCTCGGACGTCTCCCAGGCGCTCACCCGCGGCTTGCGCCAGCGCTCCGCGCAGGGCGTAGACGAGGGACTGACCGAGCGCGAGAAGGAAGTGCTGCTGCTCATCGCCGAGGGCCGGGCCAACAAAGAGATTGCCGAGGAGCTTCACATCAGCATCAAAACGGTTAAGACCCATGTAAGCAACCTGCTTATGAAATGCGAGATGGAGGACCGCACCCAGCTGGCCGTCTATGCCCACCGCAAGGGCTGGGTCAAGGCCTGACCGGCGTGCCGCGGCAAGGTCCGCTCGCGCCTTGAGGGCCGATCCGGCCCGCATCGCGCCCGGCCGCGCTGCATGGCGCCTCTGCTCCCGCACATAAGCCGGCTCCCCACAGGGAATGCTGATCCTACTTGAGCCGACAAGGAGAGGTGTCCATGATCGCGATTCAATCCCCGCTGGAGGGGACCGAGCATGATTTCGTTCAGATCAAGCGCGTGCTGGAGAAGCAAGGCTTCGTGCTGGGAGGCAACTGGGATTACGGCAGCGGCTCCTTCGACCTGAACCTCGACGAAGAGAACAAGGTATGGCTGCGTCTGGGCTTCGACGTGCTCCGCGGCAACGTCGACGACCAGACGGAGGACAACGACGCCTCCGTCAAGCTCACGACTCCGTACGTGCTGCGCCATCTGTACCGGGAAGGGAACGATCCCGAAGCGAAGGCGCGTACGGTCGGCGCGTTGTTCGACCAGTTCCAGGCGCCGGTCGATCCGGACGCCGAGGTGGACGGCAAGTGGGTCGATCTCGCCGGGGAGCAGCTTCGCCGCGCCGAGGACCAGCTGCTGACGGCCCGCTGACGGTCGCGACGGACCGCTCCTTCCGGCAAGCGGGCGTCCTGCGGCCCGGTTTCAAAAGCCTTTGCCCCGATCATTTGGGAGCTGAGGCTTTTTTATGTTGTCTTAAACGCTTTTTCAGTTTCTTTTAAGGAAGGTTGTGCATGATAGAACCATACCAGTCAGGCGCCGATAGGCGCATCTCATAGAGACCAAGAGGAGGAACAAAAACATGGACGATCGCAATCGCTATGACGAGTTTTGGAGCGGCAAGGACTCCGAGGCGGGACGGGACCGGGACGATCGGCAGGAGCAGCAGGACCAGCAAGGACAAGGCTCCGATCGGTCCCAAAGCTCTTCGTCCTACTACTATTCGTACGGGCCGTTCAAGCAGGGCCAGCCGGAGGGCGCGGCAAACGAGGCCTCCCGGCAGCCGGAAGAGCGGGCCCAGGCCGAGGGCGGCGAGCCGCGCAACGTCGTCGTCACTCCGCCCCGCCAGCTTCGTCCGTTCGTGCCCGCCTCGTCGGCCGGCAAGGGCGAATGGCAGGGCAGCGGCGGCGGAGGCGGCAACAAGAAGCGCGGCAGCGGCCTGCGCACGGCGGCCGTCTCGTTCCTCGCCGGCGTCATCGCGGTCGGCGGCCTGATGTGGAAAGCCGATACGGACAACTGGTTCACCGGCGACTCGGCTCCGGCCGTCGCCCTCTCCGGCCAGAGCTCCACGAACGTGCCGACGAGCGGCAAGGCATCCACGGCTGCGGATACGACCCGTCCGATGAACATCGCCCAAATCTCCGAGCAGGCTTCGCCGGCCGTCGTGCTCATCACGACGTATGCGAGCTCGCGCAGCAGCAGCTCCGGCAGCAGCCTGTACGACGATCCGTTCTTCCGCCAATTCTTCGGCGACCAGTTCGGAGGCGGCGGACAAGACGGGCAAGGTGGACAAGGCGGCCAGGGCGGGCAAGGCGGCCAGGGAGGGAACGGCGGGCAGCTGCAGGAGACGGGCCTCGGCTCCGGCTTCTTCTTCGAGAAGGACGGCTACATCCTGACCAACCAGCACGTCATCGACGGCGCCGAGGAGATCAAGGTCAAGGTGCAGGGCGAAAGCAAGGACCTGACGGCCAAGCTTCTCGGCTCCGCCAAGGACCTCGACCTGGCCGTGCTGAAGGTCGAGCCGGTGGACGGCAAGGACTTCCCGACGCTGCCGCTCGGCGACTCCGAAGCCGTCGCGATCGGCGACTGGCTCGTCGCGATCGGCAACCCGAACGGCTTTGACCACACGGTGACGGTCGGCGTGCTCAGCGCGCGCGAGCGCACGATCCAGGTCGCGGCGGACAGCACGGGCAGCACGGCCCGGACGTACCAGCATCTGCTGCAGACGGACGCCTCCATCAACCCCGGCAACTCCGGCGGACCGCTGCTCAATACCAGCGGCGAGGTCATCGGCATCAACACGGCGATCAGCGCGGATTCGCAGGGCATCGGCTTCGCGATCCCGACCTCCACGATCAAGGAAGTGCTCGAGCAGCTGAAGAGCAGCCAGAACGTGACGATGCCGACGCCGTTCATCGGCGCGACGCTCGCGGACATCAGCGAGCAGATGCAGCAGAACCTCGGCTTGCCGAACACGGACGGCTCGATCGTGCGCGAGACGCTGTTCAACTCGCCTGCGTACAAGGCCGGCTTGCAGCAATATGACGTCATCACGGGCATGGATGGGAAAGCCTATGCCAAGAAGGAAGAGCTCATCGCGGAAATTCAGAAAAAGAAGGTCGGCGACAAGGTCGTCCTGGACGTCATGCGCAAGGGCGACAAGATGCAGGTGACCGTCGAGGTCGGCGACAAGAGCCAGTTCGACATGGAGTAAGCGGTAGAAGCGGCTCGACGAAAGCCGCTGCGGACGCGCAGGCGCTTCGAAACAGGCGCCTGCGCTTTTGCGTGCGGCGGCAATGCGGTACGATAGAGGCAGATAGAGGCAGGATGGATGGAGGAGGGGCGGAACATGAGACCGCATATCGTGGTCGTCGACGACGACGAGAAGATCATATCGATGCTGCGCCGCAGCCTGGCTTTCGAGGGCTATGAGGTGACGACGGCCGGCAACGGGCTAGAGGGGCTCAAGGTGCTGCTCGGCATCGAGCCGCAGCTGCTCATCCTCGACGTGATGATGCCGCAGGTGGACGGTTGGGAAGTATGCCGCCGCGTACGGGAAGGGGGCAGCTCCGTGCCGATCCTCATGCTGACGGCCAAGGATGACATCGGCGACCGGGTCAAAGGGCTCGATCTCGGCGCGGACGACTACCTCGTCAAGCCGTTCGCGCTGGAGGAGCTGCTGGCGCGGGTGCGCGCCTTGCTGCGGCGCAAGCCGGACAAGCTGGAGGAGCCGTCCAACCGGCTCGTCTTCGAGGACCTCGTGCTCGACCTCGACTCGCGCGAGGCGATCCGCGGCGGACGCCGCATCGAGCTGACGGCCAAGGAGTTCGACCTGCTGCAGTATTTCATGAGCAATCCGAAGCGGGTGCTGACGCGCGACTCCATCATGGACAAGATCTGGGGCTACGACTACAGCGGCGAGTCCAACGTGCTCGAGGTGTACATCGCCATGCTGCGTCAGAAGACCGAGGACTCCGGCAAGGAAAGCCGCCTCATCCAGACGGTGCGCGGCACCGGCTACGTGCTGCGCGGAGGAGGGGCTTGACGTGCCGATCCGTCTCAAGCTGACGCTCTGGTACAGCGGCATCCTGGCGTTCGTGCTGATTATCCTGAGCGGCTCGGTGTATGCGTTCCTCTACCACAACACGTACAACGAGATGAAGGGCAAGCTCCAGAAGCAGGGCCAGAATCTGGGCCAGCAGATCGTGCAGAACAGCGTATTCGATCCCGGACGGCTGCAGCTGGACCGGTCTTCCTATTTGCAGGACGAATATTACATCCAGATCTACAACTACCGGACCGATGACGGGCAGCGTTCCGCGGGCCTCGTGCAGCGCAATCTGCTTTTTCCCTACGAAAAGGACGCGGGCAAGGTGACCGAGGCCCGCTTCGTCAAAACGTCCGTCTCCGGCAATCCGTTCTACATCTACGAGGTGCCGATCCAGGCGACGAGCACCCAGCAGACGGTCGGGCTGCTGCAGGTCGGACTGTTCGTCGGCGCCCAGGAGAACCTGCTGCAGCAGCTGCGCACGATCCTCGTGTTCTCGTCGATCATGGGGCTGCTGCTGGCGTTCTCGGTCGGGCTCATCATGGCGCGGCAGGCGCTGCGGCCGATCGAGATCGTCATCCAGGCCGCCGAGCAGATCGACAAGGGCTCCGACCTGCGCATGCGCATCGCCTGGGACGGGCCGAGCGACGAGCTCGGGCGGCTGACGGATACGCTCAACGGCATGCTCGGCCGGATGGAGCGCGCCTACAACGAGCTCGACGAGGCGTACGACGCGCAGCGCCGGTTCGTCTCCGACGCCTCGCATGAGCTGCGTACGCCGCTCACGACGATCCGGGGCAACATCGACCTGCTTGAAAAGATGTGGACGCCCGCTCTGGAAGCCGAGGCCGGACGCTCCGAGCCGGTCTCGGAGCAGGAGGCGCTGCGGCAGGAGATGTCGCGCGAGTCGATGCGCGACATCGGCGACGAGGCGCGGCGCATGAGCCGCCTCGTCAACGACCTGCTCGCGCTCGCGCGCGCCGACGCCGGCTTCGTCATGGAGAAGAAGCCGATCGAGCTGCTGCCGCTGCTCGACGACGTCGTGCGGCGGGCCGCGCTGCTGCCGCGCACGGCGCAGTGGCGGCCGGGCGACCTGTCGGCGCTGGAGGGCATCGGCGTGCACGGCAACGCGGACTATTTGCGCCAGCTCATGTTCATCTTCATCGAGAACGCGTTCAAGTACACGCCGGAGGGCTTCGTGCGGCTGGAGGCGACGCTGAGCGGAGGCCAGGCCGGCATCCTGATCCGCGACACCGGCCTCGGCATGAGCCCGGAGCAGATTCCGCATATCTTCGAACGGTTCTACCGCGCCGACGAGTCGCGGGGCGTGACGAGCGGCACCGGCCTCGGCCTGTCGATCGCCAAGTGGATCATCGACGAGCACGGAGGCTCGGTCGAGGTGCATACGAGTCCCGGCGCGGGCACGACGTTCACCGTCTGGCTGCCGGTCGCCTTTTCCGTCCCGGCCATATAGAGTATACTGGAGACAGCTAGCGCCGCGGGCTCGGGGATGCCGGATCGATATCCTACGGGCGGCGGCAGGGAAGGCAGGTCATCCAAGTGGAAGTTGTCAAAATATCGCCCAGGGGCTACTGCTACGGGGTGGTCGACGCGATGGTGCTGGCGCTGCAGACCGCGCGCAATCTCGATCTCCCGCGCCCTATCTATATTCTCGGCATGATTGTGCACAACGCGCATGTCACCGACGCCTTCAAGGAAGAGGGCATCATCACGCTCGACGGCGAGAACCGCCTCGACATTCTGGAGCAGGTGGAGTCGGGCACTGTCATCTTCACCGCGCACGGCGTCTCTCCGGAGGTGCGCCGCCGCGCCAAGGAGAAGGGCCTGACCGTCGTCGACGCCACCTGCCCGGACGTCACCAAGACGCATGACCTCATCCGCGAGAAGACGGCGGAGGGCTACCGGATCATCTATATCGGCAAAAAGAACCACCCCGAGCCGGAAGGCGCCGTCGGCGTCGCGCCTGACCTCGTGCATCTGATCGAGCGCGAGGAGGACATCGAGCGGCTGGAGGTGGCGGGCGACCGCATCCTCATCACGAATCAGACGACGATGTCGCAGTGGGACATCCGCCATCTCATCTCCCGCCTGCTGGAGAAGTTCCCGCACGCCGAGATCCACAACGAAATCTGCCTCGCCACGCAGGTGCGCCAGGAAGCGGTCGCCGACCAGGCGGGAGCGGCGGAGCTGACGATCGTCGTCGGCGACCCGCGCTCCAACAACTCCAACCGGCTCGCGCAGGTATCGGAGGAAATCTCCGGCGTGCCGGCGTACCGGATCGCCGACCTGTCCGAGCTCAAGCTGGAGTGGCTGCAGGGCAAGCAGCGGGTGTCGGTCACCTCCGGCGCCTCCACCCCGACGCCGCTGACGCGCGAGGTCATCCAGTTCCTGGAGCAGTACGACGAGCAGGACCCGGCCACATGGGAGCTCAAGCGGACGGTCGACATGGCCAAGCTGCTGCCCAAGGTCAAGGTCAAGTCGACCCCATGACCGATCGGAAAGAAGCGGGGCGGAGCAGGCGTACCGGGCTTCGCTTCGGGCCGGCCGGCATCCGCCGCTGGGCGCGCTTCAAGCTGCTGCAGCTGCTGCGCGCTCCGGGCGGGCCGACCTTCGTCGCGACGGGCTTCGCCGTCGGCTTCTTCTGCGAGATGTTCACGCTGCCGACGTACGGGCTCGCGTTTTTCCTGATCTTCCCGCTGATCTATGTGCTGCGGGGGAGCTTCGCGGGAGCGCTTGTCGGCTTCGTGCTGGGCAAGGTCGTCTATCTGCCGCTCGCCTACCTGCACTCCGTCGTCGGGGGCTGGGTGCTGCCGACGCGCCTCAGCTTCCACCTGCCGCTCATCGGCGAGGAGATCAACCGCATCCTGCTGCTGAATCTCAAGCTGATCGTCGGCGGCATGGTCGACGGGTTGTGGATCGGCGCGGTGCTGTTCATCGCGATGCGCTCCTTGCTGCTTTATCTGGCTGCGCAGCGCAAGGAACGCCGCCGGCTTCGTCGGCGCCCCGCAGCTGCATCTGAGCCGGACATCGCGCGGGGCTGAGCGGAGCCGCTGTCCGATGTTGGCTGCTGCCGCCGATGCAGGCAGCGGCAAGGTAGTTCCATACGGCCGTCCGCGAGCTTCGGGCTCGCGGGCGGCTTTTTGCGCATGGGAAAAAAAGTCCGTTGGCGCGAGCCGGGCCACTTCGGTGGGCAAGAAGGCCGCTGCACGAGCCGAGCCTTTCTCCGATTCCACTGGAAGCCGGATGCCCTGATTTCCCGACCTCCTATACGGAGGCCATCCGTCTTCCAAGAGGACCGCTGCCGCTTCTCCGAAAGGCATCGGCTCGCTTCGCTCTGCCTTGTCCCTCATTACTTGCTCCCCCCTTTTTTGGGGGGGAGTTGGCCGTCTCCCGCATACCTGGGAAACGAGCCAATAAGTCGAACAAATCGAGCTAACGGGTGCTCGGAGGAGCGAAGTCGAACTGTTAAGTCGAGTAAATCGAGTTAATGGTGTTCGGAGAAGCGAAGTCGAGCCTGTAAGTCGAGTAAATCGAGTTGACGGGTGCTCGGAGGAGCGAAGTCGAGCCTGTAAGTCGAAAGAATCGAGTTAATGGGTGTTCGGAGAAGCGAGGTCGAGCCGGTAAGTCGAAAGAATCGAGTTAACGGGTGTTCGGAGGAGCGAGGTCAAGCCGGTAAGTCGAATAAATCGAGCTAACGGGTGTTCGGAGGAGCGAAGTCGAGCCGGTAAGTCGAATAAAACGAGTTAACGGGTGCTCGGAGGAGCGAAGTCGAGCCTGTAAGTCGAATAAATCGAGTTAACGGGTACTCGGGGAAGCGAAGTCGAGCCGGTAAGTCGAATAAATCGAGTTAGTTGGAATGCGGGTTGGAGTAAAGGCCGAAGACGCGCAGCAAAACGGAGCCCATCGTGCAATGTCGGCTGAGCGGATTTCCGTTAGGCGGAGCGAACGGTCGGAGCCGAGCTGCATTTTGGCGGGAGAGGCAGTGGACCGAGCCGCGTGCGCGAAGCGAGAGTCTAGAAATGGAACCGAAGAGCGTAGCGGACGGGGGCTCGTGGAGAAGCGGCAGCGGTTCCCTTGGAGGCCGGATTCCTTCCGTTTAAGAGAAGGAGATCGAAGGAATCTGGGCTCCAGGGAGATCGGAACGAGTCCCCGCTCCGCGAAGCGGGTGCAGGTTTCGAATGATCCAGCGTTCTGCGAAGCGGGTGCAGGTTTCCAATGATCCAGCGTTTCGCGAAGCGGGTGCAGGTTTCAACTGAGTCCCGGCTCCGCGAAGCGGGTGCAGGTTTCAATTGAGTCCCGGCTCAGCGAAGCGGGTGCAGGTTTCGAATGCTCCAGCGTTTCGCGAAGCGGGTGCAGGTTTCAATTGAGTCCCGGCTCTGCGAAGCGGGTGCAGGTTTTGGATGGTCCAGCGTTCTGCGGATTTCGGCGGCTGCCCCAATTGGTTCGTTTTGAGCGCGGCCTCGTTCATTTTTCGTTCATCTTGATCCCGTAAGATGGTGGAATCAGCCCGGATGGACGAGGAGAGTGGGAACGATGAGAGGAAATGAGAGGGCAGCGAGGCCGCGCCGCCGCATCGCCGCGGACGGATGGCTGCTGGCGGCGATCGCCGCGGCGGCCTTCCTGAACGGGTACGGCATCTGGCAGGAGACGTATGCCAACACGTACTACACGACGGCGGTCGGGAGCATGCTGCAGAGCTGGCACAACTTCTTCTACGGGGCGCTGGACTCGGCCGGGTCGGTGACGGTCGACAAGCCGCCGCTGACCTTCTGGATCCAAGCGGCGTTCGCCTGGGCGTTCGGCCTGCACGGCTGGTCGGTCATCCTGCCGCAGGCGCTGGCGGGCGTCGCGACCGTGCCTTTGCTGTACGCTTGCGTGAAGCCGACCTTCGGCGCGGTCGCGGCGCGCGGCGCCGCCTGGGCAATGGCGCTGACGCCGGTGGCGGCCGCGGTGTCGCGGACGAACAACATCGACGCGATGCTCGTGTTCACGCTTGCGCTCGCGGCCTGGTTCCTGCTGCGCGGCGTCCGCGAAGGACGCGCGGGCAGCCTGCTGGCCGCGTTCGCGCTGATCGGAGCGGGCTTCAACATGAAGATGCTCCAGGCGTACATGGTGCTGCCGGCGTTCTACCTGCTCTACTTGCTGGGCGTGCGGATGAAGGCGAAGGCCAAGTACGGCCTGCTGGCCGGCTGCACCGCGCTCCTGCTGCTGATCTCCGTCTCCTGGGCGGTCGTCGTCGACGCGGTGCCGGCGGACAAGCGGCCGTATATCGGCAGCAGCGAGACGAACTCCGTGCTGGAGCTGGCGTTCGGCTACAACGGCCTGTCCCGCCTGACCGGCGACCGTGGCGGCGCGGGCGGTGCGAGCGGTGCGAGCGGTGCGAGCGGTGCGAGCGGTGCGAGCGGTGCGAGCGGGATGGGCGGAGAGGGGGCGGATCGGTCGGATGCGGGCGGAGGGTTCGGAGCCGGGAGCTTCGGCTCGGACGGAGGCCGGACTGCCGGCGATGGCGGAGGCCGCACTGCCGGCGCTGGCGGAGGCCGCGCTGGCGGCGGATTCGGCGGAGGCGGCATGTTCAACACGGGCGAGGCAGGGCCGCTGCGGCTGTTCCAGCAGGCGCTGTCCGGCCAGGCGAGCTGGCTGCTGCCGCTGGCGCTGCTGTCGGCGCTGGCGCTGCTGCTGCCGCTGCGGCTCCGCAGCCTGACGGCGGCGCAGAAGGAGACGCTGTTCTGGCTGGCGTGGCTCGTTCCGGCAGCGGCATTTTTCAGCGTCGCCGGCTTTTTCCACTCGTACTATCTCATCATGCTGGCGCCGCCGATCGCCGCGCTGGCAGGCGCGGGGGCATGGACGCTGTGGGCGCGCTACCGCGAAGGCACGAGCTGGCAGTCCTGGCTGCTGCCGGCGTCGATCGCGGCGACGGCTTTGTTCCAGGGCTATGTCCTGCAAGCGTACGAATCGACGATCGGTCTCGGCTGGACGATCGCCGTCGCCGGACTCGGCCTGCTGTCGGTTCTCGTGCTGGGCACGACCGGGGCGGCAGGACGCAACCGCCGCTCCGTGCGCTGGATTTCGGCGGCGGGCCTGATGGTTCTGCTCGTCGGACCGGCTTGGTGGTCGGCGACGCCGATCGTGTACGGGCAGAATACGATGATTCCGGCCGCCGGACCGGACTCCGGCGTGGGCGGCTTCGGCGGGGCGATGTCCGGACGAGCCGCCGGCGGCATGGCCGGCGGATTTCCCGGCGCGATGCCGGAAGGAGGAGCGGGCGGGCGAATGCCCGGCGCGGGCGGCTGGAGCGGCGCCCAAGGCGACGGAGCGGATGACGGTGCAGGCGGCGGCGCTCCCGGCGGACTCAGCGACGGCTCCGGCAACGGCTCCGGCGGCGCGGCGGATTCGCAGGAACAGAACGGCTTCGGCGGCATGACGGCCGGATCGTTCCCCGTCGGGCGAAGCGGAGGCGATGTCGCGGTCGATCAGGGCCTGCTCGCCTACTTGCGGGACAACGAGACGACGGACTATCTGATCGCCGTGTCCGACTACGGCACGGCAGCTCCCTACATCGTCGGAGAAGGCGAGAAGGTCGTCATCCTGCACGGGTTCCAGAACTCCGATCCGGTCTACGACGAGGCGAAGCTCGAGGCGCTGGTCCGCTCGGGCAAGGTGAAGTACTTCCTTGTCGGAGGCGGCTTCGGGGGAGGAGGCGGACGGGGGAGCGACAGTCTGAACGCCTGGATCGAGCAGCACGGCAAGGCGGTCGAGCCGTCGGCCTATGGCTCCTCTGCGTCGGCGGCGGCGACGCTCTACGAAGTCACGCTGAAGTAATGGAACGAGCTGCAGCCGTTTCCCGAACGCTTGGGAAGCGGCTTTTCGACGTCTCGCCGGACTCTCCCCAGGCAGCGTTGCGTCCAGGGCGAGAGGAATAGGCAATCATTCGGCACGAATGGGTTAACGGTCGAGACCGGGATGCGACCATAATAGATTCAGGAAGAGGCGTTGACGAGGGCGATCTGGTCGGCGCGAATGCGAAGGAGGAGCGGCAATGGAAAAAGTGTTGCTGAATAACGGCGTGGAGATGCCGATCTTGGGGCTGGGCGTTTTTCAGATGTCCGATTCGAACGAATGCGAGCAAAGCGTCTTCGATGCGATCGAGGCAGGCTACCGGCTCATCGATACGGCGGCTTCTTATTTGAACGAGGAGGCGGTGGGCAAGGGCATTCGAAGAAGCCGCGTCGACAGGGAAGAGCTGTTCGTCACGACAAAGCTGTGGGTTCAAGATGCAGGATACGAGCGCACCAAAAAAGCCGTGGCCCGATCCTTGCAAAGGCTGGGACTGGATTATTTGGACCTGTACCTCATCCATCAGCCGTACGGGGATGTTTACGGCTCTTGGCGCGCGATGGAGGAAATGGTTCGAGAAGGGACCATCCGGGCCATCGGGGTCAGCAATTTCTCTTCCGATCGGTTAATGGACCTCATCCTTCATCACGAAGTCGTACCGGCTGTGAACCAGGTGGAGACGAATCCGTTCTGCCAGCAGATCAAAAGCTCCGCCTTTATGAGCGAGCACCGGGTCCGGCATGAATCGTGGGCGCCGTTTGCAGAAGGAAAAAACGGCCTGTTCCAAAACGAAGTTTTGGCAGCGATCGCGGAAAAGCACGAAAAGTCCGTGGCGCAGGTCATTTTGCGCTGGTTGGTGCAACGGGACATCGTCGTGATTCCGAAGTCAGTCCGGAAAGAACGAATAATAGAGAACGGCCAGATTTTCGATTTCGAGCTGGGCCCGCAGGATATGGATCGCATCGCGGCATTGGATACGAACGAGAGCATGTTCTTTTCCCACCAGGACCCGGAGATGGTGAAATGGATCGGGACGCGGAAGCTTGACCTTTAATCAGGGATCGGACAGGATTCCGCGAGCAGGCCGCTAAGGCGGCCGCTTGCCGATTCGCCTCCGTCGCCGCACGCATCAGGAAGTGGCGCGCGGCGAGGTCGGGAGGGATTCCTGCCACCGCTTGCGATCGGCAGCGGGCGGAGCGCCGAACATGCGCGCATACTCGCGGCTGAACTGCGAAGAGCTCTCGTATCCGACCCGAAAAGCGGCGTCTGCGGCATCGAGGGACTCCGCTATCAGCAGCCTCCTTGCTTCTTGCAGCCGGAGCTGCTTTTGGAACTGGATCGGGCTCATGGCGGTCGCATCCTTGAAATGGCGATGGAAGGTCGACGGACTCATCCGCGCCTCTTCCGCCAGCTCGTCTACCCGCAGCGGGCGGGCAAAATCGCGAATGATGCGTTGGAGCGCGTCGCGGATGCGGAAGCCGGCGCTGTCTTCGATGGCCAGCTGCGAAAGCATCAAGCCGTACCGCCCTTGCAGCAGCCGGTACAGAATTTCTTTTTTGTAGATGGGAGCGAGAAAAGGGATGTCTCCCGGCCGGTCAAGCAGCCGGACATACCGAAGGACTGCCTCCAAGATGGAAGGCTCGATCTCTTCGACGGCGAGCGCTCGGGGAGAAGGCTCGTTTCGGCGGACAGGAAGCCCGGCTTCCTTCGCCACCTCGATCAGCTCGACCGGCGTAAAGTCCAGCTTCAAGCTGAGGTAGGGCTCTGCGGCCGTGGCTTGGATGATTTTGCCGATGACGGGAACATCCATCGAAGCAATCAGATAGTCGTTCGGTCCGTATTCCAGCCGCTCATCCGCCAGCCGCAGTTCTTTGCGGCCGCTGGCGATGTAGCAGAAAGCCGGATGGTACAGCCGATGGCTCGGCTCGGTGCGCCCGATGCGGTAGATGGTGGACAGCGAGGGGATCCTGCTTTCGAGGACTCCCTCTTCACGGCCATGATGGCGCTGCAGCAGCTGCGCCATTTCGTTCTGCATCTTGGCCAGGCTTTCGATGGTCATGGTTTCATCCTCCTCGGTGCGGCTGCTCCCATTATAAAATTAAACCAACCCGCTTGCGATGGCGCGAGCAGAAGGAGAAAAGAGGACCGCGCCTTGATTCAACGCATGAAGAGCATCTTCGCCATCCCGAGGTATCCCGTGCTGTTTCTGTGCATGCTCCTCATCGGAATCGGCGTATCGATCACGACCCCGTATTTGGCCCTTTATTTTACCGAAGAGCTCGGCATGAGCGCCACGGCCTTCGGCATCTTCATGGCCGCAAGCTCCTTATCCGGCGTGCTTGTCAATACAGGGCTGGCCCGGCATTCGGACAACGGCCTCAACCGAAAATGGCTGATCCTTGCCGCGGCCGTCGGCTCGATGCTGGCTTACCTTGCGTATATGACGATTCACCAGTACGTCCTTCTCCTGCTTCTTGTGAGCTTGCTGACCGGCATCGGAGCCATCGCGGTTCCCCAGGTGTACGCATCCGCCCAGGAGGCGGCCGATGCGAGCGGATCGACGGACAAGCCCTTCGCGATGTCCGCCTTGCGCACTCTCATTTCGGTCGGCTTCTTGACCGGACCTCTGGCCGGCACGTTCGTTTTGACCGGGTACGGGTATCAAGGCCTGTTTGCGGCAACGGCAGGGCTCTACGCCGTCCTAGCGGCCTTTGTCCTGCTGTTCGTGCATCGCGCGGAACCGGCCGTGCCTGCGGCGGCGCGGACGAGCAGGGCTTCCATGCCATCGTTCCGAAGCAAGGCGTTTCGCGAGCCGTTCCTTGCCTTCGTCTTGCTGTTCATGGCCAATGCGTTCAACACGGTCCATACGCCGTTGTTCATGGTGAACGAAATCGGGGGGACGCATGCGGATGTGGGCCGGATGGTGAGCCTCTGCGCAGGACTGGAAATTCCGATCCTGCTCGTTCTCGGAGCGTTGGGCAGGCACATAAGCAGCCCGTTGCTCCTGAGGGTCGGTTGCCTGGTCGGCATGCTGTACGGCATCGTGCTCGCCTCAGCGGGCGAGGTATGGCAGGTCATGGCGGCGCAGGTTCTGCAGGCGATATTCGTGGCGATCGTCATGGGCAACGGATTGAGCTATTTCATGGAATGGTTTCCTGGCTCTCCAGGCATCGCGGCCGCCATCTATGCCAATGCCTCCACCCTCGGGAGGCTGCTCGGGAATATGGGCAGCGGGTTCGCCGCGGAGCAGCTCGGGTTCCGCAACGTCTATTGGGCTTACCTGCTGCTGGCGCTTCTCGCCTATGTCTATCTGCATCGGAATAAAAGAGCATCGCCTTCGGCGGGCTAGCCGCGACGGTCGGGCGGCCCGCCAAGGGCGCTTCTTGGCCGTTCGAGGGCCCGAGCCTGGAGCGCAAGGCTGGACGCGGCTGCCCCTGGCCGCTTCTTGACAGGGAGAGGCGCGATCGGCTATAGTAGCTTTAGCAAATAAAAGCATAAAAGCTTAAAAGCGAACAAGCGCGAAAGTCTTGTCCGTCCGAATAGCGCCAACCATCCGAACCGCCGAAGGAGAGAACCGTCATGATCGTCATCACCCAACCGTCCATCAGCGACGCGCGCATCGCCGAGATCGTCGCGCAGATCGAGCAGGCAGGCGTCACGGCCCATGTATCGAAAGGGACCGACCGCACCGTCATCGGCATCATCGGCCAGGCCGCGCCGACGCTCGCGGAGCATCTGCGCCAGCTCAAGGGCGTCGAGAACGTCATCAAGATCTCCAAGTCCTACAAGCTCGCCAGCCGCGACTTCCATCCGGCGGATACGATCATCGACATCAAGGGCGTCCGCATCGGAGGCGACAATCTCGTCATCATGGGCGGTCCTTGCGCCGTCGAATCGCCGGCCCAGAGCGACGAGATCGCGCGCCTCGTGAAGGCTGCCGGCGGCCAGGTGCTGCGCGGAGGCGCGTTCAAGCCGCGCACGGGTCCGTACAGCTTCCAGGGCGTAGGCGTCGAGGGACTGCAGATGATGCGCGAGGCCGGCGAGAAGCACGGCCTGCTCACGATTACCGAGGTCATGACCCCGGAGTACGTGGACATCTGCGCGGAGCATGCCGATATCCTGCAGGTCGGCACGCGCAACATGCAGAACTTCGACCTGCTGCGCAAGCTCGGCACGATCCAGACGCCGGTGCTGCTCAAGCGCGGCTTCAGCAGCACGTACGACGAGTTCCTCAACGCGGCCGAATACATCCTCGCCGGAGGCAATCCCAACGTCATGCTGTGCGAGCGCGGCATCCGCACGTTCGAGACGTACACGCGCAACACGCTCGACCTGTCGGCGATCCCGGTGCTGCAAGGATTGAGCCACCTGCCCGTCATCTCCGATCCGAGCCACGGCACGGGCCGTCGCGAGCTCGTCGAGCCGATGGCCAAGGCATCGGTCGCAGCCGGCGCGAACGGCCTCATCATCGAGATGCATACCGATCCGGACAACTCCATGACCGGAGACGGCGTGCAGTCGCTCTTCCCCGACCAGTTCGCCGGCCTGCTCAAGGACCTCGAGCGGCTCGCCCCGATCGTCGGCAAGAAATTTGACACGAAGAAGGAGCAGCCCGAGGCTTTCGCCGTCTGGCAGCGCTGAAACCAGCGCTCGAGGGAGAGAGAAAGAAAGCGTTTTCGCATAAATATGTAGGAATACGAATAACGACATGAATCGCGTTCCCTCTAAATGTTCGTAAAACATCCGTAGAACCTTGATCTCTCAAGGATTTACGGATGTTTGTGCGGAAAGGCGGTCCTTCGCGTGAATATTGTATAAATGTTGTGAGTAATGCTTACACTTGTGCCAGAAATACCTGACATAGCTATTGACGCTGTTATTCGAGAGTTTTATAATTACTTCAAGGTTTAGGGTCAAAGTTGAACAATTTGGGCTCCAATCAATGCTAACGTTCGGAAATGGAGGAAATTTCAGATGTCAGTTCAAG
The DNA here is from genome assembly GCF_012676905.1 of Paenibacillus albicereus. Taxonomy (NCBI): domain Bacteria; kingdom Bacillati; phylum Bacillota; class Bacilli; order Caryophanales; family Paenibacillaceae; genus Paenibacillus; species Paenibacillus albicereus. The sequence continues at coordinate 3,902,329 of NZ_CP051428.1, read as the reverse complement.
GTGTATTAGACAAAATCAAAGAAAACAGCATCCAGTTTGTCGATTTCCGTTTTGTGGATCTTGCCGGCCGCGCTCACCACATCACCCTTCCTGCGACGGAAGTGGACGGTGACACGTTCGTCAACGGCGTTGCGTTCGACGGTTCCTCGATTCCGGGCTTCCGCGGGATCGAAGAGTCCGACATGGTCATGATGCCGGATACGGAATCCGTCTTCATCGATCCTTTTACGGACCATCCGACGCTGAACGTGATGTGCAACATCCACACGCCTGACGGCGAGCGCTACGATCGCGATCCGCGCAGCATCGCCCAAAAAGCGGAAGAATACCTCCAATCCTCCGGCGTTGGCACGACGGCATTCTTTGCCCCAGAGTCCGAATTCTTCATCTTTGACGACGTGCGCTACGAAAGCTCCATGAACACCTCCTACTACTCGGTCGACTCCGAGGAAGCGGCTTGGAACACGGGCCGCAAGGAAGAGGGCGGCAACCTCGGCTTCAAGGTCGGCGTAAAAGGCGGCTACGTGCCGGTCGCGCCGGTCGACTCCCAGCAGGACATCCGCAGCGAGATGGTCCGCCTGATGCAGGAAGCGGGCCTGCGCGTCGAGCGCCATCACCACGAAGTGGCGACGGCCGGCCAAGCGGAGATCAACTTCCGCTTCGACACGCTGACCAAGACGGCGGACAATCTGCTGCTCTACAAATACCTCGTGCACAACACGGCTCGCCAATACGGCAAGGTCGCGACGTTCATGCCGAAGCCGCTCTTCGGCGACAACGGCAGCGGCATGCACGTCCACCAGTCGATCTTCGACGGCGACAGCCCGCTGTTCTACGAGAAAGGCGCTTACGCGAACCTGAGCCAGATGGCGCTGCACTACATCGGCGGCATCCTGCACCACGCGCCGGCGCTGATCGCCCTGACGAACCCGAGCACGAACTCCTTCAAGCGCCTCGTTCCAGGCTACGAAGCTCCGGTCAACCTCGTGTTCTCCAAAGGTAACCGCTCCGCAGCCGTGCGCATCCCGGTCGCCGCGGTCACGCCGAAGGGCTGCCGCATCGAGTTCCGCACGCCGGACTCCACGGCCAACCCGTACCTGTCGTTCGCGGCCATGCTGCTCGCCGGCCTGGACGGCATCCAGCGCAAGATCGATCCGACGGCTCTCGGCTACGGTCCGTACGACAAGAACATCTACGAGCTGTCCGATGAGGAGAAAAAAGAGATCCGCAGCGTTCCCGGAACGCTGGACGAAGCTCTGGACGCTCTCGAGGCAGACTCCGCGTTCCTTACCGAAAGCGGCGTGTTCAGCCAGGACTTCATCGACAACTACGTGGCCTTCAAGCGTCAAGAAGCCAAAGCCGTCGCCATCCGCGTGCATCCGCACGAGTACGGCCTCTACTTCGACTGCTAATCGGATTCGCACTCATACCCTCAAGGCTCCCTGTTTCAGGGAGCCTTGTTTTCATGCGGGGCAGGGAAGCGGATGAGAGCGGCGGACAGGCTTCGGGCAAGCCACGGGGAAGCTTGCCTAAATCCGAATGATGGCTTCCCTTTTCCCGGCTAGCATTCGCGAATTTGTCCTTGAAGGATAGACCCAAACTTGTTAAGATACTCATAACTTTACTGGAGCGTTTCGTTCCAGCGACAGAGACAGGGGTGCGAGAGCGTGACGAAGAGAGCCTACAATTTCAATGCCGGACCGGCCGCGCTGCCGCTTGAAGTGCTGCGGCAGGCCCAGGAGGAGTTCGTCGATTACAAGGGTGCGGGCATGTCCATCATGGAGATGTCCCATCGCAGCAAGGCATTCGAGGGCGTCAACGACAACACGGAGCGCCTCGTGCGCGAGCTCCTCGGCGTGCCGGACGGCTACAGCGTCATGCTGCTCCAGGGCGGGGCCAGCACGCAGTTCGCGATGGTGCCGATGAACCTGCTCGCGGACGGCAAGACGGCCGCTTACGTGAACAGCGGCAGCTGGGCCAAAAAGGCGATCAAGGAAGCCAAGCTGATCGGAGAGACGCGCGTCGTCGCCTCTTCCGAAGACGCCCGCTTCACCCGCATGCCGGATCTCGCGGCCGTGGAGCTGCCGGACAATGCGGCTTACCTGCATCTGACGTCCAACGAGACGATCGAAGGCACGCAGCTCGCTTCCTTCCCGAATACGGGAGCGGTGCCGCTCATCGCGGACATGTCGAGCGACATCATGTCGCGCCCGCTCGACATCCCTTCGTTCGGCATGATCTATGCCGGCGCGCAGAAGAACCTCGGTCCATCGGGCGTCACGCTCGTCATCGTCCGCGACGACCTGCTCGAGGCAAGCCGGCCCGGCGTGCCGACGATGCTGCGCTACGATACGCATGCCAAGTCCAAGTCGCTCTACAATACGCCTCCATCCTTCGCGGTCTACATGGTCGGCCTCGTGCTGGAATGGATCCGCGACAAGGGCGGCCTGGAAGGGATCGACCGCCTCAACCGCGAGAAGACGGGCCTCATTTACAGCGCGATCGACGGCAGCGGCGGCTTTTACCGCGGCGTAGCGGAGTCCGGCAGCCGCTCGCTCATGAACGTCACGTTCCGCTTGACGAGCGAAGAGCTGGAGAAGAAGTTCATCCAGGAGTCGGAGCAGGCTGGATTCGTCGGCCTCAAAGGTCACCGCGACGTCGGCGGCTTGCGGGCATCGACCTACAACGCGGTGCCGCTGGAGAGCTGCCAGGCGCTCGCCGAGTTCATGGCCGAGTTCCAGCGCCAAAACGGCTGAGCAAAGCATGCACAGCTTGCCTGAAGCAGCAGCGCCCTTGCCGGACTTGCCGGCAAGGGCGCTGCTGCCTTTTGTGCGGGTCCCCCCCAGCGGAAGACTGCCGCTTGATCGGGATATCGAAGAGCCGCCCTCATCGAGCTAGGCCAGCGCGCTCTTCCGATCATGCGGTCCGGGGCCGGCGAGCTTGTATCCGACATTCCGTACGGTCATAATGAATTCCGGGGAACGGGCGCTGCGCTCGATCTTGTCCCGCAGATGGCTGATATGCACGTCGACGATGCGCGTGTCCCCGAGAAAATGATAGTCCCATACGCCCTGGAGCAGCTGCTGGCGGCTCAGCACCTTGCCCCGATGCCGGCAGAGGAAGGCGAGCAGCTCGAACTCCTTGGGCGTCAGCTCGATGGCCGATCCGTTCAAGTGCACCTCGCGGCGGCCCAGATCGACGTGCAGCGGGCCGATATCGTAGTTGATCTCTTCCATCTGCCCGGGCTGCGCCTGCACGCGGCGCAGGACGGCCTGGATGCGGGAGATCAGCTCCTGCGGGCTGAACGGCTTGGTCATGTAATCGTCCGCGCCGTTGTCGAGTCCGGCGATGCGATCGGTGACGTCCTGCATCGCCGTCAGCATGACGATCGGGACGGCGTTGCCTCGCCGCCGCAGCTCGCGGCATACCTCGATGCCGTCCATCTTGGGAAGCATCAGATCGAGCACGATCAGATCGGGCCGGAACGGCTTGAGCGTATCGAACACGGCCAAGCCGTCATGGACGGAGCGGACTTCGTAGCCGGCAAGATTGAGATTGAATTCCAGAAGCATGGAGATGGAAGGCTCGTCGTCGACAATGAGAACTTTTTTTTTCGTCACCTTGGTCGGTCTCCTTTTCCAGGTTCTTTGAACCAGCATAAAGCGCGACCTTTAGAGAGGAATCAATGGCGCGTAAAAGGAATGTAAAAGCGTCAACGAAAGGATGTCTTGAAGGCAATGGCTTTCCATATTGTTCTTGTCGAACCGGAGATTCCGGCGAATACCGGCAACATCGCGCGCACCTGCGCCGCGACCGGCGCCCATCTGCATCTCGTCCGGCCGCTCGGCTTCCAGACGGACGACCGGACGCTGAAGCGTGCCGGCCTGGACTACTGGCACGCCGTCCGCGTGGCTTATTACGATTCGTTCCAGGAGGTTCAGGAGCGGTTTCCGCACGGCCGCTTTTTCTATGCCTCGACCAAGGCGAGCCGTCGCTATGACACGGTCGCATATCGCGACGGTGACCTGCTCGTTTTTGGCAAGGAGACGAAGGGCTTGCCGCCGGAGCTGATCGAGGCCAACCGCGAATCGGCGATTCGCATGCCGATGACAGGCGAGGTCAGATCGATGAATCTGTCCAATTCCGCAGCCGTCATTCTGTTCGAAGCGTTGCGCCAGAACGGGTTTCCCGGTATGGCTTGATCGCGGCGGAAGCATGTCTCTCGTCCCGTCATCCAGCGGAAGTCCATTTTGCCAGGAGTTGGACTATATTAAGAAATAAGGCGATTCAGGAAGGAATCCGATCGCGCAAAGCGAACAACAAGAGGGAATAGACATCCAATAGCCCTGAGACCAAGGTTCGCCGAGGGTTGGTTGTGACTAGATTTTCAGACATAAGGAGCGAATACAACCGATGAAACCGGCCGGAGTCGTGCGCAAGGTCGATCAGCTGGGACGGATCGTCCTGCCCAAGTCGCTGCGCAAACGCTATCAAATGAACGAAGGCGATCCCGTTGAAATCCTCGTGCAAGGGGATCACATCATCCTGGAGCGCTATCGTCCCCGCTGCGTCTTTTGCGGATCGATGGAAGAGGTTCGGGAGTTCAAGGAGAGGTTCCTGTGCGCGGAATGCATGGGACAAATGGTGCAGCTGCGCCGCTGAGGCGGTGCCTGCTTCGATCGCGCAAAGAAAAAGGCCAGGCGGACCGGAGAAACCCGGAACGTCTGGCCTTTGCTGCAAAAAGAAAGGAGGATAAGCTCGCGTACGGGGCTTATCTTTTTTGGCCCGATACGAGATTCGCCGCTAGAGGGAGAAGAAAGCCGTATCGCCATCTCGCCGCATCGTCGTGCCGAGCCTCTTACAGGCCTTTGGTCTTGTCGTCGTTGTACGCCGCGGTGAGCATCGCCGTCAGGAAGAGCAGCGAAACCAGCACGACTACGATAAACGGTAAGGACATATGTAGCACCTCCGTACGAATTGTCTTCATTATACCCAACTGGAGAATAAAAGAAAACGATTCAAATTGTGAACAGAATGTGTCATGAGCGTTGGCGATATTGTCCCGGCGACAAGCCGGCATGCTTCTTGAAGACTTTGCTGAAGTATTTTTCGTCGGCATAGCCGACCTGAACGGCGACGTCGCCTACGCGCAGCTCCGGCGAGGAGAGCAGCTTGCGGGCCTTGTCCATGCGCATGCTCTCCACATAATCGCTCAGCGTCTGCCCCGTCTCCTGCTTGAAGCGGCGGCTCACGTGCTCGCGGCTGAGAAAGAAGCGGGAGGCGAGCGCCTGCAAGCTCAAGTCTTCCTCCAGGTGCGAAGAGATATACGAGCTCATCTCGTCGATGATGCTGCGTTCCTGCCGGATGCTCCGCAGCAGCGCGTCGATCCAGTCGAGCAGAAGCAGGCGCCATTCCTTCTCGGTCTCGTCGAGCAGCAGCCGGCCCTGGTCGCTGAACACGACGGGAAGCTCGTGATCGCGCAGCGTCTCGATCCCGTACTCCTGCTCAATGCGGCTGCGCATGACGCTCATCTGCGTTTCCCAGGCACGGACGTGAGCCGGCGTGACGACGCCGTGGCTGCGGACGAGGCGGAACCACTGGCCGAGCGAGGCTGTCGCCTCGGCGGCGTTGCGCACTTGGATCGACAGCCGCAGCGCGTCGCCGATCGCCGACAGGTTCGGCAGCGCGGCGCTTGACGCAGGGGGGCCGCTGCGATGGATGCGCTGCTCCGGGGCAAGCAGGTTGCGCTGGGAAAGCGAGCTCCGGGCTTCCTTGACCGACTGCCAGGCGGCGGAAGCCCGTTCTTCCTTGCTGCCGATGCCGGCATGAAGCTCCGCCTTGAGCGTCATCGACACCGCCTCCATGAGCTGGCGGACGCGCTCTTCGAGCCGGTCGAAGCCATCCCAGAACAGGGCGACCAGCTCATCGGGCGTGTCGGAGCTGCGGAATGCGTAGCCGCAGCGCCATTCCGTCCGCAGGAGGTCGTTCAGCACGTTGACGATCGCAAAATCGAGCAGCTCCCGGTCTCCGCGGAAGCGGCGCAGCAGCTTGTCCGGGATCGGATACAGGCTGAGCAGCACCGCCTGCATCGGAGCCTGATCGGGAAAGCCGGAGAACTCGGCCTTCAGCTGGACGGCGGCCGCTTCGGCCTCCTGGGAGCCGGCCAGCAGGCGGCCGAACAGATGGCTCCAATAAACGGGCTTGTACTGGTTCAGCGCGATGCCGCTCTCCACCTGGCGCTGCTTTTCCTTCGTCTCGGCCCGATGCTCCTCGAGCGCCCGATGCACCGCCTCGTTCAGCTGATCGGGGTCGATCGGCTTCAGGATATAGTCCCGGCCGCCGTACTTCATCGTCTTGCGGACGTAGTCGAAGTCGTTGTAGCCGCTGATGGCGATCACCTTGGCATCCGGGTGATGGGTGCTGATCCACTCCATGAAGCGGAGGCCGTTCGTAATCGGCATGTGGATATCGGTCAGGATAAGGATCGGGCCATGCTCGTCCATGAGCATCTTGGCGGCCTCGCCGTTGTCGGCCTCGAGCACGCGCTGGAACCCGAGTCCGTGCCAGTCGACGAGCAGCTTCGCCGCCTCGCGCGCGTGGCTTTCGTCATCGACGATCAATACGTTCATGGGGACACCTCGCTAGTCTGGGATGTAGGTTGATCGGGAATGACGAGCGTGACGGAGAATCCGCCGAGCGGCTCCAGCCCGGAATCGAGCTTCATCGAGGAAGTCGAGCCGCAGTGGAGGGCGAGCCGGGCCGCGACATTGGCAAGTCCGATATGCTCGCCGACCGAGGCGCTGTCCTCGTCGACGCGGCGCAGGCTCGCGCGCAGCGCCTGCAGCCGGTCCGGCTTCACGCCGGGGCCGTTGTCGGCGATCTCGATCTTGATCCAGCCGTCCTCGCGGAAGCAGCGGATCGAGACGTGGACTTCACCGCCCGATGGATCGAAGGCATGCTTGAATACATTTTCGACGATCGGCTGGATGACCATGCGCGGCAGCATGGCTTGGCCGACGTCGCCGTCCATCGCGATCTCATAGGTGAGCTTGTCGTCGAAGCGATGCCGCTGCAGCTCCAGGTAGGAGCGGGCATGGTCGATTTCCTGGGAAATAGCGACAAATTCCTCCGCCGTATTCATGGAATAGCGCATCATCTTGCCGAGCTGCATGATGAGCTTGTACAGGTCGGGCACCCCGCGCTTGAGGGCGGTCGTGCCGATCGACTGCAGCGCGTTGTACAGGAAATGCGGATGCACCTGCGCCTGCAGCGCCTTGAGCTGGTTCGTCTTGTTGGCCAGCTCCAGCTTGTACTCGCGCAGCACGAGATTGTTGATCGTCTCCATCATCATGCGGAAGCGCCGGGCGAGCTGGCCGATCTCGTCGGCCTGCCCGAGATGGATGTCGGTATGGAGCTGGCCGGACTGGATCTGGCTGACGTAGCCGGTCAGCCGCTTGATCGGCCGGGTGATCCAGAACGAGATGAACAGCGCGGCGGCGGCGACGATCAGCAGCGAGCCGATCAGCACGCCGGTATTCACCTGCGTGACCTGGTTCGTCGCCCGCATCAGCACGTGGTCGGGGATGCGCTTGACGAGCGTCCACATCTTGTCTCCCGCTTCGATCTGCTCGTAGATGAAGACGGCCTCCTGCTCGCCGCTGCCGAGCCTCGTCGAGCGCGCCCCGTCCGCAGCTCCGTCCGGCAGCGGCTTGGACGCCTGCCCGAGCAGCTCGCGCGACCAGTCGGCATCGAGCTTGAGTCCGAACCGGTCGGTGTCGGGACCGTAGATGATGACGCCGTCCGGATCGAGCAGGTATACTTCCTCGCCCTCGCCCCGCTGATACAGCTGGTCGCAGATCGATACGATCATCTCGGTCGTGATGTCGAGCGCAAGCGTGCCGATCTGCTTGTCGCTCGGAATTTGCAGGATCGGCCGGATGACGGTGATGACAGGCTTCGACAGAAACGGCGGCGCCGCGCTGATGTTGTAGTTGCTGCTCATGTGCAGCGGCCGGATCGAATAGGGGACGCCTTCCGGCAGCGACGTGCCGGGAGCGTTGACGATCTGCTCCATCCGCTTGTATTGGCCTTTGGAGTACAAGTAGCCGCGCTCCGCGAGCGGGGAATGAAGGTAGACCTGATAGATCTCCTTGACCGACGACGACATGAGCTGCAGGCTGACGAAAATCTGGTTGTCGGTCAGATAGTCGCTTCGTCCGGTCTCGAGCGTGCGGTACAAGGTCGTATCGGAATAAGGCGCGAGCGAGGTCTGGAAAAAGGACCGGAAATAGTTGTCCAGATTCGTCTTGCCCTGATAGAGCAGGTTGGAGTTCTGCCGGATCGTGTCCTCTTCGACGAAGCGGGCCGTCCGCGTATTGGTAATCGTAATGGAGACGAGCATCGGAATCCCGATCGCCAGCAGCAGGAAGACGGCCAGCTTGGTCCGGATGCTGCGCCTCAGCCAGTAGAATTTCACCGCCGGTGCGCTCCTTTGACATGCCTTCCGGTCAGGAAGGGCTATCGTTCGATTATAGCGGCAAGCGCCATGCGCATCAATATTTTACACCTTTCCGGTCATCATCCTCGGTGGGAGCGTCTTCCTCCCGCGCTTATACTTGAGAATAATGAGGCCAGCGGCAGGCATAGTTCGACATTACGCAGGCCAAACTGACTACGATTCAAGCGAAAGGGGAGATACGGGATGAAAAGCAACGGATGGTCCAAATCATGGATCCAACAGATCGTCTTCACGGGCCCGGTCACGCTCGCGTTCGCGATCATTGTTGCGCTTCCCTTCTTTATGGGCATGTACTACTCGTTCTTCGAGTGGAACGGCGTGTCCGACAATGCCGAGTTCATCGGCTTCAGCAACTTCATCAACATCTTCAGCGACCAGACATTCCTGAATTCCTTCGCCTTCACGGCCCGGTTCACGGTGGCGGCCGTCATCCTCTCCAACCTCGTCGGCTTCCTGCTGGCGCTGCTGCTCGTGCAGCCTCTCAAGTCCCGGAACGTGCTCCGCACGATCTTCTTCATGCCGAACGTCATCGGCGGCTTGCTGCTCGGCTTCATCTGGCAGTTCATCTTCGTCAAAGGCTTCGCGGCCGTCGGCGAGAAGACCGGCTGGGCGCTGTTCAACCTGCCGTGGCTCGGCGACGAGACGACCGCCTTCTGGGGCATCGTCATCGTGACGATCTGGAGCACGGCCGGCTATCTGATGGTCATCTACATCTCGGCGCTCATCAACGTGCCGCGCGAGCTGATCGAGGCGGCGTCGATCGATGGAGCGACCGCCTGGCAGCGGCTGCGCCACATCACGGTGCCGCTCATCATGCCGGCCGTGACGATCTCGCTGTTCCTCGCGCTCAGCTGGTCGTTCAAGTCGTTCGACATCATCCTGTCGCTGACCAAGGGCGGACCGTACAACTCGACCCAGTCCGTGGCGCTCAACATCTACAACGAAGCGTTCCAGAACAACAACTACGGCCTCGGCACGGCCAAAGCGCTGATCTTCTTCATCGTCGTCGCGCTCATCTCGTCCGTGCAGGTATGGGCGACGAAACGCAAGGAGGTGCAGGTCTGATGGAAAACAGCCGCTATCGCTGGTCGACGCTCGTCCTGGAAATCCTTGCGGTGCTCGTCGCGCTGATCTTCCTCGTGCCGTTCTACTTCCTCGTCAGCAACTCGCTGAAGAAGTACGCGGACATCCTGCTCGACTCGGCCGCGCTGCCGAATCCGTGGACGTTCGACAACTTCACCCGGGCCTGGGACATCATGAACTTCCCGGCGTCGTTCGCCAACTCGTTCCTCATCACGCTGACGAGCATCATCGGCCTGGCGATCATCTGCTCGATGTGCGCCTACCGGATGGTCCGCCATCCGTCCAAGTACAACAACATCCTGTTCATGGTGTTCGTCGCGGCGATGGTCATCCCGTTCCAGTCGATCATGATTCCGCTCATGAAGGTGACGGCGTCGTTCGGCCTGACGAACAGCATCTGGGGGCTGTGGGTGTGCTACATGGGCTTCGGCTCGTCGCTCACGATCTTCCTCTACCATGGCTTCGTCAAGTCGATTCCGCTTGAGATCGAGGAGTCGGCGACGGTCGACGGCTGCACGCCTTACGGCGTCTTCTGGCGGATCGTCTTCCCGCTGCTCAAGCCGATGACGGCGACGATCATCATTCTGAACAGCCTGTGGATCTGGAACGACTTCCTGCTGCCGAACCTGATTCTCGGCGAAGCGAACCGGACGATCCCGCTGTCCACGTATTCGTTCTTCGGCCAGTATACGAAGCAATGGGACCTGGCGCTCGCAGGCCTCGTCATGGGCGTGCTGCCGATCCTGATCTTCTTCCTGACGCTGCAGCGCCATATCATCGAGGGCATTACGGCCGGCTCGGTGAAGGGCTGATCGGCGAATAAAGCCCCTTTCAAGAGACGCTTCCCCGAGGGGGAGGATGTTGATCCGCGCTTGCGCGAGGTCAATATCCTCCCCCTTTTGCCGCAATATCGTCAGTGCCAACGTTTGCGCGAAACCCTTATAATTTGAGATATAAAGCAGAGATGCTCCCGCATCCGATGCGGAATCATTGGCATACTAAGGGGAGCAAGGATAGGAAAGGGGACTGTACAAGATGAAAAAGAGCTTGATGGCCGCGGTATCCGCGGGCGTAGCCATCGCCATGCTGGCCGGCTGCAGCACGTCCAACAACGGAGGCGCCGGCAACGAGGCGGCCACGAACGGAGGAAACGCGGGCAGCGGCGAGAAAGTGACGCTGAACGTCTTCCAGTTCAAGGTAGAGATCGCCGACGCGATGAACCGCCTGAAGGCGGACTACGAGAAGGAGAATCCGAACGTCACGCTGAACATCGAGACGATGGGCGGCGGCGCGGACTACGGCGCGGGCCTGAAGGCGAAATTCGCCTCCGGCCAGGAGCCGGATATCTTCAACAACGGCGGCAATGCCGACCTGACGACGTGGATGGACAAGCTGGAGGACCTGAGCGGCGAGGCTTGGCAGTCCGACGTCATCGACACGGCCAAGGAAGGCATCACGCGCGACGGCAAGAACTACGGCCTGCCGATGGGCATCGAAGGCTACGGCCTGCTGTACAACAAGGACCTGTTCGCGCAAGCGGGCATCGATACGCCTCCGAAGACGCTCACGGAGCTGAAGGCGGCCGTCGAGAAGCTCAAGGCGGCGAACATCACGCCATTCGCGAACGGCTATCAGGAATGGTGGATCCTCGGCAACCACACGTTCAACGTCGCGCTGGCGAACCAGGACGACCCGGCCGCGTTCATCCAGTCGATGAACGAGCAGAAGGGCGATCTGGCGAGCAACAAGGTCGTGGGCGAATGGTTCAACCTGTTCGACCTCATGATCCAGAACAGCAACAAGAACCCGCTGACGACGGACTACAACACGCAAGTGACGCTGTTCGCGAGCGGCAAGGCGGCGATGATGCAGCAAGGCAACTGGACGCAGGTGCAGATCGACGGCATCACGCCGGACATGAACGTCGGCATCCTGCCGATGCCGATCAACGACAGCGAGAAGAGCGGCAACATCTTCGTCGGCGTGCCGAACTACTGGGTCGTCAACAAGAATTCCAAAAACAAGGAAGCCGCCAAGGACTTCCTCAACTGGCTCGCGACGAGCGAGACGGGCAAGCGCTACACCGTCGAGGAGTTCAAGTTCATCCCGGCGCTGAAGTCGGTCGAGGTGACCGACGAGAAGGTGCTCGGCGCGATCGCGAACGAGATCATGACCTTCTCCCAGGACGGCAAGACATCCGGCTGGTACTTCAACCAGATGCCGGAAGGGCTGCCGCAGGAAGTCGGCGCTGAAATGCAGGCGTATGTCGCCGGCAAGTCGAGCAAGGAACAGATGCTGACGAACATCCAGAACAAATGGAGCAACTTCGCCAAGTAAGCGTGTCAACCCGCAGGGGGAAAATATTGATCCGGATATCCGGCATCAATATTTTCCCCCTTTTTGTTCAACATCCTCGGTGGTAGCGTTTGCATGGCGGAAGGTATACTGAGATTGTTCCGAGGGGAAGCCCAGGAGAACGATAGTTCGATAAAGGTTAAGCGCTTGCAAGATCAGAACGAGGGTCATTATCCAAGGAGGAAAACCGAATGAAAAAATCGATGGTCACCATCTTGTCCGCAGGCCTGGCGCTCAGCCTGGCGGCTGGCTGCAGCACTTCCGGCAACAGCGGCTCCGGCGGCAACGAAGCTCCGGCGAATACGGCGACGAACGCCGGCTCCGGCACGGACTCCGGCAGCGGCGAGAAGGTCACGCTCAATATCTTCCAATATAAAGTCGAGATCGCCGATGCGATGAACCGCCTGAAAGCGGACTACGAAAAGGAGCATCCGAACGTCACGCTGAACATCGAGACGATGGGTGGAGGCGCGGACTACGGCGCGGGCCTGAAGGCGAAGTTCGCCTCCGGCCAGGAGCCGGATATCTTCAACAACGGCGGCAACGCCGAGCTGACGACGTGGATCGACAAGATGGAGGACCTGTCCGACCAGCCTTGGGTGAGCGACGTGCTCGATACGGCGAAGGAGCCGATCAGCCGCGACGGCAAGATGTACGGCATGCCGATCGGCATCGAGGGCTACGGCTACATCTACAACAAGGACCTGTTCGAACAGGCGGGCATCACCGAGCTGCCGAAGACGCTCACGGAGCTTGACGCGGCTGCCAAGAAGCTGCAGGACGCTGGCATCACGCCGTTCTCCAACGGCTATCAGGAGTGGTGGGTGCTCGGCAACCACCTGTTCAACGTAGCGCTCGCCGACCAGGACGATCCTGCGGCGCTGATCCAGGGCCTCAACGAGGGCAAGGGCGGCCTCGCCGGCAACCCGGTCGTCGAGAAGTGGTTCGACCTGTTCGACCTGACGATGAAGTACAGCAACAAGAACCCGCTGACGACCGACTACAACACGCAGGTGACGCTGTTCGCCAGCGGCAAGACGGCGATGATGCAGCAGGGCAACTGGACGCAGGTGCAGATCGACGGCATCACCCCGGACATGAACATCGGCGTGCTGCCGATGCCGATCGACGACAGCGAGAAGAGCGGCAACATCATGGTCGGCGTGCCGAACAACTGGGCGGTCAACAAGAACTCCAAGAACAAGGAAGCGGCCAAGGAGTTCCTCGCCTGGCTGGCGACCTCCGAGACGGGCAAGCGCTACATCGTCGAGGAATTCAAGTTCATCCCGGCGCTCAAGTCGATCGAGGTGACCGACGAGAAGGTGCTCGGCGCGATCGCGACCGACATCATGGCGTACTCCAAGGACAACAAGACGTCCGGCTGGTACTTCAATCAGATGCCGGAAGGGCTGCCGCAGGAAGTGGGAGCGGAGATGCAGGCGTATGTCGCCGGCAAGGTCGACAAGGCTGGCCTGCTGAAGAACATCGAGTCCAAGTGGACCAGCATGGCGAAGAAATAAGCGGTTCTAAGGAACGTCTCCGAAGCATATATGCTTCGGAGACGTTTTTTTGGCGCGGATGGGATCGGGCGAAGAAGGAGGAGGCGGATGAGCCGTGGCGAAGGAAAGAGGCATCGTGGCGCTGGATCGGCCGGGGGAAGCGCTGCGCCTGTATTCGGACAGCGAAGTGCTTGAGGCAGCGAGGCGGACGCTGGCGCGGGAGGAGCCGTCCGCAGGCGAGGAGGCCGGACGGCGGCTGGCCGCGCTGTTGCAGCAGGGGCTCGGCGCCGAGGAGACGGCGCGGCCGGGCGAGGGCATCGTTGTCGCCTCGAGCCCGCAAGCCGCGCTGGAGCTGATCCGGAGGGCGCTGGGACCGGGATGCGGCAGGCTCCGGCCGGCGGACCGGGAGCGGGGCGAAGCGGGTCGGGAGAGCAAGGAGCCCGGCGCAGAGAGGCGCCAGCCGAGACGGAACGAAGCGGATTGGGAGGGAATAGAGCCGGAACAGCAAGATAGGGGAAGCACGCGCGTAGAGCGGGAGCGCGGGGAGCAGGGGCCAGGCAGGGAGAGCGGGCGGCTGAAGTTGAGCGACGAGCGGCACCTTGCGGAAGAGGACGGGGCGGACGACTGGCAGGTCGAGCTGAGGCCGGACAGCGCCTGGTCTTGGCGGGCGCCGATGGATGCGGAAGGGAAGGGCGGGCGGCGAGCGGCTCTCGGGCCGTCCGCTCGGCGCATCGCCGTCGGCTCGCTCGCGAGCGGCGCGCCGGGTCTCGGCGCGGCCTGGGCGAGCGGGCCGCCGGAGCTGCTGCGGCGGGTGCGCGAGCAGCAGCGGCGCGCCGGCGCGGCGAGCGGATGGGAGCTGCTCGTGCTGGAGGAGCTGCTCGGCCTGGGCGAGCTGGAGCCGCGCCGCGCCGCGGCGGCAGCGGCGTGCGAAGCGGCGCTGCGGGAGCTGGAGGAGGCGCTGGGCGCCGCCTCCATGCCGGCCGGGCTGCGCTGGCGGCGAGATCCGCGCGGCGCGGCGGTGGAGCTGCTGCTGCCCGAGGGGCTGGACGCGCGCGCCCTGCAGCGCGCGGCCCGGCTGCGCGGGCTGCGCATCGGGGTCGCCGGCGCGGGCTTCGCAGAGGCGCCGGACTCCGGCGCGGCGCGGCTCGCCGCCGGAGCCGCGAGCGGCGCGCAGCTGGCGCTGGCGCTGAGCGGGCTCGCCGGGGCGATGCGCGAGTTCACGGCGCGGAGCTGAGCGGCCCGCGATCAGGCGAGGAGCCCCCTCGCCTGATCGCGGCCGGCGCGAGCGAGCCCGATCGGGGCTGGGCGAGGAAACGCCTCGCCTCATAGCCCGGGCGCAAGGCGTGAGCACGCGCCTTAATGCGGCTCGCCCTCTTCGGCCGCCGCCGCGCCCGGCTGAAGCTGCCAGCCGTCGATGACGGCGGCATGCTCCGCGAGGGCGGCCTCGCCGGCGGGCAGCAGCCGGTAGACGCCGCGCTCCACCTTGGCGAACCAGCCATAGTAGTTCGCCCGCAGGAACTCGCCGGACTTGGCGACGCCGGTCAGCTCGCGCGCGCGGGCCGGCGACAGCGCTCCGTGCGCCTGGAGAGCCCAGGCGAGGCGGAGCGCTTTTTCGCGGTAGGCGGTCATGATCCGGCTGCCCCGGACGCGCCCGCTGCCGCCGACGTTGTAGTCGCCGCTGCGCTCGCGGAACTCCTGCAGCAGCCGCCGCTCCCGCGAAGGCCGCCTGCCGCGCAGCGGGGCGTCGCCGGGCTCGCAGAGCAGCTCCAGCACCGGAGACTTGGTCTTGTAGAAGGTGATCGTCATGAGCCCGAGCCCGAGCATGCGGCACAGCTCCGCCAGCTCGCCGAAGCGCTGGTTGACCGCGCCCTTGCGGGAGCGGTTGCGCTCGACGGCGAGCAGCACCTTGTCCGCGATGGGCAGCCGCTGGACGCCCTGCAGCAGCAGCGCGAGCGTGAACGTCTTTTTCATCTCTACGATCACGGTGTCGCCGTCCGGCCGGACCGCCACCAGGTCGCAGCTCAGCACCTCGCCCTTGACCTCGTAGCCCCGCGCCTCCAGATAGGCCTTCACCGGCCCGTACAGCTCCGCTTCCTCCTTCACCGCCATGCCTTTTCGGCCTCCCCGCTGCCCGCCGCGCCACCGGCACAGGCGTTCTCATTCCGTCCATTATAGGAGATCGCCGGAGGTCTGGCAAATCTTGTCCGACTCCAAATTTCCGGTCAAGTTATCGCTCTCCTCCGCATAGGCTTTAATACTTCGAATACGATGCTATTCAGGAGTGGGAAGCAGAGATACAGCCTGGGCGAAGCGGACGGCGAGGGTCTTGACGCGGAAGGAATGGGAGGAGGCGCAGCATGGATATTTTCAAACGGATCGCGGAATACAAGTCGGAGGGCGAGCGGCTCGCCTGGACGGGGACGTTCAAAGAGTACATCGAGCTGCTGCGGAACGATCCGGCTCCGGCGATGACGGCGCATGCGCGGGTGTACGAGATGATCAAGTCGCACGGCATCGAGGAGAAGCACGGACAGAAGAGCTACAAGTTCTTCGAGCAGGAGATTTTCGGCCTCGACCGGGCGGTCGAGAAGCTGATGGAGGAATATTTCCACTCGGCGGCGCGGCGGCTGGACGTGCGCAAGCGGATCCTCCTGCTCATGGGTCCGGTCAGCGGCGGCAAGTCGACGATCGTCACGATGCTCAAGAAAGGGCTGGAGAAGTTCTCGCGCACGGACCAGGGAGCGGTCTACGCGATCAAGGGCTGCCCGATGCACGAGGATCCGCTCCACCTGATCCCGCATGAGCTGCGGCCGGAGCTGGAGAAGGAGCTCGGCGTGCGCATCGAGGGCAACCTGTGCCCGCACTGCCAGCTGCGGCTGAAGAGCGAGTTCGAGAACGACATCGAGAACGTGCAGATCGAGCGGGTGTTCCTGTCGGAGGACAACCGGGTCGGCATCGGCACGTTCAGCCCGTCGGATCCGAAGTCGCAGGACATCGCCGACCTGACCGGCAGCATCGACTTCTCGACGATCACGGAGTACGGCTCGGAGTCCGATCCGCGCGCCTACCGGTTCGACGGCGAGCTCAACAAGGCCAACCGCGGCCTGATGGAGTTCCAGGAAATGCTCAAGTGCGACGAGAAGTTCCTCTGGAACCTGCTGTCGCTGACGCAGGAAGGCCAGTTCAAGGCCGGCCGGTTCGCGCTCATCTCGGCCGACGAGCTGATCGTCGCGCACACGAACGAGTCCGAGTACAAGTCGTTCATCTCCAACAAGAAGAACGAGGCGCTGCAGTCGAGGATGATCGTCATGCCGATCCCGTACAACCTGAGGGTGTCGGAGGAGGAGAAGATCTACGGCAAGCTGATCGCCCAGAGCGATCTGCGCCATGTGCACATCGCGCCGCACGCGCTGCGCACGGCGGCCATCTTCTCGATCCTGACCCGGCTCAAGGAGTCCAAGAAGCAGGGCATGGACCTCGTCAAGAAGATGCGCATGTACGACGGCGAGGAGGTCGAGGGCTACAAGGACGCCGACCTCAAGGAAATGCAGAACGAGTTCCTTGAAGAAGGCATGTCGGGCATCGATCCCCGCTATGTCATCAACCGCATCTCCAGCGCCCTCATCAAGGGCGAGATGGACCATATCAATGCGCTCGACGTGCTGCGGGCGCTCAAGGACGGGCTCGACCAGCATCCTTCGATCACCAAGGAGGAGCGCGAGCGTTACTTAAACTTCATCTCGGCGGCGCGCAAGGAATACGACCAGCTGGCCAAGAACGAGGTGCAGAAGGCGTTCGTCTATTCGTTCGAGGAGTCGGCGCGCACGCTGTTCGAGAACTATCTCGACAACATCGAGGCGTACTGCAACTGGTCCAAGATCAAGGACCCGCTCACGGGCGAGGCGCTCGATCCCGACGAGCGGCTCATGCGCTCCATCGAGGAGCAGATCGGCGTCTCTGAAAATGCCAAAAAAGCGTTCCGCGAGGAGATCCTCATCCGCATCTCGTCCTACTCGCGCAAAGGGCGCAAGTTCGACTACACGAGCCACGAGCGGCTGCGCGAGGCGGTCGAGAAGAAGCTGTTCGCCGATCTCAAGGACATCGTCAAGATCACGACGTCGACGAAGACGCCGGACGAGAACCAGCTCAAGCGCATGAACGAGGTGACCAAGCGCCTCGTCGACGAGCATGGCTACACGCCCGCCAGCGCCAACGAGCTGCTGCGGTACGTCGGCAGCCTGCTGAACCGCTAGGGCGGAGTCTTTGGAGAGAAAACGCAGAGAAGGGTCCTTTAATGGACCCTTCTTTGCTTGATCGTTTTTTTTATGGTCTTCTATAATGCTTAAAAGACTAGCTTCGGTCATAAATTTCGTCTTTAACTAATGTTGCTCTCTTTGGTTTAGATACAGCTTTATAAGTTCCACCGTTTACGACAATGTTAATTATCTGAGCAGTTTCACCTTTTAGAATTCTGGTAACTAACACCTAATAATTAGTACCTGGTACAATAACCTTGGCATCTTCTTTTGAAGGATTAGCAATATCTCTACGAAGGTTTCGGGGAGAACCCTCATCTAATATTTCTCCCATATACTGTTATTCAGGGGTGGTGTTCATGCGTCGACTTTATTTTTTACTGTTTCTCATCTGCTTATTAACAGGGTGCAGTTCAAATCCAAAGGGAGAGGCGAGTTCAAATGGGGAGGTAGTGGAGGGGCCGACTGGCGCTACCAATGTAGATCAATTGGACCAGTGGATGACAGATTTTCAAACGGGCAAGGCAAAAGAAATCCGATTTCTTTACATAGACGATGAAGGGTCAGCCGATAAAGCCGTTTTATCGACACAAAAAAACGAAATCGTATATAAATATGTTTTCCATCCCCAATCAGGATCCAATAGAATCAAAAAAGAGACAGCCATTTGCAAAGGTATCCGTACGGATAATTCGTCTGATTCTACAGACAGTATCAAGCTTCGTTATTTGCTTACCGATTGTGATAAGAAGATCGGCCGCGATGGGCTGTTGGAAAAAGAAATTTTAATTTTTACGTTATTTAAATGACTTAACTTGATTCATAATTAGTTGGAATATAAATTATAATTAGCTAAAATGTGAAAATAAACGTGAAGCAGCCGGCTCCGTCACGACGACGGGGCCGGCTGCTTTTTGCCGCGCCCGCGGAAGCGCAGGACGACATAAAGGAGCAGGGGGACGTAAAGAAGGAAGATCGAGGCGAACGCCGTCCAGTTCTTGGACAGGAAATCCTGCACGAACACCGTGTCCGGATAAGACATCTCAGCGACGACGACCATGCCGACGACGATGCTGATGCCGTTGAGCTCATGGCGGCTCCAGCAGCCGGCCGCCGAGGCGAGCAGCGCCGCGCCCAGCAGCGAGCCCAGGAGCCGCGCAAGCAGCAGGCGCGCGGCCGGGCGACGGCCGTTCAACGCTGCCTCCGGAGCTTTTGCGGCTTGAGGCTGCGGGGACGGTCGCGCATGCGCGGGAGCGGCACCCGGAACAGCGTGTCCTTCTGGTCTTCCGCTTGGTACGGAGCGAGCGGCGCCATGTAAGGGACGCCGAACGAGCGGAGGCTGCACAGATGGAGCACCAGCCCGATGATGCCGATGAACATGCCGTACAGTCCGAACGACGCCGCGAGAATCATGAGGCCGAACCGGATGATGCGGGCGGCGATGCCCATGTTGAACGCCGGGAGGACGAAGTTGGCGATCGCGGTGATGGAGACGACTATGACCATGGCGGCGCTGACAAGCCCGGCGTCCACCGCCGCCTGGCCGACGACGAGCGTGCCGACGATGGAGATGGACTGGCCGATCGTCTTGGGCATCCGCACGCTCGCCTCGCGCAGGATCTCGAACGTCACTTCCATGAGCAGCGCCTCGATGAACGCCGGGAACGGGACGCCCTCTCGCTGGCTCGCCAGATTGTACAGCAGCGTCGTCGGCAGCATCTCCTGATGGAATGTCGTGATGGCGATGTAGAACGACGGCGTGGGCGTGGCGAGCACGAAGGCGAGGAACCGGAGCAAGCGGATCAGCGTGCTGAAGTCCGAGCGCTGGTAGTAGTCCTCGCTGGACTGGAAGAACTGGACGAACAGCGCCGGCGCGAGCAGCGCGAACGGCGTGCCGTCGACGAGGATCGCCACCCGTCCCTCCAGCAGGCCGGCGGCGACGACATCCGGCCGCTCCGAGTTGAACATCGTCGGGAACGGCGTGTAGATGCGGTCCTGGATGAACTCCTCGATAGTTGCTCTCCAGGATGCCGTCCAGCTCGATGCCCGCCATCCGTTTCCTCACCTCCGCGAGCACCTCCGGCGAGACGATGCCTCGGACATAGGCGACCGTGACCGCCGTGTTGGTCACGTTCCCGAGCTTCATCGGCTCGAAGCGCAGGTCGGGATTCGCGATCTTCCGCCTCAGCATGGCGATATTCCAGCTCAGCACCTCGGTGAAGCCTTCCCGCGGACCGCGCACGACCGACTGCACGTTCGGCTCCTCGATCGAGCGCGCCTTCACCTCTTTGGTGCCGACGGCGAGAGCGGAGCAGGTCCCTTCCGCCATGACGACCGTATGGCCGTCCAGCAGCATGGCGAACGTTTCCGAGAGGCGCTCCACCGAGTGGATCGCGCCTTCCGGCAGCATGCGGGAGCGGCACAGCTCGAGCCACTCCTCCGTGCTGCCGCAGGACGAGCCGTTGTCGCCGCCGGAGGCGAAGAGCGCCTGCAGCATCGAGGCGGGATTGGAAATGCCGTCTATATACCAGAGCTTGCCGGGCACGAGCGCTCCGCCGTCCAGTTTCACCTGGAAGTCCCGGGCAATCAGATCCGGGCTGGAGCCGAATCTTCGCGGACGCGCTCCGCGTTCGCTTCAAGAGAGCGGCCGAGGCGGTCCGCTTCCGGGTGCTCGGCTGCTGTAGGAGATGTCGTCATCGCATCACCTGATTTCTGTCGTAGTGGATGGAAGGAATTAGGGTGATCCAGATGCGGAGCGGCTATCCATCTTTTTCCCGGCAGGAGAAAAAAAGGAAATAGCGGCTCTCCGCGCGGCGCTGGGCCGCGGGAGAGCCGCTATGGGTCAGGCTGCGCGCCGGTAGGCGATCGGTCCGACTGCGCCCTGATCGGCGAGCAGGAAAAGCAGGTCCGGCGCTCAGCGCCGGTCCTGGACCGACTCGCTCTCGACGAGCGAGACGTAGATCCGCTCGTGCTCGACCTCCTCGCCGGCGATCATCCGCAGCAGCTGCTCGGACGCCATCGCGCCCCAGCGGTACTTGGAGTACTCGATCGTCGCCAGGCGGGGCTGGATGTAGCGGGTGAGGGCGATGTTGTCGAAGCCGACGATCGACAGCTCCTCGCCGACGCGGATGCCGGAGTCCGACGCGGCGACGGCGTTGAACAGGCCGATCGCCATCTCGTCGTTCAGGCAAAAGACGCCGGCCGGTCCTTGCCACTGCTCCAGGATGAGGCGGCCGGCCGCCTCGCCCGAGCCCTGATTGAAGTCGCCCTCGAGCACGACGGCGTCCAGCTCGGGATGGCGGCTCAGCGTCTGGCGCACGGCGCTCATCCGCTGGCGCGAGTCGAAGCTGTCGGAAGGGCCGGAGACGACGTACAGGCGGCGATGGCCGGTCTCGATCAGGTAGTCCATCGCCAGGTTGGCGCCGGCTTTGTTGTCGAGCAGCACCTGGTTGACGGCAGGGTGGCTCAGCTCGCGGTCGAGCACGACGAGCCGGTGGCCGCGGTCCGCGTAGTCGAGCAGCTCCTCGTCGGAGAACGTGGAGTCGAGGATGATCGCCCCGTCGATCATCCGCTCCGGCAGCAGCCGATGCGACTGCAGGCCGCTGCAGACGATCAGGTCGTAGCCCTTGCGGTTGAGCACTTCCTTCATGCCTTGCAGCAGGTCGCCGTAGAACGCTCCCGTGAAGTCGGTCAGGAACGCGCCGATGATCCTCGACTCCTGCTTCTTGAGCTGGCGGGCCGCCGCATTGGGAATGTAGTTCATTTCCTTGGCGATCGCCAGGATGCGGGCGCTCGTTTCGGGAGTTACCTTGGGATTGCCGTTCAGCGCGTAAGAGACGGTCGAGATCGACACGCCGGCCTTCCGGGCAATATCCTTGATGCTGACCACCGCGATTCCTCCCGTGGAAGGCTTTTTGTTCACTATACCACAACTTTCCATCGCTGATCTCGTACGGCTGCGGCGGCGGGCTCAGGCGTAGACGAGAAGCTCCTGCAGCTGCCCGGACTCGTCGGTCCAAAGCGGCTCCAGCTCGTCCAGGCGCAGCTCCGCGCCGCCGCTCCGGTACGGATGGGACAGGCGGGAGAAGGCGGCCTCGCGTCCGTTGACCGTGATGCGGGACACCGGGGAGCCGCTCAGGCGGTAGACGATGCGGACCGGCCGGCCGGCCAGCTCGAAGCGGACGGCGAGGCACCCGAGCGAAGCGGGCAGGGCGGGATCGAGCACGATCCGGCCGGCGGCCGCGCGGATGCCGAGCACGCTGGAGACGAGCTGGTTCAAGTAGATGCCGGGGCCGCTCGAATAGATGCGCCAGCCGCCCTTGACGGGGGCCTCTCCGCTGCGCAGCTCCTCGAACCGCTCCGCCGCCTCGCGGCGGGTGGCGAAGTCGCCGTCCGAGCTGCTGAAGTAGGCGTTGCTCTGACGCGGCGCGGCGTTCGGAACCGTCGCCTGAATGCCGACCGGACTGATGACCTGCAGCGCCTGCCACGCTTCCTCGGCCTCGCCGAGCTTGGCCATCGCTTCAATATAGCGGATATGCGCATGCACGTATTGCAGCCCGATCTCGCGGCCGAAGTTGGCCGCCTGCTCCGCACGCTTGAAGCGCACGCTGACCCCGCCCTCATAGGTCGCGGGCCGGTTCATGAGGCGGACGCCGTCGGGAAAGCGCAGCTCCCGCTGGATCAGGCCGCGATGCGCCTCGGCCTGCTCGGGGGTAAGCAGCTCGGCGATCATGCTGCGCGTCATCGGCAGCAGCCGGTAGCGGATGCCGGTCCGGACGTCGTCCGGATGAAGCAGCTTGGCCGGACGGGCGGGATCGGCCAGATCGAGGAAGCCGGGCACGACGCCGTCCGGCTCCATGTAGGCGGCGAAGTCGCGGCGGATGCCGTCCGCAAGGCGGAGCAGCTCCTCCGACAGGGAGGCGTGCCGCGGCTCCGAGGCGAGCGCTTGGCCGAGCGTGCGCATCGCCTGATAGGTCAGGGCGACGGTCCAGCTGCTCGCCATCGAGGCGCGCAGCTCCGGCCGGGCCGGCTGCAGCGTATCGTCCCAGTCGCCGTCTCCGTAGGCCGACAGCATCGTGCCGGGCAGGAAGCGCTCGCGGATATGGTCGAGCTGGCGCTCGACATGCTCGCGCAGCGGGCGGCGGCGATCCGTAAAATCGAACGTCGCCTCGTCGGTGTACGGCAGCTCCTCGTCCAGCAGCCCGAAGTCGCCGGTAGCGGCGAGGTAGTCGCCGAGCAGCTTGAGCGGCCAGACGATGATGTCCCCGTGGCTCTCGTGCTGCTGCACGCGGCTGTAGCGGTCGAACATGAACCATTGCGGCCAGCCGCCGCTCTGCTCGTACTGATGCTCGTACACGGTCGTCAGGATGCCGCGGACCGCGTCCCAGCGCTGCATCGCGAGGAAGAACTCGGCCGGTCCCTGGCAGACGTCGCGCGTGCCCCAGGCGGCGCCTCCATACTGCTCCAGGCCGTGCGGAGACAGGAAGTGCACGCGCATATTGTGGACGTACCACCAGGCGAGCGCGTCGAGCCGCCGGACGGCCGGATCGCCGCCGGGATGCTCGAGGCGGAAGCCGCGCATCAGCTCGGCCATGCCGGAACGGTACTGCGCCGTCGCTGCCGCGAGATCCGGTCCCGCGGCGGCGGGCTCGCGCAGGCCATCCAGCCGGCCTTCGATGCGCACGCTCCAGCTGGCCGAGGCGCCGGTCTGCAGCACGAGCAGCGGCGATGCGCCGGGCTCCAGCTCAGGCAGCAGCCGGCGGTCGTCGAAGCGCTCGACGGCGGCGCCGGCGGTCGTCAGCCGGTACGCAAGCTCCGGGTATGCGGCGCGGATCGGCGAGTCGTCGCCGGGGGCGAACCGCAGCGAGCCGTCCGGCCGTTCCTCCAGCCGATACGGAGCCTCCAGCTCCCGCTCGGCCATCGTGATCTGCGCGGAGAGCAGATAGCGCCGCGGAAGGCCGGCGGCCGACGCGACGCTCAGCGTCGTCCCGGGCGCGTCCGCGTCCGTCCAGCTCGTGACGACGATCGTATCGCCGTCCAGCGCATACACCCAGCGGGCGTAGTTGAAGCCCATCTCGAACAGGCTCGGCATCGCCAGCAGGCGGAATCGTCCGTCCTGCTCGGCGTACAGGCGCAGGCCGGACGCATGCGCCGCGTTGAGCGCATTGCGCGTATGGCCGATCAGCTTATTGAAGCTGGTATTGCCTACGACGACCTGCGAATGGAAGACGCCGTACATATAGGCGGTCGTGGCGAGCACTTCCGCTCCCGGCAGATCCGGCGCGCCGCTGAGCAGAATATGCCCGTGCGGCCGGTCGAGCCGCAGCTCCTTGGCCTTGAGCGCGACATGCGCGTAGTCGGGGGTGAAGAAGGCCTGAAGCTCGTCTCCGTGCCGCTCCTCCTCGATCCGCTCCGGGTACCTCTCGGCGATCTCCGCTTCGGTCAGGGAGCGCGCCTGCAGCGGCTCGCCGAGATCGGCGGCCCGTCGCGGAGCCGGCTGCAGCGGCACCGGCTCATCGGAGGTCCGGACGATGTCCGCCCAGCTCCGCTCGATGATCTCGCCGTACTCGGCCTCCGACACCGCCTCGGGATGGTCGTCCCGGAACAGCCCGTAAAAGGCGATCTCCGCGCCTCCGGCCGGATCGACCGGGCGGGACTGGAGCGCCGTATAAGCGAATTCGTACTGCAGCACCTCTCCGGGCAGCCGGTCCCGCTCCAGCGCCTCCGGCCGATGCGTATCCTTGAACGAGCGGCCGAAAAAGGAGAAGCCGTCGGTCGCGAACGAGACCGATCCGGTCAGGCAGCCTTGCTGCAGATAGGGAAAGCGTCCGCCCTGGGGCTGGTTTTGGCGGGTGCAGACGATCCAGCCGCGGCGTTCATCCTCGTACGCCGAATGATCGAGGTAGTGGGCGTTGTACGCTTCGTTGCCGAGCACGGCGGCCGGAGCCCCGAGGCCGATATCCTGGCCATAGACGACGTCGGCGGCCAGGCCGGGCGCGTCCGCGTCGAGCCGCACGCGCCAAAACCAGACGCCGCCCGATCCGAGCAGGAAGGCCGCCTCGTAGCGGATGCCGAACGCCTCGCCGCTCCAGACGACGCGGCCTTCCCCGCAGCCGACCCGGCTGTCCGAGGCGATGCCGATCAGCGGACAGGAGCGGATTCCTTGCGGGCCGCGCACGCGCAGGTACAGCTGGTTCAGCGAGCCGTCCAGCGGATGGCTGCGCAGCTGGTTCAGCATCATGCCGCTGCCGGTCGCCTCGTACAGGTCGCCGGTCGGGTGGAAGGTGAAGGCAAGGCCGTCGCGCTCGAGCCGCCAGCGGGCGGACGGCGAAGGCTGGGATGGGAATCGCATGGTGCTTCCTCCTTTTGCGGGAACGTGGGACATGACGATAGAAACGTTTCGACAACAACCAAGACGAGTATAAACGGAAGCAGTAAAAGAAGTCAAACGAAGATCGGAGACCGTTTCCATGCCATTCAAGCTCCCTCTTCGGCATTAATGAAGAAAAAATTGTTTCAGCAGGAGGGCTTGAATGCGATTTCATTTTGATCTATAATTCAATTCGAAACGTTTCACCGATACCGAGGGGCAACCGAAACCAGGGGAGGATATGGCGAAATGGACAAGAAAAAAATCGGAACGGCGCTCGCCGCGGCGATGCTGGCGGGAGGAACGCTGGCAGGCTGCTCGTCCGGAGGAGACGGCGCGGAGGGCGGCAAGACCGTGCTGAACGTATGGGCGATGGGAGACAGCAGCAAGCCGATGGAGCAGATGGCGGAAGCCTATTCCAAGGAGAATCCGGACGTCTCGATCAAGGTGCAGGCCATCCCGTGGGGCAGCGCGCACGACAAGCTGCTGACGGCCGTCGCGTCCAAGAAAGGGCCCGACGTGCTGCAGATGGGCACGACGTGGATGCCGGAGTTCGCCGCGGCCGGCGCGCTGGCCGACCTGACCGGCGACCTGGCCGACTATCCGGAGCTTGCCGCGGACAACTTCTTCGACGGCACGGTCACCTCCACCCAGTTCGACGGCAAGACGGTCGGCGTGCCATGGCTGGCCGAGACGCGCATCCTGTTCTACCGCACGGACGTGCTCCAGTCGGTCGGCTACGACCAGGCGCCGAAGACGTGGGACGAGCTGCTCGACGCCTCCAAGAAGCTGACCGAGCGCGGCAAGGACAAGTACGGCATCGGCCTCGATCCGAAGGAGCCGACGCTGAACTTCATGTTCGCCCGCCAGAACGGCTCGAAGCTGATCGAGGACGGCAAGGCGCAGTTCGACCAGCCGGCGTTCCGCGATACGGTCGCCTACTTGGACGGCTACTTCAAAAACGGCTACGCGCCGGTCGACCTCGGACTCGATACGTCGCAGACGTTCGGCGGCGACGGCATGGTGCCGATGTTCATCAGCGGCCCGTGGATGATAAAAACGATCCGGGATCAGGTTCCCGACATCGAGGGTAAGTGGGCGACCGCGGTGCTGCCTTCCAAGGAGAACAACATGAGCTCGCTCGGCGGCTCGAACCTGACCGTATTCGGCTTCAGCAAGCAGAAGCAGGAGTCGATGAAGTTCATCGCGTTCCTGAGCAAGCCGGAGAACCAGCTGGAGTGGATGAAGCAGACCGGCGAGCTGCCGGCCAATCGGAAGGCTTGGGAAGACCCGCAGCTGAGCGGCGATCCGAACATGGCGGTCGTCGGCGAGCAGCTGGAGAACGCCGAGCCGATGCCGCTCGTCAAGCCGTGGGACAACATCTCGCAGAACTTCCTGCAGACGTTCGAAGAAATCTACCGGGCGAACGCGGACCTGGATGCGAAGCTGAAGGCGTTCAACGAGCAATCCCAGAAGCTGCTCGACAAGTAGAGCGAAGGGGCCGCGGCGGCGGCCGGAGGCGGATCCGGTCCGCTTTCGGCCACCGCCTGCCGTCATGAGCGGCCACGACTTGCAAAGGAAGTGAGTGTATGAAGGGTTCCTCCAAAGCCGCGCCGTACGTATTCATCGGACCGACGCTGCTCCTGCTGGCGGTGTTCTCGCTGCTGCCGATCCTCGTCGCCCTGGGCATCAGCTTGACCGACATGGACCTTGCGGGACTGGCCGACTACTCGTCCATTTCGTTCGTCGGCCTGACCAACTACGCCGACGTGCTGGGCGATCCGGTGTTCCTGCTGGCGCTGCGCAACACGCTCTTTTACGTCGTCATCGGCGTGCCGCTCGTCATCGCCTGCTCGCTCGGCGTGGCGCTGCTCATCCATTTCGGCCGCTCGCGGCTGTTCAAGGTGTTCCGCGTCGTCTACTATCTGCCCTCGGTGACCAACGTCGTCGCCGTCGCCGTCGTCTGGAGCTACCTGTACAACCCGGGCATCGGGCTGTTCAACTTCATCCTGACGTCGATCGGCTTCGACAAGGTGCCGTGGCTGACCGAGCCGACGATCGCCAAGCTGTCGCTCATCCTGCTGGCGCTCTGGCGGAGCATCGGACTGAACATGATTATTTTCATCGCCGCGCTGCAGGGCATCGACCGCTCCTATTATGAAGCGGCGCAGCTCGACGGAGCGAGCGGCTGGCAGCAGCTGACGCGGATCACGCTGCCGATGATGCGCTTCGCGATCTTCTTCGTGACCGTCACGACGATGATCGGCTGGCTGCAATTTTTCGAGGAGCCCTTCGTCATGACCGAGGGCGGACCGCTGAACGGCACCGTCTCGGCCGCGCTGTTCATCTACCAGAACGGCTTCCAGTACAGCCACTTCGGCTATGCGGCCGCCGGCTCGTTCGTACTGTTCTTCCTCATCATCGCCGTCACGATGGTGCAGCTGCGGCTGCAGCGGAAGCAAGCCGAGGAATAGGAGGAGGCTCACATGAAACAAGCGACGACCCGCAAGCCGGCCGCGGCCGCTCCGAGAGGAAGGCTCTCGCAGTGGGCCGCCGGCATCGTGCTGACCGTATTCGGCATCGCCATGGTGCTGCCGTTCGTCTGGATGGTGCTGTCCGCTTTCAAGACCGAGGGCGAGATCAAGCGCATCCCGCCGACGCTCTGGCCGGAGGCGTTCACCTGGGACAACTTTTCCCGGCTGTTCACGGAGATGGACTTCGGCACCTACTTGAGCAACACGCTGCTCATCACGCTGTTCTCGTTCGTCGGGTTGCTGCTGAACGCGATGGCCGGCTTCGGCTTCGCCAAGTATCGGTTCAAGGGGCGGGAGAAGCTGTTCCTGCTCGTGCTCGCCACGATGATGATTCCCGGCCAGGTCACGATGATCCCGGTCTATCTCATCCTGAACGGCGCCGGACTGACCAACACGATGCTCGGCATCGTGCTGCCCGGCTTCACGAGCGCGTTCGGCATCTTCCTGTTCCGTCAGTTCATGAGCACGCTGCCGGAGGAGATCATGGAGGCGACGCGCCTCGATGGCGCGAGCGAGTACCGGCTGTTCGCGCAGGTCGTGCTGCCGATGTCCAAGCCGATCCTCGCCGTGCAGGCGATCCTGACGTTCATCGGCGGCTGGAACAGCTTCCTGTGGCCGCTCATCATCGCCAACGACGAGAAGCTGTACACGCTCTCGGTCGGCCTGCAGCTGCTCAAGGGGCAGCACGGCACGAACTTCGCCCTGCAGATGGCGGGAGCGGCGTTCATGGTGCTGCCGATCATGGTCATCTTCATCTTTTTCCAGCGGCAGATCATCGAGAACTACAACATCTCCGGCATCAAATGAAGCAGGTAGATGCTTCGAGGGTTTAACGCGGAGCAGACCCGGCGGTGCGGGCGGAGGCGCGCAGACGTCATGCCCGCAGGAAATGCCGGGAGCGGACCCGGCGGTGATCGGGGCGCGCAGCCGCGATGCCCTTTTCACATGCGAACGAACGAAAGCGCCCCCTCAGGGCGCTTTTTTCGCTTTGTTGCAGATCAGCTTGTAGCGGCGGCCGTAGCCTTTGCCGTACTCGACGATGCGCCGGATGATCGCCGGATCGTCGAGCTTGGTGAACGGGCACGGATCGGGGCGCGTGTTCACCTCGAGAATCCACGGCTTGCCGCTCTTGTCGACCGCAAGGTCGAGTCCGAGCTCGCGCAGCGCCGGATACGATCGGCCGAGCTCGCCTGCCGTCTGCAGCGCGATCCGGTCCATGCGCCGCCGCAGCGCCTCGGCCTCCGACTTGCCGAAGGCGGGCTCGAGCAGCCGCCTCGGCTCGAAGATCGTGCCGCCTTGGCTGCCGTTGCTGACGATCTTGGCGGGGTGGGCGACGCGCCCTGCTGTGCCGTTGCAGGCCCATGCGCCGGATTCGCCCTGCTGGATCATGAGGCGGAAGTCGAACGGACGCCCTTCATGCTCCAGCATGCGGATGCCCCGCTGCACGAGGTAGGGCGTCTCGCCGATCCGCTTGGCGAGCGAGCGGTACAGGCCGCTGCGGGTCGCGAAGCGGCGCACCGTCTCGCCGCTCTGGTAGGCCCAGCCGCTGGCGGTGCGCTCGACGCGCATGACGCCGATGCCCATCCGGCCGACGTCGGGCTTCACGTACACCATGCGGTGCTTGCGGAGCATCTCCGCGAGCGACTCCTCGCTCAGCCAGCGCGTCGCGGGCACGGACTTGGCGAGCTCCGCGTGCTGGAGCAGCCGCTGCGTCTTCTCCATCTTGCTGGCGACGGACCGCCGGGTGGCGTCGCCGCCGCTTTCACCGCTAGACATGCCGCTAGCTCCTTTCGCTGGAGGGATGGTTCCAGTGTATGGGCGAGGCGCGGCGGGCGACTGGGCGCGGATCGATGGAGGATCAGGGAGGGAGGGCGGGCGGGTTGTCCGGTCGCGGCGTGAACGGGGGCTGACGACGAATAAGATCGGCTAACGACGAATCAGAGCAGCTGACGACGAATCAGATCGGCTGACGACGAATCAGAGCAGCTGACGACGAATCAGATCGTTAGAACCCCCAGCGGGGGCAGCCCGCAAATCTAACGGCGCGTGATGGGCTTAGCCATGCCAAAACGCCGAAAAAACATGCGGGAAGAGGCTGGAGGCTAGTTTAAGCGCCTGACTCGTCGTTAGAAGTTTGGAGAAGCGATAAAAGGGACTTTAAGCGTCTGAGCAGTCGTTGGCAGGAGAGGGAAATGCATAGCATAGGTCCCTCGGAAGAGCAGAAAACCGGCTTCGGTCGAAGCGGCAACGGGTCTGCACGGGTCTGGAACCTGCGTGCATAGGGGCTGGAGGCTAGAGACGGCGGGAGGCGCACCTGCCGCGCCGCGATGGCATACGGTATTGCGATGGGCGGAATCGACTCCGCCGACAAGAGGAGGCGAAGCGATGCGGGCAGCGGAGTGGAGCGCGGCGATCGGACGGCTGCGCCGGAGCTTTCCGTGGATCGACGGGCTGGCGGAGGCTGATGGACCATCGGGGAACCAAGCAGCGGATTCAACCGAAGCGTCGTCGGAAGGGGCGGCTGCCGGTGCTGCCGGCGGAGCGTCGCCGGAAGGGTCGGCTGCCGGTGCTGCCGGCGGAGCGTCGTCGGAAGGGTCGGCTGCCGGTGCTGCGGGCGGAGCGTCGTCGGAGGGGGCGGCTGCCGGTGCTGCCGGCGAAGCGTCGTCGCAAGAGGAAGGGACGGAGGCCGCGGCCGAGGCGGCCGACGCTGTGGATGGAGCCGGCGACGGCCGTCTATCCGCGGCTGCTTCTGCCGAGGAGCTGGCGGAGTCGCTTCTGCTGCTGAAAGGCTTGCCGCTGCTGACGGCGGCGGCGCTGGAGCGGCATTACTACACGGACGGCAATCCGCTCGCCGAGCAGGCGGGACTGAACGTCTACCGCACGTCCGGCACGAGCTCGGGCCGGCGCAAGGCGATCTACTACACGCCGCAGGACGAGGCGGATTACCTGCGCGTCAAGCTGGACGTGTTCCGCGAGCTGCTGGCCGGCGGCGAGTGGCGGACGGCCGTCTCCGACATGGGAACGGGCCATGCCGAAGCGACGGCGGGCGAGGTGTTCCGCGAGCTCGGCCTCTCGGTCGAGACGCTGCCGTTCCAGCTGCCGATCGCGGAGCATGTATCTGCGCTGGAGCGGCTGCGTCCGGACGTGCTCTACACGATGCCGTCGATCCTCGACCGCATCCTGGCGTCGGCCGACCGGACGGCGGAGCTCGGCATCCGGCGCGTGCTGCTCGTCGGCGAGCTGGCCTCGCCCGGCTGGCGGCACGCGGCGGCGGCGCGGCTCGGCCTGACCGAGCTCGACGTCGCCGATACGTACGGCTCCATCGAGATCGGCACGATCGCCTCCTACTCCCCGGAGCAGGGCCGCTATCTGCTGGCCGACGGGCTGCTCGCGGAGGGCGTGCCTGCGGAAGCGCTTGGCGACGGGCTGGACCCGCTGCCGGAAGGCGAGACGGTGCTCGTGCTTACCTCCGCGCTGCGCGAGGCGTTTCCGGCGCTTCGCTACGTCACCTACGACGTCGTGCGCGACCTGCGGCCGATTGTCGCGGGCGGCCGGCTGCGACAAAGCTTCGCCGGACTCGTCAAGCGCATCGGGCCCGACCTCAAGCATGGCGAGAAGATCAGCCTGTACGACATCGAGGACGCGGTCAGCCGCCGGCTGCCGGACGCGCGGCTGCGCGTCGAGATGCGGGGCAACCGGCTGGCGATCGGCATCGACAGTCCGTCCGCTTCCGACGAGGAGCTGGAGCTGGCGGGTCGGGACGTGGAGGCCCGCATCCCGGCGATCGGGGAGATGATCCGCAGCGGCTTGCTGGAGAGCATCGCGGTGCGGAGGGTGCGGCTTGGCGACGAGGCGGCCGACGGGCCGATCAAGCGCAAGAAGATTTTTTACGGGGAAGGGGAGTCGTCGTGATGCAGGGGCCGGAGCTGGAGGGAGGCATCGCGTCGACGATCGGGCGGACGCCGCTCGTGCGGCTCTCGCGGCTGTTCGCCGGAGAGGCGTTCGAGGTGCATGCCAAGCTGGAAGGGATGAATCCGGGCGGCAGCGCCAAGGACCGGGCCGCGCTCCACATGCTGAAGGAGGCGATGCGGCGCGGGGAGCTGGGTGCCGGCGGCGCGGTCGTCGAGTCGAGCTCCGGCAATCTCGCCATCAGCCTCGCGCAGCTGTGCCGGCAGGCGGGCCTGCGCTTCATCTGCGTCGTCGACCCGCGCACGACCGAGACGCACAAGTCGCTCATCGCCGCCTATGGCGGCGAGATCGAGCTGGTGAGCCGTCCCGATCCGGCGACCGGCGAATTCTTGCCTGCGCGCATCGCCCGCGTGCAGGAGCTGCGGGCGTCCATCCCCGGAGCCTACTGGACAAATCAATACGCCAATCCCGACAACGCCGCCGCGCATGAGCGCACGACGATGGCCGAGATCGCCGATGAGCTCGGGGAGGTCGACTGGCTGTTCTGCGGCGTCAGCTCCTGCGGCACGATCCGAGGCTGCTCCGATTACATTCGCGCCCGGGGCTGGCCGACCCGGATCGTCGCGGTCGACGCCCAGGGCAGCGCGCTGTTCGGCGGGGGCAGCGGCGTCCGGCGCTTTCCAGGGCTCGGGGCGGCGCTGGAGCCGGGGCTGCATCGCGCGGATCTGGCCGACGAGGTCGCGCGCGTCAGCGACGCCGACTGCGTGCGCGGCTGCCGCGGCCTGCTGAGGCGGGAGGCGATCCTCGCCGGAGCCTCCTCGGGCGGCGTCGTCGCCGCGATCCGCCGGATGGCCGGCAGCCTGCCTGCCGGAGCGGTCGTCGCGGCGATCCTGCCGGATCGGGGCGACCGCTATCTCGATACGGCGTTCGACGCCGGATGGGCGAGCCGCGAGCTCGGCCTGGAGCCGGACGAGGAGCTGGACGGCGCGCCTTGACGGAGCGTCTGATGGGCAAGGAGGCGGTCGGCATCGAGAAGGTCGGGGAGAAGGCCAGGAAGCGCAGGACAGAGGAGGAGATGCGATGCTTTACCTGAACGACGGACATATCCGCCAGCTCGGCTGGGATTGGGAACGGCTGGCGGACCGGGTCGAGGATGCGGTGCGCGCGATGGACGCCGGGGACAGCGCCGCGCCGCTCAAGGGGTACCTGCGCTTTCCCGGCACGCCGAACCGGATCATCGCGACTCCGGCCTATCTGGGCGGGAGCACGGAGCTGGCCGGCATCAAGTGGATCGCCGGCTTCCCCGGCAACCCGCAGCGGGGGCTGCCGCGCGCCCGCAACCTGATCGCGCTGAACGATCCGTCGACGGGCGAGCCGCTCGCCGTGCTGCGCAGCGACCTGCTGAACGGGCTGCGCGCGGCGGCGGTCAGCGGCGCCATGCTGCGCCGGTACGCGAAGCTGCGTCCGGCGGGCGGCAAGGGCTTCACGCTCGGCGTCATCGGCTGGGGGCCGATCGGCCGCCTGCATCTGGACATGGCGGCGGCGCTGCTCGGGCCGCGCTTGGAGCGGGTGCTGCTGCATGACGTGCGCGGCATCGCGGAGGACAGCATCCCGCCGGAGATGATCGGCCGCGTCGAGGCGACGACAGACTGGCGGGAGCTATATCGGCAGTCGGATGTGACCGCGACCTGCACGGTCGCGCCGAGCCGCTACATCGACGAGCCGCCGCCGCAGGGAGCGCTGCTGCTGCATGTGTCGCTGCGGGACTACGAGCCGCACAGCGTCGCCGGCCTGCGCACATTCGTCGACGACTGGAGCCAGGTATGCCGCGAGGATACGGACATCGAGCGGCTGCATGCGGCGGGGCTGCTGGCGGAGCCGGACGCGCTGACGCTGGCGGACGCCGTCTGCCGCGACGCGCTGGCGCGGCTCGCCGGAGAGACGATCTTTTTCAATCCGATGGGGCTCGGCATCTTCGATCTGGCGCTGGCGGGGGATTTCTACCGCCGCGCGCTGACGGAGGGGCTTGGGGTAGGACTGGAGTAGGGGGATAAAAGAGGGTTGACGAGTCAGCCCTCCTTCCCTAGAATAGGTTGTGCAAACGTTTTCTATGTAAGCGCTTTATTTCGTTGCCGATGCTTGCCGTCCTGTGAATCGCACGTGTTTCTTGGACGAGCGAGTCTCTTTTTCCCGTTTTATGCAAACGTTTGCTTTAAAGTCATTGTCTTAGCAGTCATTCATTCGAGGGGGTCTTGTTGAAAATGAGGATGAGCGCTACGACGAAGCGGTTCGTTTCCTTCGCCGCGATCTTTGCGATGCTGCTGTCCCTGTTCTCCGGCGCGCTGCCTGCGCAGGCGAACGAAGCGGCAGGCGGTGATACAGCCGTTCAGGCCATGGCGGCGACGCCGGTGCCGGAGGGCCATCTGCGCGTGCATTACCAGCGCGCGGACGGCAACTATGAGGGCTGGGGGCTGTGGCAGTTCGACGATGTCGCCCAGCCGTCTTCGGGCTGGCCGAACGGCGGCACGCTTTTCCCGGCCGGACAGGCCGATGGATATGGAGCGTACGTCGATATTCCGCTGAAGGCGGACGCCAAGAACGTCGGCCTCGTCGTCATGAAGCCGGCCAGCGGCGACAAGGACGGCGGCGATAAGAAGTTCGCGCTGGCCTCGCCGGCGATGAACGAGGTGTGGCTGAAGCAAGGCTCCGATGTAGTACATAGCTTCGAGCCGGCCGAGCTGCCGGCCGATACGGTGCGCGTGCATTATCAGCGTACGGCAGGCGACTATGACGGCTGGGGACTGTGGCTGTTCGACGAGGTGGCCAGCCCGTCCTCCGGCTGGCCGTCCGGCGCGATCGCATTCCCTGCGGGCCAAGTCGACCGTTATGGCGCTTACGTCGATATCCCTGTAAAAGCAGGCGCCAAAGCGCTCGGCCTCATCGCCATGAAGCCTGCGGACGGAACGAAGGATGGCGGGGACCGGAAATTCGCCCATGCCCATCTGTACAAGCACCTGTTCCTGAAGCAAGGAGACGATCAGGTGTATGTCTCGCCCTACGGCGAGCTGCCGACGGCATCGCTGCTGCCGGATCTGCTGAACGCGCAGCTGCTTCCCGGCTCGAAGATCCTCGTTCAGTTCAGCAAGCTGGAGGGGTTGGATCTGGATGCGATCCGGGACTGGCTGACGGTCAAAGATCGTAAAGGACAGGCTGTCGAAATTGTCTCGGCGGAGAAGCAAAGCGAGACTTCGCTGCTGCTGAACGCCTCTTACGAGGAAGGCCAAGCTCCGCTGGCCGTCTCTTTTGAAGGCAAGACGGTCTCCGCTTCGCTCGCCGAATGGCGAAAAGTCGACGAGCTATACGCCTACGACGGCAACGATCTAGGAGCGACCTACGCCGCAGGCGGAGCGACGCTCAAGCTGTGGGCGCCGAAGGCGTCCAGCGTCACCGTCAACGTCTACGACACGGACGATGCGACCGTCAAGATCGGCTCCCTGCCGTTGACCCAGGGCGAGCGCGGCGTCTGGTCGGTCCAGCTCCAGCCGGGCGATCTCGGCGTAGCGGATTTCAAGAATCATTTCTACCAATATGAAGTGACCAACGGCGGCGTGGCGAAGCGCGTGCTTGATCCGTACGCCAAGTCGATGGCCGAGTTCCACGTCAATACGAAGGGCGAGACCGGCGCGGACGGCGATCCGATCGGCAAGGCGGCGATCGTCGATCTGGCCGGCACCGATCCGGAAGGCTACGGCTTCGCCGACATCGACGGCTACGAGAAGCGCGAGGACGCGGTCATCTGGGAGATCCACGTTCGCGACTTCACGTCCGACCCGTCGGTCGAGAGCGATCTGAACGAAGCGACTTGGGGCACGTTCGACGCCTTCAAGCAGAAGGTCGACTACATCAAGTCGCTCGGCGTGACCCATGTGCAGCTGCTGCCGGTCATGGCCTGGTACTACGGCGACGAGGCGGCGATGAAGGAGCGCGAGCTCGCCTACTCGGCCAAGAACAACGAGTACAACTGGGGCTACGATCCGCACAGCTACTTCTCCCCGGACGGAGCTTACTCCGAGAATTCGGCCGATCCCGAGCTGCGCGTCCGCGAGCTGAAGGCGATGATCGACGCGATCCACGACGCCGGTATGGGGGTCATCCTGGACGTCGTCTACACGCATATGGCCAAGTCGGAGATCCTGAACGACATCGTGCCGAACTACTATGCCTTCCAAAAGCCTGACGGCAGCTTCGTCGGCGACTTCGGAAACAATCTGGCGACCAACCGCAAGATGGCCGAGAAGCTCATGGTCGACTCGGTGAAATACTGGTTCGACGAATACAAGATCGACGGCATGCGCTTCGACATGATGGGCGACGCGACCTACGAGTCCATCCAGAACGCCTATGATGCGGCCGCGGCAATCAACCCGCAGGCGCTGTTCATCGGCGAAGGCTGGAGAACCTTCAAAGGTGCCCAATCCGATCCTTACCTGGCGGGTCAAGGAGCGGATCAGGATTGGATGGACAAGACCGACGACGTCGGCGTCTTTTCCGACGAGTTCCGCAACGAGCTGAAGTCCGGCTTCGGCAGCGAGGGCGAGCCGCGCTTCATTACGGGCGGAGCCCGCAGCATCACGACGATTTTCAACAACATCAAGGCTCAGGCCGGCAATACGAAGCAGGACGACCCCGGCGACATGGTGCAATACATTGAAGCGCATGACAACTTGCCGTTGTACGACATCATAGCGAAATCGATTAAGAAGAACCCGTCTGTGCCGGAAAACAACGAGGAAATCCTGAAGCGCGTCCGTCTCGGCAACCTGCTGACGCTGACGTCGCAGGGAACGGCCTTCCTGCATGCGGGACAAGAATATGGCCGTTCGAAGCAATGGCTGGGCGAAGGAACTCCGGAAGGGGAAAATGACCGCGTTACCTTTGGAGACGAAACGGTTGCGGACTTCATTCACAACTCCTACGATGCCTCCGACGCAATCAACAAGTTCCACTGGGCCAAGACGGCGAACGCGGACGTCTACGGCGAGAACGTCAAGACGGTCGAGTATACGAAAGGCCTCATCGGCCTGCGCCAGTCCAGCGACGCGTTCCGCCTTGGCGAAAAAGACCTGGTGGACCGCAACGTGACGCTGCTTGAGATTCCGGAAGTGCAGCAGCAGGATCTCGTCATCGCGTACAAGACGCGATCCACCGACGGCACTGGCGCTTACTACGTCTTCGTCAACGCCGACAGCAAGTCCCGGAAGCTGACGTTGTCCGAGGACCTGACCGGCGGACTGGTCGTCGCGGACGACGACGAGGCTTCCACAGCCGGCGTATCCGCTCCGAGCGGCTACGCGTTGGAGTCCGGCTCGATTACGCTGCAGCCGCTGACGGCGGTCATCGTACGCACGGACGGACGCCCCGTCGTACAGCCGGGCAAGCGCTACCTCCAGTTCAATTACATCCGCGAGGGCAAGGACTTCGAGGACTGGAACATCTGGGTGTGGGGAACTGGCGTAAAAGACGAGGAAATCAAATTCAGCTTTATTGAAAACAAGACGGCTACCGCACTCATCGAGCTCGACCCGAAAGCGACCCAAGTCGGATTCGTGCTGCGCAAAGGCCAGGACTGGGCGACCGGCAAGCTGGACATCCCGGATGACCGCTTCATCCCGCTGACGCCGGGAGAGAGCTTCATCAAGGTGAACGTGACGGAGAAAGTCCGCGCGCTTGACATCAAGCCTGTCGTGACCGGGCCTTACCTGGATCATGGAGGCGCGACGTTCTATTATCGGAACGACAAGCTCTTCCAAGAAAACCGCCTCTCCAGCTTGGAGGAGGTGAAGCTCGACTTCGCCGGACAGTCGTACCCGATGGAATACGACGCCAAGAAAGAGCTGTTCTCCTATACGATGAAGGAGCTTCCGATCGGGACGCATGACTATGCCTTCGAGGCAACGATCGATGGCGAGACGACACGCGTCAGCGATCCGAAAAACACGGTCGACGGCAAGTCGTTCATCACCTATGCCAAGCCGACCGTAAAGCTGGCTGCGTCGGTGGAATCCAAGCTGTCGTCCGGTTCGGAAACGATCCTGGCCGTCAAGGCGGAGTCGTCCGAGCCGGTCGCCTACCGCGAAGCTTGGCTCGATCTGAGCGAGCTGGGCGGACCGGCCAAGGTCAAGTTCGATACCGAAATCATGGAGCAGGCAATCGCCGTCAAGGATACGACGAAGGCCGGAACGAAAGCGATCCCGGTTGAGCTCGTGGACATCTATGGGAACCATCACGTCACGCAAACAGAAGCGGTCGTCGAAGCGAAAACGTCGGCCGGCGGCAAGCTGGACTTCGACTTCGACGAGTCCCGCATCTACTTCGTGCTGACGGACCGCTTCAAGGACGGCGACGAGACGAACAACTTCGGCGTCGACAAGACGCATCCGGAAGCGTACCACGGAGGCGACTTCCAAGGGCTGCTCGACAAGCTCGACTACATCGAGGATCTCGGCGTCAACACGCTGTGGATCACTCCGATCGTCGACAACGTGGACTTCAACAAGGGCATTGACTTCGGCGGTACCCAGTACGGCTACCACGGCTATTGGGCCAAGGACTTTGCCAAGCTCGACGAGCATCTGGGCGACCTGGACACGTTCAAGCAGCTCATCGACGAGGCGCATGACCGCGGCATCAAGATCATGGTCGACGTCGTGCTCAACCATCCCGGCTACGGCATGAAGCCGGGAGACCAGTATCCGGGCGTGACGCAGGCAGACAAGGGCCGCTTCGCGGACATGCTCCGCACGGACGGACTGTCTTCCAACACGGATGCGATCAAGGGCGAGCTGGCCGGCTTACCGGACTTCCTGACGGAGAACCCGCAGGTCCGCAGCCAGGTCATCCGCTGGCAGACCGACTGGCTGGAGCGCGCCAAGACCGATCGCGGCGACACGATCGACTACTTCCGCGTCGATACGGTCAAGCATGTCGAGGATACGACGTGGAAAGCATTCAAGAACGAGCTGACGCGCATTGATCCCGACTTCAAGTTGATCGGCGAATACTTCGGCGCGACCGTCGACAGCGACGGAGGCACGCTGCAGAGCGGCCAGATGGACAGCTTGCTCGATTTCGGCTTCAAGGGCCAGGCGAAAGCCTTCGTGGAAGGCAACGTAGAGGCGGCTGACGCCTATCTGGCGGATCGCGCTGCCAAGCTCGACAATACGCGCGTCATGGGGCAGTTCCTGAGCAGCCATGACGAGGACGGCTTCCTCAGCGAGTATGTGGGAGGCGACAAAGCCAAGCTGATGGCCGCCGCGGCCATGCAGATCACGGCCAAGGGCCAGCCGGTCGTCTACTATGGCGAGGAGCTCGGTCGCTCGGGCAAGAACGGCGGCAAGTTCGAGAACGGCGAGTTCAGCCAGAACCGCGGCGACATGCCGTGGGACAAGGTGGAGTCCGAGTCCAAGCTGCTGGCTCATTACCAGAAGCTGCTCGGCATCCGTGCCGATTACTCGAAGCTCTATTCCAAAGGCGAGCGCGTCAGCCTGGAGGCTTCCAACGACAAAGGCTACATGGCCTTCCTTAACCGCTATGAAGGCGAGCAGCTCGTGACGGCGATCGGCGTCAAGACCGCCGCGCAAGAAGTTACGCTCGACGTGCCGTTCGCGGCAGGCAGCAGCGTGAAGGATCTGTACGGCGGCAAGACTTATGCGGTGTCCGCTGACGGCAAAGTGACGTTCTCGCTGCCAGCGATGGCGGATGGCGGCACGGTCGTGCTGGCGAACCAAAAAACGCCGACGCCATCGCCGGAGAACCCGACGCCATCGCCGGCAACGCCGACGCCGACCCCGACGCCATCGCCGGAGAATCCGTCGACCCCGTCGCCGGCAACGCCGACCCCGGCTCCGAGCGCTTCTCCGGCCAAGCCGGACAACGCGCTTGAGCTGACCGCGGATGCGCTGAAAGCCTCAGCGTCCATCACGCTCGAAGCCGGCATCGCGGAAGTCCGCCTGCCGCTTGACGCGAGCGCCGTCCTCGGCTCGAAGCCGCTGGAGCTGAAGCGAGACGGACTGACGGTGCAGCTGCCGTCCGCCCTGCTCGCGCAGCTGGCCAAGCTCATCCCGGCGGGAGAGGCGGAGGGCGCCTACCTCCGCTTCCAAGCCGCCGAGCTGGATGCCGCCGCTTCGGCAGCGGCCGCCGCGCAAGCAGCGACGAAGCTGGATGCCGGAGTCAAGCTCGGCAGCCAGCCGGTGGAGCTCAGCCTCGCCGTCGTGACGAAGGCGGGCCAGACATACTCGCTCGACCGCTTCGACGCTCCGGTCCAGCTGACGTTCGCGCTGGAGTCCGGCGCCAGCTTGCAGCTGACCGCCATCTACTACCTGTCCGGCAAGCAGCCGGAATACGTCGGCGGCAAGCTGGACAACGGCCGCCTGACGGCAAGCGTGAGCCACTTCAGCCTTTATGCAGCGCTTGAAGTCGACAAGACGTTCGCCGACCTGTCCGGCCACTGGGCCGAGGCGGCCGTGAAGCGTCTGTCGGCGAAGCAGATCGTCAGCGGCACGAGCACCACGACGTTCACGCCGGCCAAGGCCGTCACCCGCGCGGAGTTCGCCGCGATGCTGGCGAGAGCGCTCAAGCTGGACATGCCGGCTGCCGGCGCCGCGTTCAAGGACGTTCCGTCCAGCGCCTGGTACGCCTCTGCGGTAGAGGCGGCGCGCCAGCACGGAATCGTCAGCGGCAAGGGAGACGGCACGTTCCAGCCGAATGCGTCGATTACCCGCGAGGAAATGGCGCTCATGCTGATGCGCGCCTATCGCGCGCAGGCGACCGATGCGGAGGCTGCCGCTCCACCGGCTGCCATCCGCGACCTCGCCCGCGTCTCCGCATGGGCGGCCAAGGACGTGCAGGCCGCGCTCTCGCTCGGCCTGCTCAAGGGCCGCGCCGACGGCAGCTTCGCGCCGGCGGCATCCGCGAGCCGCGCGGACAGCGCGCAAGCGATCCTGAACCTGGCCGATCGTCTCGGGCTGTAGCGGGCCGAGGCGTTTCCAGCAGCCTGCTGCAATCAAAAAAAGGACTGCCCTTACGGGGCAGTCCTTTTTCGGTCTATACTAAGGAGAAAAAAGGAGGCGGAGCATGGCCTACGAGCTGAAGACGAAGCAAACCGAAGCGAGCGTGCTGGAATTCATCGAAAGCGTAGACAATCCGAAGAAGCGCGAGGATGCCTATCGGCTGCTGGACCTGTTCACGGAAACGACCGGACAGGAGGCGAAGATGTGGGGGCCAAGCATCATCGGCTTCGGCTCCTACCAGTACAAGTATGCCTCCGGTCATGAAGGAGAGGCGCCGCTCGTCGGCTTCTCCCCCCGCAAGGCGAAGACCAGCCTGTACCTGATGTCCGGCCACGAAGGCCGGGAGGAGCTGCTGCAGCAGCTCGGCAAGTTCACGGCGGGAAAAGGCTGCCTGTACATCAACCGTTTCGCCGATATCGACCCGGGCATCTTGCAGAAGCTGATCGTCCAGACCCGCGAGCATCTGCTCCAGACTTACCCGCCTGCCGGTCCGCAATAAATACGCGCCTGAACGGACGCTCCCCTTACAGCACGAAGGCATATTCCTTCGTCGAATCGGCCCGCTAGGATGCGAAATCGTGGTTGAGGAGGCATCGGGACACTAGTGGTTTCAAAAAGAGCGGAAAAAAGGAGGACCTCCATGACGTGCATGGCGATCCTCCTTTTTCGGTTTGAACGGGCTCTTAGAAGTCGGCTGCGACAGCCTTCACGTTGTCCAGACCTTCGCGCAGGATGTCGGCGGAGCGGTCGCGGAACTGGTTGTGGCCTTCGATGACGAGCTCTTGCACGTCAGCGCCGAACAGGCCGAACGCGCCTTTGAGCGGACGGACCGCCGCTTCGAAGTCCGCCATCGGACCTTCGGAGTACACGCCGCCGCGCGCGCTCAGCAGCACGACTTTTTTGCCTTTGGCCAGGCCTTCCGGACCGTTCGCCGTGTAGCGGAACGTCTTGCCGGCTTGAGCGATGTACGCGACATAGTTGATGAGCGGAGCCGGTGCGGCATAGTTCCAGAGCGGAACGGTGATGACGACTTTGTCGGCTTCGAGGAACTGGTTGACGTATTGGTTGACGCGATCAGCCGCTTCCTGCTCGTCGGCCGTCAGCTCCATGCCTTGCGCGCCTTTGAACATTGCGGTCATCGCCGTGTTGCCGTAGAACGGAAGGATTTCCGTGTACAGGTCCAGCTCGGTCACCGTGTCGCCGGCATGGTTGCTCTTATAGGAATCCAGGAAGGCATCGTACATTTGTACGCTAACTGCCTGCTCGGATGGACGGTCGTTGGCTTTGATGAACAAAACGTTTGCCATGAAAATAATCTCTCCCTTGAACATGAATTGTTACTGAATAAGTCACAGTATACAGCGATAACTAAAGATGCGCAACTAACTTTTTTTACACAAAGAAGCAATAAGAGAGGGAATCGCCATGCTTGACCGTTAGCGTGCGCAAGGGAAGCGTTCTCTATGTGCCGACTTCGGGAGGGGGCGGATCTTTACAATAACAGGGAAAATCTGTATGCTGGATCAAGCGAAACGAGGTGGTCGTTGTGGAAGACGCTTTAGCTTCAACCCTTGGCGAGCCGATCGGCAATGGAAACAAGGCAGCGACTTGCCGCCGGCGAAAGCCGGAAGCGGTCCCGGTTATTTTCGGCTCGCACGCCGGTCAGCAGCGCAGCCTGCTCGCGGCGTCGCCAAGAGGTCCGGCATGACGGGAGTTGCGCTCATCGTGTTGATCGTGCTGACGTTCAGCCTGTATCAGAAAACAAAGTCGCTCCAGGAAGACTTGACCGCCATCCGGGAGAAGCTCGGCCTGCTGCGGCCTGAGGAACTAGCGGAGCGCGAGCTTCAGCGAGCGATGGAAGCCGAAGCGGATGCCCGGGAGGCAGCCGACGAGGCTGATGCTCGGCATCCCGAGCTCGATGCGATCAATCGCGAGATCGAGCAAGAGCTGGAACAGGCTGCGGAGGATGGAAAGCCCCGAAGTTGACCTCGGCACATCTTTCGAGGAAAGCCTCCATTCAAGCTGACTTTTAGGAGGAAATATGGAAACTCCATCGACGGTCTTTTCGCTCATGAGCTTTTTGCCGATCGTTCTCTTCATCATTTACGGCTTGTTCATTCTTCTAGGCTTATACGCTCTTTATCTCCTCATCAAGTTCCTGATTCGCGCCATCGCCGCGCTGGACATCTATCTGGACGAGAAGCGGAACCGGCGGCTTTAGGTTTCGATACGTTTCCAGCTGGTTGAACAACACTTCATGCCGCGCGTGCATCGAATCCTTCCTCCTTGATGACGACAAGCCGATGGAGGCTCTACCGACAAGCAAGCCGCCCCGTTCGCGCGGGGCGGCTTGCTTTCGCTTTCGATTCAGATGAATTTCCGGCTCGTCTTCTTGCCGTCGCAGCTGAAGACGATCTTCTTGTCCTCGACGACCGTCTCCAGATGGACCGCTTTGCCCCACAGGTTGACGACATGCGGCAGGGTGCGCTCGACGTACTTCAGGTCGAGCTCGACCCCTTCGTACTTGTGGCCGAGGTACAGCTCGCCGACGCGGTTGAAGTCGCCGTTCAGCACCTCGAGCACGGGGAAGCCGCCGTTGATGCGGGAGACGACGAGCTGCTCGCGGACGTTTTTCCACGTCTTGTCGGTGATCTTCCACTCCGGCCCCTTCTTCTCGAAAATGTACAGGTCCATGTCCTCCACGAGCTGCTTGGTCAAGTAGTTGCGGAGGAACGAGGTGTCGGAATCGAGCTCGCGCACCTCGAACATCTTCTCCCGGCCGCGCCCCGGCTTGTAGCCGAAGCGGCGACGGTCGTCCTCGCTCGGCTCATCCCAGCGCTTCTCGATGTCCTCGAAAATTTTCAGCCCCAGGTAATACGGGTTGAGGCTGCCGCGTCCGGGTATGACGACGGAGGAGTTGAGCTTGGCGAACTCGATCGTCTCCTCGCTCGTCAGGTCCATCTCGCGGAGGATGCGCTGATGCCAGTAGGACGCCCAGCCCTCGTTCATGATCTTGGTCTCCATCTGCGGCCAGAAATACAGCATCTCCTCGCGCAGCATGCTCATGATGTCGCGCTGCCAGTCCTGCATCGTCGGACTGTGCTCCTCGATGAACCAGACGAGGTCCTTCTCCGGCTGGAGGGGAAAGCGGTTGGGGTCCGGCTGCACGTCCTGGCCGTCGGCATCGTTCTCGTCGAGCGACCACAGGTCGTCGTAGGCGCCGGCGGGCGGCGCTTCGGCTTCCTCGGCCTCCCGGCGCAGGAACTCGCCCTGCAGCGACTTGTCGAGCTGACGCGGCTTCACGAGCGCGGGGTCGATATGCTCCTGGATGGCGAGCACCGAATCGATGAACGCCTCGACCTTTTCCGTGCCGTAGAGCATCTCGTACTGCGTCACGCGCTCGGCGGTGGCGGACATGCTCTCCACCATGTCGCGGTTCGTATTGCGGAACCGGGCGTTGTTCTTGAAGAAGTCGCAGTGGGCGAGCACATGCGCGACGATGAGCTTGTTCTGGATGAGCGAGTTGCCGTCGAGCAGGAAGGCGTAGCAAGGATTGGAGTTGATGACCAGCTCGTAGATTTTGCTGAGCCCGAGGTCGTACTGCAGCTTCATCTTGTGGAAGGACTTGCCGAAGCTCCAGTGCGAGAAGCGGGTC
Source organism: Paenibacillus albicereus (assembly GCF_012676905.1). NCBI lineage: Bacteria > Bacillati > Bacillota > Bacilli > Caryophanales > Paenibacillaceae > Paenibacillus > Paenibacillus albicereus. The sequence goes on along the minus strand of NZ_CP051428.1, from coordinate 3,858,083 downwards.
GGCATGCCGTAGGCGCCGAACGTATAGATGATGTCCGCGGGGCAGATCTCATAGCGCATCGGGTAAAAGTCGAGGCCGAAGCCGGTCGCGATCTCCGTGATCTCGTCGATCGCGCGCTCCAGCTGGCGGATCTCGTCCTGAGTCATATCGGTTCCATCCCTCCGTGCGAAAGTTGGGGTTCATACCCAATCTATGCGCCGGTGGACGGGACTATGAGGGATGGGAGCGGTCCGAATGGGGCAGGCGCGTCATCGGGGAGATCGCGGCGGAGCATCGCGGCGGGACCCGTTAGAAGATCGTGGGCACCAGCCCGCCGTCCATGCGGATCGGAGAGCCGCGGAACGGCGAGGCATGGGGGCTGCACAGGAAGGCGACGAGGCGGCCGATCTCGGCCGGACGGAGGAAGCGCCCGAGCTCGGATTGCGGCATGACCTCGCTCATGAACCGACGCTCCTTTTCCTCCAGCGTCAGCTCTTCGCCTGCATAGAGCCCCTCGATGATGCCGGATACCTTTTCCGTCATCGTCGGACCGGGGAGAATCGTGTTGACCGTCACATCCGTCCCTGCCGTCAGCCGCGACAAGCTTCGGGCCAGCGAGAGCAGCATCGTCTTGGTCATGGCGTAGGCGGGCATCTGTCCGGACGGCATGACGGCTTCCTCGCTGGCGATGAAGAGAATTCGTCCGAAGCCTCGTTCCTTCATTCCAGGCAGATAATGCTTCGTCAGCGCGTTCGCAGCGAGCACGTTCGTCCGTACATACTGCTCCCACTCTTCCTCGCTCGTCTCTTCGTAGGATTGGATGCCGTACACGCCCATGCTGTGGATCAGCATGTCCACCGCCGGATGATCGCGGAGGAGAGCTGCCCTCTGCTCCGGATCGACGAGATCGGCTGCTGCCGCGCGGCACAAGGACTCGGGATAGGCTGCCTTGATTTCAGCCGCGACCCGCTCCGCCTCCGTCCGGCTTCGTCCATGGACGAGCACATGGACGCCTTCCTTGGCCAATTCGAACGCGATCGCCTTGCCGATGCCTTTTGTCGATCCGGTCACAAGCGCCGTTCGGCCTTTCACTTCCAGTTTCATCGAGTTGAACCTCCTTCGTTTCCCTTGACGATGATACCGGGTCAGGGCGAATCCGTAAGGAGCGGCGGACGACACTTTTGTTGCGCAGCGCGCCAATCTGCCGGCGTGGCGTTCTCCCAGCGGCGAAAAGCCCGGTAGAACGAGCTCGAGTCCTCGAAGCCGATCCGGAAGGCGATGTCCTTGATCTCGATCCGGGCATCGGCCAGATAGGCTCGCGCCAGCTCGCGCCTGGCCTCGTCGACCAGCAGCTTGAAGCTCGTTCCCTCGTCGGCCAGCCGGCGCTGGAGCGTACGGGAGCTGAGGCCGAGCGTTTTGGCGGCTGTCTGGATCGAGGGCCGGCCGTCGGGGAGGCTGCGCTTGATCGCCCGCAACGCTTGATCGGCTGCGGGCTGGCGGACCGTCCGCTCGTCCAGCGTCTGCTTCAAGGCAGGCGTCAGGATGTCGAGCAGCTCTTCGTTGGAGGTGACGAAGGGCAGATCGAGATCGCCTCGCGATAGCGTCAGGCGGCTGCGCGCCCCGCCGATGCGGATCGCGCAGCCGAAGTACGCTTCGAGCGCCGCGACGTCTCCGCTCATCTCCGCGAGCTCGACGCTCCGCGCGCGGAGCGGCTTGCCGGTTCCTTTGCGTCCCAGCTCGAGCAGGAAGGCCAGCGTCAGCGCCTGCAGCAGCGGCGGCGGGGCCGGACCGGCAGCAGGCGGCTCCAGCTCGAGCCTGCAGTGGGCTCCTTGCTCGTCCATGGTGAGGCCTTCCGGCGGACAAAGCGGCTTGTAGCGGGCCATGCGTCGAAGGGCGTCGCGGTAGTCCCGAGCATGGTAGCTGGCGAGCACCGAAGGAGGATAGGCGGCGGGCGCATACGCGCTCGCCAAATCCATCGCGCTTCTCGCCATATCGCCGGTCAGCGCGGCATAAGCTCGCCATAGGGCGAAGTAGTGGTCGCGGGACACGTACGGCCGGCTCAGGAGCGAGAGCGGCACGCCGGCCTCGGCGGCCAGCTCCGCCTCGGCGACGCCGGTGCGGCGGAAGGCCGCCCATAGGCCGGGCGGGACTCCGATCGGATGCGGATCAAGCGAGGACAGGGGCATGTCGGACCTCCGTTCACGAAAAAGATAAAAGGGATGAAGCAAGTGAATGTCTATCGTACCCGACTCGTCCGAAAAAGAAAATCGGGAGCGCGGGGCTCATGGCCGGCCAACCCCGATAACCGCTCTTGACCCGGAAGGCATGGAATGCTATAACGGATTAAGTGAGTGAGTACTTACTATTCGAATCGCATGCGAAAGGATGAGGTGAGCCGAGCTTGTCCAGCAATCTGTTTCAAGAAATCCTGCTCTCGAACGCGTCCAAGCTGTCGGTCAAGCAAGAACGGATCGTCGAGGCGGCCATTCAATTGTTCGCCGAGAAGGGCTATTCCAATACGTCGACGGCGGAAATCGCCAAGGCGGCCGAGGTGTCGGAGGCGAGCATTTTCAAGCAATACGGAACGAAAGAGAAGCTGCTGCTTCATCTGATCGTTCCTCGCGTCAAGGAGTTTTTCCCGGTCATGGCGGAGGAGGTCATCGGCAGCATCGTCCGGACTAACTCCTCGCTCGAAGGCTTCCTGCGGGCCTTCCTCCAGAACCGGGTCCAATTCGCGCTGGAGAACAAGGATATCCTCCGCGTCCTCATCAAGGAGCTCGTCTACAAGGAGGAGATCAAGAAGGAGATCCTCCCCTATCTGGCCGATGTCGCGGCATCGCGGCTCTTGCCGGTCATCGAGCTGTTCCAGGAGCGGGGAGAGCTCGCGCAGCTGCCTCCGCGAACGGTCATGAGGATGCTCTTTACGTTTATCGGCGGATTTTTCGCCTCGCGCTTCGTGCTTTTGAATCAAGACCATGTGACGAACGAGGAGATCGAGGACGCGGTCCGCTTCATGCTGGACGGCATTCGGAATCCATCATCTGACTAAAGGAGAGGGTCTTATGTTGCAGACTAAAGAAAAAAGGCTCGTCCTGCTCGCGCCGGTCCTTGCCTTGCTCATCATCTTCGTATTTTCGCTCACGCTGTTTCCGTCCGTGCAAGTGAAGCCCCGGCAGCTGCCGATCGCGGTCGTCAACGCGGATCAGGGCATCGCGATCTCCGGTCAGCCGGAGTTGAACCTGGGGGATACGATCGTGAAGACGATCCGCCAGGCCCCCACGGCACCGGGCGAGGAGCCGGCTGTCGAGTGGGTCGTCGTCAAGGACGAGGCCAGGGCGCGGCAAGGCATGAGCGACAAGGACTATTACGCCGCGCTCGTCATTCCGGAGGACTTCAGCGCCAAGCAGGCTTCCATGCGGACTCCGTCGCCATCCTCGCCGGAGCTCCGGATCTACCTCAATCAGGGCTTGAACGCAGCGGCAGCGACCGTCGCCGGGCAGGTGCTGGACGGCGTCGTCGGCACGCTGAACGAGAAGCTGCGCGCTCAGACGCTGGATGCGCTCCGAGCCCAAGGCGCTTCGCTGACGCCCGATCAGGCGGCGGCGTTGGCCGCTCCGATCGCCAAGAAGGTGATTCCCTTCAACGAGATCGGGACAAAAAGCGCAAACGGCAACGCGCCCGTCTCGTTGTTCCAGCCGCTTTGGATGGCAAGCATGGCTTGCTCCGCCGTCCTTTTCCTGGCCTTCTCCAAAGCCGCTGCCGGACGGAACCGTCCGCTTGGCGCGAAGCTCCTGCATATCGGAGCGGGAGCCGTCGTCGCGCTCCTCGTCGGGTTCGGCTTCGCCTGGATCGCCAGGGACATGATCGGGCTCGCGATTCCGCGGTTCGCCGACACGGCCCTGTTCCTCGCGATCGCGTTCTTCAGCTTCTTCCTGCTGATTACGGCCGTGGTGTCCTGGCTGGGCCTCAAAGGCATCGCCCTGTTCGCGCTGATGCTGTTCTTCGGCGCTCCGCTGCTCGCGCTGGCGCCTGAGATGATGTCGCCGTTCTACCGCGACTGGATCCATCCGTGGCTGCCGATGCGCTTCCTGGTCGATGGACTTCGCGAGCTGTTCTTCTTCGGCAAAGGGCTGAACTGGAACCACGCCACGGCAGCGCTCACCTGGGTCTGACTCGGAGGAGCGGCGGTCACGATCGCGTCGGCCTTCAAGCCGGGCGCTGCTTCGGCGCGCAGCCGCCGCCAAGAGTCTGCTTGACAGGGAAATAGGTCGGATAACTGACTGAGGACAGCACGGCAAGCGCAGCGGATTATAGAACGAAACGCGCCGGCGATCGATCGCCGGCGCGTTTTTGGGTTGAAAAAAAGTGACCCGCCGGTGGCAGCCGGCAGGTCCAAGGTGTTGCTCTATTCAAAGGGGGGTCATAGCTCTAGTTTAAGCCGTAAAACTTAAAGGAACCTGAACGCGATATCTCAATCCTGTTACAAACGGAGGCCCGACCCTGGGCGAAGGGCGCGGAAGAAGCTTTGTTCGGGGCATCCTAAAAAAGAACGGCTTGACCCTGGTTCGCACCCGGTCCGAAACGGTAAAGGAAAGAAGTGAGAAGCTTAGATGTAAAAGGTTATTTACAGCGACCAGGACCGGGTGTAACATACATCATGGCTCCGGGCTGACGGAGGTCGGCACGCATCCAACCATGTCAGGCGCAGCGCGCGCAAAGGGGAAAGCAAGCATGATGGCAAACCGCATGAAACGGCTGCTCATCGGCCGGCCGATGAAAAGCAAGGAGCTCGAAGGAGAGAAGCTGGGACGGCTGAAGGCGCTGGCCATCCTTTCCTCGGACGCTCTGTCCTCTGTCGCCTACGGCACGGAGCAGATCCTGATCGCCTTGATGGTCGCGGGCTTCGCCGCCGTCTGGTACAGCATCCCGATCTCGATCGCGGTGCTCGGCCTGCTGCTGATCCTCATCCTCTCGTACCGCCAGACGATCTACTCCTATCCGATGGGCGGCGGCGCCTATGTCGTCGCCAAGCACAATCTCGGCACGACGACCGGCCTGCTGGCCGGCAGCTCGCTGCTGATCGACTACATCCTGACCGTGGCGGTCAGCGCCTCGGCCGGCACCGACGCGATCACGTCGGCCTTTCCTTCGCTGCACGACCACCGGGTCGCGATCGCGACGGTCGTCATCCTGTTCCTGACGCTCTTGAATCTGCGCGGCGTCACCGAGTCGGCCTCGGTGCTCGCGATCCCGATCTACCTGTTCGTCGTGTCCATCTTCGTGCTCATCATCTCCGGCGTCGTCCGCTACCTGACCGGAGGCACGCATCCGGACATTCCGGAGATCGGCACGGCCGTCAGCAACGTCAGCCTGTTCCTGCTGCTCAAGGCGTTCAGCTCCGGCTGCTCGGCGCTGACCGGAGTGGAGGCCGTGTCCAACGCGATCCCGAACTTCAAGCAGCCGGCCGAGCGCAACGCCGCCGCCACGCTCGTCATGATGGGCGTCATCCTCGGCAGCATGTTCCTCGGCATCAGCGTGCTGGCGTACTGGTACGGCATCACGCCGAGCAGCAACGAGACGGTCGTGTCGCAGATCGCCGCCTCCACGTTCGGGCGCGGCTTCCTCTACTATTTCATCCAGGGCGTGACGGCGCTCATCCTGTTCCTGGCCGCCAACACGGCGTATTCGGCGTTTCCGCTGCTGGCGTTCATGCTGGCCAAGGACAAATACATGCCGCATGCGTTCATGGTGCGCGGCGACCGGCTCGGCTTCTCCAACGGCATCCTCTTCCTCGCCGCGTTTTCGATCGTGCTTGTCGTGCTGTTCGGCGGCAATACGGAGAACCTGATCCCGCTGTATGCGGTCGGCGTCTTCATCCCGTTCACGCTGTCGCAGCTCGGCATGATGGTGCGCTGGGTGCGGCAGAGGCCCAAGGGCTGGGGCGGCAAGCTGGCGATCAATACCGTCGGCATGCTGACGACGCTCAGCATCACGCTCATCTTCATCTTCACCAAGTTCGCCCAGGTGTGGATGGTGTTCATCTTTCTCCCGGTCGTCATGTGGCTGTTCCTGCGCATCCATCGCCATTACGTCAAAGTCGCCGACGAGCTGCGCATCGACCTCTCCGCCGACAAGCCGACCATCAAGGGCAGCACCGTCGTCGTGCCGGTCGCCGGCATCACGCGCGTCGTCAGCAACTCGATCGGCTACGCCAAGTCGCTGACCGACAATGTCGTCGCGGTCTATGTCGGCTTCGACGACGACTCCATCGAGCGGATGGAGGCCAAGTGGGCGGAGTGGAACCCGGGCGTCCGGCTCATCGTGCTGCGCTCCAGCTACCGGAGCATCACGCGGCCGCTGCTCAAGTTCATCGATACGGTGGAGTGGAAGACGGCCGAGACCGATCACATCACGATCCTCATCCCGCAGTTCGTGACGAAGCATTGGTGGCAGCACATCCTGCACAACCAGACCGGTCTGCTGCTGCGCACCTATTTGTTCAATCGCAAGGACATCGTCATCGCGACGGTTCCTTACCATCTGAAGCATTGACGGGGGAGAGCCGTGGCCTTGGCCGCAGCGGCCAATCGGATTTGGATGAAGCCGCCCGGAAAGGGCAGGATACGGAATAGCACAAAGGGACGAGGCGGGCGCTGGCCGCAGCGTCCCTTTTCCGTTGGCATGAATCGGCATCCGCCGACGGTTGCATCCATTTACTTTATGTATTATACTAACTAAAAATAAGTAACTAATGAGGTGCATCCACCATGAACCATCCTTTGCAAGGCACGATCGATCCCAATGTCCGCATCGGCAAGGTCCGGCTCAAGATCCGCGATCTGGACCGCTCCATCGCCTACTACCGCGACATCCTCGGCTTCCGTCTGCTCAGCCGTGCCGAAGGCGAAGCCGCGCTGGGCCATGCCGGAGCGGACGAAGTTCTGCTGGAGCTGGAGGAAAGGCCGGATGCCGCCGCGGTTGACCGCCGCTCGGCGGCCGGGCTGTACCATTTTGCCGTGCTGCTGCCGGATCGCCGGTCGCTCGGGCTCGTGCTCCGCAACATGGCGGAGGCGGGCATCCATATCGGCCAGGGCGACCACTGGGTCAGCGAGGCGCTGTACATCACCGATCCCGACGGCAACGGCATCGAGATTTACCGGGACCGCCCGCGCAGCGAGTGGACGTACGACGAGAGCGGCCATGTGCGCATGGGCACCGATCCGGTCGACGCCGAAGGCCTGCTCGCGCTGGCGGAGGGACAGCCGTGGGAAGGGCTGCCGGACGGCACGGTCATCGGCCATGTCCATTTCCACGTGGCGGACCTGGAGGCGTCCCGCCAGTTCTACTGCGGCCTGCTCGGCTTCGATCTGATCGTCGACGGCTGGCAGTCGATGGGCGCGCTGTTCATCTCGGCCGGCGGCTATCACCATCATATCGGCCTCAACATCTGGGCCGGGCGCGGCGCGAAGCATCCGCCGGAGCATGCCGTCGGCCTGAAGTTCGGCACGATCCTGTTCCCGGACGCGGCGACCCGGGAAGCTGCGGCGGATCGGCTGCGGGAAGGCGGAGTCGACGTCCGCGCAGCCGAGGGCGAGCTGGAGGTCATCGATCCGTCCGGCATCACGCTGCGCCTGTCGATCGGCTGAGATGCCGGGAGAGGCGCGCTGTGGTATAATCGCCTGCGAGCAAGCTAGAGGCGAGGGGAGGATGCCGCATCATGGCCAAAAAGAACCGGGGACGCGCGCCGGAGCCGCGTCCGGAAGCGGCGGCGAAGGCGGCCACGCTCAAGGACCTGCTGCCGGCGGAGCTCGTCGACCGCCTGAAGAACCAGGCAAGCGACATGCGCGCGGAGCAGGAGCGGGTCCGCGAGGAGGAGCGCCAGCGCGCCGAGGAAGCCCGCAAGGCGGAGCAGAAGCGCAACGAGAGCAGCATGGAGTATTTGCTGGAGAACAGCAGCATGGACTGGAAGAGCTACAAATAAGAGGCGATCTGACGCGCTTCCCGGAGCGCCGGAGATCGTCCGCGAGGCCCTCTTCCCTTTTACGGGAGCAGGGCTTCTTTGCTGTTTCACCCGGACTCGCGGTGGTAATAAAGGAAGCGGACGGCAGCGAGGCTGCCCGGCTCGGAGCGTAACGGGCCCATCCGAACCGAACGAAAGCGAGAACTCAGGAGGTACGACCACCATGGAATTCATGATCGAGATGAACGGATATAGCAAGCGGGACGACAGATCGGCCGAAGGCTTCGCCGCCTGCCGAGCGGAGCTGGAGGAGCTGGAAGTGACGCTGGCCGAGATGCGGCAGTACGTCGAGCGCTACCCCGAGGACGAGACGGGCGTGCTGCATCTGCAGCAGTTCGAGCGCAAGCGCGCGGCGCTCGCCGGCGAGCTGGAGCTGCTCGATACGGCGATCCTCGCCTGCTCGATCGTCGGCAGGGAGACGGCCGCTGCGCTGTACGTCTAGCCGATGAGCGGATCTGCCGAGCATCAAGTCCGGCGGAAGCGCCAGCGCAGGGCCAAGGCGGCGATGTGGATCGCCGCCTCGCTGCTCCTGCTGGCGGCAGCCGGGCTGATCGGGCTGAAGTCGCTGGACTGCGGACCGTCCGCCGAGGCCGAGGAAGCGCTGCAGGCGAGCGGAGTGGAGATCGAGCAGGCTGGCTCCTATATCGCCTTCGCCCCGGCGGGCGATCCCAGAAGCCCGTCCGTGCTGCTGTACCCCGGAGCGCTCGTCGATGAGCGCAGCTACGCGCCGCTCGCGCTGGAGCTCTCCCGCCAGGGCTACCCGGTCTACCTCATCCGCATGCCGCTCGACCTCGCCGTGCTGGGAGGCAGCCGGGCCGACGAGGTGCTGGACTCGGCCCCGGACGGGAGCTTCGTCATCGGCGGCCATTCCCTGGGCGGCGTGATGGCGGCGCGGTATGCGGCCGAGCATCCGGACCGGCTGAAGGGCGTGTTCTTCCTCGCCTCCTACCCCGACTCCAAGGGGGACTTGAACGGAACCGGCCTGAAGGCTCTGTCGGTGTTCGCCACGAACGACCAGGTGATGGACCGAGGCGACTGGGGCAAGGCCAAACGCTGGCTTCCGCCGGATACGGCATACGTGCCGATCGAAGGCGGCAACCATGCCGGCTTCGGCGCTTACGGCGCGCAGCGGGGCGACGGCAAGTCGAGCCTGCCCGCAGGCAGACAGACGCTTCAGACGGCGCAGGCGATGGCCGAATGGCTGGAGAGCCTGCCCTGACAGCGGTCCTCCCGCGCGGCTCCTGCCGCAGAGGAATGGAAGCAGCAAACGAGACGAAGCCGCAGGAAGCGGCTTCGTCTCGTTTGCGTTCCACCAAGCTCCGCGGCAACGATTCCTGATGCGCTTAGAGGCCCATATTCCGCCTTCATCATCGACGAACGACGCGTCAGACGCTTAAACCGCTCCAGCGCCCCCGTTCCGCTCGTTTTTTTCGCTTTTTTAGCCGCTAAGCCCGCCACGCGTCGTTAGGCATTGTAATGGCGTCATTTCGACCTGCTAACGCTCTGATCCGTCGTCAGCTCCCTGCCTTCGGAGAGGGAAGCATTTCGGCCGCACGAACCGCACCGGAACGGTTCCAGATGGACGACGCGGGCGCCGACGATCCTGTTCGAGTCCGGTCTACGTGCCCATTAGCGTCCCATCCGATGCCAACATCTAGAAATACGTCCGGCATCCGCAAAAGGATGTCCTGGAAGCGCTTCCCTCCTTGCGCTAGACTGGGCTTGGCGCATTCCGAACATGCGACCATCCCAAGGAGGAATCGATCATGTTGAAACGCCTTGCCCTGCTCGCCGCCGCCTGCTGCCTCGCCCTCACGCTGCTGCTGCCGCTCGGGACCGAGCGCGCGCATGCCGCCCCGGCCTCGAATTTCTTCAACGTCATCAAGCAGGACGGAGCCGACCCGTGGATGTACAAGCATACGGACGGCTACTACTACTACACGCAGACGACGGGCGGCAACATCACGCTGTCGCGCTCCAGGACGATCACCGGCATCGACGCCGGCGAGAGCGCCGTCGTCTGGACGCCTCCCGCAGGCACAATGTACAGCTCCAACCTGTGGGCGCCGGAGCTGCATCATCTCGACGGCAAATGGTACGTCTACTTCGCGGCCGACAACGGCAGCAACGAGAACCATCGCATGTACGTGCTGGAGAACGCCAGCGCCAACCCGCTGACCGGCAGCTGGACGCTCAAGGGCAAGATCAGCGATGCGACCGACCGCTGGGCGATCGACGGCACCGTGCTGACCGTCGGCGGCAGCCGCTACTTCCTCTGGTCCGGCTGGGAGGGAACGGTCAACGACAAGCAGCATCTGTACATCGCGCAGATGAGCAACCCGTGGACGATCAGCAGCGCGCGCACGCGCATCGCCACGCCGACGTACGGCTGGGAGACGAACACGACGCCGCAGGTCAACGAAGGCCCGCAGGTCATCGTGCGCGGCGGCACGATCAGCCTCGTCTACTCGGCCAGCGGCAGCTGGACCGACGGCTACTGCCTCGGACTCATCACCGCCGGCACGTCCGCGAACCTGCTGAACGCCTCTTCCTGGACGAAAAAAAGCACGCCGATCTTCGCCAGCGGAAACGGCGTCTATGGCCCCGGCCACCACAGCTTCACCAAGTCCCCGGACGGGTCCGAGGACTGGATCGTCTACCACTCCGCCCGCTGGCAGGGCGCCGGCTGGACGCGCCAGGTGCGCGCGCAGAAGTTCGGCTGGAACGCCGACAACACGCCGAGCCTCGGCTCGCCCGCCGCTCCGAACGCGCCGATCGCGATCCCGTCCGGCGAGCCGTCCCGCGAACGCTATGAAGCCGAGAACGCCGCCCTCGGCGGAGGGGCCGCCGCGACCAACGAGGCGAGCGCCTCGGGCGGCCGCAAGGTCGGCTACATCGACACGGCGGCGAGCTACGTGCAATTCGCGGTCAGCGCGCCTTCGGCGGGCTGGTACGTGCTGGCGGCGCGCACCGGCAACGGCACGAGCGGCCAGCCGTGGGCGATCCACGGCCTGTCCGTGAACGGCGGCGCGGCGTCCAACTTCTACATCGCCTACTCCGGCTGGAACAACTGGGGGACGTCCACGGCCAAGGTCTATCTGAACGCCGGCTCGAACACGATCCGCTTCACGCGCGTCAGCAACTATGCCGAGATCGACAGCCTGGACGTGTTCCCGAGCCTCTGAAGCTTCTGCTAGGAAGCATCAGCTCAGGATGGACCGGACATTGCGAAGGACGGTTTTGAAAAAATCCGAGTCGGGCTGCGTATTTCCGACGACCTTGACTTTCCGTTTCCGAACGTCAAGGCTCGTGAACTGGTCGGTCAGGACGACTCCGGTAAACGCCAGACCCTCCGGAATCGGCACTTCGAACGCATAGTCCTTGGCTTGATTGGTAATGGGACAAACGACTGCAAAGCCAGTGAGCTCATTGAATGCGCTCTCCGACAAGACAAGGGCGGGTCGGCGGCCTGCCTGCTCTCTGCCGGCTTGCGGATCAAAATCGAGCCAGACAAGATCGCCGCGTGCTGGATAAGTCAAATGAGCTCGTCTCCTTCGATTCCTAGATCGACTTCTTCATGCCTCGAAGATTCCGGCTTGATTTTCGAGAGAAGCATGCCGAGGTGCGCCCGCAGATCTTCGTTCGACTCAAGAGGATTCAGCGGACGCAGCAAGATGCAATTATCTTCCGTCAGCACGGCTTCCAATTCCGTGCCTTCAACCAGATTCATCCTTTTTAGAAACTGGTTCGGAATTCGGATGCCGCTGCTGTTGCCCCAACGGCTGAGCGTTACCGTCGTCATAAGGACCATGTCCCTTCGTGTTTGATGGCTCAATTATATCGCGCTCCCTCCCAATTGTATATCCACAGGATATACAAATAAACAGGTTTAGATTCCTATTTCCGAAAATAGGACCTGTAAAAATGTCCACTTCATCTGTAGAAGCGCCATTTTTCGAAGCGCTTCCTTCCCTTACGATAAGGCTATCCAACGAGCGCGGCTCGTGGAAGACCGACCTAAAAAAGGGGAGTATCTCGGATGAGCAAACGCAACCGGAACAAAGCCTCGATTCTCGCCATGACGCTGCTGGTGCCGCTGCTGGCGGCCGGCTGCTCAGGCAACGGCAACGGAAACGGCGGCAGCAACGCGGCGGAAAACGGAGGGAAGGCCTCCGGCGGAGGAAGCGGCAAGGCGACGGAAATCCTGTTCTGGTCCCCATTCTCCGGCTCCGACGGCCCGTTCATGAAAAAGATCGTCGACAGCTACAACAGCTCGCAGGACGCCTACAAGGTGAAGTTCGTCATCCAGCCGAACGGGGAGTACTACAAGCAGCTCGACGTCGCGCTCAGCACCGGCAAGGAGCGGCCCGACCTGATGATTATGCACGTCGACTCCGTGCCGACGTACCAGAGCAAGGACCAGTTGCAGCCGGTCGACGACCTGGCGTCCAAGGCCGGCATCGACGCGGCGGACTTCGCCGAGGCGCCGATCAAGTACGCGACGATCGACAGCAAGCTGTACACGATCCCGCTCGACATCCACCCGGCCGTCATGTACTACAACAAGGACCTGTTCGAAAAAGCCGGCATCGCCGCGCCTCCGACGAACCGCGCCGAGTTCGACGCCGCCGTGGAGAAGCTGACCGACAAGGACAAGGGCGTCTACGGCTACGTCGTGCCGACGCTGTGGCCGCAGCAGTTCATCTTCCCTTCGCTCGTCTGGCAGAACGGCGGCGAGCTGTGGAACGGCACCGACGTCGCCTACAACTCGCCGGAGGCGGTCGAGATGGTGCAGTGGCTGCGGGACATGGTGGAGAAGGGCATCTCGCCGGGCAACGTGCAGCAGGACGGCGAGAATACGCTGTTCCTGCAAGGCAAGAACGCGATCCAGTTCAACGGGCCCTGGATGAAGTCGCAGTTCGACGAGGCCGGCCTGAACTACGGCGTCGCCGTCATGCCGCAGATCGGCAAGGCCAAAAAAGCCGTCTACGCCGGCTCGCACGGCTTCGTCGTGCCGAAGGCGGTCACGGATGCGGATAAGCTCGCCGCGATCGGCGACTTCCTCAAGTTCGTCTCCGGCGACTCGCTCGCTTGGGCGGAATCCGGCCAGGCGGTCGCTTCCAACAAGGTGCTGGAGTCGGCCGAGTTCAAGGCGCTGGAGTTCCAGAGCACGGTCGCAGGCAGCTTCGCCGACGTGCAGTTCGCGCCGAACGTGCTCAACTGGGGCACGATCGTCGAGCCGCTCTGGGGCGAGCTGAGCAACGCCATCCTCGGCAAGAAGCCGGCGCAGCAGGCGATGGACGACGCGGTCGCCAAATCCCGCCAGGCGATGAACTAATCCGGCTTGCCGGGCAAGCGGAAGCGGAAGGACGGCAGAGCGGGCGGTGCGCTCTCTCGTCCTTCTTTCCTTCTCGCCCGCTCGCTGCCCATGAAAGGAAGAACCCATCGGATGAAATGGACCTCGCGGCTCACCTCGTTCCTGTTCGTGCTGCCTTATCTGGCCTGCTTCGGCCTGTTCCTGCTGTTTCCGATCCTGTACGGGGTCGTCATCAGCCTCCAGGACTTCGAGCTGCTCTCCAGCGAGCACGCGTTCGTCGGCCTGGACAACTACGTGTCCATCTTTACGCCGGGCACCTACGAGAACAGCCTGTTCTTCCGCGGCCTGTGGACGACGGCGCAGTTCGTCCTCTACTCGGTGCCGCTGCTCATCTTCGTCGCGCTTGCGCTCGCCATGCTGCTGAACGCGCTGCCGGCCCGCGTGCGCGGCCTGTTCCGCACGTTCTACTTCCTGCCGTACGCGCTCTCGGCGTCGGTCATGGCGGTCATCTGGCTCATGATGCTCGACACCAACGCCGGCTTCATCAACAGCCTGTTCGCGCGGCTCGGCTTCGCCGGCATCCCGTGGCTCACCGACACGCCGTGGGCGTGGGTGTCGCTGATCGGCGCGACGATCTGGTGGACGATCGGCTTCAACATGATTATCTTCATCAACGCGCTCAACGAGGTGCCGGAGGAGCAGTACGAGGCGGCCTCGATCGACGGGGCGGGCGCTTGGTCCAAGTTCGTCTCCGTGACGCTGCCGACGATCCGCCCGGTCCTGCTGTTCGTCATGATTACCTCCACGATCGCCTCGTTCAACATCTATGCCCAGCCGTTCCTGCTGACGCGCGGGGGGCCGGGCGACACGACCCGCGTGCTGCTCATCAACGTGCTCGACCAGGCGTTCGCGCGCAAGGATGTCGGCTCGGCGTCGGCGATGGCGATCCTGATGGCGCTGCTCATCATGGCCGTGTCCGTCGTGCAGTTCAAGCTCACCAATCGGAAGGAGAAGGCATAGATGACGACTTCGAAACGGAACCAGGCGATCCTTCTCCTGCTGGCCACGCTCATCGCCGCGGTCATGGCGCTGCCGCTCGTCTGGATGCTGTCGACCGGCTTCAAGAACGACTTCGAGGCGCTGTCCGGGCGCATGGACTTCCTGCCGCGCAAGCCGACGCTCGACAACTTCCGGCAAGGGCTCGGCGGCGAGCTGATGAATACGCCGGTGCTGCGCTGGATCGCCAACTCGCTGTCCGTCGGCGCCATCGGCACGGCGATCGTGCTGCTCATCGACTCGATGGCCGCCTTCGCGCTGGCGCGCCTGACCGACCTGCCGCTGCGCCGGCTGCTGCTGCCGATGTTCATCGCCTCGCTCATGATTCCGGGCGTGCTGACGTTCCTGCCGATGTACATGGAGTTCAACGCGCTCGGCCTCATCAACACCTATCCCGCGCTCATCCTGCCGGCGACGGCGGGGGCGTTCGGCGTGTTCCTGCTGTACCAGTTCTTCCTCTCGTTCCCCAAGGAGATCGAGGAAGCCGGCCGGATCGACGGCGTCAACAAGTGGCAGCTGTACGCCCGCATCCTCATGCCTTCGGCCGTGCCGATCCTGGTGACGCTCGGAATCTTCACGTTCATGGGCATCTACAACGACTTCGTCTGGCCGCTGTACGCCACGACCTCGCCGGAGATGCGCACGATCACGGCCGGCATCGCGATGATGGCGACCGGCAGCTACACGCAGAGCTACGGCAAGCTGATGGCGATGACGACGGTCGCGGCGCTTCCGGTCGTGCTCATCTTCATCCTCGGCCAGAAGTCGTTCGTCCGCGCGATCACGAGCAGCGGCGTAAAATGACCGCTGCCGCATTCCGAAGGAGAACGGGGCGTTGGACATGAAGCGAAACCGAAGGACGGCGCTGCTCCTGCTTTTGATCGCGGGAGGAGGCTATTGGATGTGGAGCAAGCAAGAACGCTCGGATGAAGCGGGCGCGCCCTACGTCGGACACGGCGGCACGTTCAAGAATACGCTGGCCGAGATCGACACGCCCGATCCGAGCGTCGTCTACGATGGCGGATTCTACTACATGACGTTCACGCATGGCGGGACGGACATCATGGTCATGAAGTCGCGCACGCTCGACTTCCGCGCCGCCGAGCGCAAGGTCGTCTGGCGTCCGCCGGTCGGCGCCGCCTACTCGGCCAATCTGTGGGCGCCGGAGATCCAGCATGTGCGCGGCAAGTGGTACATCTACTTCGCGGCCGACGACGGCGACAACGCCAACCACCGGATGTACGCGCTCGAGGCGGCGACGGACGATCCGCTGGGCGAGTACGCCTTCCAGGGCCAGATCACGGACGAGACCGACAAGTGGGCGATCGACGGGCTGGTCATGGAGCAGGAGGACCGGCTGTACTTCGTCTGGTCGGGCTGGGAGGGCGACGTCAACGAGGCTCAGAACACGTACATCGCTCCGATGAGCGACCCGCTGACGATCAGCGGCCCGCGCGTGCTGCTGAGCCGTCCCGACCTCGAGTGGGAAAAGGCCGGCGGACCGCCGTACATCAACGAGGGCCAGTCGGTGCTGCAGCGGGACGGCCGCGTCCACATCGTCTACTCCGGCGCGGGCAGCTGGACGCCGTATTACAGCCTCGGCGTGCTGTCGCTGCGGGAGGGCGGCGATCCGCTGCGGGCGGACGACTGGAGCAAGCATCCCGAGCCGCTGCTCGCCATGAACGCGGAGGCCGGCGTGTACGGGCCGGGGCACAACTCGTTCGCGCCGTCGCCCGACGGCACGGAGACGTGGCTCGTCTACCACGCGACGAGCGGCGAGTCCGACGGCTGGGCCAACCGCAAGGCGCGCGCCGCCAAGGTCGGCTGGACCGGCGGCGGGCTGCCGGACTTCGGCAAGCCGCAGCCGCTGGCGGCGGCGATCGAGGCGCCGTCCGGCATGGGCGTCCTGCGGGCCGAGGAGGCCCGTGCCGAAGGCGATGCGCTCGTGTTCAGCCACATCGCCTCCACCGTCGAGACGACGGTGCCGGTGCTGCTGCAGTACCGGCTCGCGGAAGGCGGCGCGGGGCGGATCGCGCTGAGCTCGTCCGCCGGCGAAGCGGTGGCGGCGGAGCTCGAAGCGACCGCGCCGGGAGAGACCGGCTACGCCTACGCCGAGCTGCTGCTGCCCGAGGGCGGGGGCGAGCTGCGGGCGCAGGCGAGCGGCGGGGCGGAGCTGCTGGCGCTGGAGCTGCCGCGCTTCGAGGCGGAATGGGGCGAGTGGCTCGGCGGCGCGGAGGAGAGCGAGAACGTGCATGCGTCCAGAGGCGCAGCCGCGCTGCTGCATGAGCCTGGCGACGGCGTGCGGCTGCCGAACGTGCGGGTGCCGCAGTCCGGCGCGTACACGGTGTCCGTGGCCGTGCTGAACCCGGCGGATGGCGCGAGGCTGGAGCTGTCCGCCGGCGGGACGAAGCGGACGCTCGACATCGAACCGCAGGAGCGGGGAGAGCTGCGGGTGTACGAAGCGGAGCTGAAGCTGTCCGCCGGGGCCAACGCCATCGAGCTGACGGCGCGAGCCGGCAGCCTGCGCGTCGACTGGGTCGATATCTGGATTCGTCCCGGCGGTTGACGCCGGCAGGGTCCGCAGAGGACACTGGAAGCGACAACGATGAAGCGGCAGGGGGATGGCGTCATGGGAAGCGGCGGATGGTTCGGCGGATACGGCGGATGGAACGCTCGGATGAGCGATGGATGCGGCGGGGAGCGCGAAGGCGGAAAGGCATGGCGGATCGGAGGGCTCGGTACGGGCAAGAACGGCCGTGAACGCCGGAAAAGCGGGAAGGTCCGAGGCGATGGGAACGGCTGGAGGCGGCTCGGGCTGGCCGCCGCGACGGCGGCGCTGCTCGCGGCGGGATGCTCCGGCGCGGCCGATCCGCGGCCCGCTCCCGCTCCGGCGGTCGAGCCGATCGTGCTGGAGTACTGGACGCCGTTCAGCGGCGGCGACAACATTTTCATGACCGATATCGTGGAGGCGTTCAACTCGGAGCATCCGGACATCCGCGTCGAGCAGATCAACTCGCGGCTCGACGACTACTACTCCCGGCTGCGCACGGCGATCCTCGCCGGCAACGCGCCGGACCTGGCGATCGTGCACGCGACGAACCTGCCGCAGTTCGTGCAGAACGGCTACATCGAGCGGCTGGACGAGCCGGCGGCCGCGGCGGGGCTCGACTGGAGCCAGTTCAACGCCAACATCGTCGAGTCGACGCTCTATGCGAACGCGCACTACGCGGTGCCGCTCGACACGCATGCGCTCGTGCTGTACGCCAACCAGGCGCATCTGCGCCGCGCCGGTCTGCTCGGCGAGGACGGCAAGCCGAGGCTGGAGCCGGGCAAGGAGGGCTTTCTCCGCTTCCTGAAGCAGCTCCAGGCGAGCAGCCCGCCCGGCATCGCCCCGCTCGCGCTCCCGAGCACGCGCATCGACTCGGTATGGCTGTGGTGGAGCCTGTACAACCAGATGGACGGCGGCGGCGCGTTCTACAGCGCGGACGGCAGCCGGGCGGTGTTCGACAATCCGCAGGCGCTCGAGGCGCTGGAGCTCGTCGACCGCCTGTACCGGGAGGAGCTGATCCCGCCCGGCATCAACGACGCGTTCCAGCTGTTCCACGACGGCGGCGCGGCGCTGCTCGTCACCGGCATGTGGGGGACGGGCGCGTTCGAGCAGGCGCCGGGGCTGGAGCTGTCGGTCGTGCCGTTCCCTGTCCTGTACGACCATGCCGCCGTCTGGGGCGATTCGCATACGCTGGCGCTGCCGGCCAAGGCCGGCCTGACGCCGGAGAAGCGGGCGGCGGCGCTGACGTTCGCCAAGTGGGCGGTCGAGCACGGCGATCGATGGGCCAAGGCCGGCCATGTGCCGAGCTCCAGCAAGGTCGTCGCGAGCGAGGCGTACGCGCGGCTCAAGTTCCGCAGCGACTACGCGGAGGTGGCCAACGACGTCGCCTACTGGCCGCGCCAGGTGAAGCAGTGGAGCATGATCGAGCTGCTCATCCAGGAATGGGAGCGGATGATCTACCGGCAGCAGACGCCGGCCGAGGCGCTGAAGCGGGCGCAGGCGGCCGTCGACGCGGCGCTGGCCAAGTAGCGGGCGAAGGAGAGGGGCAGCATGAAGGCATTCGGCAGCTGGTTCCGCAATCTCGAGCTCGCGCGCAAGCTCATCCTCATCAACGCCGTGTTCATCGTCCTGCCGCTCGGACTGATGGGCGGGTTCGCCTTCGTCCGCTTCTCGGAGACGACGGAGGCCAAGGTCGGCGAATCGCAGCTGCAGGCGATCAAGCAGATGACGCTCAACATCGACACGTACATGAGCGAGCTGAGCCGGCTCACGGTCATGCCGTACCAGTACCCCAAGGTGACGGCGTTCCTGGAGTCCAAGCGGACGCCGGGGCAGCCGCTCACGCTGGAGGAGATCAGCGGGCTCAACGATTTCGTCACGCAGGTGTTCCTGAACGGGCGGGTCGACATCCTCGGGGTGT
The DNA here is from genome assembly GCF_012676905.1 of Paenibacillus albicereus. Taxonomy (NCBI): domain Bacteria; kingdom Bacillati; phylum Bacillota; class Bacilli; order Caryophanales; family Paenibacillaceae; genus Paenibacillus; species Paenibacillus albicereus. The sequence continues at coordinate 3,839,242 of NZ_CP051428.1, read as the reverse complement.
CGCTCTACGGCCGCGACGGCGCGTCCTACGTCGTCCTGCCGGAAAGCCAGTACGTGACGACGTACAAGCTCGACGAGACGGCCGCCTGGCTCGACCGCATCGAGGGGCACTACGGCGAGCCGGTGTTCGTGCCGACGCATGACGTGCGCTCGACCGGCGGCATCGTCTACCAGGCGTTCTCGATCGCGCGCGAGCTGCGCAGCTTCGACAGCGGGCAGACGCTCGGCCACATCGTCATCGACGTCGATCCCAAGTTCATCCGCGAAATCCTCTCCAAGGTGAAGCTCGACGCCGAGGAGTCGCTGTATATCGCGGACGACGAAGGGAAGCTCGTCATCCGCAAGGGCGGCGGCGGGCAAGCGTCCGCCCCGGAGCCGCTCCCCCGAGGAGAGGCAGGCGCGGCGCTCGCCGCCGGCGGCGAGGGCGTCAGCCAGGTGGAGGCGGGCGGGCGCGGCCTGCTCGTCTCCCGCTTCAAGTCGGAGGTGACCGGCTGGACGACGGTCGGCATCGTGCCGGTCGCCAGCCTCATGAAGGACGTGCAGACGCTCGGCACGTTCCTGATCCTGTTCGGCGCCGTCTGCGTCGGCATCGCGCTGCTGCTCTACGTGTTCATCGCGTACCGCGTCACGCTGCCGCTGCGCAAGCTGAGCCGGCTCATGCGGAGCGTCGAGCGCGGCGACCTCAGCCAGCGCTTCCCGGCCGCAGGGCGCGACGAGGTCGGCGCGCTCGGCCAGTCGTTCAACGAGATGACGGCCAAGCTGAGCGAGCTCGGCTACCTGCTCTACGAGACGGAGATCCGCGAGAAGGACGCGCAGATCGCCGCCTTGCAAAGCAAGATCAACCCGCATTTCCTGTACAATACGCTCGGCTCGATCAGCATGTACGCGGAGGTCGAGGGCAGCCGCGAGATCGTCACGATGGCCAACAGCCTCAGCCGCCTGCTGCGCTACAGCCTGAGCGGCCGCAAGGAGCGGGTGAGCCTCGGGGACGAGCTGGGCCATGTGCGCGGCTACATGAGCATCCAGCAGATGCGCTACGAGGAGCGCATCAAGTTCACGCTGCAGGCCGATCCGGCGCTGCTCGGCTGCGAGGTCATCCCGCTGCTCGTGCAGCCGCTCGTCGAGAACGCGATCAACCACGCGATCGACAAGGGGGCCGGCGAAGGACGGATCGTCCTGACCGCCGCCGCCGAAGGGCAGACGCTCGTCATCGCCGTCGCCGACGACGGCATCGGCATGGCGGGCGAGGCGCTGGAGGCGCTGCGGGAGCATCTGCGGCATACGCGCGAGCTCGGCGGCAGCTCCGGCAACGGACTGCTGAACGTCCACCGCCGCCTCGTGCTGCGCTATGGACAGGAATACGGCCTGCAGCTGGAAAGCATGCCTTACCGGGGCTTCCGCGCCGCGCTGCGGCTGCCGCTGCTGCCGCTCGATACCGGAAAGGAGGGGGATCCGGATGCCGAGCATCCTGATCGTCGATGACGAATCGATCTTCCGCAAAGGACTCCGCAAGATGATCGGCGGCCTCGATGGCGACTGGACGATCGCGGGGGAAGCCTGCGACGGCCACGAGGCGCTCGACCGGCTGGAGGCGCTGGCTCCGGACGTGCTGCTGACGGACATCCGCATGCCGCGGATGGACGGCATCCAGCTGCAGCGGCTCGCCGCGAGCCGCCAGCCCGGCTTGCTCACCGTCGTCGTCAGCGGCTACGACGACTTCTCCTACGCGCAGCAGTCGATGCGCCAGGGGGCCAGGGACTACCTGATGAAACCGGTCGAGCGCGAGGAGCTGGCGCGCGTGCTCGACCGGATCGGGGAGGAGCTGCGGACGCGGCGCGGCGCCGAGCGGCGGGCCGAGGCCGGCTGGCAGGCGCGGCCGGAGATGCGCCGCCATCTTGCCGGCCATGTGGCCGAGGCGCTGCTGGCGGGCCGGATCGGCCCCGGCGAGCTGGAGCTGCTGGAGCAGATGGGAGCGAGCTTCCGCCATCCGTACTTCGTCTGCCTCGTCATCAACCTCGACAAGCATTCGGTCGGCGAGGAGCGCTACCGCAGCGGCGACCCGTCGCTGTTCCAGCTGTACATCCAGCAGTTCGCCCAGGAAATGCTCGACCGCCACGCGGAAGGCATCAGCTTCGTGCTGTCGGAGACGAAGGTCGTCGCGCTCGTGAACCGGCCGACGCCGGAGCCGCTGCGCGCCGGCGCGGACTCGCTCGCGGAGATGATCCGCCGCCAGATTTCTTCGCTGTCGCGGCTGACGGTGACGATCGGCGTCAGCGCCCCGGCCGAGGGGCTGGCCGGCATCCCGCGCGCCTACGGCGAGGCGGAGATCGCCCTGCTGCACCGCCTGATCGCGGGCGGCGACTGCGTGCTCGACTATGCCGAGGTCGGCGGCCGCAGGTCGGCTGCCGGCGAGGCGGCCCGGCGCTCGGCCGACCGGCTGGAGCAGGCGGTGCTGCAAGGAGCGCCGGCGAGCATCCGCGCGGAAGCGGTCCGCTGGGTCGGCGAGCTCTGCGAGGCGGCGCGCTCGCCGGAGGCGATCCACCAGCAGCTGTGCAAGCTGCTGCTGCGCTGCTACGAGCTCGCGGAGGAGCTCGGGGCGGCATCCGCCTGGCTCGGCGGCCAGGACATCGGCAAGCAGCTCGCGGAGGTGTGCGCGATCAGCTCGCGCGAGGAGCTGTCCGAGCGGCTGCAGGAGCTGCTCGCCCGGCTGGCGGCGGCGATCGCGCAGGCGCGGGCGCAGCGGGAGCGCGATCCGGTGGCGTCCGCGTCGCGCTACATCGCCGAGCATTATCGGGAGCCGCTGACGCTGCGCGACGTGGCGGAGGCGGTGTACCTGAACCCGGCTTATTTCAGCAATCTGTTCAAGCAGCGCACGGGCGAGACGTTCATCGAGCACCTGACCGGGGTGCGGCTGCGCGAGGCGGAGCGACGGCTGGCGCTCACCTCCGACAAGATCCAGGCGATCGCGGAGGAGACGGGCTTCGCCCATGTGCGGCATTTCAACCGGGTGTTCAAGAGCCGGACCGGCGCATCGCCCAAGGAATACCGGGAACGCATGAAAGGGAGCGCCGAAGCGCGCTCCCGCTAACACGAGGAGGATTCGCATGATGGCACAACAACCGCGCGCGGAGCACCCGCGGCCGCAGTTTTACCGCGAGGCATGGATCAATCTGAACGGAGAATGGGAGTTCCAGTTCGACGACGCCGACGAGGGCGAGAGCCTCGGCTGGCAGCGGGGAGACACGGAGCTCGGGCGGCGCATCGTCGTGCCGTTCGCTCCGCAGAGCAAGCTCAGCGGCATCGGCGATGCCGGCTTCCACGACATCGTCTGGTACCGCCGGGAGCTGGAGCTGCCGGAGGCGTTCGCCGGCAAGCGCATCCTGCTGCACTTCGGCGCCGTCGACTACGAGGCGAGCGTCTGGGTGGACGGCACGCTCGTCGCCCGGCATGAGGGCGGCCATACGCCGTTCCGCGCGGACATCACGGACGCGCTGGCGGCGGGAGGCGGGCCGCACCGGATCGTCGTGCGTGCGGCCGACTCCAGCCGCGACGTGACGCTGCCGCGCGGCAAGCAGTATTGGAAGGAAGATTCGGCCAGCATCTTCTACACCCGCACGACCGGCATCTGGCAGACGGTATGGCTGGAAGCCGTCGAGGCGACCCGGCTGGACCGGATCAGGCTGACGCCCGACATCGACGCCGACCGCATCGAGCTGCGCTCGTGGGTCAAGGGCCCCCTGCCGGACGGACTGACGCTGCAGGCCGTCATCTCGTTCGAGGGCGAGCCGGTGGCGAGCGACTCGTTCTCCGTGCGGCGCGGCGAGGAGACGCGCTGCATCGCGCTCGGCGACTTCAGCGACCACGGCCTCGGCCGCTGGTGGTCGCCGGAGAAGCCGCAGCTGTACGATCTCGCGCTGCGGCTCGTGGACGGCGACGGCCGGACGCTCGACGAGGTCCAGAGCTATTTCGGCATGCGCAAGATTTCCGTGGAGAGCGGACGGCTCTGCCTGAACAACCGGCCGTACTTCATGCGGCTCGTGCTCGACCAGGGCTACTTCCCGGACGGCAACCTGACGCCGCCGAGCGACGAGGCGATCCGCCGCGACGTCGAGCTGACCAAGGAGATGGGCTTTAACGGCGCCCGCAAGCATCAGAAGCTGGAGGACCCGCGCTACCTGTACTGGTGCGACCGGCTCGGCCTGCTCGTCTGGGGCGAGGCGGCCAATGCCTACGCCTACTCCGAGGAGTACGTCGGCCGCTTCACGCGGGAGTGGCAGGAGAGCGTCGAGCGCGACTACAACCATCCGTGCGTCGTCGCCTGGGTGCCGCTCAACGAGAGCTGGGGCGTGCCGAACATCGCCGTCGACAAGCGCCAGCAGCAGCATGCGCTGGCGATGTACCATCTGACCAAGTCGCTCGACGCGACGCGGCCGGTCGTCTCCAACGACGGCTGGGAGATGGTGCGCACCGACCTGTTCAACATCCACGACTACGAGTGGCGGCGCGACGTGCTGCAGCAGCGGTACGCCACGGCGGAGAGCGCCGTCGCGGCCTCGCCGGCCGGACGCGTGCTGGCGGTCGAGGGCTTCCCGTACGAAGGGCAGCCGATTCTCGTCACCGAGTTCGGCGGCATCGCCTACAAGAAGAGCGACTGGGAAGGCTGGGGCTACTCCGGCGCATCGAGCGACGAGGACTTCGCCAAGCGGCTGGACGACGTCATCTCGCCGCTGGCCGGCGGCGTCGTGCAGGGCTGGTGCTACACGCAGCTGACCGACGTCGAGCAGGAGATCAACGGCCTGCTCACCTACGACCGGCAGCCCAAGCTGCCGCTGGAGACGATCCGCGCGATCGTCGAGGGACGGTATAAGGGCTGAGGCGGGGCGGAGGGGAAAGGGAAAAGGGACGAAGCCGATTGCGGGCTTCGTCCCTTTTTTTGGCATGCAGCCGATCCGGCCGCCTAGCCGCCTTATTTCTTGCTCAGCGAGACGCTGAATGCGGCCCCCGGCTCGCCTGCGAACACGATCGTCCCGCCCGCCGGCAGCACGACGGTGCTCGTGCCGCTGGCGACGCTGCTGGCCGCAAGGCCGCCCGCAGCGTCATACACGGTGAATCCGCCTGCGGCCGGCAGCTTCACCGACATCGTCTTGCCGGCCGCCGCCGCCGGAATGTGGAACCAGCGGGCATAGCCGTCTTCCTTCACCGTCACCTTCGACTGCTTGCCCAGGTGCAGCGGCTTGACCGCATCCTCGCGGATGTACCGCAGGCCCGCCGTCTCCAGGAACTCGGCTCCATCCTGGCGGTAGAAGCGGAATTCCGCCGTGTCCCGGCCGCTCATGCCGGGAATGCGCAGCGCGCTGATCGCGGCGTCCGGTCCGGTGATCTTCTTGTCGCCGGCATAGCCGCGGAAGTCGGCCGCGCGCCGGATGTCGAGCTTCCCATTCAGCACATACAGCATCGACGTGTATTTCTCATTGAGCGGGTAGTACGCTTTGCCTTCCCGTTTCGCCCAAGCCGAGGCCGTTTCCTTGGGAAGCGGATTGCTGGCGAGCTTCTGGACGGTATAGTGGGACAGCGCGGTCTGCCCAAGCCCCGGTACCGAGAGGTATTGGCGCACCCAGAGGTACGTCTGGCCGTTCGTTTCCTTCACGAACTCGACCTTGGCCGTGCCGGCTTCGTCCATGAACGTTCCGTCTGCCGTATAGATGTATTTTTCTGCGGGATATTCCGGCAGGCCGGGCAGCGTTACGGACAGGCCGCTGCCCTTCAGCTCGATCTTAGCCAGCTGCCCGGACGTCCCATAATAGCCGGCCTGCTTTTTCAGCTCTGCGGGCAGGGGAGCCGCCACCGGCTTGCCGAACGATTTGTCCGGCCTGATCTCGTCGATCGTTCCTTTGTCCTTCAGCGCCTTCAACAGGATCTGATTCGCCAGCAGCTGGTTGGTCGAGCTGCTTCCGCCCGAGGACAGGACGGCCGCCGCCATGTCCTGCTCCGGCAGGACGACGAGCGAGCCATGGTAGAAGATCGTGTCGCCGCCCTTGGTCAGCGCCTGGATGCCGTAGTCGTCGAACGGATACAAGCGGACGCTGTCCCAGCCGAGTCCATAGCCGATGCTGTTGTCCGCTTCCTCGGGCCACAGCCCCCGTTCATACTCGGGCTGCTCCATCGCTTCCACCGCCTCGGCCGAGAGGAGGCCCTGCTCCTCGTCCGTGAACAGCTGCGAGAACCGCGCCAGGTCCTCCGCCGTGGAATAGATGCCTCCCGTGCCGAAGACGTTCACCGTTTCATTCGGCAGCTGGCGCGCCAGGGAAGGGAAGTACAGCCCCGCCATGCCCTTCGGATCGACCCCGTCCTGCGGCGTCTTCGTATGGTCCATGCCGAGCGGTCCGGTAAAATGCTGATGGATGAAGGCGGTGTAATCCACCCCGCTCACGCGCTCCACCAGCAGCTCCGCGAGCGTGAAGCCGTCGTTGCAGTATACGGAGAAGGCGCCGGGATCGGCCTTCAGGCTTTGCGTGGAGAGCTGCTGCAGCAGCGTATCATGGGCGTAGGCATCCGCGTCCTCGAACAGGAACGCATTGTTCAGGCTGGAGCCTGGAAGCCCGGAGGAATGGTTCAGCAGCATGCGCGGGGTGATCTGCTTGTACCGCTCGTCCTTCATCTTGAAGTCCGGCAGGTACTGGACAAGCGGGGCGTCCAGGTCGATCTTTCCCTCGTCGACCAGCTTCATGACGGCGGCGGCGGTGAACATCTTGCTCACCGAGCCGGTGCCGTACATCGTGTCTGCGGACAGCGGGATCTTTCCTTTCTCGTCGTTCCTGCCGCTCTGGCCGGACACGACGATCCGGCCCTGGTCGATGAGCGCATACTGGACGCTGACCGTTCCGTACTGCTCGGTGAGCAGCTTCGCCTTTTCCGCGGCGAGCTGCTCCAGTCCTTGGGGGGGAGCGGCTGCCGGAGCAGCGGACGCCGTCGGGGCGGCAGGCAGGAGCGGCGCCGCGACGAGCGCGGCGGCCAGCATCCAGGCCAATCTTTTCATCATGGAATTTCCTCCTTTTGTCAAAACGATCCTCCTTTCGTACGCTCGAAGCATCGCCAACGTTCAGGGCCGGCGATAAAAGAGGAGTTTGGTCGCAGGTTGCGGGCCTCGTCTGGGACCAGCCGGCTAGGCAATGTCCCGGATCGGCCTCCCGTCGGGCGGGACTTGCATCTGCCCCCGTCGGAGCAGCTCTCCGTCAGCTCTCCGTCAGCCCTCCGTCAGCCCGCTTCCGTAGCGCCGGACGTACTGCGACAGCACGCGCAGCGGCCAGATGTAGCGGCTGCTGCCATAGTGCAGATACACATGTCCCGGCAATGCGCCGCCGGCCGGATAGCGCCCGCGCCAGTCGTCCGCCTCGAGCAGCGCGCACAGGCAGGCGATGCCGCGCTCGACCGCTTCCCGCGGCGCATGCGGATGAGCGAGCAGCCCTTCCAGCGCCCAAGCCGTCTGGCAAGGCGTGCTGGCGCCGAGCGGCACGTACTTGCCCTCCACGTCGCTGGCGCAGGACTCGCCCCAGCCGCCGTCGCCGTTCTGCACGGAGAGCAGCCACTGCATGCCCCGGTACAGCGCGGACGCGGAGCGCGGCGCCTTGACGGCGAGCAGGCCGGCCAGCGCGGCGCCGGTGCCGTGCACGCGGCAGATGCCCCAGCGTCCGGCCCAGCTGCCGTCCCGGTCCTGCTGTGAGACGATCCATGCGCATGCCCGGCGCACAGCCGCCGCCGCCGGATCCTCTTCATGGCCGTCCTCCGCCTGCAGCGCGGCGGCGAGCCAGCCCGGCAGCGGGGCGGAGGCCTGGGACGCCCACTGAAGCGTGCGCGCGGTCAGGTCGACGGTCGGCGGGTCGGTCACGATCTGCGCGCTCTGCTCGAACTGGATCAGCCCGATGAGCGGGCTGCCCGACTCGCGCTCGAACGCCGGCCAGCCGCCGCTGCGGTTCTGCAGCGCCCATGCCCAGCGGCGGCCGCGCTCCTGCGCGGCCTCGCTCCAGTAAGGCACGCCGGTCTTGCCCGCCGCCCGCTGGAGCAGCAGCAGCGCCGCGGTCGTATCGTCGACATCGGGATAGCGCGCATTGACGGCGCTGAAGCCCCAGCCCCCGGGCTCCACGCCGGGGGCGCGCCGCTGCCAGTCGCCGCCTTCGCTCTGCTGCCGGGCGGCGACCCAGCGCGCGGCCTGCTGGATGGCGTCCGCTTCGGGGGGCACGCCGCTTTCCAAGAGCACATTGCCGAGCATGGCCGTGTCCCACATCGTCGAGTCGGCGATCTGCAGATGGGAGCGGGCCGTCGTCCCGGCGCTCGCTGCGCCTGCCTCGCCCAGGTCCGCATGGGCCAAGCCGCCCGCCGCTCCGGACTCATGCCAGACGAGCGAGCGGACGCCGTCCAGCGCGCGCCGGACCGTATCGTCGCCGGCATCGTACCCGACCGACAGCAGCGCCGCGACCAGGAGCATCGTCGCGGTCGAGTAGGTGAGCAGCGTGCCGTTCGGCTCGATCCGCTCCAGCAGGTAGCGCTCGGCGCGCTTCAGCGAAGCCGGCTGCAGCGGCGAATGGCCGTCCGCCATCGCCTGCAGCATGCCGGCGAGCGGCTCGGGCAGCAGCGTCGGCAGCGAGAAGCCGCGCTCCTCCCCGGCGATCAGCTCCGTCAGCCGAGGCAGCCGCCCCTCGCCGAGCACGAACGTGCCGGAGCTGAGCATCAGCACCGGCACGAGATGGGCGCGCGCATGGCCGGACAGGTCGAACAGCGACAGCGGCAGCCAGGACGGGGCGAGCATCGCCTCGACCGGCAGCCGCAGCTCCTTGGGCCACGGCAGCTGGCCCGTCATCGCCAGCAGCACCTGCGTCATCATCGCGCGCACGCGGGTTAGGCCGCCGCGCTGGAGAATGAAGCGGCGGGCGTGGACGAGCGCAGGGTCGCCGTAGTCCATCGCGCCGCTCGCCAGCAGCGCATAGTACGCCTCCACGCTCGACTCCAGATGGCCTTCGCGCTGGTCGGCATGCAGCCGCCAGCCGCCGTCCTGCTGCTGCAGCGAGGCGATGCGGGCGGCGACGCGGCGGATCAGCTCCTCGTCCTGCGGCGGGCGTCCGAGCGCTTGCAGCAGCACGAGCAGATAGGCGTCGCTCATGACGCCGCTTTCGCACACCATTCTCCAGGAGCCGTCGCCGCTCTGGCTGCGAAGAAGCTCCTGCTGCAGCTTCGAGACGGCGGACGAGGCGAGCAGTGACAGATCGGACATGGCGTCCAGGCCTCCTTTCAAGATCGGATCGTTCAGCCCCGCCAGGGGGCATGGGCATGCGTCCAGAGCAAACGCCCGAACCGGGCATATGCTGGACTATTCAAGGCAAAAGGAGTGAACCATCCATGTCGTATGCTGCAGGAGCCGGGGCAGGCTGGACCAGCACGAGCGTCATCCTCGTCCTTTTCATTCTTCTCGTCATCATCAGCCGCATCTTCCTCGTGTAGCGGCAGGCGGGGCCGGGTGTCCCGCGCGCCGCATCGGACCCGTCAAAGGGCTGCGCAGCTTCCGCGACCTGCTTGCAGATCGCGGAAGGGCGCAGCCCTTTTTTTCGAAAGACAAGAAAGGGAAAGCCAAGCGCATGTCCGGCCGTTCCTTTCCCGGAACGAGTCCGCAGCCGGCCGCATTCAGCCCGCAGGCTTGGCGAAGAACCGCTTGAGCGCGTCGTACACCTCGCTCTTGTCGCGGATGACGGAGAACAGGAATTTCTTGTCCTGGATATGCTTGTAGGCGGACATGAGGGTGCTGCTGCGGTTGTACTGGTTCACCTCGCCGTAGCCGAACAGGTTGGAGCGCTTCATCAACTCGTCGATCAGCTTGACGCATTTCTCGTTGTCGGAGGTCAGGTTGTCGCCGTCGGAGAAGTGGAACGGGTAGATGTTCCAGTTCGCGGACGGATAGCGGCTGTCGATGATGTCGAGCGCCTTCTGGTAGGCGGACGAGCAGATCGTGCCGCCGCTCTCGCCGCGCGTGAAGAACTCGTCCTCGCTCACTTCCTTCGCCTCGGTATGGTGGGCGATGAACACGATCTCCACATGCTCGTACTTGCGCCGCAGGAACTTCGTCATCCAGAAGAAGAAGCTGCGCGCGCAATATTTCTCGAACGAGCCCATCGATCCGCTCGTGTCCATGAGCGCCAGCACGACCGCGTTGGAGTGGGGCTTCATGACCTCCTGCCACGTCTTGTAGCGGAGGTCCTCGGGCGTGATGCCGCCGATGCCCTTGCGGCCGGTATTCGCGTTGCGGCGCAGGTTCTCGAGCAGCGTGCGCTTCTTGTCGATGTTGCTCATGATGCCCTTCTTGCGGATATCCTGAAAGACGACGTCGGCCGCCTGGACCTGCTCCTTCTGCTTCTGCTCCAGCCGAGGCAGCTCGAGCTCCTCGAACAGCAGATCCTCCAGCTCATCCATCGTGACCTCGGTCTCGAGGTAGTCCTCGCCCGCCTGGTCGCCCGCGCCTTGTCCCTTGCCGGAGCCCTTGGCCGAGCTCGGATCGACGCCGAGCACGTCCCCGACCTGCGAGTCGCCGTCCCCTTGTCCGACATGCTGCTTCTTGTTGTAGTTGTACACGAACCGGTACTCGTCGATGCTCTTCACCGGCACCTTCACGGTTTCCCGGCCGTTCGACAGGATGATGCTCTCGTCGCTGACGATGTCCTTGAGGTTGTGCTTGATCGCCTCCCGGACCTTTTGCTGGTGCCGGGTCTGGTCCTGATAGCCTTTCCGGTGCAGGGACCAGTCCTCGCGCGAGACGATGAACAACGGTTCCGACATGCCGCTCCCCCCGCTTCGTTCGATATTCAGCGTCCGCCCGGACCTGTTCTCCAAGTATATTCAGATGGAGGACGATCATGACGGAGCGGGCGGCGTACAGGACCGGGGACGAGAGGTTGTGCTATACTACGGAGGAATCCGTTCCGCGATGAAAAGGAACGACAGAAGAGGTGAGTCCAACCGATGTTTCCCCGCTACCTCGCCTTCGGCGCCCTCTACGCTCTCGTAGGCGTCGCCCTCGGCGCGTTCGGCGCCCACGGCCTGGAGGATCATGTGGAGCCCGATCGGCTCGAGATCTTCGAAACGGGCGTGCGCTATCAGATGTACCACGCGATCGGCCTCATCCTGCTCGCCTTCGCCGCGAGCATGCTGGGCGACCGGAAGCCGCTCCGCCTCGCCGGCCGCCTCATGCAGGCCGGTATCTGGATCTTCTCCGGCAGCCTGTACGTGCTCGTCCTGAGCGGCGTCACCTGGCTCGGCGCGATTACGCCGATCGGAGGCGTCTGCTTCATCGCCGCTTGGGGGATCGCCGCCTGGAGCGCCTGGCGGGCGAGAGGAGAAGGCTGACCGGCCGGACGCGCCCGCATTCGCGACAAAAAGACCTTGCCTCGGACAAGCTTCGAGGCAAGGTCTTTTGGCATGGAGGGAACGAGATCGCCGGGCAGGCGGCTACAGCAGGAAGTCGTCGATCTCGCCGATGCCGAACGTGTACACCTGCTTCTCGTCGACATGATAGACGGTCAGCAGGGAGTCCTGCTCGTCCAAGCGCAGGATCCGGCAAGGCACGCTCAGCCGGACGCCCTTGCCGCGGTTGATGCTGAGCCGGACGAGCCGGCTGTCCTGGACGCAGCGGCGGATCAGGTCGAGAGCGAGGTCGCGCAGCCCGTCGGCCGCGGCCGACGCTGAGGCCGGTACCTCGGCAGGCGCGGCCGGTCCGGATGCGGATGATTCGGAAGGAGCGGGAGCGTCGGTGTCGGGCAGGACGGTGAAGCCGATGAGCGATCCTTTGCCGATTCGGTAGCGGCTGACGCCGGCTGCATCGAGACGCTCCCTCAGCAGCGCCTCGGCCGCCTCGCGGGTGCTCGCCTCGATGACGAGATCGGTCTGGAAAGAATAGGTATGTAGTCCTTTACCGTTCATGATAGCCATAGTTCCTCCGCACTCGATTGAGATAGTTCATTAACTATATCATTGGAATAGGTGATGATATAGTCCTATTTTTGTCGGCATTTCAACGCGTACTTTGAATATGGTACGATGGAAGCCATGAGCGATGTTGCTCCACGATGGCATGACGACATTCACGCATGATCCTATCCTCCGCCAAGGCGGTTCGAAGAAGAGGTGCGGCATGGGCAGCACGATAATGGAAAGGCTTCGCCAAGAGACGGCGGAGCAGCACGAACGGATGGAAGAAAACCGCTATGCTCGCGGCATCATGGCCGGCTCGCTGGACCGGGCCGGGTATCGGCGATATTTGGAGCTGTTCTACGGCTTCATCCGGCCTGCCGAGGAGCGGATCTATCCGGATGCTCAGCTGCAAGCCCAGGGGCTGGACGAAGGAGCTCGCCGCAAGGCGCCGCTGCTGGAACGCGATCTGCAGGCGCTCGGCCTCGGCGCGGACGAGATCGGCCGCCTGCCGCGCTGCGGGGAGCTGCCCGACCTGAGCACGCCTGCGCGCAAGCTCGGTTACCTGTACGTGCTCGAAGGCTCGACGCTCGGCGGGCAGATCATCTCCCGCAAGCTGGCGGCCAGCCTCGGCCTGGAGCCGGACAGCGGACTTCGTTATTTTCACGCCTACGGAGACGACACCCGCAGCCGCTGGCTGGAGATGAGAAGCCTCATCCAGCAAGGCTCGCAGGGGCAGGAGGACGAGACGGTCGCCGCCGCGAGGGAGACGTTCGCGCTGCTGGAGCGTTGGGTGGAAGCCTCCGCCTGAAGGACAAGCCCGCCAACCCAAAGCCAGGAGGTTACGTTCGACGAATGAAGGAAAACAAGCCTTATAAAGAGGAAGCGGCGCTCGACCGCACGCTCCTGAACGATTCGGAGTACGAGCGGCAAGGGTCGCGGATCGATCTGACCAACTGCGACAAGGAGCCGATCCATATTCCCGGCAGCATCCAGCCTCACGGAGCCCTGCTGGCCGTGACGCGGGACGAGCGTCCGGTCATCGTGCAGGCGAGTCTCAGCACGGAACGGCTCTTCGGACTGCGGGCGGAAGCGCTCGTCGGCCAGCCGCTCGCACGGCTGCTCGGACCGGACAAGGCGGCGGAGGTCGCGCGCCTCGATCCGAACGCGGCCGTGACCTCCGACTTGCAGTATATCCAGTGCCCGATCCGTCAGGAGGACGGAGGCGAGATTCCGTTCATCGGCATCGTGCACGAGAGCGAGGGACTGCTCCTGCTGGAGCTGGAGCCGTTCGAGGAGGATATCGGACCGTCCCTCCACGATTTTCAGTGGATCAACACGTTCTTCTCCCGCATCAAGCGGGCGTCCAGCCGGATCGAGGCCAGCCAGGCGGCGGCGGACCAGGTCAAGGAGATGCTCGGCTACGACCGGGTCATGATCTACGAATTCGACGACGAATGGAACGGCAAGGTCATCGCCGAGGCCAAGGAGGAAGGGCTGGAGCCGTTTCTCGGGCATCACTATCCGGCTTCAGACATTCCGAAGCAGGCGAGGGCGCTGTACTTGCGCAACTGGCTGAGGACGATCGTCGACGTCGGCTACGAGCCTTCGGCCATCGTGCCGACGGTGCAGCCGCTGACCGGCAGGCCGCTCAACCTGAGCCTGTCGTCGCTGCGCAGCGTCTCGCCTCTGCACATCGAGTACTTGCAGAACATGGGCGTGGCGGCGACGACCACGATCTCGCTCATCCGCGAAGGGGAGCTGTGGGGCCTCATCACCTGCCACCATTACGCGCCCAAGTACGTCCCTCATCGGGTGCGCAATCTGTGCAACTTCCTCGGCACGTTCTTCTCCAACGAGCTGTATCAGCGCCAGCAGCTTGACGAGTACGAGCAGACGCTCGGCATCCGTTCGGCGGCGGGCAAGCTGGCGGGGCTGTTCTCGGGCAATGCGCTGCGGACGATGCAGAAGGTCGAGCAAAGCCAGCAGCAGCTGATGGACCTGCTCGGAGCAAGCGGCATGGCCGTCTGCTTCCGCGACAAGCTGCAGCTGTTCGGCACGACGCCGGCGGCCTCGCAGATTCGCAAGCTGGCGGGCTGGATGGGAGCTCAGTCGGTCGATTACGCGTTCCATACGTCCAAGCTCGGCCAGGACTACGCGCCTGCCGCCGCATATGCGGACAAGGCTTCGGGAGCGGTGTTCCTGGCGCTCTCGCCGGGGATGCAGCATTATATCCTGTGGTTCCGTCCGGAGCAGCTCCAGATCGTCGAGTGGGCGGGCGACCCCGCCAAGGCGGTCATCCAGAGCGACGACGGCGTGCGGCTGTCGCCGCGCAAGTCGTTCGAGAAGTGGCGAGAGGTCGTGAAGGGCAAGTCGGTCGCCTGGAAGGAATCGGAGCTGAGCGCGCTGCAGGAGCTGAAGTCGATCGTGCAGCGGGAGACGGAGCATCAGCTGGCGCAGGCCGAGGAGCAGGCGCTGCAGAACGCGCGCGTTCTGCGCGACAACGAGAACCGTTACCTGCAGCTGATGGAGTATTCCCCCGTCCCGTTCCTGACCGTAACGGACGGACGCATCGTCTATGCGAACCATCAGGCGGGAGAGCTGCTCGGCTGCGAATCCGCCCTGGAGCTGGTCGGCTGCCGCATCCTCGAGTTCCACGAGGAGCGCGCGCGAAGCGCGCTCGGCAAGCGGCTGGACAGCCTGAGCCAAAATGCCGCCCTGCTGGATGCGTACCGAGGCATGTTCGTGCCCAAGGTCGGCAGCCCGGTCGAGCTGGACCTGTCGCTGGCCTCCGTCATCCACGGCGGCGAGCCGTCCGTGATGGTCGTCGCCAAGGAAGTGAAGGCGGAGCCGGAGCAGAAGGAGAACTTCTCGCATAGCGCGAGCCAGCTGGCAAGCTACGTGACGAGCGATTCGCTCACCGACCTGCCGAGCCGGCTGACGTTCGAGCGGGATCTGGAAGCCGACTGGAGCGATGCGGAGCTTGCCGGCGAGCCGCTGTCGCTGCTGCTCGTCGACATCGACGACTTCAGGGCGTACAACGCGCTGCACGGACTGCGCGGAGGCGACCTGTGCCTGCAATGGGTGGCCGACGCTCTCGGCGTCATCGCCCGTCAGCATGGCGCCTACTTGGCGCGGATGACGGCGGATACGTTCGTCCTGAAGCTGCGCAGCGATGCGGATGCGGCGGCACGGCTCGCCGAGGAGATCCGCAGCAGCGTGCTGTCGCTGCAGATTCCGCGCGACGGCGCGAGCTCCGGCTTCATCACCGTCGGCACCGGCACGGCCACGGCGCGTCCGGCGGACGGCGAGGCGCCGGCATGGCTGCTGGGGGCGGCCCAGGATGCGCTGCGTCAGGCCAAGGCGGCGGGCGAGAGCCGTGGCGAGGGCGCTTCCGCGGACTAGGCCGTCTGGCTTGCCTCTCTGCCCGCATTGCGCGCCTCTCCGATATCGATTATCCAAACCGCTTTGTCCAAAGCGGTTTTTTTGCGTTCCATTTCAAGAAGCAATAGCCCGTTCGGGTGGTTTCGGTCATGTTCACTTAGTTGTCCAAAAGAGTTGATTCTTTGTTGAACGTTTAAAGACGAACAGGTGACCGTGATTGCAATGCGAATGGATGGAGCTATACTTGGCTTAACTCCCCCGTTCATCATGCAGGACATGGACCGTGACTTTGTGAAAAAAAGCTCATATGGATGGCAATCGTTTGGACAGAGGTTGAAAGGAGGCCGTGAAGGATGGCGATCGATACGGTACTGTGGAGCAAGCTGGTGACAGGAATGACGCTTGCGTTTCACGCTATTTTTGCCACGATTGGTGTCGGGGTTCCGCTGATGATTGCCATTGCGGAATTCGTCGGCATACGCAAGAAGGACCCCCATTATATCTTGATGGCGAAGAGATGGTCGCGAGGGTTCGTCATCTCCGTGGCGGTCGGGGTCGTGACAGGCACGGCGATTTCCCTCCAGTTGGCCCTGGTGTGGCCGAATTTCATGAAGCTGGCGGGAAATGTCATCGCGCTGCCGCTATTTCTGGAAGTTTTCGCTTTCTTTTTCGAAGCCATTTTCCTCGGCATCTATCTCTATACCTGGGATCGGTTCAAAAATCCGTATACCCATTGGCTGCTGACGATTCCGATCGTAATCGGGGCCGGCATGTCCGCGGTGTTCATCACGACCGTCAACGGCTTCATGAATCAGCCGGAAGGCTTTTTGATGGACGGGGGCGTCTTCACGGCGGTAGACCCGGTGCAAGCGATGATGAACGAGGCGAGCTTCTCCAAGGTATTCCATGTCTTGAGCTCGGCCTATTTGACGGGGGCGGCCCTGTTGGCCGGGATCGCGGCCTTTACGATGCTGAAAAAAGGCGTCACCGCCTATCACCGAAAAGCCTTGAACCTGATGATGGGTGTCCTGCTGCTGTTCGGCCTGCTGAACGCATTGGCCGGAGACGTATCCGCCAAGTTTCTGGCCGAGCATCAGCCGGAGAAGCTGGCCGCTGCAGAGTGGCATTTTGAGACCGAAAAAGGCGCGGATCTCGTTCTCATGGGCTGGCTGAACGCAGAGAACGAGATCATAGGAGCCCTCCATCTGCCCAATTTTCTCAGCTTCCTGGCGTTTGGAGACTTCAATGCGGAGGTGAAGGGGCTGGAGGAGTTCCCGCAGGAGGAATGGCCGCCGCTGCTGGTCCATTATTTGTTTGATCTGATGGTCGGTATCGGGTTCACGCTGTTGGCCCTTTCGTTCTTGTACTTCCTTTTTGTCTTCTGGAAAAAGCGCAACGAGCTCAACAAATGGATGCTTCGCGCCATCGCATTGGGAGCGCCGCTTGCATTCGTCGGGGTCGAGTTGGGCTGGTTCTATGCCGAGCTCGGACGGCAGCCATGGATCATCCGAGGCTACATGACCGTGGAGGAAGCCGCTACCTCATCCCCCCAAGTGCGGCTCCTATTCTTCCTGTTCCTCCTTCTGTACCTCTTGCTGGGAACGACTTGCGTGCTCGTGTTGAGGCGCTTGTTCCGCCTGAATCCGGTCGAAACCGAGCTGGAGAAGGGGATCGGAAAGGACAAGAAAACGGAAAAGGGTGAGCCCGCATGATGAGTTACGAACTGATCGGCATCTCGGTGCTCTGGCTGTTCCTGTACGGCTATCTCATCGTGGCCTCGATTGATTTCGGAGCCGGCTTCTTCGCCTTCTACGCACGCTTGACGAAGCAGGATCATCTCATCAATCGATTGATTTCCCGGTATCTCTCCCCGGTATGGGAAATTACCAATGTCTTCTTCGTCTTCTTCTACATCGGGATCGTAGGATTTTTTCCGGATACGGCCTATTATTACGGGTCCGCGCTCCTCGTTCCAGGGAGCATCGCGGTCATTCTGCTCGCCATACGCGGCTCGTTCTATGCGTTCGAGAATTACGGCTCGAAAAAGAACCTTGTGTTCCTGTTTTTATATGGCGCGACGGGCTTGTTCATACCGGCTTCCTTGTCGGTCGCGCTGACGCTCTCCGAGGGCGGCTTCATCCTCAAGCAGGGCGAGACCGTTTCCCTGGATTACTGGGCCTTGCTTTCAAGCCCGCTGTCCTGGAGCATTGTCGGACTGGCGATCGTATCGGTCTTGTTCATCAGCGGCACCTTCCTGGCCTTCTACGCTTCCCGCGCCGAGGACAAGCCTGCACTGGCATTGATGAGGACCTATGCCCTGTTTTGGAGCACGCCCACGATCATCGTCGCTCTCACGGCTTTCATCTACATCGGCCAACACAACGATCGGCATTTTCAAAATATGATGGACCTGTGGTGGCTTCTGGCGCTTTCCGTCGCCTTCTTCATGGTCGCGATGTGGCTGCTCTACCATGGACGCCGCTATGGACTGGCCTTCATCTGCGTCATGCTGCAATTTTTCTGTGCCTTCTTCGCTTATGGCATCGGGCAATATCCTTACATTCTCGATCCCTACATTACGATTCAAAGCAGCGCCACTTCGCCTTCGATGGGCATGGCGCTGGTCATTGCCTTCATCGGAGGGCTGTGCCTGCTGATCCCTTCCCTCATTCTGGTCTTCAAGCTGTTCCTGTTCGATGCGGATTATGTAAAAGGCAAAAAATAACGGACCCGGTTCAGGCTTGAACGCGGCAGACGATCATCGAGCTGCCCCGATCCAAAGGAGGAGAGCTTGCGTGAAGAGGAACATCAATCTGATCTCTCGCCAGATGGCTGCGCAAAGGAAGCGGCTCCTTCTTCTTGCGGTCCTTTCGCTCGCGCTTGGCGCAGCCATCGTGACCCAGGCGGCATTGCTCGCGGAAGCCGTCCAGAGCATCTTCGTGCAGGAGGCTTCCCTATCGTCGGTCGTGAAGCTGCTGCTGCTGCTGCTGGCCATCATGGCTGCGCGCACGCTGTTGTCGTATGGAAACGGGAGGATCGGCCTGCAGATCGCCGCAAGCGCCAAGACGGACATGCGGGCAAACGTGCTGCGAAACCTGGTCCATGCCTCCATGCATGCATCGATGCGCGGACAAACCGGAGGAAAGGTGAGCATCGCGCTCGATGCCGTGGATGAAGCGGACTCCTATTTCAGCCATTACTTGCCGCGCATGATCGAGTCCGCGATCATTCCGATCCTGATTTTGACGGCAACGTTTGCTCTGCATGCCAATTCAGGCTTCATCCTGCTGTTCACGGCTCCATTCATCCCGATCTTCATGATTCTAGTCGGGTTGAAGACGAAAGTGAAATCCGAAGAGAAATTTGCCCAGCTGGCCGAGTTCTCGGGTACGTTCCTGGACTCCCTGCAAGGGATGGTCACGTTGAAGCTGTTTGGCCGGGCTCGTCGGCAGCAGAAGGAGATTGAACGCAGCAGCTTGAGCTACATGGAGTCGACGATGGACATTCTTCGGATCGCGTTTACGAACACGTTCATGCTGGAATCCATCGTCATGCTGAGCATGGGGATCATCGCACTGGAGCTCGCCATCCAATTGCTCGTTTTCCATTCCCTAAGCTTCCACACCGCCTTTTTCGTTCTGCTGCTTGCTCCCGAATTCTACAATTTGCTGAAAAACGCGGGAACCGCTTTTCACGGCGGCCGCACAAGCATGGGGGCTATCCGCAAGATCGAGGAGCTGCTTGCGGAAACGGAGCAGGCAATCGGCATGCGGGATGAGGACGAGGGAGCAGATTCACCGCATGGCGCCCAGGAGCCCGAGCCGGGCAAGCCCGCTCGGAGCGGGACGGCCCCTATTTCGCTGCCGCCATCCCTGCAGCTGGATCAGGTCCGATTCCGGCATAGGCCGGATTCATTCGAGCTCGCAACGGGCTCCATCGCCATCGGACAAGGGCAGAACATTGCCCTTGTAGGCAAAAGCGGCTCCGGCAAGACCACGTTGCTCCATCTCATGGCCGGCTTGCTGAAGCCGGCATCCGGAGAGATCAGGGTCAATGGAATTCCGCTGTCCGACTACGACGAGGAAGCATGGTTCGACAGCATCAGCTACATTACCCAGCATCCCTACATCTTCGCGGGCACGCTGGCGGAGAACATCGCCATCGGCGCCAGACGGGATGTATCCAGGGAGGAGATGGAACAAGCGGCTGCGGAGGCCGGGCTTGCTCCGTTTGCCGCCCAGCTGGAGGAGGGCTATGACACCTTTGTCGGGGATGGAGGCAGAGGCTTGTCCGGCGGAGAAAAGCAGAGGCTTGCGCTGGCCCGCGCCTTCTTGAAAAGGCCGGCCGTCATTCTGTTCGATGAGCCGACGGTGGGACTTGATCTGCATACGGAACGGATCCTGCAGAAATCGATCGCTTCGCTGGCCAAGACGGCGACGATGGTCACGGTTGCGCATCGGCTGTATACGATCCAGCATGCCGACCGGATCTTGTTCATGGACGACGGTGTCCTGATCGACTCGGGGAGCCATGACGAGCTTCTGGAGCGGGTGCCTTCCTACGCCGAGATGGTCCGTCTTCAACGAATGGGGGGACTGGCATGAATGAGCTGGCTGTTCTATCCAAAGCGATGATGATGGAGCGGAAGGATATCGCTCTTTCGATCGTAGGCGGATTCATTGCGGGCATCGCAGGCGTCGTACTCTTCTCCGCAAGCGGGTATCTGATTTCCCAGACCGTATTCGCGCCGCCGCTCTACACCTTGATCGTGCTGACGGCGCTGGTGAAGCTGCTGGGCCTGCTTCGGGCGGCGAGCCGTTATGGAGAGCGCCTCTACTCCCACCGGGCGACGTTTTCCATCCTCAGCCGTTTGCGTTCGTCGTACTTTTCCCGTCTCATTCCTGTCATGCCGGGCCTGTTGAACAAAAAGCGGAGCGGCGACCTGCTCTCGCGCATCGTCGGAGATGTGGAGAGCTTGCAGCATTATTTCCTCCGCGTCGCGTACCCGCCGATCATGGTCATCATGGTCTTTTTGACCACCGTGCTGATGACATCCCTATTTTCAGTTTGGATGGCGGGCTTGTTCGTGCTGGGGATGCTGGTTGCGGCATTTGTCGTCCCTGGGATCGTCTTGATCGGGCAGCGAAGGATATTCGGTCGCGTGCGCCAGCAACGAGCGGCGGTCTCGATGGAAGTGACCGAGGTGCTGTATGGCTTCCGGGATTTGAAAGTGTATGGACAACTCCAGGAGCGCGAGCGGCAGCTCAAGCAGGCTTCGGACGTATTGACGGCCGAGCAGCAGCGTGCGGCCGTCCATCTGCTGCGCGGGCAATCGATGCACGCGTTCGCCACCTTGTTCATTTCCTGGGGCGTGCTTGCTCTAGGCGCGTATTTGGTTGCCGAAGGGGAGCTGGCAGGCGTTTTCCTGGCCATGCTGGTTATGGCTTCGCTGACGCTGTTCGAGGAGACGGCCGCTATGGCCACCTTGCCCGCTTACAAAGAAGCAAGCGAGCATGCGGCCAATAGACTGGCGGAATCGGTTCCGAGCGCCGAGGAGCAGGTTCTTCATCCAAGCGGCCTGCTCTCGGACGACGAGGCGGTATCCGCCGAGCTGTCCGGCGTCTCGTTCCGCTACGAAGGGGAATGGAGGCCGGCGCTGAACGACGTTACCCTCACGCTTCCGCCGGGCTCCAAAACGGCTGTTGTCGGGCCGAGCGGATCGGGAAAATCGACGATCGTCGAGCTTCTGCTCAAGCTGCGCTTGCCGACGGACGGCGAGCTCCGGCTGAACGATACGCCGGTCCGGGAGCTGGATGAATCCAGCGTCTGGCGTTCGGCCCGAGTCGTGCTGCAGCAAGGTCATTTCTTTCGAGGAACGGTCCGGGACAACCTGCTGCTGGACGGAGACTCGCATACCGACGAGGAGCTGTCGGCTGTGCTGGCTCAAGTCCAGCTGCACTCGATGAAGCTGACCGATGCCGTGTACGAAAAAGGAGAGAACTTGTCGGACGGAGAGAAGCAGCGCCTGGCTGTCGCTCGCGCATGCCTCCGGAAGGGAAGGCTCTGGCTGCTGGACGAGCCGACATCCTCGATGGACTATGTGACCGAGCAGCGCGTATTGAAGCATCTGCATGAACAGGCGGCAGAGGATACGTTGCTTCTAATCTCCCACCGGCTGACCGGACTGGAGGATATGGATCAGATCGTCGTCATGGATCAAGGCAGGATCGTGGAGAGAGGCACCTATGCGGAGCTGATGCAGCGGCAAGGCATCTTTTATGAGATGAAGCAGATCGAGCGGCAGTTGGTGTCCCCATAGACAAGCACTCTCCGTCGATCGCAGAGCGCCGTCCCGATCCGGCGAACAAAGGCCTGCGTCCTCCCCGCTTTTGCGGGGAGGACGCAGGCCTTTTCGCGACCCGCTTCAGCCGGGTCCGAAGCCGAAGTAGCGGGCGGCGTTGCCGTACGAGACGTCCTCGACGAGCGCGCCGAGCGTCTCGTCGTCGTCCGGCGCCTCGCCGCGGGCGGCGTACTCGCCCAGCAGCTCGCACAGCACGCGCCGGAAGTATTCGTGCCGCGTGTAGGAGAGGAAGCTGCGCGAATCGGTCAGCATGCCGACGAAGCGGCCGAGCAGGCCGTGGTCGGCCAGCATCGTCAGCTGGCGGCGCATCCCCTCGCGCGTATCGTTGTACCACCAGCCGGAGCCGAGCTGCATCTTGCCGGGCACGTCCTTTTGGAAGCAGCCCATGAGCGCGAGCAGCGCCGGGTAGTCGTTCGGATTGAGCGAGTAGAGGATCGTGCGCGGCAGGCCGCTCGCCTGCTCGGCCCGGTCCATCAGCTTCGACAGCGCGCCGGCCAGCGGCTGGTCCTGGATCGCGTCGTAGCCGGCGTCCGGACCGAGGCGGCGATGCATAGGCGTGTTGTTGTTGCGGCTGGCATGGAGATGCAGCTGCATCGTCCAGCCCTGCTCCGCGTACATGCCGATCAGCTCCAGCAGCAGCGCCGTCCGGTAGGCGGTCTTCTCCGCCTCGTCGATCCGTTCTCCGCGCATTGCTTTGGCAAAGATCCGCTCCAGCTCCTCCGGCTCCGCCTCGCCGTAGACGAGCGTATCGAGCGCATGATCCGACAGCCGGCAGCCCTGTCCGTGAAAAAAGACCGCCCTTGCCCGCAGCGCCCGAACCAGGTCGGCATAGCTGCCGACAGCGGTTCCGGCCGCCTGCTCCAGCCGTCCGATCCAGGAAGCGAAGCCCTCCGCATGGAGGTTCATCGCCTGGTCGGGACGGAACGTCGGGTAGACGGCGAACCCGCTCTCCTCTTCCCGCAGCAGGCGATGATGCTCCAGGCTGTCGGCCGGATCGTCGGTCGTGCAGACGACGCGCACCTGGGAGCGCTTGATGAGGCTGCGCCGGCGGAACGCATCGGTCGCCAGCAGCGCGTTCGCCCGCTCCCAGATGTCCGGCGCGGTCTGCTCGCTGAGCCGCTCGTCGATGCCGAAGAAGCGCCGCAGCTCCAGATGGGTCCAGGCGTAGAGCGGATTGCCGATCGCGTGCGGAAGCGTGCGCGCCCAGGCGAGGAACTTGTCGTAATCGGGCGCGTCGCCGGTGATGAGCTCCTCGGGCACGCCGTTCGCGCGCATCAGCCGCCACTTGTAGTGGTCACCCGCGAGCCAGGCTTCGGTCAGATTGCGGAACGGCTTGTCTTCGTAGATTTCTTTCGGATCGAGATGGCAGTGGTAGTCGAGGATCGGCTGCCCCGCGGCATGGCCGTGGTACAAGCGGCGCGCGGTGTCGGTCGTCAGCAGGAAGTCGTCGTTCAGAAAGCTCATCGCATGATCGCTCCTCTTCGGTTCGCCTGGTTTCGCACACGTTCACATTTTGCTTCGAAAAAATGGACTCTAGCTTATATCCGCCACGCTGTCCCTCGCCATCAGTCCGGTCTTCACCAGCAGCTGGCTCGGCGCGAGAGAGGGATCGTGCATGCGCGCCATCAGCAGCTCCGCTCCGAGCCGGGCGATCTCCGCCACCGGACGGGCGACGGTCGTCAGCGCCGGACTGGCGTAGCGCGCATAGGGGATGTCGTCGAAGCCGATCAGCGACATTCCGGAGGGGATCGCGACGCCGCGCGCATGGCAGGCGTTCATCGCGCCGATCGCCATGTCGTCGTTGGAGCAGATGACGACGCTCGGACGCTCCTCCAGATCCAGCAGGCGCTGCATGGCGGCGTGGCCGCTTTCGGGACCGTAGTCGCCCGGCATGAAGCACTCCTCCCGCAGCGGCAGGCCGTGCCGGATGAGGCCGTCGATGAAGCCGGCCCGGCGCTGGGCGGTCGAGCGGAATCCGCTGCGCCCCTCGATGAGCGCGAAGCGGCGATGCCCCCGGGAGGCGGCGTAGGCGACCGCTTCGGCGACGCCGTCCCGGTCGCGGGCCGATACCGTCGAGATGGCCGGGTCGTCCAGCTGGCGGTTGAGCACGACGAGCGGCAGCGAGGCCTGCCGGACATGGTAGATGAAGCCGTTGTCCGCGTCGCTCTGGCTCATGAGCAGGATGCCGTCGTAGCGTCGCGGCGTGACGGAGTCGTGCCGCTCCATCGTGTCGAGGCCGGCGACGGACAGCAGGTACTCCTCGCCGATCTGCCGGCGGATGCCCTTGATCGCCTCGGCGAGGAAGCTGGCCGACGTGCCCTGCGCGATGCTGGAGAAGAACAGGCCGATCGTGTACGTCCTGCGCTGGACGAGGCTCTTGGCGCTGAAGCTGGGCGAGTAGTTCATGTCGGCGGCGATGCGGGCGATGCGCTCGCGCGTCTCGCGCTTGATCTGCGGGCTGCCGCCTAGCGCGCGCGAGACGGTCGTGTGGGAGACGCCGGCCGCGCGGGCGATGTCCTTGATGGTGACCATGCTGTCGTCCCTCCTTTCCTGCCGCTGCAGGGACCGGGCGCCGTGCCCGCGCCACGATCCGTTCGGCGACGCCTCCATTGTAGGGCCGGCCGGCAAGCCCGTCAAGACGGAGAGCGGTTTCCGCACACGTGTTAACCTTCCGTTCAGAAAAGGCGTCCGGAACCGCGACGAAGGCTTGCTCCCGGCGCGGAAAAGCAGGGCGGTCCTGCCCGAGCGCGGCACCTTCCCTCCCCCGCTGCGCATAGGATAGTCAAGCGAGTCGGGGAGGAGGTAGGTCAACGATGATGCAACTGGTTCCGATCCCGCTCGGGGACGGACAGACGGCGCTCGGCGTCGAGGTGAAGCTGCCCAAGACGACGCTGCTCGCCGTGACGACGGACAAAGGCTACATCATGTGCGGCGCGCTCGACGTAGCGCTGTTCGACAGCAATCCGAAGCTCAAGGAGCGGGGCGTGCTGGCGGCGCGGGCCGTCGGCGTGCGCACCTTGCAGGAGCTGCTGGACGCGCCGCTGGAATCGGTCACCGAAGCGGCGCGAGCGGAGGGGCTGGCGGTCGGCATGAAAGGCATCGACGCGGTGCGCAAGCTGGCTTCCCTCTGAGAGCGCCGGTCGCCGTGGAGGCCATCCTTCATCCTTCGCGGGCAGGCGGCGGCAGGCCGCGCGGGAAGAGGCGGGGCGCCCCGTCTCCTCCCGTCGGGAAGCGGAGCTGAGAGCGATCGGCAGGTTGGAGAGCGGCCGCCTTCCATTCGTGCCGCGAGTCCCATTCCCGCCGCCGATCCGCGTTGCTATAATCGGCAGTAGGAAACCGGCCGCTCGGCCGGATGAGGGAGGACGAGCGATGGACGGGCGCATGGACAAGCCGCCGGCCGGACGAAGCGCCGGGACGGGCCGAAGAAGCGGGACGCGCCGCGCCGCCGCACTGGCGGCCACGGCTCTCGGCGCAGCGGCGCTGGCGCTCGCGGCAGGGGCGGCGTACAGCGGATTGGAGGCGCCTCGTTCAGCGGACGCTCCCGTGCGGATTCAATTGAAAGCGCTATCGGATGCAAAAAGCGGCACGGCTGCCGATGCTCCGGGCGAGCCGGACCGGACGACCCGGCCGAACCGGATGGTCCAGCCGGACGGGGCCGTCCCTACGCCGCTCGCCGCCAAGGTGAAGCCGGTCTCGTTCAGCCAGTTCGTGCTCTATGACTGGTATACGCCGCCGACATGGGCGGAGCGGCCGCATGCCGGCTGGATCACGCGCGAGCTCGGGGTCGAGGTGCGTCCGGTGCGCGCCGCCGGCTCGCCGCCGACGCAGCTGAACGCGATGGTCGTCGGCGGCAGCCTGCCCGATGCGCTCGTGCTCGACCGGGGCAAGGACGTGGAGAGGCTGGCCGCCGCAGGGCTTCTCGTGCCGCTCGACGGCTATCTAGCCGCGTACCCGGAGTTCGAGCGGACGATCGGGCGGGACACGCTGGACATGCTGCGCAGCTCGGACGGGCGGCTGTACCAGATTCCCAACTGGTTCATCCGAGGCGAGGAAGGCAGCGGCAACGCCGCCTATCTCGTCAACCGGACGCTGCATCGCGCGCTCGGCTCGCCGCCGCTCGACACGTGGGAGCAGCTCGAGGCGTATCTGCGGCGCGTCAAGGCCGCGTTCCCCGAGGTCGTCCCGCTGGAGGCGGGCGAGACGCGGGACGGCGCCGAGCCGCAGCTGCTCGGCATGCTGTACAGCGGAGCGGACGAAGGGCGCAATCCCGCCTTCGCCGCGCCGGGGGCGGGCGGCGTGTTCGGCGTGCCGCGCGAGGGCCGGCTGACGTCGGTGTACCGCGACCCGGCCTTCCGCGAGACGGTGCGGTTCGCGAATCGCCTGTACCGCGAAGGGCTGGCCCGCCCGGACGGCCTGACGCAGACGCGCGACCAGATCGTCGAACGGCTCAAGCGCGGCGGTGCGGCGGTGTTCGCCTCCTACGACGCCGTCGTCGAAGGGGTCGGCCGGGAGGTGAACCACGCGCTCGCGGAGGCGCGTCCCGGCGAGGGCTACGACGCCGTCTGGCCGCTGCGCCGGTCCGGCGTCGATCCGGAGCGCGTCTATCCCGGCGGCTACAACCGGCTCGGCTGGAACGTGAACGTCATCACGCGGGCGGCCAGCGATCCGGAGGCGATCTTCTCCTTCATGAACTGGGCCGTCAGCGAGGAGGGGCAGACGATCTTCTTCTTCGGCCCGCCCGGGCTGTTCTACGACCGCGTCGAGGACGGCGTGCCGATCCCGAACGAGGCTTACGAGCGGCGCGATCCCGGGGCGTACGACCAGCTCAAGCTCGGCGAGTTCAACTGGTACGGCAATACGAGCTTCATCAACGCCGCCAAGGCCGAGCGGGAGAGCCGGCTCGCCGGCCGGGGAAGCGACTGGACGGCCTCCGCGCAGGCGAGGATCACGTTCCGCACCTCGCTCGACATGACCGAGTTCTCCAATCTCGATCCGCTGCCTTCGTCGCCGGAGGGCATCGTCATGGAAAGGCTGAGGCAGCACTACAAGGAGACCGTGCCGAGACTGCTGCTCGCGCGCAGCGAGCGGGAGGCGGAGCGCGAGCTCGAGGAAGCGGCGGAGGAAGCCGATCGGCTCGGGTACGGGGCCGTGCTGGAGTGGAAGACGGCCCGCTGGCGCGACAACCTGCGGATACTCGGGCGGGAGTCGGTCATGAACGATGCGGGGCAGCCGCGCGCGAAAGGAGCGGAGACGGATGTACAAGGCGATGCTCGTCGATGACGAAAGCTTTGACCTGCTCGGATTGGAGGCGCTGATTCCGTGGGCCTCGCTGCGAATTGAAATCGTTTACAGCACGAGCCGTCCGATCGCCGCGCTGCAATACGCCTCCGAGCATCCGCTCGATATCCTCATCACCGACATCCGCATGCCCGTCCTGACGGGGCTGGAGCTGGCGAGGCGGCTGAAGGAGCCGCTGCCGGAGCTGAGGACGCTGTTCCTAAGCGGATACGAGGACTTCGGCTATGCCCGCGAGGCGCTCGCGCTCAAGGCCGACGGCTATATCCTCAAGCCGGTCGACGACGACGAGATCATGGCGGCGCTTGCCGGCATCGTCTCGCAGCTGGACGCGGCGCGTACCGGCCGGCTCGTCGGGCTGCCGCCGCTCCGGGCCGCCCGAGCGGACGAGCCGGCTGCGGGCGCTTCGGACGGGGGCGAGCTGCTGGAGCGGCTGGCCGACGCGGTGCGGCAGTACCGGCTCGTCGACATCTGCGATCTGGCGGCGGAGCTGCTGCGGCTGCCGGAGGCGCGCGAGCCGGGGCAGCTGCAGCCGTTCGCGCTGCATGCCGTCTCGCGGCTGGAAGGCTACGTCGACGGAGCGGGGGCGGGAGCCGGCGTCGCGGCGGGAGCCCCGCTCGGCGTCGCCCGCTTCGGCGAGCTCGGGCGGCTGACGCGGCCGGCCGAGGTAGAGTCGTGGGTGCGCCTGCGGGCGTTCGAGCTGTCCGAGCGGATCCGCTCCCGCCGCGCCTGGAGGCTGCTGCCGGACATCGAGGCCTACGTGCGGGAGCGGCTGGCGACGCCGCTGACGCTGCGCGAGGTCGCGCTGCGCTTCGCCTATTCGCCGAGCCATTTCGGCGTGCTGTTCAAGGAGCGCACCGGCGTCGCCTTCAACGAGTTCCTGGCGCGCGAGCGCATGGAGCGGGCGCGCGAGCTGCTCGTCCGGCCGGGCTTCAAGGTCTATGAGATCGCCGAGCAGGTCGGCTACAACAGCTTGCCGTATTTCATCCGGACGTTCCGCGAGCTGTACGGGGTCACGCCGGGCGACTACCGGAGGCAGGCTTGAGATGGCAAAGCCGCGCCTGCCGTTTCATGCCAAGCTGCTGCTGACCTACGTGCTGCTCGTCCTGGCGAGCGCCGCCGCCGTCGGCGGCTATGCGTACGTGACGTCCTCCCGCGCCGCCGAGTCCAGCGCGCGCGCCAATCTGGACGTCGCGATGGACCAGATGCGCAGCAACATCGAATACCGCCTGGAGGAGATCGACCGCGCCGCCCGTCAGCTGGAGGGCGATCAGCCGCTCTCGCGCTACCTGTCCGGCTACTACCTCGACTGGGAGCGTCATCAGGCGATGACGGAGCAGGTGCTGCCGCGTCTGGAGGCGGCGGCGTCGCTGCCGCGCGCGGCGATCCGGCTCACGCTCTACCTCGAGCGGCCGGCCGCCATCGGCGAGAGGTACGAGGCCGAGACCGGACAGGCGCTGAGCCAAGGCGTCCGCAGCTTCGAGATCCGCCATGCGCCGGAAGCCGGCTGGTACCGCGAGCTCGCGCTTCAGCCCGGCTTGCCGGTATGGAGGCAGGTCGGACAGGACGAGCGCTACGGCTATATCTCGCTGCTGCGGCCGATCGTCAACTACGAGACGTTCCGCCCGATCGGGGCCGTCCGGGTCGCCGTCAAGCTGCAGGACATCTTCGAGGACGCCGAGCCGGGCCGGATGGGCGGGGACAGCCGCGTGTACGTCCGTTCCCTCTCGGGCGAGCCGCTCTATCCGGAGGCGACGCAGGCGGAGCAGGCGGCAGAGGCGGCGGGCGGGAGGCTTCCGACGGAGGGGGCGGCCGCCGCGCCGGGGCAGCTGCGGCTCGAAAAGAAGCTCGGCCCGATGCCCGCGACGCTCGTCGCGCTCGTGCCGCTCGAGACGTTCCAGCGCCATTCGGCCGAGGTGCGGAATCTGACGATCGCCGTCTGCCTCGGCAGCGTGCTGCTCATGAGCGCGATCAGCATCGTGCCGGCGCGGGCGTTCTCGCGGCGCGTCACGAAGCTCACGCACAGCCTGCGCGCGTTCCGCGACGGCGACTACGGCCGCCGGCTCCGCTACCGGGGGCGGGACGAGTTCGCCGACATCGCCGCCTCGTTCAACGAGATGGCGTCGACGACGCAGCGGCTCATCGACGAGGTCTACGTCAGCGATCTGGCCAAGAAGGAGGCGGAGCTCCAGCTGCTCCACAGCCAGATCAACCCGCATTTCCTCTCCAATACGTTCTCCTCGATCAGCCGCATGGCCAAGCTCGGCGCGATCGACAAGCTGCATGAGATGATCCGCGAGCTTGCCTCGTTCTACCGCATGAGCTTGAACAAAGGGGAGCTGACGGTGCGGCTCGCCAAGGAGCTGCAGATCGCCGAATCGTACTTGAGCATCCAGAACATCAAGCACGGCGGGCGCATCCGCTACCGGATCGATTGTCCGGAGGAGCTGCGCGACTGCGAGACGGTCAAGTTCGTCCTGCAGCCGTTCGTGGAGAACGTGCTGGAGCATGCCTGGGCGGAAGAGGAGATCGGGATCGCCGTCTCCGCCCGCCGCCAGGAGGAGCGGCTCGTGCTGGAGGTGACGGACGACGGCATCGGCATGACCGCCGAGCGCGCCGCCGCCGTGCTCGGCGGCGGACCGGACGGGCCCGGCTACGGCATCCGCAACGTCGACGCGCGCATCAAGCTGCATTACGGCGACGGCTTCGGCGCGTCCATCCGCAGCGCGCCGGGCGAGGGGACGACGGTGCGGCTGGAGCTCCCGCTGCGCGCGGCGCCGGGAGCGGGGCAGGTTCCGCAATAAGTTACGTTTTTCGTGGATCGGTGTCCTTGGTCGGCTCCCCGCACCCCCTTATGATGGAATCAGGTCCGGCCGCGGGCGCTTCGCGCGCGGCCGGCTGGACGAGACCAAGCGAGGAGGACGATGATGGACGATCGAAAAGGACGGCCGGCGGGCGCGGCCCGCAGGCGGGGAAAGAGCTGGAAGGCGCTGCTGGCGGCGGGGCTCGCGGCCGCGGCCGTAGCGCCTGCCGGCGGAGCTGGCGGCGGAGGCGTGGCGCATGCCGCCGAATCGCGGCTGATCTCGCAGGGGGCGGCGGCCTACGCGAGCTCCTCCGAGGGAGGCAACGCGGCCGAGCTGGCGGTGGACGGCAACGACGGCAGCCGCTGGGGCAGCCGCTGGGGCTCGGACAACGAGTGGCTGTACGTCGATCTCGGCGCGGCGGCGGCGATCGACCGCGTGAGCATCCTGTGGGAAGGCGCCTACGCCAAGGGCTACAAGGTGCAGGTATCGAACGATGAGATCAACTGGACGGACGTCTACTCGACGGCGGCCGGCGACGGCGGCGTGGACGACCTGGCGGTGCAGGCATCGGGACGGTTCGTCCGGGTGCAGGGCACGAAGCGCGCGCTCGATGCCTACGGCATCTCGATTTTCGAGCTCAAGGTATACGGCACGGGCGGCGCCTACGAGCCGCCGCCGAGCTACGGTCCCAACGTCGCCTTGAACCGGCCGGTGCAGGCTTCCTCCTACGAGCAGTCCGGCTACCTGCCGCCGGGAGCGACGCTGCCCGCCAACGCGGTCGACGGCAATCCGTCCACCCGCTGGGGCTCCAACCATACGAACAACGAGTGGTTCTACGTCGATCTCGGCAGCAAGCGCACGCTCGGCCGGATCGTGCTGAACTGGGAATCGGCCGGCCGGGCGTTCGACCTGGAGGTATCCGACAACGCGACGAGCTGGACGCCGATCTACCGCGAGCTGCACGGCGCCGGCGGCCGCCAGGACATCGCCGTGTACGCCAGCGGCCGCTACGTCCGGATGAAAGGCATCGGACGGGCGACGAGCTTCGGCTACTCGCTGTACGAGTTCGAGGCGTACGATTACGTCGAGGGCCAGCCGAAGCCGACCTATCCGATTCCGGCGCTGCCGACGCCCGCGACCGTGCAGGCAGGCATGGGCAGCTATCTGACCCGCGACATCGGCATGCCGCAGCCGCGCTTTCCGCAGTACAAGAGCGCCTCCGTGCAGGCGCCGATCGCCTCCAACGACTGGTGGCAGTCGCTGCTCATCAAGCCGCTCGGCGACGCGCTGATTACGCTGCCGCTCAAGTCCGCCTTCACCAAGCAAGGGCTCGGCATCCAGAATCCCGGTGCGGGCAAGCTCGGCGCGGGCGGCGGCTCGGTCAACGCGGGCGGGGCTCCCGACCTGTACCTGACCTCGTCGGACATCGGCGCGGCCAAGATGGCGAACCGCGTCAGCGGCTACGGCGACTTCCACGTCACGACCGCGCTCAGCGACAACGCGATGGACAAGATGAAGATCACGCTGGTCAAGGGCTCGCCCTACGTCTATGGCCGCTTCGCCAACCCGGCGTCGCCGGAGCTCTACTCCGCGCTCGTCACGGGCATCGTCGACGGCTCCGGCCAGCCGATCCTGACGACCGACGGTGCGACGTACACGGGCGACCGCATCGGCCTGCTCGTCGACAACCCGGACGGAGGCGCCGCCTCCAAGCGCTATTACGGCGTCTTCGCTCCTCCGGGCACCGTCTTCAAGAAAGCCGGGGCCAAGCTGAAGCTGACGCTCGGCGGAGGCGCGGACTACCTGTCGGTCGCCACGCTGCCGGCCATCGCCGACCTGGACCTCTACTACCGCCACGCCTATGCGTTCGTGAACGATACGGACGTCTCGTACAGCTATGATCCGGCGACGTCCCAGGTGACGACCCGCTTCGACGCGCGCACGCAGGCGGTGCGCAGCGGCTTTTCGTCCGATACGATGCTGGCGCTCTACCCCCATCAGTGGAAGGTCTCCCCGACCGCGCTGACGGACAAGACCTATCCGTCGATCCGCGGCACGCTGAAGGTGCGCGAGGGCAGCAGCTTCACGACGGTCGACCGCTTCTACGGCATGGTGCCGCAGTTCACGGAGCCGACCAATCCGGAGTACTCGCGCGCCCGCATGCTCGAGTATCTGACGACGCTCGACCAGGAGACGTCGGGCAACATCAAGGCCGCCGACGCCTACTGGCAGGGCAAGACGCTGCATCCGCTGGCGATGGGCGTGCTCGCGGCCAACGAGATGGGCGAGACGGCGCTGCGCGACAAGTTCCTTTCCCGCATCCGTTCGGTGCTGACGGACTGGTACACGTACACGAATGGAGAGCCGGACTATTTCCTCTACTATAACGAGGACTGGGGCACGACGTACTACAAGACGAGCGAGTTCGGCGCCAACTACGGCATCACCGACCATCACTTCACCTACGGCTACTACGTGTTCGCCTCGGCGGTGCTGGCGACGTTCGACGGCCAGTTCCGCACCGACTACGGCCCGATGGTGGAGCATCTGATCCGCGATTACGCCAACCCGTCGGACAGCGATCCGCTGTATCC
This sequence comes from Paenibacillus albicereus, assembly GCF_012676905.1. Lineage (NCBI taxonomy): Bacteria > Bacillati > Bacillota > Bacilli > Caryophanales > Paenibacillaceae > Paenibacillus > Paenibacillus albicereus. The sequence continues at coordinate 3,806,859 of NZ_CP051428.1, read as the reverse complement.
GAGGTTCCGCAGCTTCGATCCGTACCAGGGCCATTCGTGGGCCGGCGGCTATGCCGACAACAACGACGGCAACAACCAGGAGGCGGCGGGCGAGTCGCTGTTCGGCTGGGTCGGCCAGTACATGTGGAGCCTGCTGACCGGCGACGCGGCCAACCGCGACGCGGCGATCTACGGCTTCACGACGGAGCTGAAGGCGATCGAGCAGTACTGGTTCAACTACGACGGTGACAACTGGCTGCCGGGCTGGACGCATAAGTCCGTCGGACAGGTGTACGGCAGCTCGTACTTCTACGGCACGTTCTTCAGCGGCGAGCCGGTCCATATCTACGGCATCCACTGGCTGCCGACCGCCGAGTACCTGACCAGCTACGGGCTGGACAAGACGAAGGCCGCCGGGCTGTACGCCGGCTTCGTCGCCGACAACGGCGGTCCGGAGACGACGTGGCAGCATATCGTCTGGCCGATCCAGGCGCTCAGCAACCCGCAAGCGGTGCTGGCGAAGTGGAACGCCTCGACGATGCAGAAGAACGAGATCTTCAACACGTACTGGTTCGCGAACAGCATGGCGACGCTCGGCGAGCGGACGCGGGACATCTGGGCGACCGGCTGGACGTCGGCATCCGTGTACAAAAAGAACGGCCAGTACCGGGCGCAGGTGTGGAATCCGACGAGCCAGGCGGTGACGGTCGTCTTCAAGAACGCGGCCGGCACGACCGGCACCGCGACGATCGGGCCGAAGTCGCTCGTCGTCGTCAACCCGGTCGGCAACTCAAGCGCGGCCGACCAGTGGCCGGGCATCGGCCAGCCGACGCCGACACCGACGCCAAGCGCGACGCCGACGCCGAGCGCGACACCGACACCGACGCCGAGCGCGACACCGACGCCGAGCGCGACGCCGACGCCAAGTGCAACGCCGACGCCGACGCCGAGCGCTTCGCCTTCGGCGAACCTCGCCTTGAACCGCGCCGCGACCGCCTCCTCCGTCGAGGGGCCGTTCGAAGCGAAGCTGGCGGTGGACGGACGGACCGATACGCGCTGGGCGTCCGCTTACAGCGATCAGCCGCAGTGGCTGACCGTCGATCTCGGCAGCACCCAATCCATCGGGCGCGTAAGCGTCGATTGGGAGGCGGCTTACGCCAAGTCGTACAAAATTCAAGTGTCTGCGGACGGCCAAGCGTGGACCGACCTGTACAGCACGGCGGCGGGCGACGGCGGCGTCGACTCGCTGACGGTCAGCGGCAGCGGCCGCTACGTCAGGCTGTACGCGACAGTGCGCGGCACGGCGTTCGGCTACTCCGTGCATGAGCTCGGCGTGTACGCGCCGACCGCGCCGACCTCCGGCCTGCTGTCCGGAGGCAAGCCGGTGCTGGCGTCCTCGGTTGAAGCGCCATTCGTCGCGGAATCGGCCGTGGACGGCGACGGCGGCACGCGCTGGGCGTCGGCTTCCGGCTCGGACCCGCAGTGGATCCGGGTCGACCTCGGAGCGGCACGCTCGCTCAGCCGCATCAAGCTCGTCTGGGAGACGGCCTATGCCAAGTCGTATAAGCTCCAGGCTTCGTCCGACGGGCAGACGTGGACCGATCTGTACAGCACGACGACCGGCGACGGCGGCACGGACGAGCTGACGGTGAGCGGCTCGGCCCGATACGTCCGCATGCTCGGCACGGAGAGGGCGACCGCCTACGGCTACTCGCTGTGGAGCTTCGAGGTGTACGGCAGCTAGGCGGAGCAGCACACTACTTGACCATTTGGCCGAACGAAGGCGCATGAAGTTCGCTGGCTGAAGCGGATCAGCTTATTCGGTGGAACGAAGTCGTATGAAGTTCGCTGGCTGAAGCGGATCGGCCGATTCGGCGGAACGAGGGAGGATGGAGTCCCCGACCGCTGTTCTTCCAGCGCAGGTGCCGTACCTGTTCAGGCGACGTTCATTAATGAGGAAAAGGGGTCTGTCCAAAAGGTCGTCAACGATGACCTAGGATAGACCCCTTTTATTTTGCATACCGGAGCGGAGCAACCAAGTCAGAAATGTGCCCTGGATTTGAATTCCATGGCCCGGAGCGACGCAACCAAGGCAGAAATGTGCCCTGGATTTGAATTCCATGGCCCGGAGCGGCGCAACCAAGGCAGAACTGTGCCCTGGATTTGAATTCCACGGCCCGGAGCGGAGCAACCAAGGCAGAACGGTGCCCTGGATTAAAAGCACATCGGTCAAATGCATGGCCTGGCACATGGATCGCCATCGCTAGCCGTAGCGATTGCCGGCCGTCGGCAGCACGGCTTTTCCCTTTCCGCTAACCCGCAATTATAAAATGGAGTCAGCTATGAACGAATAAGACCCGAACGGAGCCAGGTTTGGCCGGCTCCATTCGGGTCTTCGCTGCTTTCACAGATCAGTCGCGCTACTATTGAACCTTGACCGTCAAGCCTCAGCCTTGCTTCAGCTCTTCGAACAGCTTCTTGAGGCTGTCGCCGTACGGCGGGCGGATGACGCCCTTCTCGGTGATAATCGCCGTGACGTACTCGGCCGGCGTCACGTCGAACGCCGGATTGAACACCTTGACGCCCTGCGGCGCGGTGCGCTTGCCGAAGCCTTCGGTCACTTCCTCGGCATGGCGCTCCTCGATCGGAATCTCGGCTCCGGTCGGCGTGCCCATGTCGATCGTCGACAGCGGACAGGCGACGTAGAACGGGATGCCGTGCGCCTTGGCGAGCACCGCCACGCTGTACGTGCCGATCTTGTTGGCGACGTCGCCGTTCGCCGCGACGCGGTCGGTGCCGACGATGACGGCGTCGATCCAGCCTTTGCCCATGACCATGCCGGCCATGTTGTCGCAGATGAGCGTCACGTCGACGCCGGCCTGCTGCAGCTCGAACGCCGTCAGGCGCGCGCCCTGGAGCACGGGGCGTGTCTCGTCGGCGAACACGCGCAGGCTCATGCCCTTCTCCTTGGCCAGATAGAACGGCGCGAGCGCCGTGCCGTACTTGGCCGTGGCGAGCCCGCCGGCGTTGCAGTGCGTCAGCACGCCCATGCCGTCCTTCATCAGCTCGAGCGCATGCTCGCCGATGCGGCGGTTCGTCGCCTCGTCCTCGCTCTGGATGAGGATCGCCTCGTCCAGCAGCGCCTGCTTGGCCTCGTCCAGCGGGACGAGCGCTTCGGCGAGGGCGGCGGCGCGGGCTTTCATGCGGTCGAGCGCCCAGAACAGGTTGACGGCCGTCGGGCGGCTCGTCGCCAGGTAGGCGGCTTTTTCCTGGACGCGGCCGAGCCAGGCGCCGAGGCTGTCGTCCGGCGCTTCCTGGCCGGGCAGGCCGCTGCCGAGCGCGACGCCGTATGCGGCGGCGATGCCGATCGCGGGCGCTCCGCGCACCTTCATGTGGCGGATCGCTTCCCAGACGCCTTCGGCGTCGGTCAGCGGCAGATAGACGGTCTCCTCCGGCAGCAGCCGCTGGTCGAGCAGCTGAAGCTGGCTGCCGGCCCAGATCAGCGAGATGAGGCCGGGGTACGTGCTGGCAGTAGTCATGTTGAATCTCCTCCATTTCGGATCGCCGCGCGGTCAGGTGGGCATGAGGCTGCGGACGTCAGCGCGCGGCTGCGGTAAGGGCGATGTCGATCGCCTGCTCGATCGAGCGGAACGAGCGGTTCTGGCGGATGAGCTCCTTGCCGATGGAGAGGGCGAGGCGCTTGGCGCGTTCGCGGACGGCGTCGTCCGGGATGGCGTCGAGATCCGCGACATGGGCGAAGCCGACGACGCGGCGCACCATCTTGGCGCCGGCGAAGCCGATCGTATCCTGCAGCAGGCGGTCCAGGTACAGGTCCTGATAGCCCGGAGCGTTCGAGAATACCGGATCCTGGCCATGCTCGTCCCACAGCGTGCGGAACTTGGCGCTGAACTGCGTCCACGTGCCGCGGACCGTCTCGAGCAGGAATTCGCGGTAGTCCTTGCGGGATGCGTCGTCCGCGCTCCAATGCTCCTGGCCGGCATAGTTCAGCAGCAGGTTGGCGATGACCGCGCCGATGTCGAAGCCCATCGGGCCGTAGAAGGCGAACTCCGGATCGATCACCTTGGTCGACTCCGGCAGGGCGAAGATGCTGCCCGTATGCAGGTCGCCGTGCAGCAGCGCCTCGCCGCGCGTCAGGAACTTCTCGCGCAGCAGCGCGATCTCCGTCAGCAGGGCGCCGTCTGCGCGGAGGGCGGCCGCCTCGTCGGCGATGGCGTCCTCGTAGTTGTTGCGCTCATGCTCGCGGTACGGCTCGTCGAAGATGAGGTCTTCCGTGATCTGGCACAGCTCGACGTTGACGAACGCCTGCTGGCGGAGCTTCTTCTCCTGCTGGCTCATGCCGAGGTCGGAGGTGAAGAACAGCGTCTGCGCCAGGAACGTCGAGATGTCGCCCGCGAAGCGCGGGTAGACGGTCCGGTCCATCAGTCCCTTGCGCAGGATGACGTGGTCGCTCAAGTCCTCCATGACGGTGATCGCCTGCTCGTGGTCCGTCAGGAATACCTGCGGCACGAGCTCGGGCGCGAGCGCATGCTGGATCCGGAGCGCCTCGCCCTCGATGCGGGCGCGGTCGATCGACAGCGGCCATGATTCTCCGAATACCTTGACATAAGGAAGGGCTTGCTTGATGATGAGGCCTTTGCCCGTCGCCGGCTCGGTGATATGAAAGACGAGGTTGAGGTTGCCGTCGCCGATCTCGCGGCAGCTCAGCTCCGCTTCGGGAGAGAAGACGTCCGGGAACGAGCGTGCCAGCTCGATCGCTTCGGCTTCGCTGTAGGGATGATAACCTGGCATGATGGTTGAACCGCCTTTCCTGCTCCATTTAATAAGGATTGTCCAATTATAGCCCATCTTTTTTCGACTTGAAATAGGGGGATTTGTTATAATGGCACGAGACATGGAAGGATAAGGAGCGTGAGGACCTTGACGAACCGGGAAGCGGCGGAGGAGCAGACTGCCGGAGCAACGCTTGCGGAAGGACCGGCCGCCCTCAAGGAATGGGCCGCCACCGTGCGGGCGCTGGAGCAGGGCCGGCAGATCGTCGTGCTGCGCAAGGGAGGCATCGCCGAGGAGACGCGCCGCTTTCGGCTCGAGACGCCGGACTTCTATTTAATGCCCGCCTACGAGCATCAGCGCCGGGAGCTGCTCAAGCCGGAGGCCCAAGGGCTGCTGGACGAGGTTCTAGGGGAATGGGACGGGCCGGAAGCGGGGTCGATCACCATCTCCAGCCGCGCCCATGCGGCCGAGGACATCCTTGTGACCGACCCCGACGCGCTGCTGCGCATCCGCGATCTGCACATCTGGACCGATTCGTTCGCCGAGGAGCGGCTCAGGTGGAAGAAGCGCGAACCGCTGCATGTCCTGCTGCTGCGGGTGTATCGGCTGACGGAGCCGATCCGGCTGCCGATGGACCCCGCCTTCACCGGGTGCAAGTCGTGGATCGCCGCCGGTCCGCCGATGGCCGGAGACCTTGCCGTGCCGGCGATGAGCGACGCCGAGTTCGCCCGGAGGAGCGACGAGATCCGCCGCCGGTTGGGAACAGCTGGCGAACATTGATTTATAACGAGTTTTATACTAAAATTATTATTGAGAATCAAATGAGAATGACCTCCCCGCCGCGGACGCGGGGACGATGCATGCGAATACCCGCTTGACCGCCAGCGGCGGCAAGTACTCATAGGTCGAAGGGAGCAAGGTTCATTATGGCAACGCAATTCACGATTGAAGGACTCAAGGCCGAGATCGAGGGCAAGGAAATTCTCAAGGGGCTGAGCCTGAGCATGAAGGGCGGCGAGATCCACGCGATCATGGGGCCGAACGGCACGGGCAAAAGCACCCTGGCCTCCGCGCTGATGGGCCACCCGAAATATGAGGTGACCGAAGGCTCCGCCGAGCTGAACGGCGAGGACCTGCTGGAGATGGGCGTCGACGAGCGCGCCCGCGCCGGCCTGTTCCTGGCGATGCAGTATCCGAGCGAGATCACCGGCGTGACGAACTCCGACTTCCTGCGCAGCGCGATCAACGCCCGCCGCGAGGAAGGCAACGAGATCAGCCTCATCAAGTTCATCCGCCAGATGGAAGGCAAGATGAAGGAGCTGGAGATGAACCCTGAGTTCGCCCACCGCTACCTCAACGAAGGCTTCTCCGGCGGCGAGAAGAAGCGCAACGAGATCCTGCAGATGATGCTGCTCGATCCGAAGGTCGTCATCCTCGACGAGATCGACTCCGGCCTCGACATCGACGCCCTCAAGATCGTCGCTCAAGGCGTGAACGCGATGCGCGCCGACGACCGCGCTTTCCTCATCATCACCCACTACCAACGCCTGCTGAACTACGTCAAGCCCGACTTCGTGCACGTCATGATGCAGGGCCGCATCGTCAAGTCCGGCGGACCGGAGCTGGCGGAGCGCCTCGAGGCGGAAGGCTATGACTGGGTCAAGGCGGAGCTCGGCATCGTAGACGAAACCGTCGGCCAGGCTTAAAAAGAGACGGGAGGGAATACGATGAGCACACAACTGGACAATCCCGTCGGACGGGAATTCGCGGAATCGCTGTCCCGCAGCAAGGGGGAGCCGGCATGGCTCACCTCCCTGCGCGGAGAAGCGGCCGAGCTGGCCGGGCAGCTGGAGTGGCCCAAGCCGGAGAAGATCCGCATCGACCGCTGGAACCTGACGGCATTCGGCGAGTATGCCAAGCCGCAAGGCCTTGCCTCGGAGAGCGAGCTGCCGGAAGCGGCCGCCTCGCTCGTCTCCGGCGACGGCGCGCTGCTCGTGCAGCGCGGCTCGGGCACGGTGCTGCGGCGCCTGCCGGAGGAGCTGAGCGCCAAGGGCGTCATCTTCACCGATCTGGAGACGGCCGCGGCCGAGCATCCGGAGCTGGTGCAGAAGCATCTTTTCCAGGCGATTCCTCAGGACGAGAACAAGCTGACGGCGCTGCACGCCGCCCTCTGGAACGGAGGCGTGTTCCTGTACGTGCCGAAGGAAGTCGAGATCGACGTGCCGCTGCAGGCGCTGTTCTACAATGACGACGCGGGCGTATCGTTCGCGCCGCATATCCTCATCGTGGCCGAGCGCCACAGCCGCGTCACCTACGTCGACAACGCGCTGACGGTCGGCGGCGGCGCGGACGCCGTGCACCACTCGATGATCGAGGTCATCGCCGGCGACGGCGCCAAGGTCGACGTCGCCTCCATCCACCAGCTCGGCGCCAACGTCATCGACATGACGATCCGCCGCGCGGTGCTGGGCAGCGACGCCCGCATCCAATGGGTCATCGGCGACCTCAACGACGGCAACGTCCTGTCCGACACGCTGTCGGTGCTGAAGGGCAACGGCTCCTCGTCCGACGCGGCCGTCGTGAGCATCGGAGCCGGCAAGCAGCGCATGAGCCTGACGACGCAGGCCAAGCACTTCGGCCTGAACTCCGACAGCAACATGGTGACGCGCGCCGTCATGAAGGAAGAGGCGACGGCGATCATCAACGGCATCACCAAGATCGAGAAAGGCGCGACCAAGGCGAACGGCGTGCAGACCGAAAAGGTCCTCATGCTCAGCCCGAAATCCCGCGGTGACGCCAACCCGATCCTGCTGATCGACGAGGACGACGTGACGGCCGGCCATGCGGCGAGCGTCGGCCAGGTCAACCCGGAGCAGGTGTACTACCTGATGAGCCGCGGCGTGACCAAGGCCGAAGCGGAGCGGCTCATCATCTACGGATTCCTGGCTCCGGTCGTAACGGAGGTTCCGATCGACGCCGTCCGCGAGCAGCTGCAGCAGCTGCTCGAAAGGAAGCTGGAGGCATGAACATAGCGGAAATCAGGAAGCAGTTCCCGATTCTCCACCAGGAGGTGAACGGGCATCCGCTCGTTTACCTCGACAGCGCGGCGACTTCCCAGAAGCCGCGCTCCGTCATTGAGGCGGTCAAGCGCTACTACGACCTTGACAACTCCAACGTGCACCGCGGCGTGCATACGCTCGGCTCCCGTGCGACCGAGGCGTACGAAGGGGCGCGCGAGCGAGTCGCCCGCTTCCTGAACGCGCCGTCGGCGGAGCAGATCATCTTTACCCGCGGCACGACGACCGCTCTCAACCTGGTCGCCTCGGGCTTCGCGCCGTCCGTGCTCCAGGAAGGCGACGAGATCGTCATCACGCCGATGGAGCATCACAGCAACCTGATTCCGTGGCAGCAGGCGGCCAAGCGCTCCGGCGCGGTGCTGAAGTACATCCCGCTGCAGCCGGACGGCACGATCTCGCTCGCGGACGTGGAGAAGACGATCACCGGCCGGACCAAGATCGTCTCGGTCATGTACGTCTCCAACGTGCTCGGCGTCATCAACCCGATCCGCGAGATCACCGAGATCGCTCATCGCCATGGCGCGGTCATGGTCGTGGACGGCGCGCAGAGCACGCCGCACATGCGGATCGACGTGCAGGCGCTGGATTGCGACTTCTACGCTTTCTCCGCCCACAAGATGTGCGGTCCGACCGGCATCGGCGCCCTCTACGGCCGCCGCTCGCTGCTGGAGAACATGGAGCCGATCGAGTACGGCGGCGAGATGATCGACTTCGTCGACCTGTACGAATCGACCTGGAAGGACATTCCGTGGCGCTTCGAGGCCGGCACGCCGATCATCGCCGGCGCCGTCGGACTGGCCGCGGCGATCGACTTCCTGGAGGAGATCGGGCTGGACAACATCGACCGGCACGAGAAGGAGCTGGCCGCCTACGCCTACGGCAAGCTGTCGGACATCGACGGCATCACGATCTACGGCCCGCGCGAAGGCCGCGTCGGCCTGATTACGTTCAACCTGGACGACGTGCATCCGCATGACGTCGCCACGGTGCTCGATTCCGAGGGCATCGCGGTACGCGCCGGGCACCACTGCTGCCAGCCGCTCATGCGCTGGCTGGATGTGACGGCGACCGCCCGGGCAAGCTTCTATCTGTACAATACCGAGCAGGACGTAGACCGGCTGGCGGCCTCGCTGCTCCGGACAAAGGAGTTCTTCGATCATGCAATTGGATGATCTGTACCGCCGGGTCATCATGGATCACTACAAGAATCCCCGCAACCGCGGCACGATCGACGAAGGATCCGTGACGGTCAACCTGAACAACCCGACCTGCGGCGACCGCATCCAGCTGCAGCTGCAGCTCGATGGAGGCAAGGTGTCCGACGCCCGCTTCACCGGCGAGGGCTGCTCCATCAGCATGAGCTCGGCCTCGATGATGACGGAGGCGGTCAAAGGCCGCACGCTGGACGAAGCCTACGCGATGGCCGAGAAGTTCTCGGCCCTCATGAAGGGCGAGCCGGTCGAGTTCGACGAGCTGGAGGACATCGAGGCGCTGTCCGGCGTCAACAAGTTCCCCGCGCGCATCAAATGCGCGACGCTCGCCTGGAACGCGCTGCGCAAGGGCGTCGAGTCGCAAGGCCAAGGCAAGACGGAAGGGCATTGACCTTTCCAATCAAGCCCCACCACAAGGAGCGTGACCAAGATGGCAAAATCGATGCCGGAAATGGAAGAATATAAATATGGCTTCCGCGACGAGCACAAGGCGATCTTCCAGTCGGGCAAAGGCCTGACGCCGGAAATCGTCCGCACGATCTCGGAAATGAAGGGCGAGCCGGAGTGGATGCTGAACTTCCGCCTCAAGTCGCTCGACCAGTTCAACAAGATGCCGATGCCGAAATGGGGCGGCGATCTGGACGATCTGGACTTCGACGACATCCAGTACTACGTCAAGCCTTCCGAGAAGCAAGGCAAGACGTGGGAGGAAGTGCCGCAGGAGATCAAGGAGACGTTCGACAAGCTGGGCATCCCGGAGGCGGAGCAGAAGTTCCTCGCCGGCGTCTCGGCGCAGTACGAGTCCGAGGTCGTCTACCACAGCATGCAGGAAGACCTGGAGAAGCAAGGCGTCATCTTCACGGACACCGATACGGCGCTGCGCGAGCATCCGGAAATTTTCCGCGAGCACTTCGGCACGGTCATCCCGCCGGCCGACAACAAGTTCTCGGCGCTCAACAGCGCGGTCTGGTCCGGCGGCAGCTTCATCTACGTGCCGAAGGGCGTGAAGTGCGAGATTCCGCTGCAGGCTTACTTCCGGATCAACTCCGAGAACATGGGCCAGTTCGAGCGCACGCTCATCATCGCGGACGAGGACAGCTTCGTGCACTACGTCGAGGGCTGCACCGCTCCGGTATACAGCACCAACTCGCTGCATAGCGCCGTCGTCGAGATCATCGTCAAGAAAAACGCGCGCGTGCGCTACACGACGATCCAGAACTGGGCGCCGAACATCTACAACCTCGTCACCAAGCGCGCCGTCGCCGACGAGAACGCGACGATGGAGTGGGTCGACGGCAACATCGGCTCCAAGCTGACGATGAAGTACCCTGCGGTCATCCTGCGCGGACGCGGCGCCAAGGGCATGGTGCTCTCCATCGCCGTCGCCGGCAAAGGCCAGCACCAGGACGCGGGCGCGAAGATGGTCCACCTGGCGCCGGACACGACGTCGACGATCGTCTCCAAGTCGATCTCCAAGCACGGCGGCAAGGTCACGTACCGCGGCCTCTGCTCGTTCGGCCGCGATGCCGAGGGCGCCAAGGCGAACATCAAGTGCGACACGCTCATCCTCGACAACCAGTCGACGTCGGATACGATCCCGTACAACGAGATCAAGAACGACAATGTCACGCTCGAGCATGAGGCGACGGTCTCCAAGGTATCCGAGGACCAGCTCTTCTACCTGATGAGCCGCGGCCTGAGCGAAGCGGAAGCGACGCAGATGATCGTCATGGGCTTCATCGAGCCGTTCACGAAGGAGCTGCCGATGGAGTACGCGGTCGAGATGAACCGTCTCATCAAGTTCGAAATGGAAGGTTCGATCGGGTAAGCAGTAAGGGGCGTAATTAAAGGGATTTCAGGGAGTTTTTCGGGGCTCTGATACCGTGGTGATACCGTTCAGTCAAAAGCGTCCATTGCCTGGTGCTTGCGTTCGGTGTATAAATGACCGTAGGTGTTGGCCGTTTGCTTGATATCATCGTGGCGCATCAGCTCTTTAACCAGGTAGATATCCTTTCCTTTGTTAATGAGATGAGACGCGTAAATATGTCTTAAATCGTGTATTCGGAGCTCGGGAAATACCAGTTTGTACTTTTTGCTAAAATGCGAATAATGGTAGGGATTGGCACCTCCGAAAACATAGTAACTTTCGTTGAATCCGTAGAACTTTTCTGCGGATTCTTTTTTATTGCCGCAAGCGCCTTGCTTATGAAAGTCGGGAATGGATTATAGCCCACACTTCCGGCCGTTTTTGTCGTAGTCGTTTCCCGTGTTGTGATGTCTAGCGTTTTGTTCACACGAAGTTGATTGACTTCAAGATCGATATCATTCCAGTTAAGTCCGAGAGCTTCACCGATGCGTAAGCCGGTGTAAAAAAGCAACTGCGCTAGCTCTTTGTAGTGTAAGTGCTCAAGTTGCTGGGCACGTCGATCAAAATCATCTCGCTTAATAAAATTACATCCGCTCCCTCGAGGCGACCGCCGAGAAGCAGAAGGCGGAGATCCGGACGCTCGGCCGCCGCGGCATGCAGCACAAGGCGACGGGCTGGACGGGCACCGGCACGATGACGATCTACTACGTCACGTCCCGCTTTCGTCAGTTGATGTACGACTACATCAAGAACGGCAAGGATACCTATTTCTGGATTCAGGTGACCAACCAGGATCCGTCCTCGTCAATAGGAAAGCAGATGGTCATCCTGCGCGGCGTCAACCTCGACAGCGTCGTCATGGCGTCCCTCGATACTGAGTCCGAGGCGCTAGAAGAGAGGTCTCCTTTACGTTTGATGACGTCGACCTGACGGAGCAGTTTACCAAGCCGGTGCTCGGCGGCACGGCCACGACTCCGCCGACTCCGCCCGCGTAGACGACTCCGTAACGACAAACCCAAATAACTAGCCCCACGATGTGGGGCTTCCAGGAGGAAAAGCATGACGAAGAACATGGCGTTTTTCATGAAGGGCAAGGTGACGCACGAGGCAATTCAGGAGGAAGTCGCCATCACGAAGCGCTTTCTCGATGACAAGGGCGAGCCGATCCCGTTCGTTTTCACCAGCCTGCCGCCAAAGCGAATCGAGGAGCTGCAGGAGGACTGCACGCGCAAGGTGAGCAGAAAGGGCAAGGTCGTCGACGAGGTCTTCGACGCGAAGCGCCTGGGCTTGCGCATCGCACTCGAGTCGACCGTCTACCCGGACTTCCGATCGCCGGAACTGCTGTAATCCTACGGCGTCGTGGATCCGGCGGACGCGGCGCGAGCGGTGTTGTCCGTAGGCGGCGAGTACCTGGAGTGGATTTCGACGGCCAGCCGCATCAACGGCTACGGCGAGCAAGATGAGGACCTGGTCGAAGACGCAAAAAAACTAATTAAGTCCGGTGAGCGGGATGCCGTCATGGCTCACTTTGCCCTGCATAAGCTGCGCATTCTGCCGCAGGACCTGTGGGGGATGGATCCGCATCACCGGGCGTTTATCTACGGCTCCATCGAGCAGTGGGTGAAGGATAACCCGCCCCCAAAGGAAAATAATGTCGAAAACTTGTTGCCGTAGACGGGCTGACATCGTATCCTTTGTTTGGGAGGGATACATATTGACGCGATTTTTGAAATGGGCATGGCTGCCCGTGCTGCTCACGCTGATCATTAGCGCTTGTTCCGCTGGGGAAGACGCTCCGGCGAAGGAGGTGGCTGCCAGCGCCTCGCCGGCCTCGCCGGCCTCGCCGGCTTCGACAGTTCAAACAAACAAGGAAAATTGGGTATTTGAACAGCTAAAAATTCCCCATGAAGATGTTATTTATGATGAGGTAATAAGTGAAAACGACAAGAATTTTGGAACGATAAAAATAAGATATGCCAAATTGCTTGTAACCGATTTAATTAAAATGGACGCGGCGATTGCGCGTTATCTTCAGGACAATTATAAAAACCATGACGGCATTAGAGTTCATGTTATTGATAAAAAAAGGAATAGCAAATATGGATACTTTGTGGGGTCTACAGGTGCAGCTTCCTTTCTTGACGCCGAGCAAGCTACATCCTACCCGAGCGTAAGCCTTGTGGTCGATAGTTTCTTCATTCCTAATGTTTCTCCGGATAGAGAAGGGATAACAATCAGGGAATTCGCCGAGAAACTTGATGAGATACAAGTAGAATTCGGGGGCGTAAGAGAAAAGAGCGCCGCTGAGCATCAAAGTCTCTATGGTAATGGGTTGCAGTTCTTTGCAAATATCGATGGTGCTGAGCTTGCCGAATTTGAAAATGAAGAACAAGCAAGAGAGTGCAAGGAGCGGCTAGAAAAAGAATTAGGGTCAGGTGAATACGCAGATTTAATCCTTCAAAAGGGGTACTTGGTTGTGTGGATCCACGATTCGGAAAAAGAAGAGCTATATCAAGACGCATTTCTATCCATGACTCCGTGAGGGGTCATTTTGTATAGCCTGAAAGGAGGAACCCACATGTCGAAGCTGACAACGATGTTTGCGCTGCAGGACCGCATGACGCGCAATCTCCGTAAGCTTGAACAAGGTATGTCCAATAGTTCCTTTAAAATGTGATTCTAAATTCGTTTTTCTTCTTTTTGTATGTAATAAATTACAGTTAAGGAAACAAATGCGATGGTAGAAATTACAATACATTTTAGTTCAGTTTATTTTTTACCATTTAAGCCTCCAAAAAATCAAGAGTAGTTGTATTGCAATATAGCAATACAAGTTGCGACAATTATTCAAATGTTATTCTTAAAGAAAAATTTAACCTTAGCTAATGCTATTTTATCCTATATTAATGAGGAAATCTCTAAGCCCTAGGATAATAGGCCTGAAGGTTGTCGTCATAGGAGATTGAGAAAAACATCTATTAAACCTTCTAATCTGAGTGCAAGCATTAAGCGCAGCAAGCACTATTACAAAGTGCTTAAAGCTAATTATGACGTGCGCCTTAAAATATCCATAATATCAAATATAATACCTAATTGAACTCAGTTTAATTAGATGATAAGTCTTAAGCGGTCAAAAAATGAGGGGAACGAATGTTGCTCGGTGTCGCTGTCATCTACTAGGACGCGCCAGGTGCGATCAGCAAGCGCGACATGAAGATTTGGGCGATCGCCGAGGGACGGCTGCAGGGGTTACGACCGGGGCGCGTGCTCCGCGCACGTTGCTGCTGGAGCGGGTACTGGCGAGGGAGCTGGCGGACGTAAAAAGAGCCAGGCGCGGGGCCTGACATGGGTTTATTACAAGATTAAAGCCTGCCGGTTTTATTAATCGGAGGAATTTTTTAATGTATTGTTTAATTGGGGCGGGGGCTGTATAGGCTTTCCGCTCTTTTTTTTGTGTAATATCTTCATGCCTTTAGCCACAAGCTTTAGAAATTCCCGCTCATAATCCTCCAGTTTCTCTCTTCCCAACATCTTCACCCCCAGTATTTAATTTGAGAATTCACTGATACCACGAATGATACCGTTTTATGCGAAGAACAGCGCAAGAACTGCAATTTCTAGTGCGTATTACGGCAAAAATCGCGATTCTTGCGTCTTTCTTACTTCGTTACGCCTAGTTCATGTCGAGATGGAAGGTTCGATCGGGTAAGCTTGGTTTGCCGGTTTTTTCGGCAGCAAGCAATCCGTTGCCCGCAATTTGCCCACGAATGAAAGACCGTTCCGCAATGATGTTGGAGCTTTGTTCCTCATCTAATGCGGAACGTTCCATACGTATCCAGAGTGACCTTCCACGCTTGCGTGGCTAAGGCGCTCGGATACGTTTTTTTATTTGCGTCGGCTTCCACATCGGCCGGTTCTTCATCCATTTACTTGCTGTAAAGCAAAATCTTTGCCTAAAACGTCTATTAAGCACCGATGCTTGGATAAATTCCAAGGGATGTAAATGAGTTTGTGGTTAATCTGCTATTTCCTTTAGGAAGGAGGTGAAAACAATAAAAAGGATTTTCAAGATCGTCCCTGCAACAGCTCTTGGCATATGCTTGTTGGTTGGCGGGGCCTCTATTTTTGCAAATGGAGAAGACGATAAAAACAAGAATCCCAGGGCAGACATCGGAGCCAATTTTAATGTCACCGTGCAACAGAAAGCTTCCCCGGAACAACTAAAAGTACTCGAAGATACGGTTGGAATGATTGTCGATCCTTTTGGCACGTTCAAACGAGTGGATAAGGAAAAGGACCTTTCCGCCTTTTCCTCAACCGAAATAGCTGAAAGCGAAGAAAGCATTCATGCCCATACAAAAGTGTTAAACTTGGCGAACGGTGTTTTTGTAAAGGAATAGGGTTTAGCCTTAGATATGCTTCCGGACGATCTCGGGTCTTTTTGACGAAGAGGTGGACGACGACGTTTTGCCGACTTGGTCCTGCGTAAGTTGAACGGAACGATTCTCTATTTGACTGCAACTAGATAAGTATGTAAAAAAATTCCCGAGAATCTGTCTGAAGATTCTCGGGAATTTCACTCTCAAGCTGACATCAGCGCTCGAACATCTCCACGACGCCGAGCGGATCGAAATAAAGCGTGAACCGGTCGAGCACGACCATCTGGCCGTACTTCTCCTGGTAGTGGACGATCGACTCCTGCAGGAACGCCTCGGTCACCTCCAGGTAGTCGGCGATCTCGAAGGCGTTGCGGCAGCCGGCGAGATAGGCGCCGATCAGCTCCGACAGCGGAACGAGCTTCTCGTAGCCCCAGTTGCGAGCGAGCTTCTCCTGCTTGCGGTTGGCGATGACGGACTGGTCGGTGATGTCGCCCGCGGTCGTATGGTAGTGCCCGAGCTCCTCCGCCAGGATGCACGCCTTGTCGGCCGACGTGCGCAGGCTGCGGCTGAGCAGGATCGCCTGCACGGCGCGCGTTTCCATGTACAGCCCCTTGATCGGTTCAGGCAAGTCGGCGTCCTCGCGAAGTAGGATGGGCGTCTGCTTCAGCAGGCGTTCATATTTGGACATAACCTCTCTCCTAAACGGGTCCTCGTGTCGTTCGTTACGGCTTGGCCAAGGCGATGCGCAGCGCGAGCTTGATCTGCTCCAGCTCCTGGCCGGTCAGCGGCCCTTCATGACCGATCCGGTGCGCGGCAAGCGTCAGGATCTGCTCCTCCGACAGCTCCAGCTCCAGCTCCTGAAGGCTGGGGGAGGCGGCCACGGAGCCGGCGAGCAGATAGTCCGAGGAGACGCCGAGCAGCTCCGCCAGCTGGCTGAGCTTGTCGCTCGGCGGGGCGCTCTTGTCCCGTTCGTAGCTGGATATGTTCGCTTCCGACATCTGGAGCTTCGACGCGAGCTGCATTTGAGTCAAGCCTCGTTTGACCCGGTATTCCCGTATTCGTTTGCCGAGCGACATGACGGTCTTTCCTCCCTTTTCCATCTGCCTCTTGCTCAAATATGATTTGAGTGTTATGCTTGTATTCCGCCAAGACACTCAAAGCATATTGGTCTTTATGGAAGCATTATACCTTGAAATAGCATTCTCGACAACAAGCAGTTGAAATATGGAAATAGACTGTCTTCAACTCAAATTAAATTTGAGTCGCTGGAAAGGAGCTTGAGCAGGATGGAACGACTCGACAATCGCGCAGCGGCGGTGCTGGAGCGGAAGCCGCTGGACGAGCTGCTGGATGAGCTGGACAATCGGCAGGTAGAAAGCCTGGTCCGCGACGAATGCCGCCGCTGGCGCGAACTGAAGATGCAGATCAAGGTGCTCGGCAGTTATTCGATCGGAGCCGGGATGACCGTCAGCCGCCTCAATCAGGAGGACCAGCTGCAGGACCTGCACCGCCGTCTGAAAGGGATGCCTTCCTATATGTACCTGAGCGCTCGCGAGCAGAAGCTGGAGACGGTCGCTCATGCGTACCTCGAACCGGACAAGCATCCGCTCGGCACGAAAGCGCAGCTGGCGGCGATCCCGACAAGAGGGCATGACTTGGAGGACGACCGGCTGCTGAGGGAGCTGAGGGGCAAGCTGGAGAAGGTGATCGAGGCTCGCGCAGGGCGGATCGGCGATTATGACGCGGTGCTGGAGCGGATGGCGAAGCTGCAGCGGCTGCAGGCCGAGCTGGAGCAGCTGGATGAGACGATGCGGCTCGCGGAGGAGCAGCAGGAAGGGTACGGCAGCCTGATCCGGCTGTATTACGTCGAGAAGCGGACGGCCGAGGCTTGCGCGATGGAGCTTTGCATCTCCCGCCCGACGTTCTTCCGCTGGAAGCCGCAGGCGGCCCGGCTGTTCCTGCGGATTCGGGAATGGCAGCGGGATTGAAAAGACTACCGCTGAGCGGCGGCAGCATAGGATTTGTAAAAAGGACGGAGCGCCAAAAGCGCTCCGTCTTTTTCATGTGCGGAAACGATGCGCCGAAACGCCGCGTGGAGACAGCCTTCGCCCCGGTGAGACTCCAATGAGACGGAGTCGAGACGCGCATGAGACGCAGTTGAGCCGCTGAGGCCGTTTTGGCCGTGGTAAGATGCTAGTATCAGGAACGATGACAAGAGACGAGCCGCCCCTAACCGGGCGGCTTTTGTCGTTCCTGTGCCCGCCTGCACGAACAGAGGCCGAGAGCATCGACGTTCGGGCCGATCTGAAAACGGCGGGAAGCAAGAAAAGAAAGGAGGGGCTGGCATGGGAGGAATCGCAGCCTGGAGGCTGGACGATCCGGACCAGCTGCTGCGCAAGCTGAGGGAGCTGGAAAAACGGGCGCCGGTCGAGCTGGAGCGGCATCTGCTGGAGCAGGCGGAAGCGGCGGCTCGATCCGCTGCGGCGCGGATGCCGCCGGGAAGCAGCGAGCTGGCGAAGGGCTGGCGCGTGGGACCTGTGAAGCGCGCGAGCCGGGTGCTGTCGGTGGAGATCAGCCACCCGGCGCCGGAAGCCGCCCGTCTCGAGTACGGGACGGAGGGCGAGGGCGGTCAGCGGGGGCGCTTCATGCTGGCGCTCGCGCTGGCGGAGCTGGAGCGTGACTGGCCCCGGCGGCTGGAGAGCGTGCTGGAGACGCTGTTCTCCGGGAAAGGAGCAGGCCGATGAGCGGAAGCTGGATCGACGTGCTGCTGGCCCGGCTGAGAGAAGCGTTCCCGGACTACGCGGTGTCCGCTGGCCCGTCGGAGCCCCCGCCGGCGCCGCCGAGCCTGGAGCTGGCGGAGCTGGCGACCGAACGGCAGCGGCTGCTCGGCGGCCGCTGGCGCGAAGCGCATCGGCTGGCGGTGATTTGCCGGTCCGCGGAGCGGGCCGACCTTGTCGCGGAGCGCTTGCTGCCGCTGCTGGCGGCGGTGCCGCTGGCGGACGGTCGGTTCGCCAAGGGATCCGCCGTAAGCCGCGAGCTGGCCGAGGGCAAGGTCGTATTTACATGGAGCGTCAGCCTGAACGGAGCGGATGAGACGGAGCGTCCGCCGCTCATGGGGAGCTTGCGCGAGGAGGTCGAGCCGAATGCCGTTTAGGAAAAAAGCAGGGAAAGCGGTCGAGGCGTCCCATCCGGACGTCAGGCCGCCGCAGCAGGCGAGCTTGGAGCCCGAGCGGTCGAAGCCGTCGGAGCCAGACCGAAGCGATGCCGCGAGCCCGGAGCCGCGCTTTACGAAAGCGGCTCTGCTGGGCAGCCGCAGGTACAGCGCCTGCAAGGATCTGATCGCCGTGCTGGTCGGCGACGAAGAGCGCTGCGGGCTGGAGGAAGTCGAGCGACGCATGGAAGCATTCAAACAAAAGGAGGCCAACTAGATGGCTGGAGGCATGTTTGCGACGATGAACAAGGTGCGACCGGGAGTGTATATCAATTTTGCGACGGAAGGCACGGCGGTGACGACGGGCGACAGGGGCACGCTGGCGCTGCCGCTGCCGCTGTCGTGGGGAGAGCCGCGCCGGATCACGGTGCTGGAGGCCGGCGAGAATCCGCTGGAGAAGCTCGGCTACGCGCTCAGCGCGCCGGAGCTGACGCTCGTCCGCGAGGCGTCGAAGCGCGCGGGCAAGCTCCTCGTCTACCGCCTCAACGGAGGCACGGCGGCCAAGGCGACGCTTGGCGGCGTCACCGCCGAAGCCCGCTATCCCGGCGTGCGCGGCAATGATCTGCGCGTCTCGATCGAGGCGAGCGTGGACAAGCCGGGTCAGATGGAGGTCGCGACGTTTGCCGGAGGCTCGGAGGTCGATCGCCAGATCGTGCTGAACGGACAAGGCCTGAAGGCGAACGCGTGGATGGTCTGGACGGGCTCCGGCGCCCTGGAGGCCACGGCTGGCGTTCCGCTTGCTGGCGGCACGGACGGAGCGGTGACGAACGAGGATTATGCCGGCTTCTTGCAGGCGATCGAGCTGCAGGACTTCCATGTGGCCGTGTATCCGGGGACGGATGTCACGATGAAAAGCCTGTTCGCGGCGTTCGCCGCCCGACTGCGCGAGGAGGAGGGGCGCAAGATCCAGGTCGTGCTGGAAAACTACGTCACGGCCAATCATGAGGGCGTCATCAGCGTGCGCAACGGCGTCACGCTGGAGGACGGCAAGGTGCTGACGCCGGGGCAGGCGGCGGTCTGGGTCGCGGCGGCGACAGCAGCGGCCGGTCCGGCCGAATCGCTGACTTACGCCGTTTACGAAGGCGCGAGCGACGCGTCCCCGCGGCTGACGAACTCGGCGACGGCGGCGGCGCTGCTCGGCGGCGAGTTCGTTTTCACGGCCCGCTCCGGCTCGGTCGTCGTGGAGCAGGACGTCAACTCGTACCACAGCCCGACCCCGCAGAAGGGCCGCATTTTCGCCAAGAATGCCGCTCTGCGCGTGCTCGACGGCATCGCGACGGACTTCAAGGCGACCTTCGAGAGCCTGTACATCGGCAAGGTGGGCAACAATCCGAACGGCCGCGCGCTGTTCCGCAAGGACTGCGTGAAGCTGCTGGAGCAGTACCAGGAGCTGGGGGCGCTGCAGAACTTCGACACCTCCAAGGACTTGACGGTGGAGCAAGGCGCGGAGGCGGATGCGGTCGTCGTATCCGTGGCGGTGCAGCCGGTCGATGCGATCGAAAAAATCTACATGAAAGTACAGGTGAGCTAAATGAGCGTAATGAAAGCGGGAGACACGATTGCCGGGCACTCCGGAACGGCCTATGCCACGATCGACGGACAGACGGTGGAGATGTTCTATGTGAAGAACCTGCGGGCGACCGCCAAAAAAAACAAGGCTGACATCAAGACGCTCGGCAGCCGCAACGTGCAGAAAAAGGCGGCGGGCTGGGAAGGCACCGGCACGATGACGCTGTATTACGTGACGTCCCGCTTCCGCGAGATGATGCGCGATTACATCAAGACCGGCGTGGACACCTACTTCGACATCCAGGTGACCAATGACGATCCGGCTTCTGCCGTCGGCAAGCAGATCGTCACGCTGATCGGCGTCAACCTCGACGAGGTCGTCATGGCCGCGCTCGACGTGGAGTCGGATGCGCTCGACGAGGAAATTCCGTTCACGTTCCACGACGTCAACATTGGCGAGCCGTTCAAGGACATCCAGGGACTGGGCTGATCCGGACCGGACCGCCGGGAGCGGGTTCGGGCAGCAATCGTCGAGCCGATCCGCGAGGCTAGCAAGCACTTATTGCCGGGAGCGTCCGATGCGGGCGCTCCTGTTTCATCATCCGATTTTCCATTCCAAGGAGGAACTATTCATGTCCATGAAGCTGTTTTTTGCCCAGAATGCCGTCGCCGCCGAAACGCAGGAGGTCGTCGTCTCGGACCGATTCCGCGACGAGTCGGGCCGGCCCGCCGCCTGGAAGCTGCGCGCCATCTCGGAGGAGCTGAACGAGGAGCTGCGCTCCGCCTCGATGAAGCGGACGAAGGGGAAGGGCGGGCAGGCGATGCCGGAGATGGACTACAACGCCTACCTTGGCCGCATGGTCGCGGCCTGCGTCGTGCACCCGGACCTCAATGACGCCGAGCTGCAGCAGTCGTACGGCGTGCGCGGCGCGGCGGCCGTCGTTCGCAAGATGCTGCTGGCGGGCGAGTTCGCCAATCTGGCGGCCAAGGTGCAGGAGATCAACGGCTTCGACCGCGAGGTCGGCGAGCTGGCGGAAGAAGTAAAAAACGACTAGAAGAGGGGGAAGGCGAGTGGAATTATGCGTACTTCGCCCTCAATGAATATGGGGTGCTGCCATGGGAATTCGCAGAGCTGGGAACGCGGCGCAAGGCCGCGCTGATCGGCATGATCCGCGTGCGGCTGGAAGCGGAGAAGCAGGCTCGGCTCCAATCCTCGCGGAGCGGCAAGCGCCGATGACGGAAAGGGGGGAGGGAAGCGATGGCGACATTGCAGGCGACGATCCGGCTGTATGACCGCTTCAGCGCCGAGCTGCGGCAGGTCAATCAGACGCTGGAGCGGACGATCCAGCTCAGCGACAAGCTGCAGCGCCAGCTGGCGAAGCCGCTCAAGGTGTCGGTGCAGACGAGCGGCGCGCATCAGGAGATCAATGGCGTGATGCAAAGAATGGGACGGCTCCGGCAGTCTCGATTCGCCCTGCAGGTCCGCTTGAATGTTCCGGAGGAAGACATCAACCGGCTGCGCAAGCAAATTCAGAAGAGACTGGAAGAGCCGTTCAAAGTGAAAGTTAAGGCGATAGGGGACATGCAACCCAGCAGTTCCGTAAAATCAGGCTCCGCATCGCCTGGAAGCGGCGGAGTCGGAGCAAAAGCATCTGTTCAGGCGCCTGGAATTGCAGCTCTTGTCTCTTCCGCTCTGGCAATTTCTTTTGGAGCTGCCGTGCCTATGTTCAAGCAATCGCTAGGGCAGGCAATTAACCAGCAGGAAATGATGACACGCTACTCGGTAGCAGCTGGCAGCGATGCTGGTGGAAAAGTTCTTTATGACGCGGTAAGCAAGCAGGCACTCGCAGCAAACGTCAATCCGGCCGAAGCACAGCAGTCTGCGCTGTCCTTCCTCAAGGTGACAACCGACCCCGCTCAAGTGACGGCGCTCAATCGAATGGCGATGAGGATGCAGAAGCTCAATCCGTCGAGCAGCCTTAAAGACACAACGGGGGCAATGAGCTTGATGATGAATGGCGATTCAACTGCGTTGCTGAAAGGACTTGGCATCTCCCAAAAGCAGCTGAAGGAAAGCGGCGCGGACAAGGCGGTCGCCTCGGGCAACATGGAGGGTTTCATGCGCGCGATGGACGGTCTGCTTGCCAAGCAAGGCATGAGTGATGCGGGCTTCGACAAACTTACTTCAACGCCAGCATCAAAAATGGCTGGCATCCAGCAGCAGGCTCAGGTCAAGCTTGGTGAAGCGGGCATGCCGGCTTTAGAAGCGCTCGTGCCGGTCATGGACAAAATCATGGCCGCCTTTGAATCCGGCAAGTTGGATCCGTTCTTCAACGCGCTCTCAACAGGATTGTACATCATGGCTGAACTGTTGGCAGGAGCCGCCGATGCTGCATTATTCTTGCTCAATCTATTTCTAGCCCATGGTCAGACCGTGGCAGATATCCTTTCGGTTCTGGCGATGGTGCTGCTGCCGCTTTTGGCCGTCTGGCTGTGGAGCTTGGTCGCGCCGATTTTAGCGATGGCTGCTGCCTTTTTCATGGCGAATTGGCCGCTGCTCCTGATCATTGCTATCGTTGGCTTGCTCTTGTTCGCTCTGTTGCAGATGGGAGTATCGGCAGGCGAAATCATTGGTTTTATCGTTGGACTGTTTTTGGGGCTAGGAGCCGAAATCTACAATGTTGTCGCGACCGTCTGGAATTTGTTCGCCAGTTTTGCCGATTTCCTCGTCAATCTTTTCATCGACCCCATCTACGCCGTGCAGAAGCTGTTCTACGATCTGGCGATGATGTTCGGCAATGCCTTGTATGAAATGCTGCTCATGACGGAGTCCTTCGCGGGCGGATTCATGCAGATCATTCTTGAGGGCATCAATGGAGTCATTGGATTGGTAAACGGATTGGGAGCAGGCATGGCCAAATTGTTTGGTAAAAAATATACGGGAATCGCGACGCTGAACGTGAATAATCCCCATGCTTTGAGCGATTCATTGAAGCAGATGTTGGATGGAATTGAAGAACCTACCTCGGACAAGGACATTTACGAGGCTAAGCGCATGGACGTTTTGGATTCATCAAAAATCGCTCAAAACGGGCAGGACAAGACCGTTGCTTGGTTTAATAGCCTCTCTCAAAAAACAAAAAAAGAAAAAGATCCTGACGAAGACCCTTACCAAGGTAAAGACAAGTGGAAGGGCGGCGGCGGCATGGCCGACAAGCAGAACAGCATGATGGGAGGGGCAGGAGCTGGTGCGGCCCCGGGCGGAACCATCCCCAACATCGGCAAGGTCAACGAGGTCGGCAGCATCGGCAGCGAGGTCGACATCGGCAGCGAGGAGCTGAAGGTGATGCGCGATCTGGCCGAGATGAAGGCGATCCAGAACTTCGTCACGCTGACGCCGACCGTGCAGGTGACGACAGGGCCGATCCACAAGCAGGTCGACGTCGACGACGTGGTGCGCAAGATCGCCGCCAGCATGGAGCAGGAGATCGAGTCGTCCGCCGGTGGCGTGTACGCTCGCATTTAAGTTCACCACCAAGCGCAGCATTGCGCGGAAAGGAGGTCGGCCATGGCCATACCGATTCGGGTCAACCCTCAGCCGGCCAAGGCGTTCTCCGGCATCCGGCTCGACTTCAACCACGGCACGGAAGGCTGGGAGCTGCCCGTGCTGCCGGCCAAGCTGTCGATCCGCAGGAGCGGCTCCGGCAAGGACTACAATCTGCTCGGAGCCGGACCGATCGCGACGATCGAGAAGCCGGGACTAGCGGAAATCGAGTTCGAGAGCTTTTTCCCCAGCCAGCCTGGCCCCTACGTCGCGACAAGGCGCATCCTGAAGCGGCCGGAGCAGTTCGCCGACGACATCGGCCGCTGGATGCGCTCCGGCTATCCGCTGCGGTTCATCTATGCGCGCCACTTCGACCGGTTCGAGAATCCGTACACGCTGCAGATTCCGATGACGATCACTGGATTCGACCGTTGGGAGGAGGCCGGCTCGCCGGGCGACGTGTTCTACTCCCTCAAGCTGAAGGAGTACGTGTTCTACGCGCCGGTGAAGCTGCAGGCCGTGAAGACGGCGGCCGGAACGACCGCCGTGGCGAAGGAGCCGGACAAGCGGCCGGACCTCAAGGTCCCGCCGAAAGCCTACACGATGGTCAAGGGCGATACGCTCAGCCGCATCAGCATGAAGCTGTACGACGGCGACAGCAGCCGCTGGCCGGAGATCCAGAAGCTCAACGGAATCGGCAACTCGGAGCTGAAGCGGCTGCAGATCGGCCGCGTGCTTCAGGTGCCGCCGCCGAAGGGGTGAGGGCATGCTGAAGATCGAGCTCGACCTGCGCGACGGACGGCTGTGGGACATCACCGGCATGGCAACCGAGCTGACCTGGAAGACGTCGCGCATCGGCAAGGCGGGCACGCTGGAATTTTCGATGATCCGGGGACCGAGCCTGGCGGCGCAAAGCCAGCTGCCGATCGCTCCGGGCAACGTCGTGCGGGTGAGCGACGACGGCGTGCGGCTGTTTTACGGCTATGTGTTCACCCTGGAGGAAGACGAGGACCGGGTCGTGCGCGTGAAGGCGCAGGACCAGCTCCGCTACCTGCTGGAAACGGACACGTACGTCCGCACGAACGTGACGGCGACCCAGGTCGTCCGCGACCAGGCGCTGGCGATCCAAGCCCGGCTCGGCCCTATCGCCGACACGGGCCATCCGATTCCGAAGTTCAGCCAGGACGGGCAGAAACGGCTGGACATGATTTTCAAGGCGTTGGACGACACGCTGCTGGCGAAGGGGAGGCTGTTCGTCTTCTATGACGATGCGGGCCTGCTGACGCTGCGCGACGTGGCCGACATGAAGGCGAAGGTCGTCATCGGCGAGAACAGCCTGCTGACGGGCTATTCGTCCAGCCGCAGCATCGACAGCGAGACGTACAACCGCATCAAGCTCGTGCGCGACAACAAGAAGTCCGGCGGGCGGGACGTCTACATCGAGCAGGACAGCGCCGCGATCGCCCGCTGGGGGCAGCTGCAATATTATCAGAAAGTAGACGAGGGCCTCAACGAGGAGCGGATCAAGGAGATGCTGAAGCAGCTCCTCCAGCTGAAAAACCGCGAGCAGCGGAAGTTCAGCCTGGAGGCGCTCGGCCATCCGACGATCCGAGCCGGTTCGGTCGTGCAGGTGTCGATCCCGCGACTCGAGCTGAATCGGAACTTCCTGGTGGAGGAATGCACCCATAATTACGCCGGCCGGTCCCATACGATGCAGCTGGAGCTGTACGTCATCGACGGCATGGTGAAGGAAGGATGAGCGAATGAGCATCAACGATTCCATCAAGCAGATTCTGGCTCGCTCGCTCGACGCGCAGCAGCTGACGAAGGCGGTGTTCGGCAAGGTGACGAGCCTGGCGCCGCTGGAGGTGGCCGTCGAGCAGCGCTTCACGCTGCCGGCGGAGCTGCTCGTCGTGCCCGAGCATCTGCAGGAGCTGGCGGTGGAGCTGGGCGGGGAGCGCGTCGTGCTGAGGCGCGGCCTTGAGCCCGGCGACCGGCTCGTCCTGCTGCGCTCGGAGGGCGGCAGCCCCTACGTCGCGCTGGGGAGGGTGGACGCATGAGCGTGCCGGAGCAGACGGGACTGGATTGGACGGCGGCCGAAGAGATCGAGCGGCCGAGCTTGACCTATCCGATTCATCTCGACGGGCGGACGGGAGGACGCATCGACGGGCTGGCCGCGATGCGCCAGTTCGTCTTCAAGCAGCTGTCGACCGTGCGCTGGGAGCATGAGGTGTACACGGGAGAGATCGGGCTGGAGCGGTCGAGCTACGACATCGAAGCGGCCGTCGAGGAAGCGCTGCTGGCGGACAGCCGCGTGCTGGCGGTCGAGGACATGCAGACGAAGCGGGAAGGAGACGGCGTGGCCTTGACGTTCACGGTGCGCACCGTCTTCGGCTCGTTCAAGGAGGAGGCGAAGTCCGGTGTATGAGCATCAGACGTACCGCGAGATCATGGGCCGCATGCTGGCCCGGATTCCGGAAGAGCTGGACAAAAGGGAAGGAAGCGTCATCTTCGACGCGCTCGCGCCCGCGGCGGCCGAGCTGGCCGAGCTGTACGCCGAGCTCGACGTGCAGCTGGCGCTCTCGTTCGCCGATACGGCGGACGGGGAGTACTTGACGCGCCGCGCGGCCGAGCACGGGGTGCGGCGCAAGGCTTCGAGCCGGGCCATGCGGCTCGGACGGTTCTACGGCGCGGCCGGCGGCCCGGCGGAGGTGCCGCTGCGCTCGCGCCTGGCGGCGGAAGGAATCGCCTACGAGGTGGCGGAACGGCTCGCGCCGGGAACGTACCGCCTCGCAGCCGAGCAGGCCGGGCGGGCCGGCAACGAGGTGGCGGGAGCGCTGCTGCCGCTGGACTATATCGACGGCCTGGCTCGCGCCGAGCTGGCGGACGTGCTCGTGCCGGGCGAGGACGAGGAGGGCGACGCCGAGCTGCGGGCCCGGTTCTGGCAGGCGGTCAGCGAGCAGCCGTTCGGCGGCAACATCGCGGATTATCGGGCCAAGATCGGCGGCCTCGCCGGAGTCGGCGGGGTCAAGATCCATCCCGCGTGGAGCGGCGGCGGGACCGTCAAGGCGACGGTCATCGGCAGCGACTTCGCTCCGGCGGCTGCCGCGCTGGTGCAGGACGTGCAGGCGGCGATCGATCCCGAGTCGGCGGGACAAGGCATCGGGCTCGCCCCGATCGGCCATCGGGTGACGATCGTAGCGGCGGACGCGGTTCCCGTAGACATCGCCACGCAGCTCACGCTGCGCGCCGGCGTCAGCGCCGTCCAGCTGGAGCGGGACATCGAGGCGGCGGCCGGAGCGTATTTGCTGGAGCTGCGGCGCGTCTGGGCGGGCGAGAGCCGCCTGATCGTACGCATCTCTCAGCTGGAGACGAGAGTGCTCGCGCTGCCGGGCGTCGAGGATATCGGCGGCACGACGCTGAACGGCGCGCCCTCCAATCTGGAGCTGGAAGCCGACGAGGTGCCGGTGCTCGGGACGGTGACGCTGAATGGCTGAGCCGCTGATCGGGAAGCTGCCGGAATTTTATCAGGAGAGCCGCGAGATGACGGAGCTGTTCCGGTCGGAGGATGCGGAGGTCGCGTCGGCGGAGCAGGCGCTGGCCCGCCTGCTGGACGACCGCTTCGTACTGACCGCATCCGTGGAGGCGGTACGCCGCCATGAGCGGCTGCTCGGCATCCGGGCGGATGAATCGCAGGAATCGCCGGCGTTTCGGCGAATGCGGGTCGTCAACCGGTATTCGACGAAGCCGCCTTTTACGCTGCGCTACCTGCAAGAGAGGCTGGACGATCTGGCCGGACCGGGACGCGCGCTGGCGCAGGTCGACCTGGAGGCGCATGTGCTGACGATCTCGGCAGCGATTCAGAACGCGTCGCTGTTCCGCGAGGTGGAGCAGACGGTGACCGCGCTGAAGCCGGCGAATCTCGTCTATGTGCAGCAGACGGCGGTCGCGGACACGCTCCGGCTGAGGGAGGGCATCCGCTATCGCCGGCTGGCCCGCGAGACGACGCTCGGCAGCTGGAAGCTCGGCGCGACCGGATTCACGACAGAGAAGGAAGAGGGGATCGTACGATGATCGAGGCTTCGCTGATTCAGGACGTAGCCGCTTATGTGGACGGGCGGATCGCGCGCGTTTCTCTGAACGGCGGCGCGGTGCTGCTGACGGAGTTCACGCTCAAGCGGGCGGCGCAGGGCGTCGTGGAGCTGAGGTATTACATTCCGGCGGAGGCGGTCGGGACGGTGCACCGGATCGAGCTGCAGGATGCGGCCGGCAAGACGCTGAGTGTGAATGATGTGCAGATTCCGATCACCAGCGACACGCTCATGCTGCAGTCGGTCACAGTGGAGGAGGGATAGACGATGGCAAAAACGGATTGGAAGTTCAACGATGTCGTCACCGAGGCGGATCTGAACGCGCTCGGCGGCGAGGTGAATGCGGCGTCCGCCCATGCGGCGATCGTGGAAGGAGCGCACGGCGCGACGAGCCAGGCTTCGCCCGGCAAGCTCATGCAGCGCGACGCCGCCGGCCGCGTCAAGGTGGCCGCCCCGGCGGCCGCGGACGACGCCGCGCGTAAGGCGGAGGTGGACGACGCCAAGGCTCAGCTTGCTTCCCATAGCTCTAATTCAAACGCCCATGTATCGGAGTCGGATAGAAGGCTGTGGAATGGCGGTCCTGGATCAGGTTTGAATGCCGATACCGCAGATGGGTTCCATTTTGATCAAGATCTGCAGAAGGCAGCCAATCCAAGCTTCAAATCGATGACAACGACTCAAGGAACCAGTTCGGGTGGTCAGGTTCATTTGATGATGAAGTACAACGGCAATAATTATGGCGCAATCGGATTGGATGGACCGAGCGTCGCAGGAAATGGAGGAGGAAATTTATCCTTCTGGACCTATGACAACAGCGGAGCCTTTATAACAAAAGGGCTGGATATAGCTCGATCCACCGGAAACGTTACCATCCCCAACAAGCTGAATCTAGGCGGGGGCGGCGGTTCAAATCTCAACCTTGCTGACTCTCCGATCTATTTCCGCGGACAAAATGCGTCAGATGGAAAGCATTACGCGGTCTACGAAAACGCAGCAGGTTCTACAGATGGCATTCGAATGGTTGGAAACAATACGATTCGTTTGGGTACTTTTTTTGACACTCTTAATTGGGCTCCAATATTATCGTTGAACGGTCCCTCTTCTTCAAATCAATCGGCCGTCCATATTGAACGTCACGGGCATGCAAAGGCCGTCAATTCTGCATCATCGTTTCCTCCAGCAGGCATTACTCCTGCCGCATCGATTGTAAACTGGCAAGACCATCCGGCGGCAGTAGGGCTCATTGTGGCAAGCCGGTATATGGCAGATGCGAGCGCCATTTTAGATGTGGGAACGATTGGAGCCAATGCGTGGCAGCCCTTCTTCAAAGTGACCGGAGTGGGCAACGCCAGAGTATCTGGCACGTTGGCGGTAGGCTTTAATGGAGGATCAGGCAGAAGCAATATGAATACTCAAGCAGTCGTCGATCTAGCGATCGGCGATCATGACACGGGGCTGCTATGGAATGGAGACAACAGCATTTCAATGTACGCCAACAGTCAGCAGAGCGCTTATTGGGATGCAACAGGCGTCAGAGTTGTGAAATCCTTCAGCGTAGGCGGTACGAAATCTGCTGTTGTATCAACCGCAAGTTATGGAGATCAACTTCTTTACGCCGTGGAATCGCCAGAAAACCGTTTTGAGGACTTTGGCGAATCCATTGTAGGAGAGGATGGAGTATCCGTCATTTCCATGGATCGCATATTCCTTGAATCGGTGGAAATCAGGGGGGAAGACTACCAAGTCTTTATCCAAGGAATGGACGAAGGCGCCTTTTACGTCCCTGTGCGCGATTCAAGCAGTTTTGTTGTCAAGGGAAAACCCAATTCCAGGTTCATGTATCGAATTGTGGCATGGCGTAGAGGCTATCATTCTTTGCGCTTCAACCACGCTCAAGGATTCTAGATTCATTTTCAGGAGGTTAAAGCATGAAAAAACAGATTAAATTGCTGGCAGTAACCCAGAACTTTGATATGGATGGAAATATCAATCAATTCCGAATCCATTATCAAATTATTCAATCGGGTGCAATCTTGCTCAGCAACGCCATGATGGTCGTTCCGGTTGATGAGAAGCTCGACTTTTCTGAAGAGTTGACGCTATCGAAGAGCTCTTTGGACGGATATCAGGATGGACAAAGGAAACTTGGAGAAAGCAATGTTCTGATGTACTACTCGGTGCTTCTAAGATATCTTTCTCAAAAGATCAAAACTAAAGAAAACGCCGATGAGGTCCTTCTGCCAGCGAGCGTCTTATAGCGTCTTTCCCCTCCCCACCGTTCGAAAGGAGAAACCCGGCATGAGCAGACCCGAGAATCAGCTCCAGGCGATCGTATCCCAAGTGGTGAAGCTCGAGACGCTGCAGGAAGTCAATACTCGGGCTCTCGGCGAGTTGGCCTCCGGAGTCACGCGGCTCATCGAACGCCTGGAAAAAAGCGACGAGACGGCGCGCGAGGCCGCCCAGCGGGCGCGCGCCGCGCATCACCGGATCGACGAGATCCGGGCCAGCATCGACGGCATCAAGCAGGGCCAGCGCTGGCTCATCACGACCTCGTTCACCCTCATCGGCCTGGCGGCCTCGCTGCTGGGCCTTGTTTTCAAGATTCTTGAATAAAGGTAATCAAAGGAGGCTCGCATCCATGGACTGGACCCTCATCCAGACGATGATCCGTCCCGAGCTGGCCGGCGTCGTCGCCGTCTGCTGGATCATCGGCTACGGCCTCAAACGGACGGCCGGCATCCCGGACTGGCTCATCATCTATCTCGTCACCGCGAACGGCATTGGCTTCGCCGGCTTCACCGCAGGCTGGACGGCGGAAGGCGTGATGCAGGGCATCTTTTGCGGCGCCGTCGCCGTCTACGGCAACCAGCTCGTCAAGCAGACCGCCGAGGCGATCCGCAAGGAGGGAGAAGATGCTTGATCCCGGCTATCCGATCGAGCGCCGCTACATCCGCATCCGCCCCGAGACGAGGCCGGGCCTTCGGCTGACCGCCGGAGGCCCGGCTTTTTTCGTCGCTCACGATACCGGGAACCCCGGCGCGACGGCGGAGGCGCATTTCCGCTACTTCGACCGGCAGACGGAGCGGTACGCCTCCGCCCATGTCTTCATCGACGACCAGCGCATCCTGGAGATCATCCCGACCGGCACCGGCAGTGAGCCCGCAGAAAAGGCGTACCATGTCCAGCGTCAGGCGCCGGAGGACAATCGCCGCTTCGGCGCAGACGCCAACGACGCCGCGCTCGGCATCGAGCTGTGCTACGGCGGAGGCATCCGCTTCGAGGCGGCCTATGACCGATACGTCGCTTATTTGGCCTATTGCTGCGCCAAGTGGAGCAAATCGCCGTCCACCCATATCGTCAGCCATAGCCAGCTCGATCCGGCGCGCAAGCGGGATTGCGAGCAGGCGCTGGCGACGGGAGGGCGAACGCTGCGCCATCTGATCCGGGACGTCGAGGCGAGGCTGGACGCATGGCGCAAAGACGCCGCAAGCTCGACCGAGACGGGAATCCGTCCGCCTGCGCCGTCCGATCCTCCTTCGACCTGCCCCGCGGCAAGCCGGGGAGCCGCATCCTTGGCAGGTAGTCAAGCCGGCCTTGCCCTGCCGGTTGCCCGGCTCTCTTCCGATACGTGCGCCCATCTCATCGTTTCGTACATCCAGCCGGCATGGCAGGCGCGCAAGGCGGCCGGCGACGAAAGCGGGGCGGCCCACTACGCGCGGCTGGCGGATCGGCTGCGTCGCAGCGCGGACGGGGAGGGCCTGCTCAGAAGCAACGCCGAGGAAATCATCAGCGGCTGGCTGTCGCCCGCCTGGTTCAAGGCGGCTGCGAAAGGCGAAAACCCGGAGCGGTTTGCCCGTATGGCCGACGAGCTGCGGAAATGTGCGGGAATTCCGCTGACCGGGACCGATTTGTGATAAGATCGGCATAAATCGGTTCGCGGAAAGGAGCCCTCCCATGTCATCCGGTACTTCTTTGGCGCTCATCATCGCCTTCTTGCTTGTCGTGTTCGTCTTCGTCTCCAAATCGAACGGCTCCAAAGCAAAAGCCGGGCGCGGCGCGGCTCCACGTTCCCAAGCGAGCATCCGTCGGGATCCCGTTGCGGAAGCCGGCCGTGAAACGGAAGGCTGGGAGCGTCTCGGGGCGCTGCCGGACGCTCCGGTGCAGGACACTCTCGCCAAGCTCGAGCGTGCCCTTCCCGCCGACTACGTCGATCGGCTGCGGCAGCGCTATTTGACCGAGCATCCTGAGTGCTCGCTGGAGCGGTTCGAGCTGCTGCTGCTCGAGCTGAAGCGGTACTTCGTGCTGTGCTCGCTGCTGCGCAGCGTGCCGATGTTCAGCGACGAGGTGGACGGAGTCTGGCATGAGATGCTGATGTATACCCGCGACTACGAGCGCTTCGGCCGGGAACTGACCGGCGGACCGCTGCATCACGAGCCGGCGGCCGAAAGCGTGCCGGACCCCGGCGGCCGCGCCTGGTTCGATCTGGCCTACGCGGCGCTGTTCCGGTTTCACGCCTTCGCTCCTGTCGCCTGGGGAGGATTTTTCCGTCATCCGCTCGACGAAGAGCGGCTCCGGCGGCTGCAGGACGACGAGGAGCGGGAGCTGCGTTCAGCGCTGATCCGTCCCGAGGCGGACGAACGGCTCGCCTCCTATCTGCTCGATAAGCTCCGCCGTCAGGCTGCCGAAGTACGCGAGGAACGAAGCGCCGATCGCGGACGCTCGTCCTCTCCAGCGGCTGCGAGCAGCTACGCCGATCCCGGCTATGGCGCGATGCTGGGCGGGGCGATGCTCCTGAGCTCGATGGGCGGTTCGTTCGACGAGCAGATGGAGCAGCATCTGCCGGAAGAGGAGCGGCAACGCTCTCAAAGCAGCTGTTCGGCGTCGGGTTGCGCGAGCGGCGGCTCGTACGATGAGGGCGGAAGCGGCCGTTCCGATAGCGGAAGCGGAGGCGGCTCCTCCGACGGAGGTTCGTCGAGCAGCTGCTCCTCGGGCAGCAGCTGCTCGTCCAGCAGCTGCGGAGGCGGGGGAGACTGAGCCTTCGGTGCAGCGTCTTTCACGGGTGCCATAGGAAGTCCGTTGCCGCTCCATTCGAGCGGATGACGAGTTTCTCCGAATTTCTCCTCTCCCTTCGACTCGGAAGACGCGGCCCTTGCCAGTCAAAAGCCCTCCTCTTCCGCCTCATCAGGCGGGAAGGGGAGGGCTTTTTAGTTTTACATATAAATCTGCGTAATCTCCAGCTCCCGCTGCTCGGACAAGTCGATGAACTGATCCCCGATCTGGACAAGCGGGCGGAAGAACTCGCTCGGATGCGTCATGACGAACGTGCCGGATTGGCCGTTGTCGAGCTCTACGCTCTTGCCGATGAAGTTCGGAATCATATGTCGGATGAACGTGTGGGTCGTATGCGGATCCAGCTCGCGGAAGCTCATGCGGTACAGCTCGCGCAGTACGTAGAGCAAGTCCCGTTTCTGCTGGTAGGTGCGAGTGGAGATCATCGCGCTGTACACGTCGGCGACGGCGACGATCTTGGCGATGGGGGAAATCTCCGCTCCCATGATGCCGTGGGGATAGCCGGTGCCGTCCATGCGCTCATGGTGCTGGAGAGCGGCGCTGGAGAGGAACGGATCGTCGTAGGTGCTGAGGATGATTTCTTCGCCGTAGAGCGTATGGCGCTTGACCTCCCGATACTCCTCGCTCGTCAGCTTTTCCGGCTTGTTCAGGATTTCCTTCGGGATTTTGCATTTGCCGATGTCGTGCAGGAAGCCGGCTTTGCCGATGCGCCCCGACTCTTCCTCGGAGAAGCCCAGCCAGGAGGCCAGATAGTAGGACAGCATGCCGACCTGCACCGAATGATGGTACGTGTAATCGTCGTTCGTGTCGAGCAGCAGCAGCATCGAGACGACGTCCCGCTCCATCTGGAAGCTGGACATGAGCGGGCCGAACGACTCGTGCACGTCCTCCTCGCTTACTTTGCCTTCCTCCAGCGCCTTGCGAAATAGATTCTCGCAGCCGGTTATGGCGTTCTCGTAGAGGGGCTTCATGGACGGCAGCCAGCGCGGCGGCAGCCCGGATTCGATCGTCCGATGGCCGGCGCCGGCATGAACGGCTGCGGGCCGATTCATCTCGACATCCACGTAGTCGATATTGTGCTGCGACAGCTTGGCGATCTCGTAGGAGGTCAGCCGGGTTCCTTTGGCCATGACGTTCAAGCCATAGTGGTTGAAGGCGTCGCTCGACAGCAGATCGCCTTCCTTTAGATCGGAAATATGGACCCTCATGGTGCACCTCGGCAAGGTTAGTCTTGGACGGCGGAAAGCCGCCCTGCTACTATCGTCGGAACCGGCAAGCAGGCAGCATCCTACCTCCGACCTATAATCATCCTAATATATCGGCATAAACGGCTTTTGCTTTAATAGGATCTTCCATGCCTTGGATAAGCGCCCTCGAATCGGGAAAGAAGACGACGGAAACCTGCTCGTCCCGCTCGTATCGGAGCGAGTACGGCGTCAGCCGGACCTCGCCTGCCGAGGAGAGCCGATCCGCGAGAGCGCGCAGATCGAGCGGGCGGGCGATGGCGGGGCGCACCTGCACGGTGGAGCGTCCGCACAGCGCCGCCGCCGCTTCCTGCTCCGGCTCCAGGTAAGGGAACTCGCGTCGGCCGCAGCAAGGGCAGTCCGCCCGCCTGGCTTCGGCCACGCCGAGCGGCATCCAGGAGTTGCGCCAAAGATCGAGCTGAAGCAGGCTTCCGCGCATGTCCTCGGCACGGCCGGCGAGCCACTTGATCGCTTCCATCGCCTGCAGCGATCCGATCACGTCGACGAGCGGCGAGACGACTCCCGCCGTCTCGCAGGTGTCCGCAAGACCCGAGGCGGGCGGCTCGGGAAAGAGGCAGCGGTAGCAGGGGCCGGAGCCGGGCAGCACGCTCATCGTCATGCCTCCGCCTCCGACCGCTCCGCCGTAGATCCAAGGGATGCCCGCGCGGACCGCATAGTCGTTGAGCAGGTAGCGGGTCTGAAAATTGTCGGTGCCGTCGAGGATGAGCTGCGCTCCGCCGAGCAGCTCGTCCGCATTGCCGGCATGCAGATCCGTCGCATAGGCGCGGATCGAGATGCTGCCGTTGGCCCGCCGGAGCTTCGCCGCAGCGGCTTCCGCCTTGGGGAGGCTGGCGGCGGCATCCTCTTCGTCGTACAGCAGCTGCCGCTGCAGATTGCTGAGCTCCACGACGTCGCGGTCGATGAGCCGCAGCTCGCCGACGCCGCTGCGCGCCAGATGCGAGGCGATGACGCAGCCGAGCGCGCCGACGCCGACGACGGCGGCAACGGATCCGCCCAGCCGCTGCTGGCCGTCCGGGCCGATCGGCGCGAAGCGCGTCTGGCGGACGTAGCGGTCGTGGACCGGCGGCCGGCCGGCTCCGCTCATTCGGGCGTCTCCTGCGAGGCGCCGGCTCCAGGAGGGCGGGGCTCCGCTGGCGGGAGCGTGCCGGCCGAGGCAGGCGCTCCGGCCGGTTCCGCGAGCGGATTCCACGGTCCCGTCTGATGCCCTTTCCACTCCGAGCCGTCCTCCCAGATCTCCTTCTTCCAGATCGGCACGATCTGCTTGAGGCGCTCGATCGCGTAGCGGCTCGCGTCGTACGCGGCCGCCCGATGCGGTCCGGAGACGGCGATGACGACGCTCGCCTCGCCGATGCCGACGACGCCGATGCGGTGATGGATGGCGCAGCGCGTGCCCGGCCAGCGCTCATCGAGCTCGCGGCGAATCTGCTCCAGCGTGCGCAGCGCCATCGGCCCGTAGGCTTCATACTCCAGCTTGACGGTGCGCTGTCCGGCCGTCCACTCGCGCGTCGTGCCGATGAAGACGATGACTGCTCCGTGGTCGGGATGCTCCACCAGCGCGGCGACGGCGGCCGCGTCCAGCGGCTCTGGGCCGATGCGGCAGGCGGCATCGGCATCGGAGGCTGCGGCAGCGCCGCTGCCGTCGCCCCCGGACACGGGCGGCAGCAGCGCCAGCGTGTCGTCGCAGCGGACGACCTCGTCGTCTGCGGCGTAAGCCTCGTTGCGGGCCGCGAAGCAGACGGAGATCAGGCCGGCCTGCGCGGGATAGGCCTCGCACAGCGCGGCCTTCAGCTCGCCGACGGTCATCTCGGTCCGGTCGGTCGCGAGCTCGGCCTGCCGCGTCCCGAGACGCTCCGGCAAGCCGGCGAACAAAGCGATGCTCCAGCTGTAGCTCATGGTAGATAACCTCACCTGTCCCGGTCGGGGTTTTGCTTCCAGCATATCATAAGTTCGCCAAAAATGATAAACTGATAGACACGAAAACGCAGGCTTCCGCCAAGAAGCCAGGCACAGGAGGAAACGGGATGCTGAGGGACCGATTCGGAAGGATACACGACTATCTGCGCATCTCGGTGACGGACCGCTGCAACCTGCGCTGCCTCTACTGCATGCCGGAGGAAGGGATGGAGTTCGCCGACTCGTCGGAGCTGCTGAGCTACGACGACATCGTCGAGGTCGTCGAGGCCGCGGCCGGCCTCGGCTTCAGGCGGCTGCGCATCACCGGCGGCGAGCCGCTCGTGCGGCCCGGCCTGGACGGCTTGATCCGCCGGCTCAAGGCGATCTCCGGCATCGAGGAAATCTCGCTGACGACGAACGGCATGCTGCTGGCCAAGCAGGCGGCCGCGCTGAAGGCGGCGGGCCTCGACCGGGTGAACATCAGCCTCGACACGCTGGACTCGGCCCGCTTCCGCTTCATCGCGCGGCGCGGCGGGCTGGAGCAGGTGCTCGCGGGCATCCGCGCGGCCGGCGAGGCCGGGCTCGGTCCGATCAAGCTGAACTGCGTGCTGCTGAAGGGCGTCAACGAGGACGAGATCCAAAGCTTCCTGCGCCTGTCCGTGGAGCAGCCGCTGCATGTGCGCTTCATCGAATACATGCCCATCGGCCATGCCGACGAGCAGTGGCGCAGCCACTACTTGCCGCTGACGGCGGTCATGGAGGCCGCGCGCGGGCTCGGCCTGCCGATGGCTCCGCTCGCGGAGATGAAGGGCAACGGCCCATCGGAAAACTGGGCGTTCGAGGGAGCTTCCGGATCGTTCGGACTGATCCATCCGGTGAGCGACCGGTTCTGCGCGCGCTGCAACCGGCTGCGGCTGACGGCCGACGGCAGCCTGCAGCCATGCCTGTACTGGGTGGACGAGCTGAACGTCAAGCCCGCGCTGGGCAGCCGGGAGGCGCTCGAGGCGCTGTTCCGGCGGGCGGCCGACATCAAGCCGGAAAACCACGAAATGGCGGCGAAGCTGCACGACGAGGCGATCAGCCATACGCCGACGTCGCGGAGGATGTCGCAGATCGGCGGCTGAACATGAACGCTAGAAAGAGCACAGGCACGGAGGGAGCTCGCATGGAACGAACCACACCGCACGACGGCCGCAAGCGCCGCCTGCTCCTGCTGCACAGCAACGACGTGCACAGCCGTCTCGAGGAGGCGGGGCGGATCGCCGCCGCCGTCAAGGAGGCCCGCCGGGATCATGGCGAGCAGGGGGTTCTCTACGTCGATATCGGCGACCATCTGGACCGGATGCGGCAGGAGACCGAAGGCACCGCCGGCTCCGTCAACATCGCCCTGCTGGGCGAGGCGGGCTGCGAGGCGGCCGTGCCCGGCAACAACGAGGGGCTGACGTTCACCCGGGACGAGCTGGAGCGCATCTATGCCGGCGCCCGCTTTCCGGTGCTTTGCTGCAATCTGCTCGACGCCCGCACGGGAGAGCGGCCGGAGTGGCTGCTGCCGTCGACGGTGCTCGTCAAAAACGGGCTGCGCGTCGCGCTGATCGGCGCGACCGCGGCTTATCCCGCCTTTTACAGCCTGCTCGGCTGGACCGTGACCGATCCGCTCCTAGCGGTCCGCGAGCAGGTCAGACGGCTGCGCGGAGCGTCGGACGCCGTCGTCGTGCTGTCCCATCTCGGCTTGCCGATGGACCGTCGCCTCGCGGAGGAGATCGACGGCATCGACGTCATCCTGGGCGGACATACGCATCATCTGTTGGAGGAGCCGGAGCGCGTCTGCGGGGCGCTGCTGTGCGGAGCCGGCAAGTTCGGCGAGCGGCTCGGGCTCGTCGAGCTCGCGTTCGATCCGCGGCGCGGCCGCCTCGAGGCGCAGGGCCGCCTGCTGCCGATTGCCTCGCTGCCGATCGACGAGTCGTCGGCCGAGCTGCTGCGCTCGCACGGCGAGGCGGCCCGGCGGGAGCTGTCCCGCCCGGCGGCGACGCTCGAGCAGCCGCTCGCGCTCGACCCTTCCCGCGAATCGCCGCTCGCCAACCTGCTCGCGGCCGGCGTGCGGGAGTGGACCGGAGCGCAGATCGGCATCGTCAACGCGGGCCAGCTGCTCGGCGGACTGCCGGCCGGCGAGATCAGCGAAGGGCTGCTGCATGCGCTGTGCCCGTCGCCGATCAATCCTTGCCGGATGCTTCTCGCCGGCCGCCGCATCCGCGAAGCGCTGGAGCAGTCGCTGCAGCCGCAGTTCTACGGCAAGGAGCTGCGCGGCTTCGGCTTCCGGGGGACGGTGCTCGGCACGCTGGCCGTCGACGGGCTGGATG
The DNA here is from genome assembly GCF_012676905.1 of Paenibacillus albicereus. Classification (NCBI taxonomy): domain Bacteria; kingdom Bacillati; phylum Bacillota; class Bacilli; order Caryophanales; family Paenibacillaceae; genus Paenibacillus; species Paenibacillus albicereus. The sequence continues at coordinate 3,768,615 of NZ_CP051428.1, read as the reverse complement.
TCGAGTGGGAGCAGGCGCCGGACGGAGGAGGCCGGATCGTCTCGATCCGCTCCGCCGGCGGCGAGCTGGAGGACGAGCGCGAGTACGACGTCGGCACGCTGGACATGTTCACCTTCGGCGCCGGCTATTTGCCGCTCAAGGAGGGGCGGGACGTGCGCTATTTCCTGCCCGAGTTCATCCGTCAGGTGCTCGCTGCCGAGCTGAACAAGCCCGAGGCGCTGCGGCGCTGCGCAGAGCCGCGCTTCAGGCTCGTCCGCTGAGCTGTCGAATCTGCGCGCAAGCGCTCGAAAAACGCTGTCGAAACTAAAGATTTCCCTCGAGCATGTCGATAGAGAACAGGATAGGAATCTATTCGTACCCAGGGAGCGACCCGTCCATGATACTGATGCCCCTAAGCATGTGCCGGCCCGGGATGAGGCTGGCGAAAAAGGTTCTCTCCGGAGAGGGACTCGTCCTGCTTGGCGAAGGCTTCGAGCTGACGAGCCGGCTCATCGACCGGCTCGAGGAATGCCAGATCAACTTCCTCTACATCCAGGACGAGGCGACCGACGACATCCAGATCAACGAGCTGATCAGCGAGGATACGATGCGGGTCGCGATGACGGAGATCCGGGCGAGCTTCAGGCAGATGATGGAGGTGCCGCAGCGCAGGCGCGGAGCGGCCTACCCGTTCGTCGGGCCGCAGCTGCGCGACGTCATGAACCGGGTCATCGACGATCTGTCCGCGCACAAGGAGTCCGTCGTCATGCTCATGAACATGGCTTCCGTGGACAATTATCTGTATCAGCATTCGTTCAACGTCTGCGTCTATACGACGATGCTCGGCATCCATCACGGCTACTCCCGCGACGAGCTGACCGTGCTCGGCATGGGGGCGCTGCTGCATGACGTCGGCAAGACGATGGTGCCGGTCGAGCTGCTCAAGAAGCCGGGCATGCTGACACGCGAGGAATTCGACGAGATGAAGCGGCATACCGAGTACGGCTACGAGCTGCTCCGCCATGAGGCGGGCGTGCCCGCGGCGGCGGCGCTGTGCGCGCTGCAGCATCACGAGCGGCTCGACGGCAGCGGCTATCCGTTCGGCCTCAAGGGCGGGGAGATCCACGAGTTCTCCAAATGGATCGGCATGGTCGACTCTTACGACGCGATGACGACCAACCGCATCTACCGGGAGCCGATGCTGCCGCATCAGGCGGTCGAGGCGCTGTATGCCGGCACCGGCACCCAGTACGAGCAGACGATGGTGCAGCTGTTCCGCGACAAGGTCGCCATCTACCCGGTCGGCATGACCGTGCGGCTCAAGACCGGCGAGGTCGGCGTCGTCGTCGACGTGCGGCCGAACTGCCCGCACCGGCCGGTCGTGCGGGTGCTGCGCGACGACGAGGGCGTGCGGCTGCGCGCTCCTTACGAGATCGACATGTCGCTGCAGCTCACCCGCATGATCGCCGGCGTCAACGACGAGCTGCCCGAGGCGCAGCTGGCGGGCGCGACCTCCTGAGCGGGTTCACCTTTCATCCAGCATCGGCACCAGGAGCCTTCGGGCTCCTTTTTCGCGTTTCGCCGGCTTCGCCGTTTGATTCAGCCGGGATGGGGAAGTACAATAAAAGCCGAGTGTTTCATTAATAAACGATAAGGTGCTGGATTGAACATGAACCCAGATATGACGCTTCAACCGCTGCTGACGCCGCTGTCCCCGCAAAACGACCCGTGGGACCCGCTCGGCAGCTTGGAGCGCTTCGGCCGCCACGCTCTGACAAGCGTGGAGTTCACGGTCACGAACCTATGCAACATGCGCTGCGAGCATTGCGCGGTCGGCGATACGCTGACGATGCGCGAAGCGGACAAGCTGCCGCTCGAGCGGATGCTCTCCCGGCTCGACGAGGTCGAGCACTTGCAGACGATCAGCATCACCGGCGGCGAGCCGTCCTACTCCGAGCGGACGGTCCGCGACTATATCGTGCCGCTGCTGAAGTACGCCCGCAGCCGCGGCATCCGCTCCCAGCTGAACTCCAACGTCACGCTCGACTATTCGCGCTACGAGCTTATCGCCCCTTACCTGGACGTCATGCACATCTCGTTCAATTACACCTCGGCCGACGACTTCCATGAGGTCGGCTTCGCCCGCTCGGGCCACTCGGTGCCGCGCGCAGCCGCGGTCCGCATGTACGAGCGGATGATCGACAACGCGCGTCGGCTGAGCGCGGCGGGCGTGCTCGTCTCCGCCGAGTCGATGATCAACTTCCGGACGCATCGCAAGATGCCGGAGATCCATCAGCTCATCCGCGAGATGGGCTGCGAGCGCCATGAGGTTCATCCGATGTATCCGAGCGCCTGGGCCGGCGATCTGCCCGCGCTGAGCAAGCAGCAGATGCGCGAGGCGGTGACGGAGCTGCTGGACGCGCGCGACCCTCAGCTGTGGATGCTGTTCGGCACGCTGCCGTTCTACGCCTGCAGCTCCGATCCGGCGGACCGCGAGCTGCTGGCGCGGCTCGGGCGCGAGCCGCGCGTCACCGTGCGCAACGATCCCGACGGACGCAACCGGCTCAACGTCAACCTGTTCACGGGCGAGGTGTTCGTGACCGACTTCAGCGACATCCCCGCCTTCGGCAACGTGCTGGACGAGCGTCTCGACGACGTGTTCTCACGCTGGCTGGACCATCCGCTCAGCCGCAGCGTCAATTGCCATTGCCCGGCCGCCGCCTGCTGCGGGCCGAACCTGCTCGTGAAGCAGATGTATTACGAAGAGATCGATTTCATGAAGCAGAAGGCCGTGCTTTAGCGGCCCTGCCTGAATCGGAGGCGGATCGTCATGACAACCGAGTTCCATCCCGGCGAAATTACGCTCAACCTGCTGATCGTCGTCGTGCTCGTGCTGCTGAACGGCTTTTTCGTCGCGGCGGAGTTCGCCCTCGTCAAGGTGCGGACGACCCGCCTGACGCAGCTCGCCTCGGAAGGCAGCAAAAAAGCCGGGTACGCGCTGCGCATCGCGCATCGCCTCGACGCCTATCTGTCCGCGACCCAGCTCGGCATTACGCTCGCCTCGCTCGGCCTCGGCTGGGTCGGCGAGCCGGCGATCTCGCATCTGATCGTCGAGCCGCTGCTGCATCAGCTCGGCATTGCCGACGAGACGGTCGTCACGACCGTCTCGGTCGTCATCGGCTTTCTCGTCATCACGTTCCTGCATATCGTCATCGGCGAGCTGGCGCCCAAGTCGCTGGCGATCCAGAAGTCGGAGGGCGTGTCGCTCTGGCTGGCCGCGCCGCTGCTGTTCTTCTACACGATCTTCAAGCCGGCGATCCTGCTGCTGAACGGCGCGGCGAACCGCCTGCTGAAGCTCATCGGCGTCCAGCCGGCGAGCGAGCACGAGTCCGCCCACACGGAGGAGGAGATCCGGCTGCTTGTCAGCCAGAGCGCGCAGAGCGGCATCATCGACGACAACGAGATGAAGCTCGTGGACAACGTATTCGACTTCGCCGACCTGCTGGCGCGCGAAGTGATGCTGCCGCGGACGGACATGGACTGCCTGTACACGGCGCGCCCGCTCGAGGAGAACCGCGAGACGGTCTACCGCACCCGTCATACCCGCTACCCGGTCGCGATCGAGGAGAAGGACCAGATCATCGGCTTCGTGCATATCGCCGACCTGCTCACCGCAGACCGGAGCAGCGAGCCGGATCTGCGCAAGCTGATCCGGCCGGTGCTGAACGTGCCGGAGTCGATGGAGATCAGCCAGGTGCTGCAGCTCATGCAGGCGCGCCACAGCCAGCTCGCCGTCGTCGTCGACGAATACGGCGGCACGGCCGGCATGCTGACGGCCGAGCTGATCCTGGAGGAGATCGTCGGCAAGATCCATGACGAGTTCGACGAAGCGCCGCCTGCGATCACGGTCCAAGGGGAGGAGACGACCGTCGACGGCCGCATGCTGATCGACGACGTCAACCGCATGCTGCAGCTCGACCTCGAGGACGAGGAGGTCGACTCCATCGGAGGCTGGATGTTCGGCCGATTGGGCGGCAATCCGGAGAAAGGCAAGAAAATCGACTATGGCGAATATACATTCGAGGTAGCGGAATGCCAGCCTCTGCGCGTGCTGCGCGTCCGCATCTACCGCAATCCCGAAGCCGCTGCAGATCGGGACGAGCCGGACGAGGAGAGCTAGCGCGGGCGCGGGCGGATTCCGCCGGAGCGCCGGTCGACGGGCAGCCTCGCCGGAGGGAGACCTGCGGGGACTGCAGCCCCGGGGAGAATGGCCTTGCCGCTCAAATCGCTTGTTTTCGTCGCCGTCCTGCTCCTGCTGCTCTACCTCAGCTTCACCGTCGGCGCGCCGTTCCTGCTCGCGCTTGTCGTCGCCATTTTTCTGGAGCCGCTCAACCGGCTGCTGATGGCCAAGGCCGGCATGAGCCGGCTCGCCGCCGCCGCGACGAGCAGCACGCTGTTCACCGCGCTCCTGCTCGGGCTTGCCGCCGGCATCGGCTTCAAGCTGGCGGCGGAGCTGATCGCGTTCTGGAACCGGGCGCCGGCCATGGTCGCGGATGCGAACGTCTTTTTCAGAGAGAAATTCGAGCATGCCAAGGATGTGTACATGACGATCCCGCCCGAAACGGCCGTACAGCTGGAGAAGGTGCTGAACGGGCTCGCCAGCTCGCTGACCGGCATGGCGACCGCGCTTTCCGGCTCGGTCGTCGCCGTCGCCTCGGGCCTCCCCGGCATGTTCATCTTCACGATCGTGTTCCTCGTCGCGGTGTATATGTTCAGCTTCAGCCTGGACACGATGAGGGCGTCGTTCCTGTCGCTGTTCCATGAGGACTCCCGGCCGCAGCTCGGGCAGGTGCTCGACAACCTCAAGCACTCGATCTTCGGCTTTCTCCGCTCGCAGCTGCTGCTCAGCCTCGTGACGTACGTGCTGACGCTGATCGGCCTGGCCAGCATGGGCATCGACTACGCGATGGCGATCGCGCTGCTCGTCGTCGTCGTCGACATCCTGCCGATCCTCGGCACCGGCTCGGTGCTCGTGCCCTGGGCGGCTTACATGCTGCTGACCGGCCACGCCGGCACCGCGATCGGCCTCGTGCTGCTGTTTCTCGCCATCACGATCGTGCGGCGCATCATCGAGCCCAAAATTCTCGGCGACTCGGTCGGCATCGGCGCGATCTCCGCGCTCGTCAGCCTGTATGTCGGCTTCAAGCTCGTCGGCGTCATCGGCGTCTTTCTCGGCCCGCTCGTCGTCATCATCTACATGGCGGCGCGCAAGGCCGGCCTGTTCCAGCTCAAAATCCGCCTGTAGCCCGCTTGCTGCGGGCGGCCCCAGACGAAAGCCCGCTTTTCCCGAGCCACGGGAGAAGCGGGCTTTTTTGGCTTGCCGGGAAGATACCGCCCGCCGGTCGGCCCTCAGGAGGAGGGGACGCTGCGGGCGGCCGCGACCGCCTTGGCGCGCCGCTCGCTTCGCGCGAACGGCAGGTACAGCAGCAGGAACAGCAGCAGCGCGACCGCTTCGAGCGACAGGATGTACCAGGGGTACGGACCGAGAACGTCGAGCAGCGACGAGCTCGGCGGCTTGCGGGCAAGGAACATGTAGTTCGCGCCGGTCAGCCGATTGACGAGGAACACGACGGCGGCGATCGCGTTGAGCGCTCCCCAGGCGACGAAGACGGAGCGCAGCGTCGGGCGGAAGCCTTCGACCCAGACCATGTAGAGCGCGGCCAACAGGAGCAGCCCGTGGGCGGCGAAAAACTCGATGAAGCGGAAATGCGGAAAGGCGTAGCCGAGCACCGGCGTCGCAAGCGCCTGGAGCGCGCCGCCGATCGCGGTGAAATAGACGATCTGGAACAGCAGCCGGCTGCGCAGCAGCAGCATGAGCACGGACAGGTAGAGCGAGATGCTGCACAGCTCGAACGGCAAGGTGGACGACGGGCGGAATACGCCGCTGGAGAAGTACCAGACGTTCAGCAGCACCTCGCAAGCGGCAAGCAGGCCGGCGAGCGCATAGCGTCCGGCCGCCGGACGGCGCCTGGAGAGCGGCCGGCGGAACGCGAGGAGCAGCAGGACGGCAGCGAGGATGAGCGCTAGGCTGAGCAGGTGGGCGGGGCTGTAAGGAACGAACCGTTCGGCGATGTCGGCGTCAACCATCCTGAACCCGCCTTTCTTGTGGAATGAACGCATTTCCCGATCCTTTCGCCGCTCGGGTCGGCAGTCCCTTCTTTCAGCTGCGGCCGGATCGGAAAGAAGCCTCCTTTACAGAAAAAGGAGAGTTTGATAGAATAGCCGAAGCAATTTGTTAACCTTTTATACCTATAGTTGAGTTAACTAAAAAAGGAGGGGGAGCGCCGGTGAAAACGGACGATGAACGGCTCGTTGCCTTGGACAAGGCCCATCTGTGGCATCCGTTCACGCAAATGAAGGAGTATCGAAGCGGCTCGCCGCTCATCATCGAGCGCGGAGAAGGCGTCATGCTGCAAGACGTGCAGGGGAGGCGCTATTACGACGGCTTCTCCTCGGTCTGGCTCAACGTGCACGGCCATCAGGCGCCGGAGCTGGACCAGGCGCTGCGGGACCAGCTCGAGCGCGTCGCCCATACGACCCTGCTCGGCATGGCCAACGTGCCGGCAATCGAGCTGGCGGGGAAGCTGGCGGCGATCAGCCCGAAGGGACTGAACAAGGTGTTCTACTCCGATTCGGGCGCGACGGGCGTGGAGATCGCGATCAAGATGGCCTTTCAATACTGGCGCAACAGAGGCGATCGCCGCAGGACGGCGTTCGTCACGATGGACCAGGCCTACCACGGCGATACGATCGGCGCGGCGAGCGTCGGCGCCATTCCGCTGTACCAGGAGGTCTATCGTCCCTTGCTGTTCCCCGCTCATGTCGTGCCCTACCCGAACTCATACCGCCATGGGGGAGACGAGGCGGCGATGGAAGCGACGCTCGGCGCGCTGCGGCGCCTGCTGGAGGAGCGCGGCGAGGAGATCGCGGCCTGCATTGTCGAGCCGATCGTGCAGGGAGCCGGAGGCATGCTCGTCATGCCGGCAGGCTGCTTGCGCCGGATGGCGGAGCTATGCCGCGAGCATGGCGTGCTGCTCATCGCGGATGAGGTAGCGACCGGGTTCGGACGGACGGGGGCGATGTTCGCCTGCGATCTGGAGCAAGTATCGCCGGATCTGATGGTGCTCGGAAAAGGGCTGACCGGAGGCTACCTGCCCGTAGCGGCGACTCTGGCTACGGATGAGGTCTATGACGCATTCGATGCCGAATACGAGGAGCAGAAGACGTTTTTCCACGGCCATTCGTTCACCGGCAATCCGCTCGGCTGCGCCGTCGCGCTCGCCAGCCTGAGGCTGATGGAGGAGCGCCGCATGGTGGAGGGAATCGAGGCGAAGGCCGCTTTCGTCGCCAGGAAGCTCGCGCCGCTGAAGGAGCTCCGGCATGTCGGCGACATCCGGCAGCAGGGGCTGATGGTCGGGATCGAGCTCGTCCGCGACAAGGCTTCGCGGGAACCGTACGCCTGGGCGGACCGGATCGGAGTCCGGGCGACCATGCGGGCCCGCGAGCTCGGCATGCTGACGCGGCCGCTCGGCAACGTGGTCGTCTTCATGCCTCCGCTATGCAGCTCCGAGGAGGAGCTGGACGCGATGACGGATATTGTGGCGGCTTCCATCCTTGACGTCACGGAGGGGAAGGAGGCGGAACGACGATGAATGGAGGAGGCTATCGCGGCTTGTTCGTCACCGGCACGGATACCGGCATCGGCAAGACGGTCGTGACCGCCGCCCTGGCGGCGCTGCTGCGCGCGGAAGGGGCCGACGTCGGCGTATGGAAGCCCGTCCAGACAGGCGGCCTCGTCGGCAGCGGCGGCACCGACGCGGAGCGGCTGCTGCGCTATGCCGGCATCGACGGCCGGCCCGATTCGGTCGCTTCGTTTACATATGAGCCTCCGCTGGCGCCGCTGCTCGCAGCAGAACGGGCCGGCGACGCGCTCGGCGTACAGACGCTGCTGGATGCCGGCAGGCCGCTGGCGGACCGCTGCGCGGCGCTGCTCGTCGAAGGCGCGGGAGGCGTCGCGGTGCCGCTGGCCGAGTCGGCCGTCGTCGCGGACCTGATCGCCGCCCTGCGGATGCCGGCGCTGATCGTCGCCCGCTCCGGCCTCGGCACGATCAACCACGTGCTGCTGACGGCCGCCTATCTGCGGCAGCGACGCATCCCCATCGTCGGCGTCGTGCTCAACGACGGCGCAAGCGCGCCGGATCAGCTGCGCGAAGACCCGAGCGTGGACGACAACGCCGCGCTGATCGAGCGGTTCGGCGGCATTCCGGTGCTCGGCCGCTTCCCCGGCTTGGCCGGCGAGCTGACCGCGCGGCGTCTGACCGACGCGGCACGGACCTCTCTGGTGCTCGACCCGATCCGAAAGGCGGTGCTGCATGGCGTCATCGAGCCTTGACTGGATCGGGCCGGAGCTCGAGCGGCTGGCCGCCGCCTCGCTGGAGCGCGTGATCGGGACGACCGCCCCGGCTTCGCCGGGGCATGTCGAGCGCCGAGGGAGGACGCTGCTCGATCTCTCGTCCAACGATTACCTCGGTCTGGCCCGGCATCCCGCCATTATCGAAGCGATGCGCGAGGCGCTGCTGGCCGAAGGCGCCGGCTCCGGCGCCTCCCGCCTGGCGACGGGCAGCCGGCCGCCCTACGAACGGCTGGAGCAGGCTCTCGCGCAGTGGCACGGCAAGGGAGGCGCGCTCGTGCTCGCGAGCGGCTATATGGCCAATGCCGGGGTCATTCCCGCGCTGGTTGGCCGGCAGGACGTCGTGTTCAGCGATCGGCTCAACCATGCGAGCATCGTCGACGGCATCGCGCTCAGCCGCGCGGAGCATGCCCGCTATCGCCACGGCGACATGGACCATCTGCGCGTCCTTCTCCAGAAGCATCGAGGCAAGCGGAGGAAGCTGATCGTGACGGACGCGGTGTTCTCCATGGATGGGGATCAAGCGCCCCTCGCCGAGCTGGTCGAGCTGAAGCGCGAGCATGGTGCGATGCTGATGGCGGACGAGGCGCATAGCGGAGGCATCTACGGCAGGCGGGGCGAGGGGCTGGCGGCGCAGCTCGGGCTTCAGGATGAGATTGACGTGCATCTGGGCACGTTCGGCAAAGCGTTCGGCTTGTACGGAGCTTACCTCTGCGGCAGCCGCGAGCTGATCCGGTGGCTGTCCAGCGCGGCCAGGCCGCTGGTGTACTCGACCGCGCTTCCTCCGTCCGTGCCCGCAGGCGTCATGGCGGCGCTGGAGCTGATTCAGGCCGGTCCGGAGCGCCGGATGCGCCTGCTCGCAGCGAGCCGCATGTTCCGCGCCTCGCTGACGGCCGCCGGCCTGGACGTCCCTGACGGGGATTCCCCTATCGTCCCGTTGCGGATCGGGGAGAGCGACCAAGCGCTGCGGGTCCAGGCGGCGCTCGAAGAAGAGGGCATCGCGGCGCTGGCGGTCCGTCCGCCGACCGTGCCTGCCGGTACGGCGCGCATCCGCTTTTCCCTTTCTGCGGCTCATTCGGATGCGGAGCTTGCCGCAGCCGCGAGCCGGATCGTGTCCGTCTGCCGTCGCCTCGGCCTGGGGGCGCCATGACGGCCCCTGCTTCGGGCGGCACGATCGTGTGGCTGGGCGGCTGGAGCATGCCGGCGTCGGCCATGCTCCGGCTGACGGAGCAGCTGCCGGAATGCCGCCATGTGCTCGTCGAGCTGGGCCAGGCGGAGTCGCAGGCCTCGATGTGGCGGCTCGCGCAGGGGGCCGTATCGCGAGAAAGATGCCGCTTGGCCGACGATGCCGGAGGCGGAGGCGGGCGCTCCCGCGCGCCGCTCGTCCTCGCCGGCTGGTCGCTCGGCGGGCTGCTGGCGCTGCGTCTCGCGGCCGACGGCCATGGCGACGGCCTGGTGCTGCTGGCGGGCACCGCCTGCTTCGTCCGCTCGCAGGCGGAGGCGGACCGAGGCTGGTCCGATGCTGTCGTAAGACGGATGGGGGAGCGTCTGTTGCGCGATCGGGCCGAGGCCCGCTTCCGGGACCAGATGTTCACGCCGGAGGAACGGGAAGCGGGCCTCCCCGGCTTGCTGCCTCCCGCCGGAGCGTGGCCGCTGGCCGCATTGGACGCCGGACTCCGTATCCTGCGGGAGGAAGACCTTCGATGCCGGCTGCCGGACATCGAGGTGCCGGCGCTGATCGTCCACGGAGCCGAGGACCGAATCTGTCCCTATGCGGCCGCCGTGGAGCTGGCCGAAGCGATGTCCGATGCAAGGCTGCTCTCGCTTGCGGATTGCGGTCATGCGCCGTTTCTGGGCCGGGAGGAGCAAGTCGCTCAAGAATGGAGGAGATGGCGGCATGGAAAGCTCGATGGAATCGATCGGACGCCGGTTCGACCGCAACGCGGCTCGTTATGACGCTCATGCGGACGTCCAGCGGAGGATGGCGGCCCGGCTGGCGGCGGCGCTGCGCGGCTGGCGGAATGTTCCGCAGCAGGCGCATGCCGTCGAGATCGGCTGCGGCACCGGAGCGTTGACCGCGCGGCTGGCGGAGGGATGGCCGGAGGCGAGGCTGACCGCGCTGGACGCGGCTCCGGCGATGCTCCGGCTCGCCCGGCAGCGCTGCGGGCTGGCGGAGCGGGTCTGCTTCATCCAGGCGGATGCCGAAACATGGGCCGCCGAGGCTCCGTCCGCCAGCTGCGATGTCATCGTCTCCAACGCCTGCTTCCAGTGGCTGCGCGATCCCGAAGCGACGCTGCGCCACCTTCGGAGGCTGCTCCGCCCCGGAGGGGGGCTGGCGTTCGCGACGTTCGGGCCGGACACGTTTTTCGAGCTGCACGAGTCGTTCCGGACGGCCTACCTCGCCCGGGGGCTAGAGCCGCAGCGGCACGGCCTGTCCTTCCGCGAGGCCGACGGGTGGAAGGCGATGCTGGAGCAGGCCGGCTTTGCCGACGTGAGGATGAAGCGTTCCATGTACCGGGAGACCTATCCTTCCGCGAGAGCCTTCCTTCATTCGGTGCAGGCGACGGGAGCGAGCGCGACGCAGGCTCGGCCCGCTGCCGGCGGCATGCGGAGCCTGTTCGCCGACATGTTCGAGGTGTACGAATCCCGGTTCGCCGTAGAAGGCGGCGTGGCGGCCAGCTACGACGTCGTGACGGTAGAGGCGTTCGCGGAGCCGAGAGGCCGCCTGCGCGTGCCGAGCGCAGACGATCCGCTTTCCTGACGAATGCAGCATCCGCAAGGCCCGCAGGCGATCCAGCCGTGCGGGCCTCTTTGCCGTCGGAACAAAAGTGGCAAGTTGGAAAAGCCCCTGCTCATACGGTAAAGGGAGCAGCACAGCATCCGGCCTGCAGCCGCTGCAGCGACGGAACGAGGCGCGGCCGGGCAAGGAGGCAGGACATGAGGCTACAGGCAGCAAGAGGGATTTTCGGAGGCGGCCAAGGCGGCTATGCCGGCCAGCCCGGCGGCGGAGCGCCGGGCGCTCCGGCATTCGCGGGCGGCGCGCCCGGATACGGCGCCGCTCCGCCAGCCGCACCGTACCGCAGCGAGGCGGAGCTGGCGGCGGCGGCCGCGTACGGGCAGCAGCCGGGCTACGCGCAGCAGGCGGGCTATGCGCAGCAGCCCGGGTATGGGCAGCAGTCTGGGTATGGGCAGCAGCCCGGGTATGCGCAGCAGCCGGGGTATGCGCAGCAGCCAGGATACGGGCAGCAGCATGGATATGCCGCGCAGGCAGCAGAGGCGGGCGAGACGCCTCCTCCGGGCGTGCCGGGCGCGGGCTACCGGGAGTGGTTTCCATACCGCGGGTCTTGCGACCCGTGCCCGCCGATCGTCGCGAGGCGGTATGTCGTTCCGCCCAACCAGTACATCCTGTATCAGCCGACGGGACTGCCGCAGTATCCGCTGGAGGAAGCGCTGCGCCTCGGCACGTTGTGGCCGGCGCTGTACAGTCCCTATGAACCCGGCTGTGGAATCGGAAGGAGCTGAGGAGCGATGAGCGAGGAGCAGCAGAAGCAGGCGTTCGACCAGGAGGCCTACCGCGCGGGGCTGAAGGAGCTGCAGGTGCTCGACTTCGCCCTGGTCGAGCTGAACCTGTACCTGAACACGCATCCGGGAGACCTGCAGGCGATCCAGCAGTTCAACCAGCTCGCCCAGAAGCGGCAGGCGGTGGCGCAGCAGTTCGAGCTGCAGTACGGGCCGCTCGTCCACTTCGGCCACAGCTACTCCCGCTACCCGTGGCAGTGGAACGAGATGCCCTGGCCCTGGCAGGTGTGACGATGTGCGGAGCGGAACGGTCGGCAGAGGCGCGGGAAGCCCCGCTGCCATGGATGGTGGAAGCCGGGGCCGGATCCGGCTTCGGCGTAGAGACGGCGGCAGAAGCGGCTGTCGGAGCGGGAGCAGGCTGCGGCCGAGCCTGCTCCCGTCCTTGCCCGGCGAGATTCGCGCTGCTCGCGGCGAATCTCGCGGAGCGGGAGCAGGACGTGGACGGATCGGAGCAGCAGAAGGCATTCGACGTCAGCGAGGGGGGATGAGGGATGTGGCTCTATGAGAAGAAGCTCCAATATCCGGTGAAGGTGAGCAAATGCGACCCGATGATGGCGAAGTTCCTGACCGAGCAGTACGGCGGAGCCGATGGGGAGCTGGCCGCCGCGCTCCGCTACCTGAACCAGCGGTATACGATTCCGGACAAGGTGATCGGCGTGCTGAACGACATCGGTACGGAGGAGTTCGCTCATCTGGAAATGATCGCGATGATGATCTACAAGCTAACGAAGGACGCGACGCCGGACCAGCTGCGGGAGGCCGGGCTCGGCGCCGACTTCGTCAATCACGGCGGAGACCTGTTCTACAGCAACGCGGCCGGCATGCCGTGGACGGCCACCTATATCGCGGCCAAGGGCGATCCTATTCGTTGAAGAGACTAAACAAAATCATGATTTCCACGTTATCGAAATCTGAGTTCCGTTTGTTATCTGGATGGAGTCAATTAATTGCCGAATAGCTTGCTTTGCCACTACACGATCAATGCTGGTCACGTCTCCGAGCATTCGCTGCACTCTGTTTTGCACGTCCCCTCCGTTCGATTTTTTACTCTCGAGTCGATCTATTGCTGCGGCAATTTCAGATCGCTCTTTTTCGGTTCTAGCGGTAGCAATTTTGAGGTCTTGCGCCGTTATCAAATCCTCTTCGAACGCCTCGATCTGTTTCTGCATCCTCCGATTTACTTTTTGCAATTGACGCTTCAGATCCTCCAACTCTTCGCTGCTGGAAGAGGAGTTCGCTATCTTTATTTTTTGAATATCCTTCAGAGAGTTCGAGGCCAGTTGTTTTATCGACTCAATGATCTTGTTTTCAAGGTCATCCCTATGCACTGCATGATAAAAGCAGCCTGAAAGTTTGGTGTACGTCTGGCAGGTATATCGAAAGTATTCGTAGCGCTTTGGTCCTCTGACATACCTAGCCGTGTTTCCGATCATAAGAGCCTCGCAATGGCCACATCTTACTAGGGAAGTTAAAAGGTAGGTTTCGCTGTCTGCATGGCGATTAGTCAGCTTTCGGCTGTCCAGAATTTTTTTAACCTCCTCGTACCGCTCTTTGCCGATAATTGCAGGATGATTATTCTCTCGAATTATCCACTCTTCTTTCGGCCGAAGGACGAGCTTCCCGTTTTTGTTTTCACGCTTGTTATATATCATGACGCCGCGTAACGCTTCGTTGTGCATGAGCTTCTTAACCGTGGCCGGGCTCCACGGGACTGCAGGACGTTTAGCCGTACCCCGGGTCTTGCTGCCGGTATCGTTTAAGGCTTTCGCAATTGCACGGTACCCTAACCCCTGTTCAGCTAAGTCGAACATTAATAATACATTCATGGATTCTTCTGGATTTATAGTATATTTTTCGCCTGTTATATCATATCCATAGCAAGGGTTTGTTATGGCCTTGTCGGAATTTCTCGCTATGGATAGCATATTTTCTTTGACGCGCTCGCTAATTCTTTCCCGTTCAAATTCGGCAAATGTACCAAGTAGCTGTAAGACCAGCCGGCCTGCAGCTGTCGACGTGTCAAAAGCCTCCGAAGCAGAAACATAGTTGCAATTCTTTTCGGAAAGCATTTTAACAAATTGGAGCATGTCCAGTAGATTTCTCGACATCCGGTCCAGTTTTGTTGTCAAGACGATGTCGAATTTCTGGGCCTCTACTTCTCGGATAAGCTTTTTTACGGCTGGTCGCTTCAGGTCTTTGGCCGAATAACCATCATCAATAAAAAACTTAGGAGCGCCCCAGTTCATAGCCTTGCAATAAGCGGCAAGCCTTTCTTGCTGTTCGCCCAGAGAGTTTCCCTTGTCGGCTTGCTCATCTGTACTGACGCGCACATAGGCAGCAACTCGCATTTAATTGACCCCCTCAAAATTTAACATTCGGCGCCGCCATAAACCATACCAGTTTCCCGATTATTTTTACGGACGAACCGCTGCTGGCATCAATAATTTTAACACTATGATCGGGATTACAGCTGTCCGGCTCAAGAGCAATTGAGTTTTGCAAGCGGAAGAATCTTTTTAGCGTTGCTTCATCGTTGTCAACTATTACGGCTGCTATTTCGCCGTTGCTGACGTTTTCGCATGGATCAATCAACGCGTAGGCTCCGTGTGGGACAATCTTATTCATACTGTCGCCATTTATGCGCAACAAAAACGCATGTGGGTATTGTGTCGCAATCCCCAACGGAATCTCCACAAAATCATTCACGGGATGCATCTCCAGCGGTATTCCTGCCGCGACAGATCCGTATAACGGGGCTCTATTCGAGGCGGCTACCGGCATCGTGATGTTTTTCGCAGGTTGGGTCGGTAGATCGACGGGCTCGCTGAAAAGCAGCTCATCGGTTGTTACGCCAAGCACGTCAGCAACCATTTCCACTTTTCCCATGCGCGGTTCGGTTTTACCGCTCTCCCAGTAACCAATAGTTACGTCAGAGACTCCGACACGTTTTCCCAACTCAGATTTAGACCATCCCTTTGCCATCCTAAGTTTTTTTAGATTTTCTGAGAATCCGATTGAGTTCACGGCGGTTCTCCTTAGAGTTTTTCTAAACTATAGCACAGTAAATCTAAGTTTTCAATGTCTAATCTAATCGAACATTAATGAAGGCGAAAAAATGTTCCCATTTTGCGTTGACATCTAAGTTTAACTTAGGTTAAGATTGGCGTGTCGAAAGTTGGAGAAAGGTGGTGAATGGTGGTGGATGACAAACGTACCTTACGTGAATGGCGGGCGTACAGGATGCTGAGCAAGCAGGATTTAGCCGGCGCCATTGGCGTCCATGCGAGCACTTACGCGAAATGGGAAGCCAATCCCGAGGAGATCCGTATGCGGGACGCTGCCCGCATTGCTGAAATACTTGGCTGCAGCGTGAGAGACATAAATTTTTTTGAAGCAAACTCTAAGTTTAACTTAGGAAATATTCCGGATCAGCAAGTCGGACAAACCGAGCCGCATATCTTGGGGTGAGGTGATGGGTGATGGACAAAAGTAAAAAACAGAGGCCTGTGCTTGTAGTGGTTGAGCACCGAATGGTCATCAATGGCGAAGTCGTAGTGATTGACCCGGCTGCAACCGGCCTGCCGGATCGCTGCAAGCTCGCTATGGCCGCGATGCTCACAGGGGATAGATATGAACTCGTACCTGACTCTATCGAAAGGGGTGAGGACGATGCAGATTACCGGATGGGTCTGGCGGCAGATGAGCTTAGATGAGCGCATGCTGATGCTGCAGATCAAGGCGACGCAGGCGCAGCAGCGCTGGGCTGCGCGGCAAGCCAACTAGAGGGGAGGTGAAAGCATGAATCGAAAACAGCGCATCCGCTCGTGCGGAAATCTGCTGCAGATCATGGAGACCACGAGATCGGCCAAGCTGCGCGAGGCCTGCCGGTTGCAATACCGCAGTATGGCGTCCCGGATCAAAATGAAAAAAGCCCTCGACGGGGTAGGAGCCGTCCAGGGCTGAGGCAAGACATAATCACCGCCATTGTAGCATTCATTCATTTACTTATACAAGGAGGCCATCAACACATGGCAATTCAAATTCAGATCAACGGCGAATCCGCCGCAGAAGTCGTAGCCGAGCTCTCCGTCCTCGCTGCCAGCCTCGTTTCGGGCAAAGCAGCTCCCGTAGCCGAGGCGCCGAAAGCGGAGCGTGCTCTGCGGGGCAGCCGCGCAGCGAAAGCGGATGAGCCGAAGGCGGCCGTGAAGGAGCCGGCCGAAGAGTCGGCAGCTGTGGAGGAAACGGGTGCCGAAGCTGGCGGCGACTACTCGGAGTTCGACGGCGACGCCGCCGAGCCGATCCCGACGGACGTGGAGCTCAGGACGATCGCAGCCGGGGCCGGGCAGAAAGGCGTCGAGGCCAAGAAGGCCATCAAGGCGCTGCTCGACAAGTACGGCAGCGCCAACATCACCGGCGTCCCGGACGACAAGCGCCTCGCGTTCAAGGCCGAGCTGGAGCAGATCTAGTGGCGGCCCAGTTGGAGCAGGTCAGGGACCTGGAGGCCGATCTGGCCATTTGCGAATACGCCGCGCCAGCGCCGATCCGGACAAAACCGTGTATGTGCGGCCACTGCGACAAGCTCTTTCTTGATATCGCCCATAGCGAGGGGCGGCTGGATCCTGATGACGCTCGTTTCATCGTCCAGGCCCGCGTCGGCTGGCCGCATGCGATCCGGCGCGCCATCGCAGCCGAGGAGCAGGTGGACAAGTTGCAGGAGGAGATCCGACAGCTGCACGACGCGATGCACGGGCGGGGGATCCCATGGGACTGACGACACCGGCGCACGCCGAGCGCGGGCATGCGCTCCTCGGGGCGTCCAAGGCGAGCCAGTGGATTAACTGCCCGCCGAGCGCCCGCGCCCAGGAGGGCATCCCGGACACGCGCAGCGAGTTCGCCAATGAGGGGACGGCGGCGCATGAGCTGTCGGAGCTGATCCTTCGCCGGCAATTGCAGGAGGGCGCAGATGTCGATCGCCTTGATCGTGAGATCGAAACCTTTGAAACCGTAGAGCCCTATTACAACGCTGAGATGGGGGCGGCCGTCGCTGCCTACGTCGAGGTGGTCGAGGAGCGCTTCATGGACGCCAAGGCTCGGAGCGCCGACGCCGTCATCCTCTTCGAGGCGCGACTCGACTTCACGGAGTGGGTCCCCGAGGGGTATGGCACTGGCGACGTCGTCATCATCGCCGACGGCGTGATGGAGGTCATCGACCTCAAGTACGGCAAGGGCGTACCGGTCAGCGCGATCGGCAACCCACAGATACGGCTGTACGGCCTCGGCGCTTGGTCCGACTACAGCTACCTCTACGACATCCACGAGGTGCACGGCACGATCGTCCAGCCGCGGCTCGACAGCGTGAGCACGGAGCCGCTGCCGATCGACGAGCTGCTGCACTGGGCGGAGAGGATCGTGAAGCCGGCGGCCGCACTGGCTCATGCCGGCAAAGGCGACTTCGCCGCGGGCGATCACTGCCGCTGGTGCAAGATCAAGGGCAGCTGCCGGGCCCGCGCTGACGCCAACATGGCCGCGCTTGCCTACGAATTCCGCGACCCGGTGACGCTCTCGCTGGAGGAGATCGGCTCCATCCTCCACGTCGCGGAGCAGTTGTCCGCCTGGGCAAAAGACGTCTCCGACTACGCCTTCACGGCGACCAAGGCCGGCCAGCAGGTACCGGGCTGGAAGCTGGTCGAGGGCCGAAGCGACCGGAAGATTACGGATAAGAATCAGGCAATTCAACTTTTTTCCGAAGCAGGTTTGGTCCCGGAGAAGTATCTCAAGCCTCCTGAGATTCTCGGTATCGGAAAGCTAGAAAGCAGCATCGGTAAAAAAGAATTGGTTGAAATACTCGGCGGCCTAATTGTAAAGCCGCCCGGAAAGCCGGCGCTCGTTCCGGAGACGGACAAGCGTCCGGAGCTGAACAGCGTGGAGGGCGACTTTGAAGGGGAGGACTTTTGAATGAACGATCGGACCCGAAAAGCGCTCGCCGATCGTGAAGCCCTGGACGAGGCGCGGCGCCGTCGGAAGCGAGAAGAGGCTGCTCGCAAGGAATGGTTGCGCGTCCAGAAGTCGCGACCGCGGACGAAAATCCCGGCTCAGTACGGCGAGACCATCCACGTCCATGAGAAGATTCTGGACCGGTTCATGAAGCAGGTCGGCCAGAAAATCGACATTGAGACCTACAAGGTTGCTGGCGGCGCTGGCAGTAGCCTCACCATCACCTACACCACCCGGTACGGCGGACGCGGCGAGCTCGTGCTGAACGATCTCGGCCCGATGCCGATCGGCTGACATACCCCAATCCAATTACGAGGAGCTCGATCTAACATGGCAGAAACGAAAATGGTCACCGGCAAGGTACGTCTTTCCTACGCGAATATCTGGGAGCCCAAGGAGAACGAGTCAGGCCAGCTCAAATACAGCTGCGCGCTGCTCATCCCCAAGTCTGACAAGGAGACGCTCCGCAAGATCAAGGCAATTATCGATGCGTTGAAAGTCGAAGCCGCGGCGAAGTACAAAGGCAAGCTGCCCACCAACTTCAAGCTGCCGCTGCATGATGGCGATGAGGAAAAGCCTGACGACGAGAACTACGCCGGCCACTACTACCTGAACGCCTACGCCAACACGAAGCCCGGCATCGCGAAGCCAGCCGGCAAGGATTCGGTAGGCAACACCAAGTTCGTCGAGATTACAGACACGACGGAAGTCTACTCCGGCTGCTATGCTCGCGTCTCCCTCAACTTCTACACCTACGACAACAAGAGCAAGGGCATCGGCGTCGGCCTGAACAACATCGTCAAGGTCCAGGACGGAGAATCGTTGGCTGGCCGCAGCAGCGTGAACGAGGACTTCGCCGGCGAGGAGTTTGACGACGATTTCGGTGGAGACGATGACGACTTCATGAGCTGATCCATCGTAGGGGCCTTCGCGGCCCCTTCCCATAAAACCAAACTCTAGGAGGAACCAAACATGACAACTCAAACACGCATGAAGCCAGGTCGCAAGCGCTCCCCGGAGCTCCAGGCCCTAGTCGACCGCGCAGCAGCTAACGGCATCCTCGCCAATACGCTGCTGCACCGCATCAAGGAGGGCTGGGATCCGGAACGCGCCGTGACGGAGCAGCCGACCAAGTCGCGTCCGCGTGGCAGAGGTCAGGCTGATGCGTAACCGCGGCGGCAGCGTCTTCCGGGGCTTCCTCTACGCCTTAATGTTCTCTCTGCCTTTCTACGGTCTGGTAGCCATCCTGCTGCTGAGGTAGCGCATGCGGATCCTCCAGATCGACATCGAGACGTACAGCTCGATCGACCTGCTCAAGTCCGGCGTCCATCGGTACGTCGAGGCCTCGGACTTCGAGATCCTGCTGTTCGCCTACGCTTGGGATGACGAGCCGGTGCAGGTCGTCGACCTGACCGACATGGAGGACGTGCCGGGTGACGTTCTCGCCGCGTTGGCGGATCCTGCGGTCACCAAGACGGCCTTCAACGCCGCCTTCGAGCGGACGTGCTTGACCAAGTGGTTCGGCCAGCCGATGCCGGCGGAGCAGTGGCAATGCACATCGGTTTGGGCCTTGACGCTCGGGCTGCCTGGCTCGCTGGACGGTGCGGCCGACGTGCTGAAGCTGGACGCGAAGAAAGACGCCAAGGGTAAGGCGCTGATCAAGTACTTCAGCGTGCCGTGCAAGCCGACGAAAGCAAACGGCGGGCGGGAGCGCAATTTGCCCCATCACGCGCCGGAGAAATGGGCTGACTACGTCGCCTACAACCGGCAGGACGTCGTCGTCGAGCGAGAGGTTCGCCGTAAGCTGGCGCGCTTCCCGGTCCGGGCGCGGGAGTGGGAGCTCTGGGCGATCGATCAGCGGATCAACGATCGAGGCGTGCGGCTGGACCGCGAGCTCATCCATCAGGCCATTGCCTGCGACGAGCAGTACGGGGCCAGGCTGATCGCCGAGGCGCAGGAGCTGACCGGGCTGGACAACCCGAACAGCCTGGCGCAGCTCAAGGGCTGGCTGGCGGAGCGGGGCCTCGAGACGCCCAACGGGATGGCGAAGGACCAGATGCCAGCGCTGCTGGACGCGGCTCCGGACGACGAGACCCGTAGGATGCTCGAGCTGCGGCAGGAGATGAGCAAGACGAGCGTCGACAAGTACAACGCTATGGCACGGACGATCTGCGCCGACGATCGGGCGCGGGGGCTGCTGCAGTTCTGCGGCGCTAACCGGACGTGGCGCTGGGCCGGCCGGCTCATCCAAGTCCAAAACCTGCCGCAAAACAAGATTCCCGATCTCGCCCTGGCGCGGGAGCTGCTGCGGGCGGGGGAGTTCGAGCTGCTGGAGTTGCTCTTCGGCCCGCCGCCGTTCGTCCTCTCCCAGTTGATCCGGACGGCCTTCGTTCCATCGGAAGGGCGGCGCTTCATCGTAGACGACTTCGCGGCTATTGAGGGCCGCGTCATCTCCTGGATCGCGGACGAGGAGTGGAAGCTCGAGGTGTTCCGGACGCACGGCCGCATCTATGAAGCGACAGCGTCCCGTATGTTCGGCGTTCCGCTCGAGACGATCGTGAAAGGGCATGACAACTACAAATACCGGCCGTTCGGCAAGGTCGCAGAGCTCGCGTGCGGCTTCCAGGGCGGCGCCGGCGCGCTCGAGGCTATGGACAGCAAGAGGGAAATCGATCCAGAGGAGTATCCGCGGCTCGTGCGGCAATGGCGCGATGCAAATCCGAACATCCGGAAGCTGTGGTATGCGGCGGAGGAGGCGGCGATCGAAGCCGTGCGGACGAAGTCCACGGTTAAACTGAAGCACGGCATCCAGTATCGCTACGCCGGCGGCATCCTGTTTGCTGACTTGCCGAGCGGTCGCAGCCTCGCCTACGTGCAGCCGGAAGTGAAGATGGAGACGATTCGGCCGAAGGACAAAGAGCCGTTTCAAAAAGAATGCCTGAGCTTCTGGGGCATGGATCAGGTCAAGAAGAAGTGGGAGAAGCAGCGGACCTATGGCGGCCGATTGGTGGAGAACCTGGTGCAGGCGATCGCGCGGGACTGCCTGGCGGAGACGCTGCTGCGGCTTGATCGTGCAGGGCTGGAGATCGTCATGCACGTTCACGACGAGGTGGTCATCGATGCAGATAGCGACGACGGGCTGCTGGAGCGGGTCACGGCTCTCATGGGAGAGCCGATCGACTGGGCGCCTGGGCTGCCGCTTGCGGCAGCGGGGTTCGAGTGCGAATTCTATCAAAAAGACTGAGGGAGGCCGTTCCTGTGGCGATTCGAAAAGCTGATCTATACGATTTCATTAATGCGAAAGCATTGAAACGGAAGGCGGAATTGAAAAAAGAGGTTCTAGACGCGCTGAAAGTCGCTTTTACGCCGGTCATACACCAGCTATATAAGGATCTCGATCCGATCGAACGGAGCGCGTCCAGCTTGCATACAGCCCTGCTTGCTGTACAAGAGCGACATCCGAGGTACGCAAAAGCATGGAATTTCTCGCAGCTGGTCGGAGATATTGGGCGCCACCTTACAGCAATGCGTCGAGATATTATTCAGGAAAATGCTATTTGGGCGCGTACGAATCTACTCGATCTCGGAACCAATGGCCTGCATGATGGCCTTGAGGAAGCATACAGCATCGTGGAAAGCTCGATTGCCCCGGTGATCAAGGAGTACAAGGCGCTGGTCAAGGTCTCGGATGAAGTGCTGGCCATCGTAGAAGGCAGCCGCAGCGGCGACAAGGCATATCGCCAGCTGCAGGAGCTGGGCGTTGATCTGACTGGCTTCGAGCCCGTAAATCCGAACCTGCCTGCAGTCATCAAGCTGTCGGCCGATGTCTGTATCCTGAACGGAAACTGCTCCTAAATACAAATAGAAGGGATGATGAGAAATGAGTCTCGACAAGGCAATTGAGAAGATCAAGGCCGAGATGGCCAGCGCGAAAAACGAAGGCTACGTGAAGGTCATCGGCGAGTTCCTGCTGCAGCACCTGGAGGCTGACCCGAGCTTCGCCGTCCACGTCCTGGCCGAGAGCAAGTCCATCACGCGCAGCCTGGACAGCATGCGCAAGGCCGCCGAAAAGCAGAAGGTCGGCAACGTTGCCGTCCTCTCGGATGCGGATGGCTTTGCGATCGTCGTCAAGTACTTCGCCGAGCCTGTGCCGGCCCCAGCCACCCCAGCGCCCGCAGCTCCGCCCGCTGAGGCCAAGCCGGAGACGCCATCGGCGCCAGAGGTCGAAGAGGATGAAGACTTCGACTTCGATGCGCTGCTCGGGTAGGGGGTCATTATGTCGAAGCAGAACCGATTTTATGAGAACGAGTTCATGCGGCATTTCCCCTCCGACATCAGCGATGAGATCCGAGATTACTGCACGGACGAGGTGCTGGCCAGCAGCCGGTACCTCTTCACCAGCCGGGAGGGCAGGCAGCAGATCGCATACTGCACGCACTGCAAGCTCGAGCACCACAGCGACGGGCTCCGGCACGGCAAGATCGAGGAGTGCCCGTTCTGCCGCTCGGCCTGCCGGGTCAAGGCGTCCGGCCGCGGCCGGAAGAGGCTGATCGACGGGGCGTACCTGATCTGGTACGAAAAGTCGACCATCGACCCGCAGGCGATCATCGCGCGTGGCTTTTACATGCTGCGCGACTACTCCGGCAACTACCGCGAGACCGAGACGGTCATCAAGCCCGTCGCCATGTATCTGTTCGAGTGGGGTCAGGGCGGCCGCATGCTGCGCCGCGACTACTGGAGCCGCTACATCAACTGGCAGGCTACATCAAGCGTCTTTTCGGAGGCGAAGCGGTCGATGGACTACAAGCCCTGCTTCCACAGCCGAGCCAACATCCGGCGAGCGG
Source organism: Paenibacillus albicereus (assembly GCF_012676905.1). Classification (NCBI taxonomy): domain Bacteria; kingdom Bacillati; phylum Bacillota; class Bacilli; order Caryophanales; family Paenibacillaceae; genus Paenibacillus; species Paenibacillus albicereus. The sequence goes on along the minus strand of NZ_CP051428.1, from coordinate 3,745,749 downwards.
TCGAGGGCACGCCGTTTCGGTATTGCATGTGGGAGAGCTACGAGGTCAACGACTACGTCAAGACGTTCGACCTGGCGGCGCGCTACGGCGACGTCATGGAGTTCCTCACCAAGGCCGGGCTCCGCAGCTTTGTCGTCTCGAAGCTGACGGGCGGCTCGACGTACGGCGCCATCAACTGGCGCGGCAAGACGCCTGAGGCCGTGCTGCGCCTGACCAAAGCCGAGATCAAGCAGATGCGCAAGGCCGGCGCGATCGGGCCGCGCGCGCTCCGCTCGTACCAGATCTCCAAAAAGGACGGTTCCAATTACAGCTGGGAGGAGGCGCGGACGCTCTGCGATCTTGTCGACCCTTTCAATGCAGAGCGACTGACGGCGCTGAGCGAACACGCGCCGCTGCCTGTCCTCAAAAAATATATCGCGAAGCAAGCGCGTCGGGATCCGCGCCGCTACTCGGCCGGCTCGCCCGTGCTGATTGACTGGCGCGACTACCTCCGGGAGTGCCGCGAGCTCGGCCGCGACATCACCAGGCCCGGTGTCCTCTTTCCGAACAACCTCCACGAAGCGCATCAGCTCGCGGGTCGTGCGCTGAAGCTCGTGAACGACGAACGCGTCAACAAGCAGATCGCCGAACGGCTACCGGAGCTGCTGAAGCGTTACGGCTTCGAGCGTGACGGACTCATCATCCGGCCGGCTGTCAGCAGCGTCGAGCTCTTCGATGAGGGCAAGGCCCTATCGCACTGCGTCGGCGGGTACGCCGATCGCTACGCCAAGGGCGAGACGACGATCCTCCTCATCCGGAGAGCGGCGGCGCTGGACGAGCCCTACCATACGATGGAGGTATCCGGCACAAGGATCGTCCAGTGCCGAGGGATGAAGAACGCCCCGCCGCCGCCGGACGTCGCCGCCTTCGTCGCGGCGTTCGAGAAAGCTAAGCTCACCGAGAAGAAGAAGCGCAGCAAGATCAAGATCGCACAACCGGCCTAAGGAAGTGAACCTATGCAAGACATCGAGCTCGATATCAGCTTCGGCAAGCACCGCGCCGACGTCTCGTGGAAACCTGAATACCTGACCTGGGCCGAGTTCGTCGAGCGGCTGCAGCGCGTCCGCCGGACGGCGGAGACGATGGCGCAATACGACAAGATGTCGAACGCCGAGCGCGGCAAAGTAAAGGACGGCCCGGCTTTCGTGGGCGGGCTCGTCCGCGGCGGCCGCCGCAAGAAGGAGAACGTCGACACGCGCAGCCTGATCACGCTTGACATCGACCGGGCGGACGACAGCTTCCTCTTCTCGGTCGAGCTGGTGCTCGGCGGCACGGCCTACGCCATCTACTCGACGCATAGCCACCGGCCGGCGGCGCCGAAGTATCGCCTGATCGCGCCTTGCAGCCGGCCGCTGTCGCCCGACGAGTATGCGGCCGTCGCCCGCAAGCTAGCGGAGCAGATCGGCATGGAGTACATGGACAAGACGACGTTCGACGTCCACCGGCTCATGTACCTGCCCAGCTGCTCCAAGGACGCGGAGCCGGAGCTGCATCTTGCCGATGGGGGGCTGCTTGACGTCGACGCCGTGCTGGCGATGTACGCGGATTGGCGGGACGTCATGGCGTGGCCGCGGCATGCGGGCGACAAGGCGCCAGCACTCGCCGCAAAGCGCGCGCAGGATCCGCGCGAAAAGCAGGGCACGATCGGGCTGTTCTGCCGGACGTTCACGATCGAGGAGGGCATCGACACGTTCCTCGCCGACGTCTACTCGCCTGGCAGCATGCCGAATCGCTACACTTACGCCGGCGGATCCTCCGCGAACGGACTCGAGATCTATCCGGAGCAGGATCTGGCGTTCAGCCATCAGGACAGCGACCCGGCTGCCGATGGCCGGACTTACAATCTGTTTGACCTGGTCCGTGTCCATAAATTCGGGCAACTGGACGAGCGGGTCAAGGAGCACACGCCGGATGCGAAAAAGCCGAGTCACTTGGCGATGGAGCACTTTGTCGCGGCGCGGCCGGAGATCAAGCGGGCGAAGATGGCCGAGATCCAGGAGGCGTTCGGCGATATCGATGCGGAGCCGGCGGCGGGTGACCCGGAGCCAGATGAGGATGATGCCTGGGTCGAGCAGCTGGAGACCCATCACAAGACGGGGGCTCCGCTTCCCACCGCCGGCAACGTGGAGCTGCTGCTGTCGAACGGCCCCTGGAAGGGCGTGCTGGCTTATGACGCTTTCGGGAATACGGAGGTCATCCGCAAGGCGCTGCCATGGCGCGGGCGTCTCCGGCCGCAAGACCGCTACGAACCCTGGCTCGGCGAGGACGACGACCGGCGGGACCACTGGTTCGATAAGCTCCACAAGATCCGATCAGCTCAGACGATTAAGAAAGCGTTCACTGAGGTCACGCGGCGGAACAAGTTCCACCCCATTATCGACTACCTGGAGGCGCAGGAGTGGGACGGCCAGCCTCGGCTGGACAGGCTGTTCGTCGATTACCTCGGCGCGATGGACACGGCTTACGTTCGGGAGGCGACGCGGAAGATGTTCGTCGCGGCCGTCAAGCGGCTTTATGATCCGGGTTGCAAATTCGACTATATGCTGGTTCTCGTGGGTCCCCAGGGCGCCAATAAAAGCACGATCGTTCAAATGATGGCGCAGCGCTGGTTCAGCGACTCGCTGAAGTCCTTCGACACGAAAGAGGCCGGCGAGCATCTCCAGTCGGCCTGGATCTTCGAGTTCGGCGAATTGGCGGGCATGTCGAAGACCGAGGTCGACGAGATCAAGCAGTTTATCACCAAGCGCAGCGACAAGTACCGCGTCGCTTACGATCGCGTCATTACGGACTTTCCACGGAAATGCGTCTTCTTCGGCACGACGAACAACTGGAACTTTTTGAAAGACCCGACCGGCAACCGGCGTTTCTGGCCCGTCACCGTGGATCCGGAAAAGCGCACGAAGAACGTCTTCGAGCAGCTGACGGACGGCGAGATTGGCCAGATCTGGGCGGAGGCACTGCGGGCGTTCCGAGCGGGAGAAAGCTTGGAGTTTTCCCCGGAGGTGGACGCGGAGGCGAAGAAGATCCAAGGTCTGCACATGGAGGACGACCCGCGTGTCGGCCTCATCCAGGAGTGGCTGGAGACGGAAGAAGCGGACGAGTTGGAGCGCCCTACGGGCCAGACGAGGCAGCGCGTCTGCGCCAACCAGATCTGGGTCGAATGCCTCGGCAAGCGTAAAGGTGATATGCGCCCCTGGGAGGCGCGGGAGATCTGCGACATCATGCGGCGCATTCCAGGATGGCGCGAGGTGAAGGGCCGCGTTCGGGTTCCGGGCTACGGGCAGCAGACCGCTTTCGACCGATGCAGTTAGGCTCCTGGCTATCTGCATCACCACTGTATCATCTGCATCACTAAATGAAGCAGTTGAAGCAGAACCGATGCAGAGAAAAACGGTTTATCTGCATCGAGGAAAGTCCAGTCATACCAAGGCTTCAGCCCGCGTTGATGCAGATGATGCAGTAAATCTCTTATAAAGTATAAAAAGTATAGTTAAGTAGGAATAGGCCATTGAAAAAGTAAGTTAAACGCGCTACAGCGTACAATACGCGTGCGCGTGCATCAGGCTCATCAGAGGAGGAGATCGCTTTGAATCGATCGGAACGACGGTGAAGGAGTCCGAGCTGGAACGGATCCTGGTCCGGAGAGTCAGAGCTGCCGGCGGCCGCGCCGTGAAGTGGACTGCGCCGGGCGAAGCCGGGGTCCCTGACCGGATCGTCCTGCTGCCAGATGGACGGATCGCATTCGTCGAGATGAAAGCGCCGGGCGGCCGACTGGCGCCGCTGCAGGTGCGCTGGGCGCGGATCCTGCAGGAGATGGGGCACCGGCATTACACGATCGACAGCCGCGAGGCCATCGATCGGTTCGTCCAGGAGGAGTTGCCAGAATGAGATACAAGCCGCACCAATACCAGGAATACGCAACGGCCCGCATCCTGGACACGCAGTACATCGCGCTGCTGCTTGAGATGGGCCTTGGCAAGACGGTGAGCACGCTGACGGCGATCGATCAGCTGCTGAACGACTACTACGAGGCCGAACGGGTGCTGGTTATCGCGCCGTTGCGGGTCGCCGACGACACGTGGGCCCGGGAGACTGCCAAGTGGGATCATCTGCGGCATCTGCGGATCAGCAAGGTGCTGGGTGGAGTGGATGCCCGCCGGCGGGCGCTGAAGGCCGAGGCCGATATCTGGGTCATCAACCGTGAGAATGTCGAATGGTTGGTCGGCGAGTACGGCAGCAAGTGGCCGTTCGACATGGTGGTGGTCGACGAGTCCAGCAGCTTCAAGAATCCACAGGCCAAGCGCTTCAAGGCGTTGCGCCGGGTCCGGCCGTTCATCCGCCGGCTGGTCGCCCTGACGGGCACACCGGCGCCGAACAGCCTGATGGACTTGTGGCCTCAAGTCTACTTGTTGGATCAGGGCGAGCGCCTCGGCAAGACCATCACCGGCTTCCGGGACCGCTACTTCACCGCTGCAAGCCGCAGCGGCCATGTCGTGTACGAGTGGCGCCAGAAGCGCGAGGCCGAAGAGCGGATCTACGAGGCAATTAGCGACATCGCGGTGAGCATGAAGGCGGCGGACTGGCTGGAGCTACCGGAGCGCATCGACCGGACCGTATCGATCCGGATGAGCGGCGCCGCGGCGGAGCTGTACAAGCGGCTGGAGAAGGAGCTGCTGCTGGAATACGTCGACGCCGATGTCGTCGCGCAGACGGCCGCCGTCCTGAGCAACAAGCTGCGGCAGATGGCCAGCGGCGCCGTCTACGACGAGGATCGCGGGGTCAAGCCGATTCACGATGCCAAGCTGGACGCGCTGGAGGACATCATCGAGGCGGCGCAAGGCAAGCCGGTGATGGTGTTCTATGACTTCAAGCACAGCCTTTCGCGAATCCAGCAGCGCTTCCCGCAAGCCCGGACGCTGCGCAAAGGCAAGGACGGGACGGAGGATATCCGCGCCTGGAACGCCGACGAGATCCCGCTGCTGCTGCTGCACCCCAAGAGTGCCGGTCACGGCCTGAACCTGCAGGAGTCGAGCTGCCAGACGGTTGTGTGGTTCGACCAGATCTGGAGCCTCGAGGAGGATCAGCAAGCCAATGCCCGCGTCCACCGCCAGGGGCAGACGCGCAGCATCGTCGTTATGCGGCTGGTGGCCGAAGGGACGATGGACGAGGAGGCGGTCGCAGCGCTTGAGAGCAAAGCCGCCGGCCAAGATGCGCTGATGGAGGCCGTCAAGGCGCGGATCGAGAGGGTGAGGAGCGGATGAGCCGGACGCGGATCGTGCGGGAGATCGACGCGCTGCAGGACGCCAATTGCAAGAGCTGCCAGATCAAGCGCGACTTTGGCAAGGCTGAGGCCAAGCTGAGCAAACATTGCGGGAGCGAGTGCGCAATAGGCATACGGCTTCGCGCGTTGGGCAAGAAGCTCGTGTCAGACGCGAGGCCAAGGAAGAAACCTAGCCGAATGAACGGAGGAGACAAGATGCCCGGACAAAAAACGACGATAACGTCCGAAGAACAAAGCGATTTACCTGATCTGAGGGCAGAAATTGAGCGCCTTACCGAGCGTATGAAAAGCGCACAAGCCCAAGCCCTGAGAAATGCGACAATCTGTGATGAAAGGCAGGACGAGATCGAGCGCCTTAAGGCGGAGCACGAGCAGCATGCGCAGCTGCGGCGCAACGCCTACGAGGCTCACAATGCGGCGCAGGCGAGATTGCAGGAGCGCATCAAGCAGTTAGAGGAGCAGCTGGACGAAGCCGACCGTGAAAAAGCCTTGCTGCTGCAGACGATCGAGCGCGCTGCGCGGCCGGAGCCGCCGACTGAGGCGCAGCTGATGGACCAGGCGATCGGCGAGCTGACTCGGGTGCGCAAGCTGATCCGCCTGTACGCGGTCGGCGAATGACGAGAGGAGGGACTGCCGTGACCGAAGAGCAAGCCATTGACCTGCTGACGAGCTACCGCGCCAAGCAGGCCCGCATCAAGGCGCTGGACGCCGTGCCGGTGGGCGCAGGCATCACGATCAGCCGGCTCAGCGAGGACGACCAACTCCAGCAACTGCACCGCCGGCTCCGCGGGCTGCCGAGCTACATGTACCTGACGGCGCCGGAGCTGCGGCTCGAGGCGACGGCGCATGCGTACCTGACGCGCTACCCGGCCGGCACTCGTGCGCAGCTGGCCGCCGTGCCGGCGCAGGGCGCGGATCCCGAGGACAGCGGCCAGCTGCAGGAGCTGCGCAGCAAGATCAAGCGCGTCATTGAGGCGCGCGGCGCCGGCACGGACGACCTGGACATGCTGCTGGAGCGCCTGGCCGAGGCGCAGGACCTGCAGGCGGAGCTGCGGAGGGTGGACGCCGTGCTGGAGGCGCTGGCCGGCTACAAGCCGGATTACGCGCGGCTGCTGCGGCTGCGGTACGTGGAGGATCGGCCAGTCAATGCGGTAACGGAGGAGCTCAAGATCGTACGGCGCACATTCGAGCGATGGCGCTTGAAAGCAATCGAAGAATTCCAGCGATTAGCGTAATGTCGCATTTGTGTCGCATCCGTGTCGCATTGTTGTCGCACAGAGGCCTGTCAACCCGTGTTAAGATGCTATTGTGCCACAGTTAGCCATGTGTAGAGGCAGGGCCTAACGCCGGCGATGGCCGCCCGGTTTTCTCCGGGTCGGGCGGCCTTCAATTTCCCGGAGGAAAAAGGAGAATGCACTATGAATCCTCAGCTGGAGAACAACTTTTCGTATCACGCACCGCAACCAGGACAACCCGAAAAGTACGAGGAATTGCGCAGTTCCGCGAAGGAGCTGGCATACATCATCAAGAGTCTTTGCCCGGACAGCCGGGAGCAAAGCTTGGCTCTGACAAACCTTGAGCAAGCGCTCATGTGGGCCAACGCAGCCATCGCACGCAATTAAAAACGGCCACGCGCCGATATAAACGATAAAGGTCAGCCTCCTGCGGGAACAGGGAGGGCTGGCCTTTTTCATATTCCGAGGAGGAAGGGGCCATGAAATACGAGGGAGTCATCGTGACGGTAAGCCGGCATGCGCATGAGCAGTATTGCGCCCGCATCGGGCCGATCGAGTGGGACGAGCTGATCCGACAGACACAGGCGCTGCTGGACGCGGACGAGCGTGGATATGATGACGGCGTCTACATGCAGCTGGGCGGCATCTGGTGGGCCGTGGCGCGCGTCGACATGGGACTGATCATGAAGACCTGCTACGGCCGGACGAGCATGCATCTGCCGCGGGCGCTCAAGTGGGCACGCCGGCACAACGACCGAATCAGCTTGGAGAGCATGGCATTTTGACCTGAGGGGAGGCCGCCGACATGGCGCTGACTGCGAAGCAAGAGAAGTTCGTCCAAGAATATCTAATCGATCTCAACGCCACGCAGGCGGCCATCCGGGCCGGCTATAGCCCGGCGTCGGCAGAGGCCATCGGATACGAAAACCTGAATAAACCACAGATTCGTGCGCGTATTGACGCGCGGATGGCGGAGCTGTCTCGCCGGACTGGCGTCAACCAGGAGCGCATCATTCGCGAGCTGGCGCGGATTGCTTTTTTAAATCCGACGGACATCGTCGATGCCGATGACGCGTCGATCAAGGAGGATGCGTCAGAGGAGGATACTGCGGCAATCGCCAGCGTGAAGGTGAAGACAACGCCAGGCGAGTACGGCGACGGCGTGGAGCGCGAAGTGAAGTTCGCCGACAAGATCAAAGCGCTGGAGCTGCTGGGCAAGCGTTTCGGCATGTGGATCGACCGCCAAGAGGTCGACGTCCAAGGCGCGGTCAAGATCGTCGACGACGTGCCGCGTGATACCGGATGAGCGTCAGGCTGACGGATCTCATCGCGCCGAGCTTCTATGGCGTCCATCAAGCGGTCAAGACTGGCACGGCGACACACTTCCTGCTTGGCGGCGGCCGTGGCTCCACTAAGTCCTCGTTCACGCCGACGGAGATCATCCTGGGGCTGATCGCGGACCCGAACGCCAACGCGATCGCGCTCCGCAAGGTCAAGGACACGCTGCGCGAATCGGTCTATGAGTCGTTCGAGTGGGCGATCGACAAGCTGGGCGTCTCGCATCTATTCGATGCGCGGGTATCGCCGATGCAGATTATCTATCGTCCGACCGGCCAAAAAATCATCTTCCGCGGTGCCGATAATGCCGTCAAAATCAAGTCCCTGCGGCTACGCAAGGGATTCTTCAAGTTTGTCTGGTTCGAGGAGGCCGACGAGTTCGGCATCGAGGACATCCGCTCCATTAACCAGACGCTGTTGCGCGGCGGCGACGGCTACCGGGTGTTCTATTCCTATAACCCGCCGAAGAGCCGCAAGCGCTGGGTGCACGACTACCGCAAGAACCCGCCGGACAGCTGGTTGACGCATCACAGCGACTACCGCAGCGTCCCGCGGCACTGGCTGGGGGAGCAGTTCTTTCTTGAGGCCGAGAGCTTGGAGAAGCGCAACGAGGCCGCCTACCGGCACGAGTACCTTGGGGAGGACACGGGGACCGGCGGCGAGGTGTTCAAGAACCTCAACCTGCGCCGGATCAGCGACGAGGAAATTGCCGTGTTCGACCGCATCAAGCGCGGGCTCGACTTTGGCTTTGCGGCGCATCCGACGCACTACGCGGTCATGCACTTCGACGCCACGCGCCGGCGGCTCTACATCTTCGGGGAGATCCACAAGGCCGGCATGGCCAACAGCCCGCTGGTCGCCGCGATCAAGGCCGAGAACACCGGCAGCCGGCCGGTGACGGCTGACAGCGCGGAGCCGCGGACGATCAATGAACTGCGCAACCTCGGTCTGAATGTGCTGCCCGCTCGCAAAGGCCCGGACAGTGTTGAGCACGGCATGAAGTTCTTGGAAGACCTGGATGAGATCGTCATCGACCCGATACGCTGCCCGAACACGGTGCGGGAGTTCGATGGGTACGAGCTGGCGCCTGACGGCAACGGCGGCTGGAAGGCCGGATACCCGGACAAAGACAACCACAGCATTGACGCGGTGCGCTATGCGCTGGAGGACGAGATGCGGCAAGCCAAGGTCAGGGTGGGCAACAAAGCAAAGGTGGGGGTGAGGTAAGATGGCCATCATACGGAGCCGGGAGCTGCTGGACAACTGGGAGGACATCCCGGCGAAGCTGATCCACTCCTGCATCAGCGAGCACCAGGAGAGCATCAAGCGCATCGACCTGCTCGAGCGGTATTACAAGGGCAAGCACGACATCCTGCAGCGCGACCTCGGCGAGGACAAGGGGCTGCCGAACAATCGGCTCGTCGCCAACCACGCCAAGTACATCACGGACGTCGCAGCGGGCTACTTCGGCGGCGATCCGGTCAAGTACAGTGGCGACGGCATCGACGCGATTATGGCCGCCTACAAGGCTGCCGATGTCGACAGCCACGACTCGGAGATGATCAAGGACCTGTCGATGTACGGGGTGGCCCGGGAGCTGCATTACATGAGCAGCGACGATGTTCCGATCCCGCGCGTCAGCTGCATTGATCCACGGCAGCTCTTCCTTGTTGTGGATGACTCGGTAGAATACCGCAGCCTGTTCGGCGTGCACTACTACGAGCGTCGCGACCTGGACAACAAGGCGGCGGGCTGGACCATCAACGTCTACACAGCCACGCGGATCCTGCGCTACAGCGCCCCGAGGCTTGGCGCGCCGGAGCTTGAGCTGATTCAGGAGACGCCGCACTATTACGGCGGCGTGCCGATCGTCGAGATCTGGAACAACGAGGAGCAGCAGGGCGACTACGAGCAGCAGCTCAGCCTGATCAACGCCTACAACGTGCTGGCAAGCGATCGGGTCAATGACAAGCAGCAATTCGTCGATGCAATCCTGCTGCTTGTGGGAGCGTCGCTTGGGGATGACGAGACTGAAGCCGGCAAGACGCTCAAGCTCTTGAAGAAGTTCAAGACTCTGGAGCTTCCAGCGATTGAAGGAGCTGGGGCGAGCTGGTTGACGAAGACGTTGAACGAGGCCGACACCGAGGTTTTGAAGAACGCCATCAAAAACGACATCCATGAATTCAGCATGGTGCCGAACCTGACAGATCAAAACTTCGCGTCAAACGCCAGCGGTGTCGCAATGAAATACAAGTTGTTCGGGCTTGAGCAGCTCGCCAAGACAAAGGAGCGCTACTTTGTTCAGGGCTTGCGTGAGCGGCTGAAGCTGTTTGCGTCGATCCTGCGCGTGAAAGGCCAAGCGGCCAGCACCGACGATGTCACCATCACGATGACTCGCAGCCTGCCAAGCAATGACCTGGAGACGTCGCAGGTGATCACGAACCTAAAGGACATAGTAAGCGCGGAGACGCTGCTAGCGCAGCTGTCATTCATCGACGATCCGGCGGCTGAGGCCAAGAAGGCTGCCGCCGAGCGGGCGGCCGCGCTGAAGGAGCAGCAGAAGGCGTTCGGCATGCCGATGGGCTCGGAGGATGCCGAGGACGAGGACCCGGACGATGCGGAGTGACGCCTACTGGGAGCGCCGTGCGCGAGAGCGGATGGCCGTCTACCACAAGGACGCGGACGCGACCGTCCGGACCGTTTGGGCAGCCTACCGCAAGGCGCGGGCTGACATTCAAGCTGAGATCAACAAGATCGTCGGCACGTTCGGACGCGGCGGCCAACTGGACCCAGCGCAGGCGCGCCATCTGCTCAACCAGCGGATCCCGGATTCGTGGATGGAGCTCGGCCGCCGATTGTACGCCCGAGCCAAGGACGACCGCGTCAAGCGCTACCTACTGACTCGGCTGAACGCGCCGGCCTACCGGGCGCGCGTCACGCGCCTAGAGGCGCTGCAGGAGATGATCCGCTGGCAGATGGCCGCACTGGCGGACGTGGAGCTGGCGGCCGTCCAAAAGGGCTACATGGACACGATCACCGACGCCTATTACCGGACGATGTTCGACCTGCAGCAGGGTGTAGGCATCGGGTTCGATTTCGCGCGGATGCCGGCCAGGACGGTGGAGGAGATCCTGCGGCGGCCATGGAGTGGCCAGCACTTCAGCGATCGCGTCTGGACCAATACCGGCTTGCTCGCCCAGCAGGTGACGGAGGTAGTCACGGCGGGCATGACGAGCGGTCGTGGCGTGGAGAAGATGGCTCGGGAGCTGTCCGAGCGCATGGAGGTTGGCCGTCAGGCGTCCGAGCGGTTGATCCGCACGGAGACGACGTACATGGCCAACGCCTCGGAGATGGAGAGCTACGAGGCGGCGGACATCGACCAGTACATGTTCGTCGCGACGCTCGATCTTCGAACGAGCCCGCAGTGCCAGAAGGCCGACCGGAAGATCTACGCCGTCGCGGACGCGAAGCCGGGCGTGAACATGCCGCCGCTGCATCCGTACTGCCGCTCGACGACGCGGGCCTGGTTCGGGCCGGAGACGATCGAGGGCATGCAGCGACGTGCGCGGGATCTGGAGACTGGGAAGACGGTGCTGGTACCGGCGAGCATGACGTACGCCGAGTGGCACAAGCAATACGCAGGATGAGGTCCGGTCGATCGGGCCTCTTTGCTCTGTCCGAAACGTGCTGACGACATAAAAAGCCGCATGGATCCTAGCCGACGGGCGCAAAACGGGAGGATGCACGATGAAAAAGCTGATCATGAAGCCGGCCGCGCCGGAGTTCGCGAAGAAAGTCCGCTATCCACTCAACCTGCAGCTGTTTGCTGAGGGAGAAGGCGGTGCCGAAGCAGCGGGCGGCGGGGAAGGCGACAAGGGCGGCGACGGCGGAGCAGCCGCTGGCGGCAAAGCCGGCGAGGGCGAGAAGAAGTCGTTTACGCAGGAAGATCTGGACCGCATCCTGACGGAGCGCCTGGGCAAGGCGCAGTCCAAGTGGGAGAAGGATCTCCAGACGAAGCTCGACGAGGCCAAGACCGAAGCCGAGAAGCTCGCCAAGATGACGGCGGACCAGAAGGCGGAGCATGAGCGCCAGAAGCGCGAGAAGGCGCTGGCCGATCGGGAAGGCGAGATCACCCGCCGTGAGCTCCGCGCGACCGCGCTCGAGCAGCTCGCTGAGAAGGGGCTGCCGAAGTCGCTGGCCGACATCCTGTCCTATACGGATGCAGAATCGACGAACAAGGGCCTCGAGGCCGTTGAAAAAGCGTTTCGCGAAGCCGTCGAAGCCGGCGTGAACGAGCGACTCAAGAGCAGCGGCACCGGCACACCGAAAGGCGGCAGCGGGGGCAGCGCAGTCCCCGGAGCCGAGGAGATTGCAAAAATCTTTGCGAAACGATAAGGAGATGAAGTGAAATGGCAATCAATACACTCGAATATGCAAAGCTGTTTCAGGACCAACTCGACTTGCAGGTCCAGCAGCAGGCGACATCTGGTTGGATGGAGAGCAACGCCGGCGAGGTCAAATACAGCGGTGGTAACGAAATTAAGATTCCGGACATCGTCGTCCAAGGCCTGGCGGACTATGACCGCGACACGGGCTTTGCTCAAGGCAGCGTGACTTACAAGTACCAGACGCACACGCTGACACAAGACCGCGGCCGTACTTTCCAACTCGATGCGATGGATGTCGACGAGACTAACTTTGGCGCGTCTGCGGCGAACGTCATGAGCGAATTCCAGCGGACGCAGGTCATCCCGGAGATCGACGCCTATCGTTACAGCAAACTGGCTGCTCTGGCGACTGCGAAGGGTAACTCGGGCACCTATACACCGGCATCCAGCGACATCGTCTCCAAGATCTACGCGGACATTTTCAAGTTGGCGGATCGCGGCGTTGATCTGGCGCAGCTGGTGATTACGCTGCCATTCACGACGTACCAGGTATTGACCGACAGCACTCAGATCCAGAAGAAGCTTGACGTTGTCCAGTTTACACAAGGCGGCGTCAACCTGATGGTCAAGGCGTTGGACGGCATTCCGCTGATTCCGGTTGTATCCAACCGCATGAAGTCGGCATACGTCTTCAACGACGGGGCGACGACGGGACAAGAGGCTGGCGGCTTCGCGCCTGCTTCGGGAGCCAAGGGGATCAACTGGATCATCTCGGCGCGCAACACGCCGATCGGCATCAGCAAGACGGATGTCATCCGTATCTTCGATCCGATGCAAAACCAGAAGGCGAACGCATGGAAGCTGGATTACCGCAAGTATCATGATCTGATCGTGCCGGACAACAAGGTTGCAACGCTACAAGTTTCGGTTGGCGCATGATGATTACACTCCAGCTGCTGAACGTGGTGAAGGTCGTTGAATCGGAAAGCAAAGCAGAGGCGCTTGAAGCGAAGGGTTTCAAGCGTGTCGAGCTGCCTGAGAAAACGAAAGGCAAGGCAGGCACGGCGGACAAGCCTGCTGAATAGCCAGAGAGGAGCCGGACATGACACAGGACACCATCGACAAACTGCTGCTTGTGCTGCCCGGCGCCTCGTCGCCGCTGCTGTCCATGATGGCGGAGGACGCCGAGCTCGACCTGCTCTCCTGGACGTCGCGGACGGCGCTGCCGCCGGCTCTGGAATCGACGCTGCGGCAGCTCGTCGTGATGCGCTACAACAAGATGGGGATCGAGGGGCAGACGGCGCACAGCGAGGGCGGCGTGAGCCGAGCCTTTGCCGATCTGCCCTCCGACCTGCAGCAGACGGTCGGGCGCTGGCGGCGCGTGAGGGTGGCGGGATCATGAGGCTGCGGGAGCGAGACAAGCAGACGATCACGCTACGGGCGCCAGAGATGGTACAGGAGGCCGATGCCTCGACGAGCCAAGGCTGGTCGGCTGAGCCAGTTGCATTGCGCGGTCATGTGCAGCCGGCCGGGGGCAAGTTGCTCGCCGAGATGTACGGGCTGCGGGCGGCATATATGCGCTCCGTCTTCGCGGAGCCGGGGCAGCTTGCCGTGTCGATCGAGGGCTTCGGCGTCTGGCTCAACGTGCCGAGTACGGCGGCGCCGGATTACAAGGTCGTCGCCGTGCGGCCGTGGGGCGGGCATACGGTTATCGACATGGAGGTGTGGGGCCGTGGGTAGCATGCAAGGCATCGACCGCCTGATCGGCAAGCTGAACGGGCTCGGCGGCGACACCGACCGGGCGCTCCGGACGGCGATCCTGCAGACCGCGAAAAAGGTCCAAGGCGATGCCAAGGACCTGTGCGCGGTCGACACTGGGGCGCTGCGGAACAGCATCCAGGCGCGCGTCGAGAACATCGACGGGAAGCCGGCCGGCATGGTGTCCACCGGGATGGAGTATGCGCCGTACGTCGAATTCGGGACCGGCCAGCGCGGTCAGGAGTCGCCATCGCCGCCGAAGTATGACGGACCGCTCGCCTACCGGCAGGACTGGAACGGCAACAAGGCGCAGCCGTTTTTATATCCGGCGGCCGCCATGAGCAAAGCGATCTACCCCAAGCTGGTCGCAAAGCAGCTACAGAAAGAAATCAAACGTTTGGAGGGACCGGGATGATCGACATCAAGCCAGATGTTCTGACCGCGCTGCAGGCCGTCCCTGGCGTCAAGGCCGTGACGGACGCCTACCCGACGGACTGGGGCAAGCTGCCGGCAATCAGCTTTTATGAGGCGTCCAACCGGGATCCGCTCGGCATCGCAGCCGGACCGCTGTCGGACGTGGCTGTCCAGGTGGACATCTGGCACACCAGATCGACCGGCGCGCTCGCATCGGCCGTGGATTCGGCGCTGAACGCGATCGGGCTTCGGCGCGAGATGGCCGCCGACGTCCCGGACCCCTCCGGCATCAAACATAAAACGATGCGCTACCGCGGCGTTGTGGATGTCCGCAGCGGCCGCGTGTCGCAATAGAAAGGGTGAAGCAAATGGCAGGCGTACTGACAAAAGACACGACGCTCAGCGTCAAGGGGACGGGCAGCACGTACACGGAGATCCCATTCCTGATGGAGGTGCCGGAGATCGGCGGCGAGCCCGATCAGGTCGAGGTGACGACGCTCGGGGACAGCACGCGCAAGTACATCGCGGGCATCAAGGATCTCGGCGACCTGACGTTCTCGTTTTTGTACGACAACTCGGGGCCGGCGGCGAATTTCCGCGTGCTGAAGGCGATCGAGACGCTGGGGGAGACGAAGTCGTTCAGGCTCGAGTATCCCGACGGCACGACGCACGACTTTGACGCGCAGGTGAGCGTCAAGATGGATTCGGCGGCCGTCAACGCGGCGCTGACGTTCACGGCCTCGTTTTATCTGCAGTCTGAAATCGCCGTTACCGACCCGGTCTAATGCCGGCACTCAGAGCGCTCCGCAGCCGGGGCGCTCATTCATTTTAGGGAGGAAACCTGATGAAATACATGACCTTTGAAATCAATGGAACCGACTACAAGCTGCGCCTGGGCGCGGCACAGATCATGGAGCTGGAAAAGCATCTGGGCGGCCGCAATCCGCTCGACGTGCTGATGGCCACGGAGCAAGGGCAGCTGCCGTCCGTGACGTCGACGCTGCGCATCCTGCACGCGGCCATGGTCAGGTTCCAGGCCAGCGTCAGCTGGCGGGACGTGCTGGACATCTACGATGGCTACGTCGACAACGGCAATACCTACACGGACCTGCTGCAGCCCCTCATCAAGGTGTTCGAGGTGAGCGGTTTTTTCAAAGCCGCGCCGGCGGAGGAGAGCCTGCGGGCGACCCAGTAAGCACGCTGACGGAGCTGTTCGAGCGGCTCTATCCGATCGCGTGCATAGCCGGGGCGGATCCGGTCCGCTACTGGGACATGACGTACGGCGAGATCATGGCCCAGATCGACGCCCATGTCGAACGGCAGCGGGCCGAGATGCAGCTGCAGGCGCTTATCAGCTTCCGGCAGGCGCACTTACTCGGAGCTGTTGTGGCTCGGGTGTTAGGCGGCAAAGGGAATGTGCCCCCG
The DNA here is from genome assembly GCF_012676905.1 of Paenibacillus albicereus. Taxonomy (NCBI): domain Bacteria; kingdom Bacillati; phylum Bacillota; class Bacilli; order Caryophanales; family Paenibacillaceae; genus Paenibacillus; species Paenibacillus albicereus. Next base: position 3,729,871 of record NZ_CP051428.1, on the reverse strand, counting down.
CTCGACGAGGCGTTCCCGGGCATCTTCCCCGAGGAGCTGACGCGTCCGAAACGGCAGGACTGGCGGGTCATGAAAGAGCGTGTCGCCGATTACGGCGCGCGTCATCGAAAGCGAGGTGAGCAGCGTGTCGATCACGGTGGACGAGCTCAAGGTGCTGATCACGGCCGAGACAGCGGGCCTCAAGCGGGAGCTGAAGGACGTCCGGCGCGTCCTGACGGAGACGGACAAGACGACCGGTAAGGTCACGGCGTCCATCAAGAGCCATCTGGCATCGATCGGCACGGCGCTCGCCGCGATTGGTGCCGGCGCCGGCTTCTTGAGCGCGGCCAAAGACGCGATGAAATTCGAGGCTGCCGTCCAGCAGGTCAACCGCATGATGGGCGAGAGCACAACCATCTTCAGGCAGTGGGTGACCGGTCAGGCGGCCGCGTTCGGCATGGGGATCTCAGAAGCGACGCAGTACGGCGCGACCTACGCCAACCTCATCAGCGGGTTTAGCGCGGACCAGGCGGAGACGACCAAGCGGACCATTGACCTGCTGCAGGCATCCGCCATCGTTGCCTCCGCAACAGGTCGGAGCATCTCGGATGTCATGGAGCGGATCCGATCCGGGATGCTTGGCGAGACGGACGCGGTGGAGGATCTGGGCATCAACGTCAACGTGGCCATGCTGGAGTCGACGAACGCCTTCCGGCAATTCGCCGGCGACCAGAGCTGGGCGCAGCTGAGCTTTCAGACGCAACAGACTATCCTCTACTTTGCCATACTTGAGCAGGCCGCGCGAAAGTACGGCAACGAGTTGGCGGCCAACACGGCGACCCGGCAGGCTGCTTTTATTGCGCAGCTCAAGAACGCCCGGCTCTACCTCGGCCAGGCGTTTTTGCCCATCTACAACGCCGTGCTGCCGGCGTTGACGGCGATGGCTAAGGCGCTCGCGACCGCGATGATGTGGCTAGCGGCCTTCACGACGGCGCTGTTCGGTGGCTCCGGCGCGGCGCAGCAGGTTAAGGCGGCGCAGGACCAAGCGACGGCCGCCGCAGACATCGGCGGCGGCTACAAGGACGCCGGGGAACAAGCCAAAAAGGCCGGCGACGCCGCGGCCAAGGCTGGGAAAAAGGCCAAGGGCGCCGTAGCCGGCTTTGACAAGCTTAACCTTGTCGGCGAAAAGCCCGCGTCCGGCGGAGCCGATGCTGCGGGAGTGGCCGATCCTGCGGGAGTAGGCGCCGCGGCAGGCGGCATGTGGGACGCGGCCAGCTTTTCGGGCATCACGGATGGCATGGATGGAGTCGTCGCCAAGGCGCAGGAGATGGCCGCCAAGGTGAAGGACGCAATCAAGGCCATGTCGGACTTCATCCGACAGCACAAGGACAGCATCATCGCGGCGCTCGCCGGGCTGGCTGCAGGCTTCGCGGCATTTTTCCTGGCCAGCCGCTGGGCGGCCATCGTCGCGGCGGTACAGCGGGTCTGGAAGGTGCTCACCTCGCTCCGGCTCGTCTTTGCCGCGCTGGGCGGACCGGTCGCGCTGATTGCTGCGGCGGTCGCGGGGCTGACGGCCGCCTTCGTCTACTTCTACCGAACGAATGACTCATTCAAGGGAGCGGTGGACGGTATCTTGCGGCAGATCGGCGTTACAGCGAAGTGGCTCTGGAACGATGTGCTCAAGCCGTTTGCCGCCTGGTATGGGCAGGCGTTCGTCGCGGCTTGGAAGCAGGCGGGTGACGCGCTCAGCACGCTGTACACGGAGGTGCTGCAGCCGGTCGGCCAATGGCTGGGCGGCAAGCTGCTGAGCGCCTGGAAGTCGCTGCAGGCTGGCATGAGCGCCTTTTACAACGAGCTGCTGGTCCCGCTCGCCGGTGAGTTCCGGGAGTTCTATCAGCAGACGCTCAAGCCGTTTGGCAGCTGGCTCGCGGACAAGTTCCTCGCGGCGTGGGAAGGACTCAAGGCGGTCGTCTCCGAGTTCTGGTCCAGCGTGTTGAAGCCGTTCCTAAACGACCTGGCTGCGGGATGGCAGTCCAAGGTCGAGCCAATCATTGCCGCGCTCAAAGATCGCTTCGCGAAAGGCTGGGACACGCTGGCGGGGAGCGTGGGCAGCTTCAGCGAACGCGTGCTGCAACCCTGCGCGGACGCGCTCAAGTGGCTCTACGACAAGGTGCTGGTTCCGCTGGCGTCCATCATAGGCGGTGCGCTCAAGATTGCATGGGACACGATCTCCACGATCGCAGCATCGTTCTACAAGAACGTCATTATCCCATTGGCGAACCTGTTTTTGGACAACTTTATCCCGGCACTCGAGGCGATCGAGGCGGTGTTCAAAGCGATTTACGAAAACGCGCTGAAGCCGCTGGGCAAGTATCTGGCCGAGGGATTCAAGGTGACCGTCGAGAACATAATCAAGTCCTTTACATGGTTGTGGAAAAACGTCCTGGAGCCGCTTGCCACGTTTGTGGGCGGCGCGCTGAAAATCACCTTTACCAACACGTTCGAGGGGTTGAAGGGCGTCATCAACGGCGTGAGCAAGATCTTGACCGGCCTGCTGACCTTCATCACCGGCGTCTTCACCGGCGACTGGAAAAAGGCTTGGCAAGGCGTGGTAAAGGTCTTCGACGGGATCTTCGGAGGCTTGTGGGCCATCATCAAGGTGCCGCTCAACATGATTATCGATGGCATCAACGCGGTCATCGGAGGTATCAACCGACTCAAGATTGACCTCCCGGACTGGGTCCAGAAGGTGACGGGCTACTCGTCCTTTGGCTTTAACATCCCCCGGATCCCGAAGCTCGCCGAAGGCGGCCTCGCCTACGGGCCGACGCTGGCCATGGTCGGCGACAACCGCGGTGCGGCTGCGGATCCGGAGGTCATCTCCCCGCTCTCCAAGCTCGAGGGCATCATCGCCGGCGCTGGCGCCGGCAACAACCGCGAGGTCGTCAGCCTGCTCACATCGCTCCTGCAGGCGGTCAAAGGCGGCGGAAAGGACATCGTGCTGCAGATCGGTGAGACGGAGCTTGGCCGCGCCGCGGCGCGGGGCATCAACACCATCCAGCGGCAGACGGGCGTCTCGCCGCTGCGGATCTAAAGGAGGGCCGACATGACATGGACCTGAAAATCAACGATCAGCCGATCGCGGCCCTGCCATCGGAAATGACGGTGGAGCTGCTGGACTTGGACGACGCGGAGAGCACGACGCGGACGGCCGACGGTACGCTCAACCGGGATCGGGTTGCAGTCAAGCGACAGATCCAGATGTCCTGGAATGCGTTGACCATGGCGCAGATTTCGGCGCTGCTCAAGCAAATGAGCGGCGTCTTCTTCCAATTTCGCTATCCGGATCCGATGGCCGGCGTGTACACGACCAAAACGATGTATGTTGGGAACCGGCCGGCGCCGATGGCGATGGAAAAGAACGGCGTGATTTATTGGAACGGCCTGAAAGTCACGCTGACGGAGAAGTGATGCTATGTATCCGATAAGTGCAGTTTATGCGGATTATCTCAAGCGACACGACCGGGAGTTTAAAGTGAAGCTCCAGGTCGGCGCCGTCACCTATGACGATACATCGATCGTGGATTTCACGATCGATAATGCGCTGAGCCTGACGGACGGACTGGCGATCGGGACGACGAATTTGTCCGAGCTGAAGATCAAGCTGCGGACGCAGGATGAGATCCCGTCTAACGCGATGATGGTCCCGTACTTGGCGATGGATACAGGTGGCCTTGCTTGGAATCAGGCTGCTTATCCGTGGAACCAAGCGGCGATCACCTGGGCCGGAGGCGGAACGGAGTGGCTGCCGCTCGGCGAGTTTTATGTTGACAGCCGCGAGCGAGTGAACGATGTTTGGGTTTACACCTGCTACGACAAGCTGGTCTATGCCGACGTGCCGTATGTCTCCGGTCTATCTTATCCGGCGACGCACAAGGCCGTATGGGACGAGATCTGTACACGGCTCGGTTACACATACGACAGCAGCGTGCAGATCCGAGCCGGCACGATTACGGCGGCGCCGACCGGCTACAGCTGCCGGCAGGTGCTCGGGTTTATTGCGGCCGCCAATACGGCGTGTCTGTTCGCGGGCAAGGACGGTGTGCTGCGGTTCAAGCGGTTCCGCGGCGGCACGGCCCCGGTCATCCAGATGACGTCGGCGGATTACGTGCGCGTACGGCAAACCAACCCGGTCAAGAGCTACACCCGCGTCGTACTGACCTATGACACGGAGGAGGGCAATGCTTACGAGTCTGGCAGCGGCGACGAAAACCACACGCTTTACGTGACAATCCCGTTCGGCACGCAGGCGATGGCCGATCAGATCCGGGTGGACCTGGCCGGCTTCTCGTACACGCCGATCTCGATGGAGAGCCGCGGCTTCCCGCACTTTGACCAAGGCGATGAGCTACAGTTCGAGCGCTACGAGGGCAAGACCTGGCTGGACACGCAGACGCCGTGGGCAGCGACCGAGACGCCTTGGGATGGCGTGATGCGCTATCGCTCAATCATCCTGAGGCAGGTCATGAGCTTCAAGGGCGGACTCAAACTGAGCATCGAGGCGCCGAGCGTGTCGGAGCAGCAGAGCGAGTTCAAGGTCGACGGCGCGCTGACGACGGCGATCAACGCGCTGAACAAGTCCGTGGTCAAGCAAGGCAAGCTCTATTACGGCGCATCGCTATCCCGCGAGACCGGGCTGACGATCGACCGCTCTGATGGCAAGGCACGGGCGGTGCTAAACGCTGATGAGCTGACGTTCTATCGCGGATCGGACAAGGCGCTGTGGTTCGATGTCGCCAACAACAAGTACCGGTTCAGTGGCACGTTGGAGGCGGCCGACGGCGTATTCAGCGGCAGCCTATCGGCGGCGACGGGTACCTTTCGCGGATCGCTCCAGGCGGCGACCGGCACATTCTCAGGCGACTTGTCCGCTGCTGGAGGTACGTTCCGCGGGAACCTGTCAGCTGCAGGCGGAACGTTCTCCGGTGCGTTGCAGGCGGCCAGTGGCTCGTTTAGCGGTCAAATAACTGCTTCGACGATTCAAGGTGGTACCATAACCGGCGCGCTAGTCAGGACAAGCGCAACAGGGGCCAGAGTCGAGCTGGATGCGGGCGGATGGCGCACATTTGATGGCGGAGGGACGAAACGGATTGGTATTACGCTTGATACTTCGTACGGGATGAGCGCAATAAACTGGTATGGAGAATCTGGCGGTGTGAGCGGTGCAATTAATGGTCAGGATGCACTTTTCCAAATCCTTGCTAACGCCCCTATGCTGATTCAATCGTTTAGAGGTATTCAGTTCGGTGGATCGGTCGATTTCGGAGGGGTGAGTGTATATGGACTAACACCAGATAAAGTGGTTGGTTTGTCTCAGCAACTGCAGGCGCTATGGGATGCGCTGAACAATAAATCAGATAAGGGCCACGTTCACAGCTACACTGTTCCTAGCCATAATCACGGTAATGCTGCGAATCAGAACTTCAGTTATTCCGGCAGCACTGGATCAGCTTAACAATCGCGACTTTTATCCGATAATCACCGTATACGATAACAGACTTTTCCAAAGGAGTGCATAGCATGAAAAAGTTCGTATGCGGTGTTTTGGTCGGAGTATTGTTGACGGCCGGAGGTTCAGCCTTTGCTGCTTCGACGGGTCTAGTCGGCAAGAAAGTACAGGGTGTGTACGCGATTATGAAAGACGGTAAAAAGCTGGCTGATGCAGCCGTTATTGATGGGGCGGCTTATGCACCTGTGCGGGCTGTTGCCGAAGCCAGTGGAGCCGTTCTTACTGTCGAGGGGAGATCAATTAAAATGGCGGAAGCCACAATTGTTAATTCATCTCCAGATGATTCTAACAAAGAATCGAAAGCCGATTTAGAAAAGAAGCTAACCATTCAAAAAAATCTGGAGAGTTTATTTGAAGCAAGCCTTGCCAATCTAGAAGGAGGCCTTCCTTCTCTGGAGGCTGGGGCAGCTGTGGGTAATGAAAGATCAAAAGCGACACTTGAATCCGTAAAAGCAGAAATCGAAAAAACAAAAGATAGTTTAGTTAAATTCCAAGCAGAAATTCAAAGGCTTGAAGAAGCATTGAAACTCTTGGATCAATAGTATATTCACGAAGTCCCGCCACCCCGGCGGGGCTTTTTATTTTGAAAGGAGCTGCTATCTGTGGCACAAATCAAACCGATCGTCCGCGTCGAGCTTGATCCGCTGCATGCCGTGCCGGAGATCTGCGCCGTCATCGCCGCGCTGTTACCCTACAACAGGGGCCACGAGCAGGCTGTGCTGGAAGGCGTCCGTGACGCGATAAATGAGCAACTGAAAGGAGATGGCGAAAATGCCGAATCGGTACGCGAATCTCGACGGAAACGCTAAGATCAGCGAGTCCTATACGCAAATCAATGACGGCTTTACGACCGTCCAGTCGGACATCGACAGCCACAAGGCTGCCGCGACGCTCGATCATCCCGACGGCTCCGTCACGACGGCCAAGCTGGCCGGCAAGGCCGTGACGCAAGCCAAGCTCGGAGACAAGGCTGTTGGCTCCGGCCAACTCGCCGACGCCGCGGTCGGAACAGGGCAACTGGCGGACGGGTCCGTCACCACGGCAAAGATCGCCGGCAAAGCGGTCGGTGCAGCTCAGGTGGCGGATAAAGCTATCGGCTCCGGGCAACTCGCTGATTCCGCTGTTGGTACCACTCAGATTGCGGCCAAGGCCGTGACGCAAGCAAAGCTGGGGGATGCAGCCGTCGGCACTACGCAGTTGGCGGACGGGGCGGTTACGGCGGCCAAGGTCGCTGCTGACGTGGCGACACAAGCAGAGCTCGACGCGCACGTCAATGACACCGTGCCGCACATCTCTGCAGCCGAGCGAAGCAAGCTGACCGGGATCCAAACGGGGGCAGAGGTTAATCAAAACGCTTTTGCCAAAGTAAACGATGTCCCGGCCAACGCGAAATCCGATACGCTCACCATCGAAGGCGGCACCGGCATTACGATTACGACGGATGCTGCGAACAAGAAGGTGCTCGTCACGGCTACCGGCACGGCCACGCCGGGCGCGCACGCCAGTTCGCACATCACGGGCGGCACAGACGTTATCCCTAATGTGACCGGCAGCAGCAGCGGCCTCATGAGCCCGGTCGACAAGAGCAAGCTGGACGGAACCGCCAGCGCGGCCACACCAAGCACGATCATGCAGCGGGACGCCAATGGCCGGGCCAAGATCGCTGCGCCGGCCGCAGCCGACGACATCGCCCGCAAAGACACGGTAGACGCCGCCGTAGCGCCGCTGACCGCCGACCTGGCCGACGCTGCGCTTGAGTCGCTGGCGCTTGTGCCGGGGCAGCAGGTAGTCAGCCCGACGCGGCCGGCGCCGCTGAGAGTCAAGAGCATCAAGGGGCGGACGCTGGTCAATTTGCTGGGGCGCGATGGAGGGTTTGAGGCCGGGGTTCCGACAACTTGGTCGGCGACCTACGGCACCATGTCGTCCGAGACGGGCAATGTTGCATCTGGCGCCAAAGCGTTGCGAGTGACGCTCGCCTCCGCGGCGGCGAGCGCGGCGACCAACCGGTTCCTGCCGGCGGACAACAAATGCTATGTCTTCATCGCCATGTTAAAATGCGGGACCAACAGCTCCATGCAAGCCGTCATTTCAGGTAATCAAGGCACGCTGGTCACCAAAAAGGACGAGTTTGCCCCGTCGTTCATCCGCTTCAAAGCAGCCTCGAGCGGCGTGCCGAGCATCACGGTCGACGGCGCAAACGGACAATACGGCTATGTGGACGGCGTGCGGCTGTACGAGATCACGCAAGCAGAGTATGACGCTATCGCCGGGCAACTGGCCGACCAGGTTGCGGCGAAATACCCCTACGTCGACGATGTCAAAAACGTCAACGGGGTCTACATCCGCAACATCCCCGTCGTCGGAGATCCGGACAAAGACCAATATGTCTTTTACCCGGATTGCCAGCTCGCGGCGAACATGGATGGAAGCATCTACGACGAGCTGTATACGGATGCGGACGGCAGGGCTCGGGTCAAGCGCAGATTCAGAACGATGGATCTGACCGGAGAAATGGCGTGGGGATTTGCAGGCAGTCCATCGGGATATAAAACGTTCGGAGTATCTATTCCAGCACCTATAAATGACACAGCCTTTGTCGTCAAATACGACGGTAAAATCCTGGGCCGTGTCTTATCCGGGGCTGGTTTTAGCGCCGCCGATCAGCAGGTCATCTCGGGGGTTTACAACGGGACGACATATAACACGGTTAGTATATCTGTGAGTAACAACGACTCCGGCTGGGGCGACAGTTACACGCCGACAGCGGACGAGATCAAGGCGTATTTTAACGGCTGGGTCATGTTTAACGGAGGGGCAGCGTCAAATTCAACACCTGATAACCCTGCAAACAACCTATACAACGGCTCTGGCCAAAAAGCTTGGGCTCGGCGATCGGGGGGGGTGGGGCGGACTTGGGTGGACGGCACAGTCTCCTTGCCGATGACATTGGCTCCGTCATTTACTACCTACCGCCTTCAGTACCAGCTTGCCGAGGCAGTCGATGAGCCGACGCGGTCTGAGGGCGCGATCCTGCTGACGACGGGCGCGAATAGCCTTGAGGTCGGGGCAGGGGCTATCGTGCGGGAATCAGCACGTCCCGCTATCGTGAGCGGCGCGGCGTATATCTTTGCGAATAACCAAGCCTACCGCAACCAACGAGTTATTCAGACTTACAAAAATAGCAGACCGTCGGGTTGGACTATTGCCACCCGAGCGGCAGGGGACTCTGGAAACGCGGCTTACGGACTCCAGTACGCAGTCACCGATCCGTCCAATTATGATCCGTCCGCTGTCTACGAGGTCACCTACCTCGCGCTCGATGTCCACCAGATCGGTCTGCCGCCAACGCAGATCGTCGCAGAGTACGCAGCCAACCTGCGAACGGTCGCTGATGATGCCTCCAAGGCAGCCGTGCAGCTGGCGCGGCGCGTCTCGGTGCTGGAGAATGGATCGGCACAGGCCAAGCAGCCTCAATGGATTACGCCGACTCTGCTCAACGGGACTCAAAATTTCTCCGATGGGTTCAACGCGATTTCTTATATGAAGGATGCTTTGGGGTTCGTTCACATTAAGGGTTTCGCCGCAAACCCGTCCAATATAGCGATGTTCCGCTTGCCTCCGGGATATCGTCCAGCCAAGAACCTGGTCTTTGCATCTACGTCAGCGTCCAGCGCCGCCGGTGCGAACCCCTTAGCGGCAACGATAAATGTGCAGGCAAACGGGACTGTGCAAGCCGCGATAAACGCGCAGGCAGGTTTCATGACCCTGGACGGCATCGCATTCCAAGCCGAATTATAGGAGGCCCAAATGAAAGAAGCCATAATCACAGATCTTGACGGACTGCTCGCGGATGTCGCCCTCGTGGACGACAGCGAGACGGGTTATTCGCCGATCTACGAGACGGTGGCCGAGGGCGGCGATCTGGAGCTGATCGGCTACCGCGTGGCCGTGCCGGTCCCTGCTGGGCTGTACCGGCCCCGCTTTGACCGCGAGGCCTACGACGAACACCAGGAGGCGCTGAGCCAGTACGCGGCCGCCGTGTCCGCTTGGGAGGTGCTGCCGGTGGACGAGCGCGGCGAGCTTCCGGAGCTGCCGGACGCCCCTGCCTACTGGGTCGAGGGGCTGACGCAGGAGGAGATCGATGCGCTGCAGCCGGGGCCGCCGGAGCCGTCGCCGGCCCAGCGTATCGAGCAGCTCGAGGTCGAGAGCACCAGCACGATGCTGGCCGTCGCCGAGGTGTACGAGGAGCAAGCGGCATCCGCAGCAGCGCAGGAGCAGCAGACCGTCGAGACGATGCTCGGTCTGGCGGAGGCGTACGGCGTCATTATGCAGCAGGCCGAGCTCATCGCCGAGCTGGCCGCGCGCGTCGCGGCGCTGGAAGGGGGTGGAAGCTGATATGGCGCAAGTCTACGCGAATCTAATCCGCAAAGGACTCAAGACGATCGACGACGTCCACGTAAGCAAGCGGGACGAGGTACAAGCCATCCTGGATGCCGATGCTTAGGCGGCTCTGGGACTGGCTTGTTTTTGTATATCAAGCAGGGAGGGGGATGGCTGACATGGCAACCGTATACGCAACGCTGATCATCAAGGGCTATTACACGTTCGCGCAGGTTCCGGCATCGCAGCAGGCCAAGGTGCGCGAGATTCTCGCCGCGCTCGAGCTGGACGAGAACGGTCAACCGCTGGAAGGCTAAATCATTGGAGCAGAGAGCGCCGCCTAGGCGCTCTTTTCTATTAGATGAGGGGGCGAAAATCATAAATACGACGGTTTGGATGGCCGCATTGTCGGCGGCGGCCGCGATCAGCGGTATCGTCCTTGGATGGTCGGGCCGGAGCCGCAGCGCTCGACAGGACACGGTCGCCGATGCGACCAAGGATGCTGTCCTGCGCGCGGACATGGAGTACATCAAGCGCGGAGTCGACGAGGTGCGCCTAGAGCAGAGAGCGGCCGGTCAGAGGTTTGACCTGCTGACCGAGCGCGTGACGCGCGTCGAGGAGTCGGCGAAGCAAGCACATAAACGGCTCGACGAACTTTATAACAAAGGAGATCGATAACCATGGATTGGACAATCATCAACGGACTCATCCGGCCCGAGCTGGCCGGCGTATTGGCGGTATGTTGGATCGCTGGGTACGTGCTGAGGCAGACACCTCGCGTGCCCAACTGGAGCATCGTCTACGCCGTCACGGCGGTCGCCGTGCTCATGACCTGTCTGCTGCTTGGCTGGTCGGTCGAGAGCGTCATCCAGGGCGTCCTGTGCGGCGCTGTGGCCGTCTACGGCAATCAGTTGTTGCGGCAGACGCGCGAAGCCGTCGCAAGCAAGGAGGATGGCCGATGAATTACCGCAAAGACCATATTCCGACGTCGACGCCGTGCAAGCGGCGTCCTGGCGTGCTGCTCGCGCCGGAAACGATCACGATCCACAACACCGGCAACCCAGGCAGCTCGGCGGCCAATGAGCGTGCCTGGCTGACCAACCCGGCCAACGACCGCCAGGCGTCCTATCACATCGTCGTCGACGAGCGCGAGGCCGTCGAGTGCATCCCACTCACGGAGCACGCCTGGCATGCCGGTGACGGCGCCGGGGCGCGCAGTGGCAACCGGACGAGCATTGCGGTGGAGGTCTGCGAGAGCGGGGACTACGCCAAGACGCTCACCAATGCGGCCGAGCTGGTCGCGGACATGCTGTGCGAGCGCGGCTGGGGCGTCGATCGGCTGCGTCGGCATTACGACTGGTCACGTAAAATTTGCCCTCGCCTGATGTACGACGAGGGCAAGTGGACCGGCTGGACAGCTTTTAAGGCTGCGGTGCAGGAGCGTCTGACCCCAAAGGCGGCCGCGGCGACGGACGTCGTTGCCAAGGTCGTCCGCTTGAGCGATGGCAAGCTGCTCGCCTCCGGACGGATTGAGGATGGCAAGCTCGTCGCGCCCGTCGCGGACGTGCTGCAGGCGCTGGGCGTCAAGGTTCAATGGGACAACAGTACAAAAAAGCTATATGTATGACCAAAGCCCGTCGACCTCATTGGTCGGCGGGCTTTTTTGGTTTAGGTTACCTAATCTGGCTGACGATGTCGATGATTAGATCGGCTTGAGCCAGCAACCGCGTGCGCTCGCGGTTGGACTCTGCATCGTCTTTGTGCGCGAGCTCTTTTAACCTCGCGCTGATGCCGGCATGTTTTGCATCAAGCGATACCTTTAGTGTCGCCAAATCGCGAAATCCACCCACCATGATCTGCATCCCTCCCGACGAGATATATTCGACCGGCGTTCGCAATCTCCTACCGGATCTGGCCAATCGTCATGGTCTCTTTGCGCGCCTGCGACAGCTGGCCGGCCAACTGGTTGACCCGCTTGCGCGCCCGCTCATTGGCCGGCCACTGCAGCGCCTGGGGAGCCAGCGCGCGCAGCAGCTTGTCGGCGCTGCCGAAGCGCTTGCCTGTCGCCGGGCAGACGTACTGGTGAAGCACGGCCAGCTGCGCATGCTCGGCGGACTTGGGGTAGAGCAGCTCGAGCAACTGCTGTTCGGCGGCAGCGACGTCCTCGTCCGGCACGGGCGCGCCAGCTCGTTTGGCCGCGCTGGCAGCCATCTGGATCGCCTCGGAGACGCGGCGGCGATCCAGCGCGACTGGCACGCGCGGCGCACGCTCGGCTGCCGGGTTGTCGGCGGGGAGGACACTATGGGAGCGCGAATGGGCCGGCTCTGGTACCGGCGCTGCGGGAACGGCTGCCAGCTGCTGCTTGATGTAGGCCGCGACCGTCCCGGCGGATGCCTCGAGAGTGGCCCACTCGGCCTCCGTCAGGGTGAGCGATACCTTGCGCGTGACGCCTTGGGGTTTCCGCCCACCTCCTGGCGCGCGCCGGCGCACAACCTTCGTTTTCTCCATTTATGTGACCCCCTTATTTAGGTAACTTAAATAATCTATCCTCAGTCTAATTTAAGTTACTTAAATAATCAAGGCTTATTTAGGTAACTTAAATAAGGATAGGAAAATCACAGTTTACCGGAACGTGTGTTCGTGTTATTATCTGGAAGAGGAGGCGATGAACGTGAGCATCGACAGATACATCGGCCGCGGCGTGACGGTCATCTACCAGGACGCTGCCGGCGACATCAGTAAGCGCGACCTGACGATCCAGTCCGTCGCCGACGGGCGGCTGCACGGCTTTGACCGGGCGGCGAGAGCGCCGCGCACGCTGCTACTGGAGCGGATCCTTGCGTGGGAGTCGGCGGACGCAAAAAGGGTCAGGCCTCGCGCCTGACCCGGAATATTGCAATTGGAATAAATTACATATATGGTTCGACACGATTCGACTAAATCCGCATCTAGTCGTGTCGATATTTGATTCAGACGGATTGGAGTAATTTACTCCAACGTCTACCCGAGGGAGTGCGGAGAATATCCGCAGCTGACTCGACGCTTCAGGGGGTGACTTTGAGGTCGTACAAATCATCAATTTTGCAATTAAAAACCAGCATAGCTGCGTAGATGTCTTCGGGCTTCATGACCAGCTCGCTGTTGCAAAAATGAGATATAACCCTCCTATGGCGATTGACTCTTATTGCATATTCAGTCTGCGTCCAGCCCCTAGATGCAATAAGATCACCGAGTCGGCATCTCCCTCGGGAGACGCGCAATGGCTTCACTTCTTTCTTGGATTTTGGATTATCGAATCCAATAATATCATAATTAATGGCGAGGTGTATCCATGCAACAAGACCAGCAGCTACGCGCAAAGATGTCTCTCAGCACAGCAAGGATACTTTCAGGCTATACGCTTGAGCAAGTATCTACCATACTCGATATTGAGTTTTCCGATTTACAGAGATTTGAGGCCGCCCCATCGGAGCTATCTATCGAGACCGCAGCGCGGCTGCTGATGCTCTACGGTATGCCGTTCAGTTTGGTTAGCTTTGTTTAGTCTCAATATCCAAGGGCGATCCGCTCGCCAACCTGTACGAGGACATCGCCGCCGAGGAGAAGGCCCGCGCCACCTACCAATGGCTCATCGACTACACGGACGACGTGGATCTGCAGGACAGCCTCAAGTTCCTGCGCGAGCGCGAGATCGTCCATGCGATGCGGTTCCGGGAAGCGGTCGAGATCATCAAGGCCGACATGGGACAGAAGAAGGTGTACTGAAGCAATGGGCTGTTCCGCGCTTTTAAATGGTGTGGAACAGCCCCGTTTTCTATCGCCGGCCGCCGTCAGAATTTGATTTTTAAGTTTTGGCAAAGCAACCGGGCCCTCGTGTCTTTGCTAAGATTAGAGAAGTCGGACGATATTAATAGTGAGGCGGACGAGCGGGCGTTTGTCGTGCATCATAGAAACGATCATTTGAGAAAAATAATCACGCCTCCCAAGCTGTGTGAAGCAAAATGAAATTAAGCAGCACGACATCGTTCGGACTCATCGGCCTGTCGTTGTGTGCTGGAATGAGTGGTATGTCCTTGATTGGGCCTAGCGTGAAGGACATTGTCTGCGCCGTCAAGAGAGTCGGTGCTCATGAACGGCCTTATGAAGGTATGCCATTGTGCTCAATGCTTGCGATCAATAGTAGCTATGTTAAATACGGTGTAGGTGAGAGCAAACGCCGTCCTCGTTCCTGTTCTTCCAGAGGTTGCTGAAATCATGTCTAAACTCGTCCGTCTGGCCGACAATAAGCTCCCTGGGGACCGGCCGCATTGAGGTTGGGGACGTATTAGTTTCCTTAGAATGTCCGTTGAAGGGTGAATGATATTGACGGATTGTCTAGCTAAGTGCGACACCCCGTCCATGAAGTCTTCGTGAGCGGACTTCCAGCCCAGGGATTTTCTGCGGAGGGCTTCGGTTAGCTGCGCCCCCATGACCGTAGAAAAGTCATGTCCCTTGGGAAAGAACTCCCTCAGCAGACCATTGGCGTTCTCGTTCGAGCCTCGCTGCCAGCACGAGTAGGGGTCAACGAAATAGACGCATACGCCGTGCCGGGATTTCAGGCGCTCGTAGCAGGCGAATTCCTTGCCGCTGTCCGTTGTGGCTGTCTGGAACGTGCCGGAGGGATAGCGGCTCGCTACGGCATGAAACGCGGCCTCCATCGAGGCGGCCGTGCGATCGGGTATGGTCATCGCAACGTACAAGCGTGTCTTGCGTTCGATGAACGTCGCCGCGCAGGCCTTGCTCTTGCCCCGACTCGACACGACGGTATCGAGCTTCCAGTGGCCGCGCGTCTCCACGGGCTTGCGGCGTTTGCCCTTGTGGCGCAGCACTCGAACCTCTCCTGCTGCGAGCCGTCCGTCATAGAGCCAGCGGTAAATCGTCTTGAAGCACACGAACGGCTTTCCCTCGGCGCGGCGCTTCGCCGCGATCTGCTCCGGCGACCAAGTCTCATCTAAACGCTCGTTCAGCTCCTGAGCCAGTTCAGAGGTGTACCAAACGACCGGCACGCTGAATGCCCTGCGCTCTCCGTAGGTTTGATGCGCGGACTCAGCCCGATACGTACCGGATACTCGGCCGCGGTTCAGTTCACGGGCAATCGAGGAATGATGCCGCCCCATCTGCCGACCGATTTTTCGTGCGACCACTGTAGTCGATCCAGAGCTTCTAGTTGTCCGCGTTCGCTTATGCTAATATGGGGATAGCTCATGCTGGGTTCTCTCCTGTAAATGGTGTTGTGGTGACTTCCATTTTACATGAAACCAGCATGGGCCTTTTTGTTTTCTAGGTGTCGCACCTCATATTACAATCCGTCTTGTAAAAATAAGTCGAATTATGTCGAAAAAATTAAAATTGATTCTTTTCGAAAGAATTCTCTTCGACTTTTAAGGATATTTATGGTAATGTATCGAAAGCGAAAGTGTTGTTCACTTGGAAAAACTAACCTACAGTCGTAGTCCCCTGAAGCTAGCGATAAGATAAGGTGGAAGGCCATGCAGAAGAGATCCTCCGTATTGTTATTGCACCACGGAACAAATGATCGCTCATCGGAAAATATAAGAAGTGTGGGATTTAAAATTTTTCCAGAGACTAGAGAGGACCACTGGTTGGGTCCAGGGGTTTATTTCTTTAGAGAAGATGAAGAACAAGCTCTTACCTGGGCAAGAACAAGATACAAATATGACCAAGATACAATTGAACTCCATGTATTAGAAATGGAGATTGTCGTTCAAGATGAAAATTTTCTTAATCTTGATAGTCGTTCAGGATTGGAAAAATTAAATCAACATTTAAATAGTTTAGGAGAGTTGTTGGAACAAAGCGGTGCCAAACCCTTAAATTTAGACGAAAATAGGCTTCGACATTTAGTCATGAAATTGCTTCCGACACATATTTATGTTATTAAAAGAACATTCCCTGGAGCTTCGCGCTTTGATAAAGTACCTGCATTAGCGGCGATGAGACTCCGAAGTCATGGAGTTCAGGTATGTATTAGAAGCGAAAAGGCAATAGATATGAAAAGTGTCAGGATCATCAATGTCCTCCCGTTCAGAAAAAGTAAAGCAGTAGAAGTAAGAGTCACTGGGTAATTAGTGAAAGAGGTGATTTTTATGAATTTACATGATGTTTTAAAAGCTGCTGAAGAACTTGGTATTAAGATTGAGATGAACAGTACAACGCCCGGATTATACTTAAAAGATTCAATCACTGGTATCGAAAGAAAACCGACTGTCGAAGACTTATTTTCTGAAAGTTCATTAAGTCAAACTATGATTTTTGATGAACCATTCCTTGGTGATTATTTTGAAGAAGAGTTATTTACATCTGAGGATAAAGACTTTATTTCCAGCATTAAGAAAATTGATTCTCAAAAGCTCGGTGCAACAATTAATGCAAAAACATTTACAATAAAAGGAGATATTCTTGCATCTAAGCTTACATTTGAACTTGAGGATTTTAGAGAGGTGGCTTAAAGTTGTTAGCCCAAATTCAGTTAACTAATTATTATATTTCTAGAATAAATTTTAAATACACTCCCGAATCGGTAGAGGTAGATGAGAAAAGTTTAAAAATAGCGCATGATATAGAGTTTTTAGAAAATAATCTAGTGAAAGTAATAGTTAAATGTTCAGTGGGTGATGAAACCGGCCTTTTATTAAATGTTATTTTGGTTGGTGAATTTAAGATTACCCGCGGAAATGATGCTGACGAAGAAGAAATTCAAGAATTGTGTGAGAATAACACATTGGCTATTTTATTCCCTTATTTGCGTAGTGCAATTTCCGATATATCACTTAAAGCCAACACACAGCCAATTATACTCCCAACAATTAATATATATGCTTTAATTGAAGATCAAAAAAAAGCAAAAAAGCTTGAAGAAGAGTTAAAACAATAATTTTGATTTTACATATTTTTTAAACGCTCGCTTGAGCGTCTTTTTTAACAGTAGTTGATATTTCCCCCGTTAGCCAACGATTCTTTCTCTTCGCTATCTATGAGAGTCTTGAAAAATCAAAATAAAACAACACCACTCGTTATGAGTATAGGTTAGGCAAAGACGCCTGGAGGCCATCTCCAGGCGTCTTTGCGCGCAATCAACGGATGATGCGGTCGAAGATGGACGGCCGATGGCCGCCGCCGTGGAAGCCGCCCCCGCCATGGAAGCCTCCTCCTCCGTGGAATCCGGGTCCGAAGCCAGGCCCGAATCCGGGACCTCCGGGTCCGAATCCCGGTCCGCCTGGACCATGGAATCCGGGGCCGAAGCCAGGACCGAATCCCGGTCCGAAGCCGGGACCGAAGCCGCCGATCGGAAGCGGGACCGGAAGCGGCAGCACTTCCGGGTAGGGAGGATACGGATACGGATAAGGATAAGGGTACGGATAGGGAGGATAGACGGGCGGTGCAGGAACAAACGCCATGGGATGCGCCTCCGTTTAGAATAGGATCCTGCATCTTATGCAGCTTGAGGCATGGCGGACACATGCCTAGTTGAATTCGAGCCGGCCGCTCGCGATCGGCACGTTCGGCTTGCTATCGAGGGCTGGAGCCGCTACATTCATGTCGAGGGCAATGATTTCCAGCATTTCGCATGAGCGGGAGGACAGCGCGATGGACATAGAGCTGCGCAGCAAGATAGATCTGGCATCCCTATGGGAGCACGTCGAGGAAGCCGTCTGCCTGCTCGATTCCGAGTGGAGGTTCATCTATGCGAACCGGAGGACGGAGCAGCTTGCGGGCAAGCGGAGGGAAGAGCTGTACGGCATCGTCGTCTGGGAGCTGCTCCCCGACAATTGGATCCGACGGGCGAGATCCATCTACGAGGAGGAGGCTGCGACCGGCCGTCCGGCCCGCTTCGAGGATTATTCCCCTGTCACGGACCGCTGGTATTCGGTCCAGGCGCTGCCGCTTCCCGCCGGACTGGCGGTCGTCTTCCGCGACGTGACGGAGGAGCGCAAGCATAGCCAGCGTCTCGACCAGCGCTATGAGTCCCTGTTCCGGCAAAACCAGGATTCGGTGTTCCAGATGGACCTGGAGGGGAGGTTCATGCTCGTCAATCCGGCGATGTCCGCAGTGACGGGCTATGCCGAAGAGGAGCTGGTCGGGAGCGCCTTTGAGCCGCTGCTTCATCCCGACGAGCGCATGAGGGCGAGGGAGCATTTCCGCCAGGCTTCTTCCGGGCAGCCGCAGCATCGGGAATACCGCGTCGTCGCCAAGGACGGCCGGGAGAAATGCGCGCAGGTGACGAATTTTCCGATCGTCGTCGACGGCCGGGTCATCGGCATCTTCGGCATAGGCAAGGACATCACGAGCCAGAAACGGAGCGAGACGAAGGTTCGGGAGGCCGAGCAGCGGCTGCGCTCGCTGATCGCCCATCATTCGGACGCGATTCTCCGGCTCGACGCCGAAGGCCGGGTGAAGGAGTGCAATCCGGCCGGACAGCAGCTGTTCGGAGCTGCGTCCGAGGAGCTGGCCGGCCAAAAGGCGGACAAGCTGGCGAAGCTCGACCGCGCGACGAGCGAGGCGCTCAGCCGACTATGGGAAAATGCCGAGGGTCAGCTGTCCGCCCAGGCGCTTCCGCTTCCTTTGCCGCTGCCGCTGACGCTGCGGGGCGGCGAGGTGATTTTGGCCGAGGTGGAGCTCGTGCCGATTCTCCTCAACGGAGCGAAGGACGGCGCCTATCTGATTGTAAAGGACCTGACCCACAAGCTCGAGACGGAAAGGCTGCTCCTCAAATCGGAGAAGCTGCAGACGGCCGGTCAGCTGGCGGCTGCGGTGGCGCATGAGATCCGCAATCCGCTCACGTCGCTGAAAGGTTTCGTGCGGCTGCTGGAAACGTACAACGAGCGGGCCGACAAGGCGTACATGTTCCAGATTCTGCAGGAGGAGATCACCCGCATCGAAGCGATCACGAACGAGCTGCTCCTGCTCGCCAAGCCGCAAAAGAGCGTCGTGAAGCCGCTGCGGCTGAACGCCGTGCTGGAGGCGGTCGCCACGCTCATGAGCCCGCAGGCGCTGCTCAAGGGGATCGAGCTGAAGCTGGAGCCGCTTCCGGAGGCGGTCGTGCTCGGAGAGGAATATGCGATCAAGCAAGTTTTTGTCAATCTCATCAAAAATGCGATCGAAGTCATGGAGAAGGGCGAAATCCGCATCGAGCTGCAGTCCGCGGAGGACGGGTGGCTGGCCATGGTGGCCGACCAAGGGGGAGGCATGCCCGAGGAATGCCTCGACCGGCTGGGAGAGCCGTTCTACTCCACCAAGGAGAAGGGCACGGGGCTCGGCCTGATGGTCACGAAGCGCATCCTGGAAGGGCACGAAGGATCGATCGAGTTTTTTAGCCGCAAGGGTGTGGGAACCGTCGTGGAAGTGTACCTGCCGCAGGAGAGTCCGCTGCTGAGAAGGCGGGTGGCGGAGGAGGGGGGGCATGCCGCCGAGCGCGGCGTTGCCCGGGCCGAGCGGCTGGGCTATAGTGGGAGCAAGGAAGGCAACGAGGAAAGGGGAGGTTCCGCATGACGGACAGAGCGGACGGATCCATCCGGCTCGAGCGGCCGGAAGCGATGCTGTTCGATATGGACGGCACGCTGCTGCAGACGGAGACGCTGCTGCTGGAGGCGCACGGGCGGATTTTTGCCGCGCTGCGCGAGGAGGGACTGTATGAGGAGCCGGAGCCGCCGGTGGAGGCGCTGCTCGGCTGCCTCGGCATGCTGCTGGAGGACATCTGGCTCAAGCTGATGCCGACGGCGTCCGAGACGGCCCGCCGGCGTGCCGACGAGCTGCTGCTCCAGTTCGAGCTGGAAGAGCTGGCGGCCGGCAAAGGAATGCTGTACGAGGGCGTCGCCGAGACGCTCTCCGAGCTGCGGGCGCGAGGCATCCGGCTGTTCGTGGCGAGCAACGGGCTGCAGCCCTATGTCGAGGCCATCGTCCGGCACAAGGGGCTGGAGCCGCTGTTCGACGGCCTGTACACGGCCGGCGGCCGGGGCACGGCGACCAAGGCGGAGCTCGTCCGGCTGCTGCTGGAGGAGCATGGCGTGGCGCGCGCCTGGATGGTCGGAGACCGTTCCTCCGACGTCGATGCCGGCAAGCGCAACGGCCTGGCCGTCGTCGGCTGCGACTATGCCGACTTCGGCTCGTCGTCCGAGCTCGACGGAGCGGATGTCCGCATCCGCCGCTTCGGGGAGCTGCTGGAGCTGCTCGGCGAATGAGTCAAAAGAAGCGCCTCGCCGCCTTCGGGCGGCCGGGGCGCTTCTTTTTCGTTCAAACGTCCGCGGATTCGGGCCCGGGAGCCGCCGCGTGCGAGCCGCCCTGCGGCGCTTCGCCTGCGGCGGCTCGTGGATGTGCGGCCGCTTTCTCGGCGTCGTTCCGCGGCTCGGCCGGCCTTTCTCCGGCGAAGTCGAACGGCCGAGGCGGCGCCTCCTCCGAGGCGTCCGGCATCCGGTCCAGCGCTTCGGAGGAGGGGGAAGAAGCGCCCGTCGGCAGCTGGACGGAGCGGATCGTCGGCTTGCTCGCCGCGAACGGCCCCGAGCCGGCGAGCGGCCTCGGCTTGCGCGGGCGTGCCGCTGAATCCCGGTCGCCCTGTCCGGCGGCCGGAGGCTGCTTCGTCCCCTGTCCGGCGCCGGCGGCCGGCTTCGGCTTGCGCGCCGGAGCCGCCGAGCCGCCCGCAGGGGAGGCGGCTTCGGCGTTCCGCCGCTTGGAGGCGGAGCCGGGCGCAGACGGTTTCTCCGCCGGCCGCGAGCCGCTCGTACGCGATTCGGCCGCCTCGGACCCGGCCAAGCTCGATCCGGCCGTCTTGGATCCGGCCGTTCTCGATCCGGCCGTCCTCGAGCCCTTCGTGCGCGATCCGGCCGTCCGCCCGCCGGACTTGCGTCCGCGCCTCGAGTAGATGTACATGGCGTACTCGAGCGGCTTCACGATGGCGCGCTCGTAGGTGGCCAGATCGCCGCTCTGGCGGAACACCTCGCGCGCCGGCTTCGGGTTGACCTCGAGCAGCCAGATGCCGCCCTTGCGGTCGATCGCCAGGTCGAGCGCAAGCTCGCACAGCCGGCCGTACTGCCGCTCCAGATGCGCGGCGACATCGACGCCGAACTGCTCCGCCTCGCGGCGCACGGCTGCGGCGAGCTCCTCGTCGCCGACCCAGGAGGAGAGCAGCTCCTCCATGCGCATCGCCTTGCCGCCCCCGTGCAGGTTGGAGGTGATGCTCCCCGCCGCTCCGACCCGTCCGGCGCAGCCGGTCGGCTCCCACTCGCCGCGGCCGTTCTTCTGCACGAGCAGGCGATAGTCATGGACGCGGCCGCTCGGCAGCTTGATGAGGATGCCCTGCTGCACGATGTACTTGCCGCCTCCCAGGTTCCAGGAGGACAGCCGCTCCTGCAGCGCGGCCGCGTTTACCTTCTGAGGCCGGATGATGCGTCTGGACTGATCCCTTCCCTGAATGAGATAGACGCCTTCCTTCTGCCGCTCGATCCGCAGGATGCCGCGTCCGCCCGTGCCGTTGATCGGCTTGAGGAAGACGAGCGGGAAGCGGCGCAGCATGTCGGCCAGATCCTTGTGCCCGGTGTACAGGACGGTCAGGGGCTGGCGGTTCTGGAAGCGGCTCTGGGACGCGAGCGTCTTGTACACCGTCCATTTGTTGCGCAGCATCCGGTTCAAGAAGGTCAGATGGCCGTAGCGGGCGCGGAATTTCTGCAGCTGCTCGAAGCGGTAGCTCTTCTGGATGCGGCAGCGGTCGAAGATCATGTGCGGAAAGGAGGACCAGCGCCGCGACCATGTCTTCGACGACGGATCGTAGACCATCGCCTGGATCCGGTTCGTCTCGTAGTCGACGTCGGCGGGAGTGAAGACGAACACGTCGAGCCCCATTTTCTTGCCGGCGACGATCATCCGCTGATAGATCGGCCGCTCCTCGAGCGCCTTGTTTTCATTGAGGTATAACGTTAAGATGCCGAGCACCGGCTGAGCCATGATTATCCCTCCTTGAGGCGGCGGACTTTTCCGGCAGGAGCGCGCGCGCGGCTCCCTCCGATCGGCGCTTCCGCGCCGCTCCAGCGCCGATCGCCGCGCCGGCAGGCCGCGTGCGGTGCCCGCTCCCCGCGTCTGCGGCCTCGAGCCGCGCCGGAGCGCGGTGCGCGGCGGCGTTCGGCTCCGCGCGCGGTCCGCCTTCCCGGCCGTCTTGCGCCGGCGGCACGGCCTGCGCTTCCGGCGCGGCTTCCGGCGCCTCCGCCGCCCGCGCGCCCGCGCCGCTGCGGAACACGAGCGTCGGCTTGCCGGTCGGCCCCTCCTCGAGCGCGACCGCGGCCATGCCGGCGCGGAAGCACATCTTCATGCTCGCGGCGTTGTCGGCGGCGACGCGGCAATCGAGCGCGCCCCACGTCCGCCGCAGCTCGCGCAGCAGGAGGCTGCCCGCTCCTTGCCCTCGGGACGGGGGCGAGACGGCGACAAGGCAGGCCTCCCGGCCTGCCTTGCGGGCGAAGGCGATGCCCGCCGTCCGCCCCTGCTCCACCAGCACGGCTACCGCCGCCTCCGGAGCCTCTCCCGCGGCCGGCTCCAGCTCCTCCGCCCGCAGCTCCTTCAGGGCCGCAAGGCCTGCCGCCGACAGCCGTCCGCCGCCCCAGGCGGACATCAGCCGCAGGAGCGGCTCGCGGCTGCGGGTCCACTGCTTCGGTGTCAGAAGCATTGCCTTCATGTCAAGCGCCTCCAGCCTTTCCCGGCTTCGCCGAGCGCATCAAATAGCTGCCGTAATGGAAGATGCGCTCCAGCGATTTCTTGCGGATATGAGGCTCGTCGAACTTCATCGGCTTGGAATTGGCCTCGAAGAACCACAGCCCGCCGGCATCGTCGACGCCGAGGTCCATCGACATCTCGCCGTGGCTGTGTCCGCTGGCCGACTCGATCTGGCGGGCCAGCTGCACGCAGGCGCTGCGCGCCTTGCCGATCAGCTGCCGCGCCTTCTCCGGCCCGAACGCATGGCTCAGCAGCTTCTCCGGATCCTCGATGCTGCCTCCGCGCGGCACATGGGTCGTGATGCTCTTGGAGCCGGCGACCCTGGCCCCGACTCCGGTGACCGACCACTGGCCGGTGCCGTTCTTCTGCACGAGCGCGCGCAGGTCGAACCGCCGTTCCTGGTACGAGGCGAGGTCGATCCCTTGCTGGGCGATATAGGCTTCGCCGCCGCTCTCTTTCAGGATACGCGTCCACAGCTTGCCTACCGTCGAGCAATTGTAGGTGCTGCTTTTTTTCTTGTGCTGGATGCTCAGCCGGTACGGCAGCGGCTTTTCCGGAAGGACGCGGATCGTCATGATGCCCTTGCCGGCCTTGCCGCTGACGGGCTTGAGGTAGAGATACGGATGCTTGCTCATCATCCGGTCCAGTCCCGCCACGGTCGCCATCCGGCGCGTCGACGGGATGTAGCGCTTCGTCGCCTGCGACTTGCGCAGCCACTCGAACAGCTCCCATTTGTTGAAAAAGGACGGGTTGAACGCGCCCTTCACGCGAGGGCTTGCGAGCAGCAGCTTCAGCTTGCGCTGGACGCGCGGCATGAGCTCATCCTCGCGCTGCGGGATGCGGTTGTAGACGAGGTCGGGAAAAGGGAACAATCCCTTTTCCCACTCGCTTTTGCCCGCTCCCGAATCGGAGAGCGAGAAGCCGCTCAGCAGCGGCTTGGAGAAGCTCAGGTGGCGCATCGGCAGCACGTAGACGGTGAAGCCCATCTCTTTGCCGGTGCGGATCAGATCGGCGAAATTGGCCCGGTTGCCGCGGAAGCCGAGCTTCGAATCGGACATCGTCAATATCGCCAGCACAGGCTTGCGCGCGGTCAGCTCGGCGGCAAATCCGTACGGAAGCTCGTATTCCATCAGCTGTCCCTCCCCCGGAAGCGGCTCAGGTAGAGGCAGTGCTCAAGGATGTACTCCAGCGACGCGCGGCCCTCCGGCTTGAGCGCGGGATGCTTGAAGATCGAGCGCCCGGGCTTGGCGTTGGCCTCGAACATCCATACCTCGCCGTCCTTGTCGATGCCGAGGTCGAGGCCGAGCTCGCCGAGCCGGTGCGGATAGTTGCGCTCGATCGCCTCGCTCATCTTGACCGCGACGCGCTTCGCCTTTTCCAGCACCTCGCCGGCCTGGCTGCCGAACGTGCGGGAGAGCGCGTTGCCCGGCGTCATGAGCACGCCGCCGTTCTTGATGTGCGTCGTCACGCTGCCCTTGCCGGCTTTTTTCGCTCCGACGCCCGCCGTCACCCATTCATTGCGGCCGTTCTTGTGCATGTGGAAGCGGAAATCGAGCGGGCAGCCGTCGATCTCGACGAGCCGGATGCCCTGCTGCACGACATAGCCGCCGAACGAGCCGCCGTGCCGCGCGTGCATCGTGCGCATGAGCGCCTGGAAGCTGGAGAAGCGCAGCAGCACGTTTTTGCCGCCGCTGCGGTAGCGGGCGAACCAGCCTTGCTTCGGCTGGTACGTCAGCCGGTAGATGCCGGCTCCGAGGCTGCCGCCGCTCGGCTTGAAGTAGACGAAGTGATGCTTCTCCAGCAGCTCCTTGATCTTGGCGTCGCTCGGGCCGGAGACGGATTCCGGCAGATGCCGCAGCGCCTCCACGTCCTTGTCGAGCAGCTTGTAGACGTCGGACTTGTTGAAGTAGCTCCAGTTGAAGAACGGAATGCCTTTGCGCACGAAGCGGTCGCGCAGCGAGCTGATATAGGATCCGGTCTCGGCCTTGCGGCTCGGCAGCCGGTTGTAGACGACGTCGGGGAGCGGCACGGTCTTGCGTTGCCAGGAGCCGTCGGCGTTCAGGAAGTAGCCGTTCACCGTCTCCTGCGCCCAGTTGATGTCTTTGGGAGTGAAGCCGAAGAAATACGCCTTTTTCTCGCCGATGCGGATCAGGTCCTTGATGAAGCCGGTGCGCGAGCCGAACGGAAGGGAGGAGCTGACGTAGCCGTCGCTCAGGATGCCGACGAGCGGTCCGAGCTGCACCTCGTTCTCCGAGGCATGGAGCATGAACACGTTGCCCGACTTCGGCACGCGGATCTGCTGGCGCAGCGCCGAGCCGAGGAACACGTGGTTGCCCTCGCGCTTGACCGCCTTGACGGAGGCGGTGACCGTCTCCCGGCCCAGCTTGATCTGCAGCTTCTTTTTGTCCGACAGCTTGAGCGATCGGTACAGCGGCCCGGATACATAGACGACGCGGTCCTTCTTATCCGAAAAATGCACGTTGCACAAAGTAAGACTCATGATGAACCTCCTGAACGTTCTATCGCTAGGGTGGGTCGATCTATCGCGAAGGAGCGGCCAGCGTCTTTTCGCCGGAACGCTCCGGTACAAGGCGCGCGCCCAGCAAGCGGGCGTAAAGCAAGGGGCGTTCCACCGCCGTGCGGGCGATGCCGCCCGGGAAGGACGAGAAGGCGTCGCGGCCGGGCCGGGAGTTGAGCTCCAGCAGCCAAAGGCGGCCGTCCGGCCCGACGCCGAAATCCAGCCCGAGCTCGGCGAGCCGGCCGAAGGCGCTCTCGGCCGCTTCGGCGGCGAGCAGCGCCAGCCGGTCGATCTCGGCCGAGCAGCGGGCCGCTCCTTCGGCGCCGAGCAGCAGCTCGAGGCCATCGCGGGCAGGCAGCGCTTCGCCGCCGCCGTGCAGGTTGGAGGCGATGCCGCCGGGCCGTCCGCGCCGCAGCGCCGTGCCGGTCAGCCGCCAGAAGCCGCGGCCGTCCTTTTGCACGAGCGCGCGCACGTCGAACGGCCGGCCTTGACGGTCGCATAGCGGCAGCTGCGGCTGCAGGATGTAGCGTCGCCCCTGGACGATCCGCCATGTCCGCTCGGCCGCCGCCTGCAGGTCCGGCAGACGGACCGTCAGCGTCCGGCCGTCCCCCGCCCGGCCGCGCAGCAGCCAGCCGCCCTCGTCCGGGCCGAGGGACAGGACGCCGCGGCCCTGCATGCCGCCGTCCGGCTTGAGGAAGACGGCTCCCCATTCGCGGGCCGCCTCCTGGATGGAGCCGGCCCCGATCAGCAGCCGGGTCGGCGGCGCGAGCGCGGCCAGCTCGGAGCCGGACCGGCGCATCGCCTCCAGCTGCGCGAGCTTGCCGGGCAGCCAGCTGCTGAGCCGCGTGTGAGGGCGCAGCCGGCGCATCTGCTCCAGCCGCTCCTCGCGCAAGCGTCGGCTGGAGGCGGCGC
The DNA here is from genome assembly GCF_012676905.1 of Paenibacillus albicereus. NCBI lineage: Bacteria > Bacillati > Bacillota > Bacilli > Caryophanales > Paenibacillaceae > Paenibacillus > Paenibacillus albicereus. The sequence continues at coordinate 3,703,760 of NZ_CP051428.1, read as the reverse complement.
TCGGCCCGCAGCGGTCGTAGACGACCGCCGGCAGCGCCACCTGCCGCTCCTGCCAGCAGCCGCTCTCCCGGACGTAGCCGGTGAGCGCGCCCGTCTCGGGGCGGAACCCCTCTGCGGCGAACAGATGCAGCGGCAGCCGCAGCTCCGCGGCCCTCTCGGCGAGCGCGGCGAGAAATCCGTCCTCCGGGACGGCCAGCCTGCCGGAGCCGTCGGGCTCCGGCGGCTTTCCGATCCAAACTCCGATCACGCCTGCTTCGCTCTCCATCGCGGGCTCCTCCTTACGGGTTCCATCTGCTGCCGCCGCGGCGGCGGACCGGGCCGATCCGGCCGCTAGCTGAAGCCGGCCAGGTAACGCGCGTATTGGATCATGTTCCGCACCGAGGGGCGGATCTTGTTCCCTTCGAGCGGCGTGTTGTCGTTTTTGGACGGCTTGGAGTTGACCTCCAGCAGCCAGACGCGGCCGCCGGTATCCATCGCCAGGTCGATGCCGAGCTCGCCGAAGTGGGCAGGGATGCGCTCCTCGATGCCCTTGGCGATGTCGAGCGCGGCCTTCTCCAGCTTGGCGCTCGCTCCGGCCTTGTAGCCGGGCGCGAGATTGCTGCGGCCCACCGCGTCCTTGACGCGGCTGAGCGTGCCGCCGCGAGCGAGATTGGAGACGAAGTGGTTGCTGCCGGCGGTGCGGGCGACGACCGAGGTGACGATCCAGGCGCCGGTGCCGCTGCGCTGCACGAGCGCCCGGAAGTCGACCGGCCGCTTGCCGATGTCGATCAGCGTCAGCCCTTGCTGGAGCTGGTAGCGGACCGTCTTCATCTTGCCGCCGAGCGAGCCGTAGAACTTGGCGAGGCTCGGGTAAGCCTGCCGCCGGACGCCGGCCGGCGCGGTGTAGGTGGCGAGGATGCCGTCGCCCTCCATCCGGCTCGCCTTGATGATGCCTTTGCCGAGGCTGCCCCGCACCGGCTTGAGGAACACGGCCTGGTGCCGGGAGGCGACGGTCTTGAGATCGGCGAAGCTTTTCAGCAGCCGCGACTCCGGCAAGTACTTGCCGAGCGAGGGGTCCTTGCCGAGCGCGTCGAACACCTCATGCTTGTCGAGGAACTTTTCATTGAATACTTGCGTGCCGTAGCGGGACTTGGCTTCCTTGAACAGCTGCTGGACCGACGCCCGGTTCTCGAGCTTGCGCGCCGTCAGCCGGTTGTTCACGACGTCGGGCACGGGCAGGCTCGCCTTGCGCCAGCCGCCTTCGCCGTAGACCCAGCCGTCGATGCGGGGGCCGGCTCCGGCGGCATCGGGCGTGAAGAAGTACACATGGGCGCCTTGGGAGGCGCACGCATCGACGAGCTCGCGGCAAAACATCGTAATCGAGCCGAACGGGCGGTCCGGCTGCTGCGGATAGTCGCGGCTGACGAGCACGCCGATCAGCGGTCCGAGCGAAAGCGTCTGGGTGCTCGGCCGGTACTGCAGCCGGAGCGAGACGGGGCCGTGGATGCCCATGCTGCGGGCAAGCGCGGACGGAAGCCGCATGGCATCGCCCTTGCCGCCGGATACGACCCGGACGGTCGCGCGATGCGAGCCGAACCGGAGCGCGATGGGCGCGCCGGACGGTATTTTGTGCTGCTTGAGGGCGGACTCGCCGAGCACGATCGCGTCGTCGGATCCGTGGCCTCCCGGGGACACCTGGACGGCGATCTTGGATTTGGATTTGAGCATCGGTGAATCTCCTTCCGGAACGAAGGGTAACGCATGGCAGGTCTAGGTGAATGAAACGGATTCGTTCATCATATGAGGACATCTATCTCGTGGTTCTGGGCGGGCCCGAAGAAGGACGGGACGCTTTGTACCAGCCGGACGGAAGCCGGTTCCGGGCGAGGCGGGCCTCTCCTCTTCACGAATGCGGCGCCGGAGCCGATAACTAAGTCCTGACAATATTGATATGTAAGTAGTGGGTGGAGGCGGAACGGTTGTGGCGTAAGGCGATGGGCGTCGTGGGGATCATCATACTGCTGAGCGTCTGGCTGCCGCTCGGCATCGGCTTGGAGCGATGGGGCGCGGAGCGGCCGCTGCGGGCCGTGCAAGGGGAGCTTGATCTCGCCGGGTGGGACGGTTCCGGACAGATCGCTCTCGACGGCGAGTGGGAATTTTATTGGAACGAGCTGCTGCAGCCGGGCGAGACGCCGAAGCAGCAGCCCTCCTGGATGCAGGTGCCGGGCGTATGGAACGACAGCCGGGCGGAAGAGGAGCGGCCCGCCTACGGCGCCGCCACCTATCGGCTGCGGCTGGTGAACGTGCCCGAGGCCGGCGTCTATGCGATCAAAAAGACGAACATCCGCTTCGCCAGCGCGGTCTACGTGGACGGCCGGCGCGTCATCGCGGACGGCAAGCCCGCTCTCGACCGGGCAGGCTACGTGCCGGGCAACTCGCCCGGCCTCGCCGCTTTCGAGCTGGGGGACAAGGAAGCGGAGATCGTCGTGCACGCAGCCAATTACGACTACATCGATGCAGGCATTCCGATGCCGCTCTATTTCGGCGAGGAGAAGGAGATCCGCACTGCCCATGAGCGCAGCCTGATCCGCGAGTCTGCGATGGCGGTCGTGCTGACGGTCATCGGCCTCATCCATCTGGTGCTGTTCGCGGCGGTATGGCTGTACGGCCAGCGGGACGAGCCGCTGCTGCTGTTCGGCCTCGCCTGCCTGACGATGGCGGTCTTCAACGGCCTGCTCGGGGAAAGGCCGCTCTCCCTGCTCCTCGAAGGGCTTTCCTTCCAGGCCATGTACACGATCAAGGACATGAGCGCGGTAGCCGGCTTCCTCGTCTCGCTCTTCCTGATGATGCAGCTCCAAGGAAAGCAGGCCGGACAGCGGCTGCCGAAGCTGTTCGCGCTCATGCTGCTGGGCAGCCTGCTGCTGTTTCCGTTCCTCAGCATCCGCGAGTACCTTCCGGTGTACCGCGTCACGATCTTCATCGAGCAGCTGATGATGGCCTGGCTGCTATGGAGCGTGGCCGTCCGGCATGTCCGCGCGCCGCGCGGCAAGCGGTACGAATCGCTGCTGCTGCTGCTCGCCGTGCTGCTGCTCAACCTGTATTCCTGCAGCTGCCTGCTGTTCGGCATGTCGATGCTGGGCTCGCTGCTCATCAGCCAAATCTATCTGATTCTGTTCAGCCTCGTCGTGTTTCTCGTCATCGTCTACCGGTTCTATGAGGCGTTCCGCGAGATGGAGCGGATGCACCGCAAGCTGCTGCGGCTGGATCGGCAGAAGGACGAGTTCCTCTCCTCGACGACCTATCAGATCAAAGCTCCGCTGCAGGACGTCGTGCATCTGGCGGACAGCCTGGCGCATGCCGGCGATCCCGGACCCGGCTCCGCGCGCAGCCTCGCGCTGATCGCCGGCACGGCCCGCCGGCTCGGGTATCTCGTGCAGGATCTGCACGACTTCTCCCGCCTCAAGCACGAGGACATCGTCCCGGAGCCGCGCAACCTCGACCTCCGCTCCGCGGTCGGGTCGGTGCTGGAGCTGCATCGGTTCCTGCTGAGCGGCAGGCCGATCGTGCTGGCGAACGGAGTGCCCGAGACGATGCCGGCCGTTTACGCGGACGAGGATCGGCTGGTGCAGATTCTGCACCGGCTGGTCGAGCGGGCGGCGCTGCGCGCGGAGCGGGGCCGGATCGAGGTCTCGGCCGAGGAGGAGCTCGGCTTCGCCGTCGTAACCGTCGCATTCGACGGCCCGGAGACGGCCGAGCCGGAGCCGGGCTTCGCCGCCGGGGACGAGGATATCGCCGAGCTGGCGCTGTCGATCTCGCGCCGGCTGATCGAGCTGCAGGGAGGACTCGTTCTTCAGCCGCTGCCGGGCAAAGAAAGCAGGTCCTTCCGCTTCTCCTTGCTGCTGGAGGAGAAGCCGGGCGGCCAGGCGGCCAGAGGACCGGCCTTGCGGGAGGCGGCGGCAGCCGCCGAGCCGCATGCCGCTCCGGCCCGCGGCGGCCGGGGGCCGGCCGTGCTCGTCGCCGAGCCGGACGCCGCCGGCCGCCATGCGATCGGCCAGCTGCTCGCCCAGGAAGGGCTGCGGGCCGTAAGCGTCCGGTCCGCGGAGCAGGCGCGCGCGGCGCTCGCGACGGAGGGGGAGCTGAGCCTCGTGCTGCTCGGCGTCACCCTGGCGGACGGCAGCGGCTTCAAGGCGCTCGAGGAGCTGCGGCTGCGCTTCTCCCCTTCCGAGCTGCCCGTGCTCATGCTGACCGGCCGGCGGCGGGAGGAGGAGCGCAGGCTGGCCCTCGATCTCGGCGCCAACGATTATGTCGCCAAGCCGTTCGCGGCGGAGGAGCTGCTGGCGAGAGTGCGCAGCCTCGTCAAGCTGCGGCAGTCCGTCAAGGAAGCGCGGGAGCGGGAAATCGCCTTCCTGCGCTCCCAGATCAATCCGCACTTTCTCTACAACGCGCTCGGAGCGATCGCCGAGCTGTGCGTGGAGGAGCCGGAAAAGGCGGAGCGGCTCACGCTCCATCTGTCCGGCTACCTGCGGGGCAGCTTCGACTTCGGCCAGCGCGACGGCATGTCCACGCTCGGCGCGGAGCTGAAGCTGATCGAGGCGTATACCGAGATCGAAAAGGCCCGCTTCGGCTCGCGGCTCCGGGTGAGCGTGCGCTGCGAAGCGGACCCGGCACTGCGCTTTCCGCCGCTGCTGCTGCAGCCGCTCGTGGAGAACGCGATCCGGCACGGCCTGCTGTCGAAGCCGCAGGGCGGCGAGGTGAAGGTGACCGTCGCCGAGCGCGGCGGGTATGTGCATGCGGCGGTCGAGGATGACGGAGCCGGCTTCGACGCGCAGGCGATGCTGTTCCGGCTCGAGCAGCCGGAGCGCATCGGGGGCGTCGGCTTGTGGAACGTGAGCGAGCGGCTGCGGCTGCTGTACGGAGAGCGGCTCGGCATGGACAGCCGGACGGGCTTCGGCTCGCGGCTGACGTTCCGCATCCCGGCGTCGAGCCGGGCAAGCGAACCGAGAGGAGGATGAACGATGCTGAGAGCGATCATCGTGGACGACGAAGAGCTGTCCATGCGCAGGCTGGCGAGAATCGCCGGCGAGCTGGGGGGCGTGGAGATCGCCGCGACTTTCTTCCACCCGTCCGAGGCGTGCGCCTACGTCCGGGACCACCCGGTCGATGTGGCGTTCCTCGACATCAACATGCCGGAGATCGACGGCATGGAGCTCGGCCTGCGGCTGAGGCAGCTGCGGGAGCCGCTGCAGGTCGTCTTCGTCAGCGGCTACGACCGCTACGCGGTCGAAGCCTTCGAGCAGGACGCGGTGGACTACGTGCTCAAGCCGGTCAACGCGGAGCGGCTCGCCAAGACGGTCGAGCGGCTGAGCCGGCGCGTGCGTCCTCCCCAGCCTCCTGCATCCCCGCCCAAGCTCGGCGTGCGGATGTTCGGCGGCCTCCGCTTCTTCCGCTCGGACGGTCCCGGACGCGAGACGCCAATCAAGCTGCGCAGCCCGAAGACCGAGGAGCTGTTCGTCTACCTGCTGTGCAAGGGCACGGCCAGCCGCGAGGAGATCGCCGATACGCTCTGGCGGGGGCTCGAGCCGGACAAGGCGGCCAAGAACATCAACTCGACGCTCTACTACATCCGCAAGTCGCTCGCCGAGGCGGGCCTCGAGCCGCTGCTGCAGGCCGGGCGCTACGACATCCGCGTCGAGGCGCGGATGGTCGACTGCGATCTGCACGAATACGAGCGCCTCGTGCAGCGCATCCGCGCCGAGCCGGCGCCGGACGTGCGGCACTTCGACCAGGCGGAGGCCGCGGCTCCGGGAGGCTTCCTCCAGGGCAAGCTGTACGAATGGGCGGCGGAGCTGTCCCGGCGGCTGGAGCGGGAGCGGATGGAGCTGCTCGAGGGCAAGGCGAGGCTGCTCGTGCGGGAGGGCAAGCCGGCCGCGGCGTTACCGCTGTTCGAGCGGATGCTCGAGCTCGATCCGCTGCGCGAGGACATCCACGAAGAGCTGATCCGGCATTACCTCTACCTCGGCCGCGCGCATGACGCGGCCAGGCAGTACCGGGAGCTGGAGGAGCGGCTCGCCCGCGAGCTGGGCACCGCTCCCGCCCGCCCTTTCTCCTCCTACATGGGCTCCGCGCATTTCTAATCGACAAAAACCGGGACTTTGGAATCAAAGTTCCGGTTTTTTTGCGCTTGTTTATCGGTTGTTTATTTTTCGTTTATTCCCTTTTCTTAGAATTGTCTCAGAATATGTCGAATCATCGGGACGATGGTCTTGGTTCGGCAGGGGGATAAGGGGGGCAACATGTTGCTTCAACGTATGAAATGGAACCGAGTCATGGCCTTGCTGCTGACGCTCAGTCTGACGGCGGGAGCTGTTGCAGGAGGACCGGCTATGCCTGCAGCGGCTGCGCAGGCGGCAGATTTGGAAGTGAGTTTCCCGTCTACGGACGTGCGCGTGGGAAACAACTCCTTTTCAGCACAGAATGCATTCCTGAATTTTTATAACAATCGGGAGATTGGATTTACGAGCAGCGTTCCCGGCAATTCCACGGTCGACTGGAACAGCGGCGATGTCTACGCCGGAACGAATGACAAGTGGTCCACATCGACCTATAAGATCCATGTCGCTCAGAATCCCCTATTGTCCGCCATGGGGGCGAGCGGACACGCCAGGTTGCTGACGGGCTTCAGTGTCCTGCGCTATCATAGCGGGATCGGCTGGAATCGCATTTCCACAATTTCGGTCAAAGTGGATGGAGTCGAAGTTCTGGAAGCAAGGACAAACGGAGGGAACGTCTACAACCGAAGCGAATCCGGAACGTTCGGTCCAAACTCAGTCATCGATATCTCCATAACTGGGGAAGGAGAGGACGACGGCGAGGGGGCTGGCGTCCGCGGCTTTTACATTAAGTTCGAAGACAAGGAGCGTCCCGTGCTGGACGACTACACGTTCACGGGCAACGGCGCGACGCGCCTGAACACCGAGATCAACCAGACCGAGCTCTATGTCAAGAAGAACGAGTTCGTCGACCTCAGCTACAACTTCAGCGAGCCGGTCCGGCCGACCGCCGTGAGCAGCGGCTACTCGGACTACTTCCTGCGGCATCCGCTGTTCGTCAACCAGGCCAACACCGGCCTGCCGGCGGAGGGGCAGCAGCAGTACCTGCAGAACACGACGTACAGCGCGGCCAATCTCGGCACCTACCACGACCGGCTGTCGTACCGCTACGTCGCCTCGGCCTACCACAACAGCGGCAACCTGCCGCTGGAGCCCAAGGTGGACGGCAGCACGCTGAACGCGCTGCCGATGGACCTCTCGCTCAAGGAGAAGCTCGAGCAGGCCGTGCTGGCCGACGCCGCGGGCAACGTCGCTTCCATGCGCTTCCCGAATGTCGGCAACGCGGCGAGCTTGCCGGAAGTGACGGGCGACCGGATCGATCCGTTCGACTACAAGTCCGGCGGCTACCGCGTCATCGTCGATGCCGTGCGGCCGAAGTACAGCAAGACCGGAAACGGCATCCAGCCGGAAATCCTGACCGGCACGACGCTGAATAAGGGCGACGTCATCGACTTCAGCGTGCAGCTCACCGAGCCGGGCGTCGTCAACCGGCTGTGGGAGGGCCAGGAGGCGGGCACGTACCTGCTGTTCAACAACGGCATGCGCGCCTACTACGTCGCCGGCTACGGCAAGGCGGTCTGGAAGTTCCGCGCGACGGTCGGCGCATCGGTCGATCTGGAGACGCCGCTGCTCAAGGTCGTCTCGCTGTCCCATGACCGCAAGACGCCGCAGACATCGGACCTGGAGGTCATCCAGGACTACGCGGGCAACCTGCTCATCCAGCCGGCCGATCACAAAGGCACGTTCGGGAACCTGCCGAAGGATCTGGAGCCGTCGGATGTCCAGTCCAAGATCGACTGGGCCAACCTCATGATCGACAACACGAAGCCGCTCATCGGCTATCGCTACGAGCAAGGCGGAGCGACCGGCACGACGTATGCCAAGGAAGGCAAGATGACGATCGACGCCAACGATCCGGCTCTGATCGTGCCTGCGCTCGACTCGTCCGTGGAGGACCGCGGGCTGGAGCGTCCGAGCCGGGGCATCTACCGGCCGAGCAACATGAGCGCCGAGGCGTCGCCGTCGATCGGCCTCGTCTATTACACCTGGAGCCAGTCGCCGGCCGACCCGCTCGCGGGCAAGGAAAGCGACCATTTCGCGGCGCTCAAGCGCTACTCGCTGTCCGCCAAGCAGCCGTCCGAGGAGCTTTACCCCGAGATGGCCGGACTGAAGCTGTCCGTCACCAACAACAAGACGAACCTCATCGCGCCGCCGCCGGAGGCGCTGCAGCCGGAAAACAGCGGCAAATGGTACCTGCACACGTGGACGGCGGACATGACGTGGGATACCGCGCGCGAGCTGATGCAATACGACAAGAGCAAGGACTACATCATTAACAACAGCGAGCAGTACGAGGCGTGGAAAGCGGAGGCGCCGGCAGGCTCCTCCGAGGCGGACCGCATCGTCTACGCCGACAGCAAGGCGCTGCAGGCGGTCGGCCAGTACGGGGACTCCAAACTCTGGGAGCTGGAGGACTTCAAGCAGGACGACTCCAACTGGACGCATGAGGTCGGCGTGCTGCGCCTGGACAACCAGCAACCGGTGCTGCAGCCGGCATCCGTCTCGGCGGACGGCACGGCCAACGTGACGGTCGAGGCGCTCGTCGAGGAGCCGCATAGCGGCATCCGCAGCATCAGCTATCAGTGGGTCAAAGACAAATTCGATCCGCAGGAGCTGGAGTGGAAGCCGGCGACGACGGTGGCGGGCGCCGTGTACGGCGACGATGCCCCGTCCCATACGGTGACGCAGTCGACCTACAGCGACGTGTTCGAGGACGGTGCCTACTGGCTTTACCTGAGAGCCGAGGACCAGGCCGGCAACTTCGTCGTCGACACCCCGCAGAGCGCGCCGATTATGGTGAGCTCGGAGCAGGCGGTGCCGACGAAATTCCTGCCGGAGCCGAACGTGAGCTTCGTCCGCAGCTCGGAGCTGACGTTCCATATCGGCGAGGCGCTGCCGGATTCGCTCGGCTACGCCTGGTCGGACAGTCCGCTGCGGCCGGACGACGGGGCGTTCTCGTCCTTGAGTCCGCTCGGCACCGACGAGCTCGGCTGGACGAGCTATACGATCCCGGATGGAGGGCAAAGCGGCGTCCGCTACGTGCATGTGAAGGCGCAGCTCGGCGACCGTACGCAATATTACTCGCGGGCGTACTACTTCGACAACGAGCCGCCGCAGCTCGGCTTCGGCCTCGAGGGGCTGAGCTATCCGCTGCCCGAGCAGAGCGTGCTCGTCACGGTCGCGGAGCTGTATAGCAAAAGCGGCCTCGCAGCTTCGTACCAATGGGTCCGCGAAGGCGACCCGGAGCCGACCGAGAGCTCGGGCGGCTGGGTGAAGCTGCCGAACGACCGCGTCGCGTTGCTGAAAGGCGAGGAGCGGCTGGCGCCGGGCGAGACGGCGGACTTCCGCCTGTACGTCAAGGCCGTGGACGGCGCGGGCAACTCCGCGCTGGCGGCCACCTCCGGCACGTTCAAGCTGGCCGGTCCGGCCAAGGACGCTCCGGCCGCTCCCGGCACATCCAAGCTTATCCGCCTGACCGGCGACGAGGAGGACGGCTACACGGCGATCGTCAAGCTGGGGCTGCAGACGGAAAACCCGTCGGGCTACGACTACTCGGTGTCCCCGGACGGCGGATCGAGCTGGCTGAAATGGCGTCCCTACACGACGTTCGCCAGCCTGAAGGTGCCTTCCGGCGATCCGTCCGCGCTGCAGGTGCAGGTCAAGTACCGCTCGCCGGGCGGCAAGGTCGGCGCCGTCTATCCGGTCGACGCCGCGGGCTACGATCCCGATGCCGAGCCGGTGTACGCGGTCGCGACGTTCCCGTCGCTCGCGCCGGTGAACGCCGCGACGGGGGCGACGATCGAGATCGCGCCGCCGCCCGGCATCCGGATCTTGCCTTCCAAGCTCAACCTGCATCAGCCGGTCCGCTCCGGCAACCGCTTCAACGTCAAGGAGAACGGCTTCTACACGTTCGACCTGAGCGACCTGAACGATGCGAAGCGCAAGGAGACGCTGGTCGTCGTCGTGAACCATGTCGACGGCACGCCTCCTGGCGGCATCATCCAGTATTCGGTCAGCAACAACGTGCAGACGAACGGCAGCGTGACGGCGATGCTGACCGGCACCGAGCCGATCGTCGTCACGAACAACGGCGGCAAGAGCGCCTACACGTTCACCGACAACGGCAGCTTTGAGTTCGTCTTCAAGGACGCGGCCGGCAACGAGGGCAGAGCGACCGCCGTCGTGGCCAACATCGACCGCACGCCGCCGCGCGTCAAGATCGAGCGCTCCTACGCCTACGGCAAGGACGGCAGCCGGACGTTCGGCACGATCCGCGACGGCAGCGGCAGCGTCGTGCTGTCGTCGGGCGTGACGCTGTCGGTCGTCAAGGCCGACGCCGGGGCTCGCGACTTCGTCGTGCACAGCCAGAACAACGGCGTCGCCGTGACGAAAAACGGCCTCGTCTCGTTCACGGTCGGGGACGCGCTCGGCAATACGCTCGTCGTCAAGGAGCAGGTGGACGGCATCGCCAGCGAAGGCCCGCAGCCGGAGCGCGTGTCCTATACGTTCATCGACGCCAGCGGCGCGGAGCTGCCGGCCGGACGCATCGCTACGATCGGCGGCAAGAAATACGCCGCCGGCAGGGTGAAGGTCACGGTCAGCGGCAGCATCGACGCGCCGAACGCCGTCTTCTCCGGCCTGCGTCCGCTCGGGACGCCGGGAGCCTACAGCAACCAGGTGAGCGATGCGAGCGGCGCCTATTCGTACTCCCGCATCTTCGAGTCGAACGGCGTGTCCTCGATCTCGATCTCGGACGCGCTCGGCAACGCGACGCAGATTCCGGTGACGGTAGCGGGCATCGACAACGCCGCTCCGACGCTGCGGCTGAAGCAAAGCTCTGTCGGCATCGTGCAGAACAAGCCGGGCTTCAGCGCCGCGGCCGATCTCGGCGGCTACGAGGCTTCCGACAACGTGTCGGCGGCGGACAAGATCAAGGTGGAGATCAGCGGCCTCGACCTCGGCCAGCTCGGCCGCCAGCGCGTCGCCTACACGGCGACCGACGAGGTCGGCAACCGCGCGGTCGCGTACCAGGACGTCGTCGTCGTCAAGAACGGCGGGCTGCTCATCTTCGGCAACGGCACGCTGCTGTCGGCCTCGTCCGGCGAGCAGGCGCTGTTCGATACGAACCGCATCACGTTCCGCGTCACCGGCTACGGCGACATGAAGGTGGGCGGCAAGACGGCGGTCAACGAGGCGGGCACGTTCGAGCTGCTGTACCAGCCGGGACTGTACCGCGAAGGCCAGATGAAATCGATCGCGACCAAGCTGACGTACGGGCAGCTGTCCGGCAGCGGCTTCACCGTCGCCTTCCCGAAGGCGGGCTGGTATACGGTCATCGTCCGCACGCAGGAGCGCGACCGCGAGTACGCAAGCTTCTTCGTCGGATCGGTCAACTAGGTCATAGGAGTCATGAACGTAGGAACTGGGGGATGCAGGGTGAAGCTGCTTAAACGCGGACTGTCGTCGATGCTGGCCTTCGTGCTGGTGTTTCCTGCCCTGTTCGAGAGCGGCCACGCGGTGGCCGCCGAGCTGGGCAAGAGCCGCACGACGACGATCCAAAACGACTATATCAAGGTGACGGTCGACAACGACACGGGACGCTACGGCGTCCGCACGATCGAAGGCCAGCCGGTGCGCAAGCAGGATCAGAACGTGAGCCTGCTGTTCCGCGGGGACGACCCCGAGACGTCGTTCACGACGTTCCGCATCGACGGCACGGACTACATTTTCGGCAACAAGTACAAGTTCGGAAGCGAGCAGTCGCGCACGACGGCGCCGACGCTCGTCGAGAAGCCGAACGGCACCAAGCAGCTGGAGATGACCTGGTCGATGAAGGGCGTGTCGATCAAGCAGATCCTGCTGCTCTATACGGACGGCAAGGACAAGATCAACTCGGGCAATGTGAACATCCGCTACGAGGTGGCGAACGGCAGCGGCGCCAAGGTCGAGGTCGGCAGCCGCATCCTGCTCGACACGATGGTCGGCAGCAACGACGGCCCGGCGTTCCAGATCGGCACGGCGTCCAAGTCGCCGCTGCTCGTCGAGCGCCGGCTGACGCATGAGCCGGAGAAGCTCGGCGTCTCCGAGGAGGACCGGCCGCTGCACAAGCTGCCCGCCTACTGGGTCATGCGCGACAAGCTGGACCTGGAGAATCCGCAGGCGACGAACGTCGTCGCCTACGGCTTCAACAACGTGGCCGAGCAGAACATCAACATCGTCGACGAGATGGTCGTCGGCCATTGGAACGGGCTGGCGAATACGAAATGGGACTACACGGTCCATCCGAACCTCGACTTCACCCGCGACACGAACGACTACGGCAGCGCGGACTCCGCCGTGGCGTTCTACTGGAATCCGGACGCGATCGAGCCGGGCCGCATGCAGAGCTTCGAGACGATCTACGGCCTCGGCGAGATCGTCGCGCCGGACAAGGCGTTCTCCATCCGCTACGTCGATCCGGTGCAGCAGCTGGCGACGCTGCCGGATGCGAGCGGCTACCGCGATGAAGGCGTGTTCGACATCATCGCCGAGGTCGAGAATCTCCCGGCCTTCAACATGGAGCATTCGCGCCTCGAGCTGGAGATGACGCTGGAGAGCGGGCTCAGCTTCGTGCAGCTGGACGAGCGCGGCAACATCAGGCGCGACGCCTCCGGCAAGCCGCTCACGGACAGCGTGGCCAGCAAAAGAATCGAGTACCGCAAGGAAGCGACGCCGGAGGAGGCCAAGCTCGGCATCCAGCCGAAGTACAAGCCCGGCGATACGGTGACGGCGACGTTCAAGGTCATGGCCAAAGGCCGGCCGTGGCCGACGACCCGCCAGTACATGCTGACGGCGCGCAGCCCGGAGACGCGCAGCAAGATCGAGGGCATCGCCGACGAGAGCATCCAGGCGCAGTACGAGTCGGTCAAGTCCAACTTCGTCCTGCTGCCTCCGGTCGGCGAGGCGACGCCGACGTACATCTACGGCGTCTCGCCCAAGGAGCTGTACCGCACGGACGTCAAGTACATGACGGTCAACCTGTCCAACATCGAGGCGTACACGACAGGCGGAAACGGCACGGAGCCGAACTTCGACCTGTTCCTGGTCGAGAAGTCGACCCGCGAGCGCTACCGGGTGCCGGTGGCGGACTCGGTGCTGCTGCAGCCGACCGACGACGGCCTGACCGGCGACATGCGCATCACGTACCGCGGCGGCGACAAGGTCGACGAGGCGGGCCAGGTGCTGGAGAAGGGGCTCGGACCGGAGCTGCCGCTCGGTGAGTACGAGATCGTCCTCGACTACAAAGGGACCGCAGGGGACGATCCGGAGCTCGCGTCGATGTACGACATCGCGTCCGGCGAGACGATCCTCGTCACCGACAACGACGAATCGCGCATCCGCGAGGCCGGCATCCTGGCGTTGTACAAGGAAGTCGTCGATCTGAGCGGCATCGACAACGGCGCCACGGTCGGAGAGGAGCGGCTGGAGCAGTTGAACAGCCTGTTCCCGGGCGAGCCGTTCGAGGAGGGCAGCTTCCTGTACGAGGCCGCGACGCAGTACAAGAAGACGCGCGCGCTGATCGGCGCGGCCAGCAAGGCCGTCGATCCCGAATTCGAGCTGAGCGAGTTCGCCGACGAAGGCGCGCTCGCGGAGACGCCTCTCTACAACTACCGCATCTTCGAGAGCGAGGAGGAGCTGGAGGCTTTCGAGGAGCAGGCGGAAGAGGATGAGATCGAGCGCGAGACGCTCGTCGTCGTCAGCGGCATGGTCAAGCAGGTCGGCAGCGGCGACGACCAGCAGATCATCGTCGACACGAAGACCGAGCCGGCGATCATCAACGGCGCCGTCGCTTACAGCGGCAAGGACCTGGTGCTCGTGCGCGGCAAGCTCGACATCTTCGGCGTGAAGCAGCCGGCCGGGCTGCCGCTGCTCGACACGCTGTTCGTCAAAGGCGACGGCACGCTGAGCGTGGCCAGCAGCGGCTTCATCTTCCACAAGGGCGAATGGACGCTCGACTTCTTCAACGGCTTCGACAAGACGCTCGGCGGGGAAGGCTTCGGTATTCCGCGCGCCGGCAGCGGCGAGGAGGAAGAAGAGGAAGAGGATGCGGAGAGCCAGGACGCCAACAAGCAGTCGGCGACGAACCCCGAGGACGACAGCCAGAACGGCAGCCTCAAGTGGGCCGTCGGCGGCGTCGGCGACCGGCTCAACCCGCTCCGGCAGATCATGCTGGAGAACGTCTATTTCAACAAGCACTCGCTGTTCAGCGCGCCGAGCTTCTCGATCGACGGCTTCGGGCTGTCGCTGAACGACTTCATCCTGCGCGAGGGGGGCGTCTCGTTCGGCGGCTCGATCTCGCTGAAGGTCGTGAACGCGGAGATCAACAACGTCATCTTCAACGACAAGGGCTTCGTCGGCATCGACGCCAAGCTCGGCTTCGACCTCAATGAAAGCCTCGGCCTGTTCGGGCCGAAGGAGGACAAGAAATCGGGCGAGGAAGGCCCGAAAAAGCCGAGCGGCAGCATCGGCGTCACCCACTACGTCCAGAAAGTGGACGGGATCAGCAACACGTACGGCCTTGAATTCGAGGCGCAGCTCAAGAACATGACCGAGGTCGCGCTCGAGTTCTCGCTCAAGCAGGTCGACGACGGGCGCATCCTGCCGGACGTCATCGCCTTCGGCACGCAGCTCAAGAGCCCCGGCATCCTCATCACCGGCGCGACGTACCTGACCGCGATCCGCGGCGCGGTGCGCGAGCTGGCCGACACGATCGCCGGCGGCACGGCGGAGGATCCGTTCCCGCTGACGATCCAGGCGGGCGTCGGCGTGCGCTTCGGCATGGCGCCGGCGTACTTCTTCGGCGACATCGACCTGACGCTCAAGCGGACGGGCATCAAGATCGAAGGGCAGATGAAGTATTCCCCCGACGCGAACGCGGAAGAGGACGACCGCATCGAGATGATTACGATGGCGCTGCTGGAAGCCCAGTGGGTAACGCCGTGGTTCGTGCGCGTCCAGGCCGAGGTCGACATCGGCGGCTGGGACATCATCGTCGGCAAGGCCGGCATCTTCGTCGGCCAGAACCTGGAGAAGAACCGCACCGACTTCGAGGGCTACATCGGCTCCAAGGTGCAGATTCCGGGGGCGGTGCCGGTCGTGGGCGGCATGCCGCTGTCGAGCGTGTTCCTCGGCGTCAACAACGACAAGCTGTGGGGCAGCGTCGGCATCCTGTTCATCAGCCTCGGCATCACCTACTACTGGGGCGGAGGCGTCGAGTTCGGCACGTCGACCGACCAGCTGCCGGAGGGCCTGGCGCATCTGGTCATCGAGGATCCGGAGCGCGGACCGCGCCTGCTCGTCATCGGCTCGGGCGTGCAGGCGCTGGCCGACTCCCGCGTACCGGCGGAGCAGGAGACGCAGGCGATCGAGTACCGCGAGATCGGCGACGACATGAAGATCGTCGACAACGGCGACATGACGCTCGGCCTCGGCGGCATTACGGTCAAGAACGGCGGGCGCGTGCATGAGATTCCGCTCGGCGGCGTCAGCGGCAACGCGATCATCGAAGTGGAGTACGACAGCAAGGAGATGCCGGCCTTCACGATGAAGGACGGCAGCGGCAAGCCGTACCCGATCAAGTTCGACAACACGAACACCGACAAGACGGCGAACGCCTTCACGCAGGTCGTGCCTGCGAAGAACAAAGGGACAGACGTCGACTCGCGCAAGGCGTACGTGATCGTGCCGGCGGCAAAGGCGGCTGCAGGCGGGACGTGGACGCTGACGGCGCAGGCGCCGGTCGAGACGAAGCTGCTGAACGTGCCGACGGCGCCGCAGCTGAGCGAGGTCGGCCTGACGGCGGACCCGGCGGACGAGAACAAGTTCGCCGCGACGTGGAAGGTCGATAACGCCAAGCCGGGCGATACGGTCAGCCTGTATCTGGCGAAGGACGCCGTGACGGATGCGGTCGAGACGCTCTCGAGCGGCGAGGTCGTCCGCAAGGCCGGCGACGCGGGCATGCTGATCGCCAAGGACCTGCCGGCAGCGGCAGGCCGCGCGAGCATCGACGTCAGGCGCATCGAGCTGGCGGGCGGCACGGAGGACATCCGCGGCCTGCTCCGCCAGGGCAGCTATTATGTGCGGGCGGAGCTCAAGTCCGACAACGCCTTCGCCACGAAGACGTCGGCGCAGCGCTTCGAGCTGAAGGACCCGATGGCTCCGAACAAGGTCAGCGACGTGGCGGTGAAGCCGGCGGGCAACGGCTACTTCCATCTGTCGTTCAAGCCGGGCGCGGTCAAGAGCGGCCAGCAGGCTTATGAGCGCAGCTTCGTCGTCGAAGCGTTCCGGAACGGGACGGCCTACGAGCCGTTCGGCGACGTGCTCATGACCGAAGAGGAGCTGCAGCCGTACTGGAACGCGGCGGGCGGCAAGTACGAAGGCATCCCGATCGGCGGCTGGGCGGCCGTCACGTCCTCGGACCAGATCGATACGTCCGGGCTTGGCGGCACGAAGCTGGTCGGGGAGGAGGGCAAGGAGGCGCCGAAGGTGTCCCATGCCGGCCTCGAGACCGGACAGACATACGTCATCGGCGTCAGCGCCTCGGCGGTGCCGACGGAAGCCGACGACAAGAACCGCAATCCGCATTACGCGGAGCGGGCCGATACGGCGGCGACGCTGCTGCCGCTCGCGCAGAAGCCGCAGCTGACGCTCGGCGGCGGTCCGGCCAAGACGAGCGAGCCGGGCAAGAAATTCTGGACGCATCTCACGAGCAGCACCGAGCAGACGATCACGCTGCATTCGTCGCAGCCGAACGTCGAGGTGGAGGCCTACGTCGGGGAGGAATTCCTGGGCAAGGCGGACATGCGCAGCGAAGGCGGCGTCAGCCGCGGCTCGCTGAAGCTGACCCGCTTCGCGACCGACGGCACGTTCGCCGTCGAGCTGCGGTCCCGCAATACGGCGACGGGCGACGTCTCGGTCACGATGCTGTACCTGACGGTCGATTCGATCGCGCCGGTGCTGTACATCGACGAGCCGGCGACGGGAGCGCGGACGCAGTCCGGCCGGGTGCGCGTGGCCGGATCGACGACGCCGGGCGACGTCCTGACGGTCGCCGGACAGGCGGTCCAGGTCGAGGAGGACGGCCGCTTCAGCGGCGAGGTGCTGCTGCCGGAGGACGGCGGCGCGTCGGCCGAGCTGAAGTTCCTCGCCCGCGACGCGGCGGGCAACGAGAACTCGGCCGTCGTGAACGTCACGAACGACGGCTACCGCGTCCCGAGCGCGATCGTGCTGAAGCCGATCCCGACGCTCCGTCCGGGCGACAGCGTGAAGCTGCAAGCCGTGCTGCAGGTTGCGGACGGCAAGGACGGCAGCGGCAAGACGCGTTATAAGGAAGTCGCGCTGACCGAGGCCGAGCGCGAGCGCCTGACCTTGACGGTCGACGGCGACTCGGCGCTGCTCGCCGAGGACGGCACGCTGACGGCGCTGGGCGCCGGGGCGAGCCTGATTACGGCGGAGTACCGCGTATCGGACGGCATGACGCTGCAGGCGCTGGCGGTCGCGGAGGCGAAGCTTCCGCAGCCGACCTCGCTCGGCACGCTCGGCGTTTCGGCGGAAGCGGTGCTCGGCTCGACGGACAAGACCCGCATCGTCGTGACGGATGCGGGCGACATGACGGGGCAGCAGCTCGCGTACCGCGTCTATGGCAGCGGAGCGAAGCTGCCGGCCTTCCGGGAGGATCTGTCGGCCTGGAGCCTGCTGCCGGCGGACGGCATCGTCGCAGCGAAATCCGGCGACACCGTCGTCGTGGCGAAGCGGCTGTCCAGCGGCAAGCTGGCGATGGCCGCGAAGCTGCTGCCGGCGAGCATCTGGATGATGATGCCGGGCGGCTTCGGCTTCGGCGGAGGCGGCGGAGCGCCGGCGGGAGACAAGCCGCAGGCGAGCGTGAACGGCGCGGCGATCGAAGCCGCATGGGAAGGCAAGACGGCGCTGATCCGTCTGGACAGCTCCGTCCTCGACGGCGGCGTGGCGGCCGATCTGACGCTCCGCTCGGCCGAGTCGGGCGCCGAAGGCTACCGCGTCACGGTGCAGCGGGCGCTCGCGGACAAGCTTGCCGCGGCGGGCAAGACGCTGCGCATCGAGCTGCCGCTGGCGAGCCTCGTGCTCGGAGCGTCCCAGCTGCGCGGCGGAAAGGACGATCTCGTGCTGGCGTTCGGCTTGAACGACAGCGGAGAGAGGACGCTGCTGGATGCGGCGGCTGCAGCTCAAGGCTTCCGGCTGCTTGCAGGCGGCGCAGGCTCCAAGCTCCAGCTCGGTCTCGACCCTGCAAGCTGGAAGCCGGCGCCAAGCGCGACGCTGCCGCTGCCGGAGGGCGTGCGGACGAAGGACGTGACCGCGGTGCTGCTCCGCGCGGCGGACGGCAGCTGGACGCCGCTGCCTTGGAAGCCGGCGGCGGGCGGCGCGGCCGTCGAGGCGCGGCTGACCGGCTCGGGCAACGTGTATTACGTCGCGAACGCGAGGACGTTCGCCGACGTGGCGCCGCTGTTCTGGGCGGCGGACAGCATCCGCGAGGCTTCGGCCCGGATGCTCGTCTTCGGCCAGTCGGCGGACAAGTTCGCGCCGAACGCCAAGGTGACGCGGGCCGAATACCCGACGATCCTGCTGCGCGCGGCAGGCTACATGAACGAGCCGATCGCGACAGTCCGCTTTGCCGACGTGCCTGCGGACAGCTGGTACGCCCGCACGGTCGGCATCGCTTCCGGCCTCGGCCTGGCGAGCGGCAAGAGCGCGGACCGGTACGATCCCGGCGCGGCGCTGACGCGGCTCGAGGCGATGGCCATGGCCGGCAGGCTGATGGCCATCGCGCAGCCGGGCGCGAAGCTGGAGGAAGCGGAGATCGCGCGCGTGCTGGGCGCCTTCGCGGACGTCAAGGCGATCCCGGACTGGGCGCGCGGCCCGGTTGCGGCCGCGGTCAAGGCGGGACTCGTTCAAGGCATCGACGGCAGCATCCGTCCGGGCGATCCGCTGACCCGCAGCCAGGCGGCTGCGATCGCGGTTCGGGTGAGCGATGGAATGAATTCATAACCGGCCGGCAGGCGAGCCCGCATCATGCTATAGGCGTGATGCGGGTTGTCTGCTAAGGGCGGATTCAAGTGGGGGGCAGGACATGAAGGCAACAAGACGAAATCGGACCTGGAAGGTGGCGGCGCTCGGCGCCGTCCTCCTCGCCGGGGCGGCCGGCGGAACGGCGCTTATGGTCGGGGCGGGAGCTCAGACCTGGGATGGCTCGGCGGACACGAGCTGGTTCGACGCGACCTATACGACGTTCAAGATCGACACGCCGGCCAAGCTGGCGGGCGTCGCCAAGCTCGTCAACGGCGAGGACGGCGTGGACGGCCTGAAGGGCAAGATTCTGGAAGTCGACCGCAGCCTGGACCTGTCGGCTTACGACTGGCTGCCGATCGGCACGGAATCGCATCCGTTCAAGGGCACGCTGATCGCGAAGGACGGAGCGGTGCTGGGCATCTCCGGCATGCGCGTGCCGGCCGCGATTCCTTATCAAGGACTGGTCGGCAACATGGACGGCGGCACGGTCGGCGGCTTCCGCTTCGAGGCGGACGGTCAGATCGACGTCACCGTGGCGGGCAACGTCTACGCCGGCTCGGCCGTCGGCAAGATGACCGGCTACAGCATCGTCTATGACATCGAGAACGAGATCGCGATCGAGGCCGAGAGCGGCTCCGGCTTCGCCTATGCGGGCGGCATCGTCGGCTCGGGCTCGGGTCAGGTGTCCAATGCGCTCAACGAGGCGCCTGTCACCGTGACGGGCTCCACCTACGCCGGCGGACTGGTCGGACATGTGTCGGAGGGCGGCTTGACGCTCAAAAAGGCGGCCAATGACGGGGCGGTCTCCGCGAGCGGCGGCGCCCAGAGCGAGCTGTACGCCGGCGGCCTGACCGGCCTGACGGCCGGTTCGCTCGACATGCAGGGCGAGAGCACGCCGATCCGCAACGGCGGCGCCGTCACGGTCACGGGAGGCCGGCTCGCGCATGCGGGCGGCCTCGCCGGACAGTACGGCTCGTCCGTGACGTTCTCGGCCGATACGGCCAACAGCGGGGAAGTGCGCGTGACCGCGCCGGATGCGCAAGAGAGCTATGCCGGCGGGCTGGCGGGCTCGATCGGCGGCGTCCTGCCGGACGCATCCGTCTCGCTGCGCCAGACGGCCGCTATCCATCATGCGGGCGGAGAGCGTGTTTACTCCGGCACGATCGCCGGCTTCGTCGGTCCTGCGCTCACTTGGGCCAAAGGGTTCGAGCAGGCGATTCCGATCCGCGCCGAGGGCAAGGACGTCTACATTGGAGGCCTGTTCGGCTATGCGGCGCAAGGCGTCAGCCTGACCGACGAGAAGCCGGCTGCGTATGTCTCGACGGCAGCCGTCGAGGCGCGCGGAACGGGCGCCGTATACGCCGGCGGCATCGTCGGCTACAGCGGCGGCGGCCTGATCCGCCATGCGTCGTTCAAGAGCGGCCTGACGGCCGGCACCGACGGCGAGAGCGCGGTCTATGCCGGCGGCATCGCCGGCTATCTGGCGGCGGGAGCCGAGATCAGCGCCTCCGCAGCTGGCGGAACCGCAGCGCAGCCGCTCGCGATCGTCGCCGAAGGCGAGCTGGGCGGCATCGCCGGCCATTCCGACGGCATGATTTCCAATTCATCGGCGGCTTGGCTGACGCTGCGGGCGCAGCGCTCCGGCAGCGCGGCCGGCGGCATCGCCGGCTCCGCCTCGGGCATGATTTCCGACTCCCGAGCCGGCGATCCGTCTGCGTCCGATTCGGCGAGCATCCGTTTCGAGACCGAGATCGCCTCGCCTGCGGGCGGACGCGACGACTTCGCGGCCGGCGGCCTGATCGGACGCGGCATCGGCGAGCTGACGGTGGTCGGCAGCCGGGTCGACCGGGTATCCGCCGCTTTGCCTGCCGGCATGACGGGAGTCGCGTTCGGCGGCGCGGCGGGCCGGATCGACGGTAAGGCCGTGCTCGGCACGTCCGCGCAGCCGGTGCGCGTGAGCGCGGTCTCGCTGGAGGCTCAAGCTGCTGACGCCGCGCTTGGCGGCGGCATCGGCCTGCAGGGCGGCACGGCGCAGGCGAGCCTGCTCGTGTCCGGCTTCGAGGTCGACTCGTCCGGAGCCCGGGCCCGCATCGGCGGCATCGCCGGCGAGAACGCCGGCAGCCTGAGCGGCGGAGCGGCCGAGGCGGTCGTCATCCGCTCGACCGGCGCGGACGCGCGGCTCGGCGGAGCCGCAGGCCTCAGCAGCGGCTCGATCCTCGGGGCCTCGGCGCGGAGCGTCGAGCTCGCCGCAGGCGGCACCGGCGCGGAAGCGGGCGGACTCGTCGGACGGCTGGAAGGCACGGCAGACAGCCGCGCCGCGCTGACCGACTCCAAGCTCGAAGGCGGAGAGCAGCCGACGGCAGCGGCGACGGCGGCGGGCGCGCGCATCGGCGGCATCGCCGGCTACGCGGTCCATGCCGATCTCATCCGTCCGGCGGCGCTCGCGGAAGCACCGAACTATGTGGCGTTAACCGCGAGCGCCGCGGACATCGAGGCCGGCGGCGTGGCCGGCCGCGCGGAGAGCAGCCGGATCGAGGGCGACCTGCAGCGGGTGAACGTGCAGAACCTGCTCTTGACCGCCTCGGCGGACGCTTCGCAAGCGAAGGTCGGCGGCATCGCCGGCAGCAGCGTCGAGACGACGCTGCGCGGCCTCGTCGGCAGCGGCGCGAGCCTGCTGCTGAGCGGTCCGGATACGATGGCGGGCGGCCTCGTTGGTACGCTCAAGGGCGGCGAGCCGGCGGCGATCGTCGATACCGTATTCACCGGCATGCAGCTGAAGGTCAACGCCTCCGCAGCCGGCAGCCTTGCCGGCGGCATGGCGGCGCGGATCGAGGCGCGCGCGAGCGATCCGGCGGCCGCACCGGCCAGCTCGGCCGGCGTCATCGCCAACAGCCGCGTGTCCGGCTCCGTGCAGGCGCTCGCGCCGGGCATGACGGTCGGCGGCCTCGTCGGGGAGAACGCGAGCCTGATCGCCAACGTCAGCGTGACGGACAAGCTGCCGGTCTCCTCCAAAGGCGCGAACGCCGTCGTCGGCGGCTTTGTCGGCCGCAACGCGGCGACGGGCACGCTCTACTACACGTACACGAACGCCAATCTGACGATCGAGGGCCAGGGAACGCTGGCCGGAGGCCTCGTCGGCGACAACGCCGGCAGCATCCTCTCTTCCTATACGGACCTTGATCTGACGAGCAAAGCCTTCGGCACGGCCAGCCAGCCGGTGTTCCTCGGCGGCCTGTCCGGCCGCAGCAGCGGCACGGTCGAGCAGTCCTACGCCGCCTCCAAGGTGACGGCTTCCGGCGCTTACGCGCAGGCCGGCGGCCTGCTTGGCGAGCTCGCGGGAGGCTCAGTCAAGAATGCCTACAGCGCCAAGAGCGTAACGGCGACGGGCAGCGGCTCGTACGCCGGCGGCTTCGCCGGGCGAATCGCTTCCGGCCGCATCTCGACGAGCTATTCCGCCGCCGAGGTGACGGCGAGCGGGACGGCGCTGGCCGGCGGCTTCGCCGGCCGCTACGACAATACGAGCAAGGAGCTGCTGTACAAGAGCTACTACATCAAGGACGAGAAGCTCAACCTGAACAAGGACCTGCCCGACTTCGCGGACGGCGAGTACCGCTGGCTGAGCGTGCTCGGACGGCTGAGCACGATCCTGTCGTCGACCCTTGCCGACCGCAGCGAGTTTCCGGCGCTGTCGGGCTGGGATTTCGCAAGCGCCTGGAAATACGGCTCTCTGGGAGCCCAATACCAGTATCCGGAAGCGAACCGCGCGGCAAGCAGCGGCGGCGGGGACGGCGGCACGGGCGGCAGCGTCAACGCCAACCTGAACTGGTACTTGCGCGACAAGGACGCGACGCTGTTCCAGATCGGCACGGAAGCCGAGCTGGCGGGACTGGCAGGCATCGTCAACGGCACGCTGGTCGGCGTCGAGCCGTTCAGCTTCGAGGGCCGGACGATCGAGATCAAAGGACCGATCCACGTGCAGTCCGCCCAGTGGAGCCCGATCGGCGTCAGCGAGACGCTGGCGTTCCAGGGCGACCTGATCGGCGGCGGCCATCTGATCGACGGCTACGCCGTCAGCGGCGAGGTACCGAACGGAGGGCTGTTCGGCGTCATCGGCGCGAAAGCTTCGGCAACCGGCCTTGCGCTGGAGCCGAAGGAAGTCCGGGGCTCGGCCTATGCGGGCGCGCTGGCCGGCCTCAATTACGGCCGCATCGCGGACATCCGGCTCAAGCTGCCAGAGGGAGCGGCCGTCTCGGGCGCCGTCGCCGGCGGCATCGTCGGCCGCAACGAGGGCGAGGCGGACGGCCTGCGGGCCGAGCTCGCCGGCGGCCGGATCGAGAGCGCGGCGGCGGGCGGAGCGGCTGGCGGCATCGCCGGCGAGAATGTCTCCGCGATCGCGGCCGGCAGCTGGAGCTTCGCCGCTTCGGGCGAAGCGGCGAGCCGCATCTCCGCGAGCGGCGACGGCGCTTCGGCGGGCGGCCTGGCGGGACGCCAGAGCGGCAGCTCCTCGGAGCTGAAGGCGGATTTGAAGCGGCTCGTCGTCGAGGCTTCCGGAGCCGGCTCGTTCGCGGGCGGCCTGTTCGGACGCTATGCGGACGGAGCGGCGTCGGAGCTGGCGGTCGCCTTCGGGGAAGGCAGCGGCGTGCGCGCCGCTGCCGGCGATGCGGCGGCCGGCGGCCTGATCGGCCGTTCGGAAGCCGGCAACCGCTTGAGCGGCCTCCATGCCGATGCGGATCCATCCGCTCTCGGCGTAACTGGCGGCGGCTCCGTCGGCGGGCTGATCGGCGAGAAAGAGGGCCGAGGCATCGCCGAGTGGGACGTGGAAGGCGCGGCGGTCCAAGGGCTGGCCGTGACCGCTCCGGCCGGCTCGCTCCAACCGGCGGTGGGCGGCTTGATCGGCCGCGCGGACGCCGTCGCGATGCATGGCGTGCGCGCCGCCCTCGCGTCGCTCGACGCGCGCGGGGAAGCCGTCTATGCCGGCGGCATCGTCGGCCGCGCGGCGGAGACGACGATCCAGGACGCGCAGGCGTCCGGACCGATCTCCGCCGCGCTGGACGCAGGTTCGGCCGGCAAGCTGGCCGCTGGCGGCATCGCCGGCGAGCTGAGCGCGTCGGACCGCGACGCGGAGCTCCGCTTCGGCGGCTTCTACCCGCTTTATCGCGGCCTGTATCAAGCGAGCTATGAAGGCAAGCTGGCGCTGACAGCCGCCGGCGGCAAGTCCGCGCTGCAAGCGGGCGGCCTCGTCGGCGCGCTGCAAGGCGCTTCCATCTATGAATCGAAGAGCCGCGCCGGCATCGCCGCCGGCTCGGCGGGCGAGCTGGACGCAGGCGGCATCGCCGGCTTCAGCAGCGGCATCCTCGTTCATGCCGAGGCGTTCGGAGGCATCGACGCCTCCGGCAGCGGCGTCTACCGCGTCGGCGGCCTCGTCGGCCGGGCGCTGGACGGCGAGATCCATTACAGCTTCGCCGCAGCCGAGGACGGAGCGCGCATCGCCGTCGGCACGGCGCAGACGATCGGTGAGAGTCTGCCGGCGGCTTACGTCGGCGGCGCGATCGGCCAAGGCGATCGCCTGGCCGTCACCCGCAGCTCCGCGTCGACCCCGGTCGACGTGACGGACGCCAACATCGACACGACGCTGTATGCCGGCGGCTTCGCCGGCCAGCTCGGCGAGAACGGCGCCGGCAGCGGCTCGATCCGCTACGCCTACGCGGACGGCGCGGTGACGGCTGCCGGCAAGCGCGGCTCCTACGCGGGCGGCTTCGCCGGCTCCATCAACCGCTTCGCGGTCGAGGACAGCTACGCGGCCGGTCCGGTAGCCAATACGGGCCAGGATACGCGCACGGGCGGCTTCGCGGCCGCCGTCGAGCGCAGCGGCAGCGCGCTCCGCTCCCATGCGCTTCAGGAACGAGTCTCCACGACCGGCCTGACCGGCACGACCCGCTCGTACACCGGCGGCTTCGCCGGCTACAATGACGGCCGGATTGAGCAGGCGTACGCGTCCGCGATGGAGCTGAATGTCAGCGCCAAGGGCACGGACACGTACAAAGGCGCGCTGGTCGGCTACAACTTCCGCGACGGCCGCATCGCCTCGTCCGCGTACAGCGGCAGCGGCGCCGCCGTCGGCCGCAACGCAGGCGCGGCTGCTTCGGCCTCGGCGGTCGAGGCTCGCGATCCGCGGACGTCGGGCAGCTGGTCGGCCACGTACGATCCGTCGATCCTGCGGCTTGTCGCAGGCGAAGAGATCGCCATCGGCAGCCGCGCGCAGCTCGATGGATACGTCCGGCTGAGCAATGACACCGGCGCCGCCTACTTCAAGCTGTTCGACCGCTCGGCGACGGCTTCGCCGCTGGGCTCGGGCGACAAGCTGCGCCTCGCGGCCGACATCGACTTGTCGGCATTCGCGTGGACGCCGCTGCAGCAGTTCGACGGCGAGCTCGCCGGCGACGGCCACCGGCTGATCGGCCTTCGCGCCGACGGCGGCTCCGGCGATGCGGCGCTCGTGCTCGTCAACCGCGGCCTCCTCTCCGACATCAAGCTTGCCGGCGCGAGCGTGAAAGCCGGCCGCCATGCCGGCCTCCTCGCCGCTGTCAACGCAGCCGGCGGCGAGATCCGCGGCGCGGCCGCGGACGGCACCGTCAGCGGCCGCGCGAGCGCAGGCCTCATCGCGGGCGTCAACCGCGGGCTCATCGCCGAGTCCGGCTCGGCCGGCCTCGCGCGGAGCGAAGCAAGCGCCGGCGGCCTCGTCGGCACCAACGCCGAAGGCGGCGCCATCGAGCGCTCGTACAGCTCGGCGAACGCCGCGGCAAGCGGCTCCGAAGCCGCAGCCGGCGGCGCCGCCGGCCGCAACGACGGCCGCATCGCCGACACGCTGGCGTCCGGCCGGACGACGGCGGACGGCGCGGAGCGCGCATGGGCGGGCGGCATCGCCGGCCATAGCGCGGGCGCGATCGAGCGCGCCGTAGCAGGCGGCGAAGCGGTCGCCTCGATTGGCGGCGCGCTCGTGCCGGCCCGCAGCTACTTCGGCGGCATCGCCGGCCAGCTCGCGGACGGCGGCAGCATCGCCGGAGCCTCGTTCGCCAAGCCGATGGTCAAGCGCGGCGTCGCTTACTACGATGCCGCAGGCTCGATCCGCACGGAGGGCGGACTGGACGGCGCCACGCTGACGTCCGGCGCGCTTCCGTCCGGCCTGTCCGGCAGCGTATGGCGCGCGGCGGCCGGGTTCTACCCGG
Organism: Paenibacillus albicereus; assembly: GCF_012676905.1. Taxonomy (NCBI): domain Bacteria; kingdom Bacillati; phylum Bacillota; class Bacilli; order Caryophanales; family Paenibacillaceae; genus Paenibacillus; species Paenibacillus albicereus. Next base: position 3,677,305 of record NZ_CP051428.1, on the reverse strand, counting down.
CGCCTTCGGACAGCGGGCTTGCCCGCCTCGCCGCCGCAGCCGTCATGCCGGCGGACGGCGATACGATCAATCGCCTGACGGCAGGCTTCGGCCTCAGCCGGGCGGACGGCCTCCTGTGGAGCGCCGATGCCTCGCTCGTCCGGCTCCAGGACGGCTCCGGCCGCATGCTGGCCGGCGGCAGCGCCGAGCTGAAGGCCGAGCTGGGCGGCTTCTCCCGCTCGCTCGTCCTGAACGCGCCGGAGCTGCGCTGGCCGGAAGCGGCCGCCGCACCGCGCGTCGTGTCGGGCGATCGGGAATTCAAGGAACAGGTCGAGATCGTCCTGTCCGCCGAACCGGGAGCAACGATCCGCTACACGCTCGACGGCAGCGAGCCGAGCGAGCGCTCGGCCGTCTACTCGTCGCCGATCGGGCTCAAGCAGACGACGACGCTGAAGGCGATCGCTGTCGTGCTCGGCAAGGAGCATAGCCCGGCGATGAGCGGCGAGTGGAAGCTTCTGCCGCCGCCGTCCCCGTCCCCGACGCCGTCCCCATCCGGCGGAGGAGGGTTCTTCTTCCCGGCCATGCCGAGCCCGTCCCCGACGCCCGAACCTCCTCCTGCGGTCGCGTCGAACATCGGCAAGCCCGCTCTAGGCGGCGAGCAGCCTTCCGCCGTGCGCGCGCCGCGCGGCAGCATCCTGCGCCTGACCGCTCCGGAGGGCAAGTGGATCCGCTATACGACCGACGGCAGCGACCCGACGGAGTCCAGCCCTCGCTTCACCGGCGAGCTGGTGCTCCAGCGCTCCATGACGGTAAAAGTGCTCGTCGAAGGCGACAAGCGCGTCGTGACGTACACGTTCGACGTCGGCGCCGCTCTGTACAGCCTGCGGAAGGATGCGCCGACGGTGCGCTACGCTTCCGGCTACGACGACGGCACGTTCAAGCCGGACGCCGCGATGAGCCGCTACGAGCTGATCGAGGCGCTCGCGCCGCTGCTTGACCGCGAGGAGGGAGAGCTTTACAACGCCTTCCCGGACAAGTCGGGCCGCAGCGAGCCGCTCGTCGCCTTCTTCGCCTCCGCCGGCATCGTCGGCGGGTATCCGGACGGAACGTTCGGCGGCGATCGCGGCCTGACGCGCGCGGAGTTCGCCGTCATCGCCGCGCGGGCGCTCAAGCTCGACGTCGACGGCGACGGCATGCCGAAGCAGAAGGATGCGCGCAAGCACTGGGCGGCCGGCTTCATCGCGGCCCTGTCGGACGCCGGCCTCATCCAAGGCTTCCCGGACGGCAGCTTCCGCCCGAACAGCCCGCTCACGCGGGCGCAGGCGGTCACGCTGCTGAACCGGATGGCCGGCACGATCCAAGGATCGCCGGCGGAGCCGCGCTACGCGGACCTGCCGCCGAGCCACTGGGCGTACGCCGCCGTCATGGCGGCCGCCCGCGACTAGAACGTTCTCCCCTCGGGAGAGCGACGCCATGTTCAAGCAAGGAAAGGATGGCCATGCAATGAAAAAAGGATGGATCGCCGCTCTGGTCCTCGCCGCCGTGCTGGCGGCGGGACCGTACGCGGCAGGCACGACGCAGGCGGAGCGGCAGGCGCCGCTGGCGGCCGACGACAGCTACCGGCTCGCCTCGGGCGCCGTATTCTACCTGAGGGCTCTCGGGCCGGACGGCACGGTCGCCGCGACGGGAACCGGCGTGCTCCTCTCCGCGAGAGGGGACGCCGCGACCGCCTATCATGTCGTCAAAGGAGCGGCGAAGCTGGAGGCCGTGCTGGCTGACGGCAGAGCCGTCTCGCCGGTGAAGGTCGTCCGCTACGACGAGCGCACCGATGTCGCCGTGCTGGAGCTGCCTGCACCGAAGGCGGGAGGCGGCTACCCGTTCGTCGCCCGACGCGCGGAGAAGCTGGAGCATGGCGATTCCGTCTATGCGATCGGCTATCCGCTCAAGCAGACCCCGATCGTGACGCAGGGCATCGTGAGCAGTCCCGACGCGGTCGTGAGCGGCCGCAGCCGCGTGCTGATCGACGCCGCCATCGCAAGCGGCATGTCGGGCGGTCCCGTGCTGGACGAGCAAGGCCGGCTGGCCGGCATCATTTCCGGCTCGCTGCGCACGATGGCCGGCATCCATCTGGCGGCAGGCATGTCCGATCTGCACGCGCTGCTGCCGGACGGCTTGCGGGCGGGGAGCTGATTTTGCCTCGCAGGGCGGACGGGTGGTATGATGGGCTAAGCGATGATCGAGGGAGATGAAGCCATGAACGTATACGACAAAGCTTACGAATTGGCCAAAGCTCTGGAGGACAGCCACGAGGCGAAGACGATGCGCGCCGCTCGCGCCGCCGCCGACGCCGATCCCGACGCCCGCCGGATGCTGTTCGATTTTCAAAAGAAGCAGGTCGACCTCCAGCAGCGGATGATGAGCGGCGAGGAGCCGTCGGCCGAAGAGCTGGAGGGCATGAGCCGCCTCTACGAGGTGCTGAGCCTCAATCCGCTCGTGCAAAAGTATTTCGAGGCGGAAAAGCGCCTCTCTGTCGTCGTCGAGGACGTCAACCGCATCATCGGCAGTTCCCTGCAGTCCCTGCTTCTCTCTTCCGAGTAATCCAATGACCGGAACCGGAAGCACGGCGGCCCATCTCCCTGCCCGGGGGGAGCGGGCCGCCTTTTTTGTCTTCTCCGCTTCACCGTACCCGGCTTCTCCGACCCTTTCGTCTCCCTGCTCCTCCGGCGCCGCTCTCGCTTGTCGTCCTGGCTCGTCGTCCGCACCTAGCGTCCCGTCATGTTCTGCCCTCCGCCCGCATAGAGTGGAAGAGACAAGCCAAGGGGAGGAACAAGGCGATGAGAAAGTGGAAGCACGGCATCTATCTGCTGGCCGCGATCGGCATGCTGGCCTATGCGCTGCCGCGCTTGGAGCTGAGCGGCGGCTGGACGGCCGCGACCGTGTTCGGCGTCTTCTGGTCGGCGCTCGCGCTGCTCGTCATCGCGGCCAATGTGCGCGCGCTGGCGAGCGACCGCGAGCGGGAGCGCCGACGGGTCGCGGCGATCCGCCGGCAGCAGGCGTTCAGCCGCGAGCAGGCTACGGCTCGAAGGCGCTCGGCCGGGCGGGGCTGAGTCTCCGCGCGCTTCTGGCGGCGCGGAGCATGCCGGACGAGGTGTCGAAAAGCGATCGTTCAGCCGATATGTTCCATAGTCCGCCTTTGAGGCGGACGAGAGGAGGCTGACGGTCCATGAGCGTGTCGCAAGGATTGGCCGCTTCGGCCGCGATGACCCAGCACGCGCTGGCGCTCGCGGTCGGCACCGGCGTCATGAACATCTCCAAGGACATGTTCGAGCAGCAGGGGCAGCAGCTGGCGGAGATGATCCGCCAGGCGCCGCATCCGACGCTCGGGGGCTCCCTGGACATCAAGGTCTAGGCTCGGGTCTGGCGCCGGCTGTCCGCTGTTATGGAACGGTCCGATTCCGAACCGGTGCCGGCAGCAAGCCGGATGTACGGGACAGGCCGTTCAAAAAAAGCCTGGCCCCTCGCCAAAAGCGGGGGGCCAGGCTTTTTTGCTCCTGCGCGCAAGAGCGATTGAAGTCAAACGCCGTTAAGGCCCGTTTACCCTCAGAAGCTTGTCGGCGTTTTGTCAGGCGGCGCGAGAAACGGGCGACAGGCCTCTATAAAGGAATCAGGCTCATCGACGTGCAAGTAAGCGAGCTCGTAATTGAACGGTCGGCCGAACCAGCCTGAAGCTGGCATCGGACGGGCGAATCGGATAAGCACGTTGACGTTGCCGCCGGGCGGCGAGAAGATCGACTTTTTTGCCGCCGGATCGTCCTCGATGAAGCGGACTCGCTCGACCGTTCGAATATCCCCTGGAGCCAGCTTGCAGCTGAGCTGGAGACCGCAGCGCAGGTGAAGCTCGTCGTCCGAAATCTGAATGGGACAGAGGCGCATCGCTTTCCAGTCTGCCAGCAGCAGAAGCAGCAAATAGAGGTTGCTTGCGGAGGCGGCCCAGGCGACGAGCGGTGAAAAGGAGTGGAGGAGCACGTGGAGCGCGGCGCCTTCCGCGATCAGTAGCGAGCCGAGCGTGATCGTCAGAGCGAGGCGGCCGGAATGCCGGTGGACGGAAAAGAGCCCCGATTCTCGCTGGTCTGCCATGGAGGGCTTGTCTTTGCCGGAAAGGAAGGCCAGGTAAAGGACGCTCAGCTCGTGGGCGGCGAAGGCGCCGACCGGTCCATGGCCGAGCTTGCGGCTCGTCTCCTGCTGGATGGCTTCGAGCGCGGATTCGGTGCGGCGGAGCTCCCGCGCCGCGCGCCGCGCCTGGACGAGGCAGGAGAAGAGCCAACCCGCTTGCGCAGCAAGAAGCAGCAGCTCAAGCGGAAGCAGGATGAAGCCGATCCATTCAATGCGCTGCTGCTGGACCGGGTCGAAGATCAAGCGGCAAGCCAAATACCCGGCCAGCACCGACAGGGAAGCAGTCGTCAAATGCTTCCGCTGAAGCCATCGCCGGGGTGGATCAGCAGCCAGCAGGAGCAGCAGAGGAATGACAAGCATCAGATCGAGCGCCATCCCGGTCGAGAGGATCGGAGCATGGCGCTCGTACAGCTCGCTGCGGGCGAGCGCCAGAGTCCATAAGAAAATCATGCCGGCGGTGAGCAGCAGCAGCGGTTTTCGCAGTGAGCGGTGACGGATTGGAATCGGGAGCATCTCCTTTCGGGTTCAATCTGGTGGCTGTCTTACCTAAGTTCAACGCCGCAGCTTCGTTCTCCCGTCTGAAGCGGCAAAAAAGACAGCGCCGGCTCAATTCGCTATAATCAAGGGTACAAGAAGAAGCATCAGCGAAAGGAAAGGCGGAAGGACTCCTCATGCCACCCGATACCCACCCCCCGTCATCGCTCGAGACGATGACCAAGCACGAGCAGCTGATCCGGCACATCGAGGCGCTGGAGCCGGGCACGCGCATCTCCGTGCGCGGCATCGCCCGCGAGCTGGACGTCAGCGAAGGCACCGCGTACAAGGCGATCAAGGAGGCCGAGGAGCTCGGCATCGTCGCGACCAAAAAAAGAATCGGCACCGTCCGCGTGCACCGCTCCCGGCGCGGCTCGCTGGAAGGGCTGACGTTCGGCGACGTCGCCGACATCGTCGAGGGCCAGCTGCTCGGCGGCTCCGGCGGCTTGCAGCGGACGCTGCACAAGTTCGTCATCGGCGCGATGGAGCTCGACGCGATGCTCCGCTATATTAATGAAGACAGCCTGCTCATCGTCGGCAACCGCGAGGAGGCGCACCGGCTCGCGCTCGAGCAGGGGGCGGGCGTGCTCATCACCGGCGGCTTCGATACGAGCGCCGAGGTCAAGCGGCTCGCGGACGAGCGGGGGCTGCCGATCATTGTCTCGCGCCATGATACGTTCACCGTCGCCTCGATGATCAACCGCGCCATGTATGACCGCCTCATCAAGCAGAAGATCGTCCTCATCGAAGACATCATGAGCTTCGCCCGTCCTGCCGACGTGCTGAAGCATGGCGATACGGCGGCCGATTTCCACCGGCTGGCCGGGCTGACCGGGAGCTTCCGCTTCCCCGTGCTCGACGAGCGCGGGCGCGTCAGCGGCATGATGACCGCCAAGGACGCCGCCGGCTCCGAGCCGGACGCGCTGGTGGAGCGGCTCATGACCCGGCATCCGATCACCGCCGCGCCCAACATCACGGTGACGTCGGCCGCGCATACGATGGCGGCCGAGGGCATCGACCTGCTGCCGGTCGTCGACCGGCATCGGCGGCTGCTCGGCGTCATCACGCGGCAGGAGGTGCAGGAGGCGATGCGCATCACCGGCCGCCAGGGCGACTCCGGCGAGACGTTCGACGAGCTCATCCTGGCCGGCTTCAAGCCGAGCGGCGCAGCCAAGGGCTTCCGCTACGCCGGCGTCGCCGCCGCCCAGATGTCCGGCATGCCGGGCACCGTTTCCGAAGGCGTGCTCTCCACGCTCATGCTGCAAGCGGCGCGGCGCATGGTGCGGGAGAGCGGGCGAGGCGACCATATGGTCGAAAGCGTGACGACCTACTTTTTCCGTCCGGTCGCGATCGACGCCGAACTCGTGCTGGAGCCGGCCGTGCTGGAGCTGAGCCGCAAGAACGCCAAGCTCGAGATCCAGCTGTCGGATGCCGGGGGCGTCGCCGCCAAGGCGATCCTGTCGATGCAGCTGATGGACGGCTAGAGCCGGATGGCCGGCGCAGCGGCGTCTATCGTTCGGGAATTCTTCACAGGCGATAGCTCCATCGGGTCATGCCGCGCCGTCCGCGGATGATTATGCTGGAATGAGGCGCAGCTTGGAGCGGAAGCGCTCCGACGGAAAAGGAGGAGAGGATGATCGGAAACATGGCGTATCGCCTGGCGCTGGCCGCCGTCCTCGCGCTCGGCGGAGCGGCGGCGTCAGGACCGGTTCCGGCCGCCCAGGCCGCCCAGGCCGGGACGCTGCAGAAGCTGCTCGACGAGGCTTCGCCGGGAAGCGAGGTGGAGCTGCCGCCCGGCACGTATGACGAGGAGCTCGTCATCGACAAGCCGCTTGCGGTCAAAGGCAAGGGCGTCACGCTCCGCAGCGCCGCGCCGGACAAGCCCGCGGTCGCCGTTGCCGCGGACTCCGTCTCGCTCAGCGGGCTGTCGATCGTCAAGGACAGCGGTGGCGAGGCGGCGGCGGTGCTCGTCGAAGGCGACGGCGCCCGGGTGGAGGAGCTGCGCATCGTGACGAGGACGATCGGCATCCAGCTGCAGGAATCCGACGGCACGGTCATCCGCGGCAACGCGGTCGAGGCGACGCCGGAGCTGCTCGGCCGCTCCGCGCGCGCCTCGGAGCGGCGCAACGGCATCGACCTGTACCGGTCGCACGGCAACACGATCGAGAACAACCGCGTCAGCAGCATGTTCGACGGCATCTACCTGGAGGGCAGCAACGACACGGCCATCCGGGGCAATGTGGTGGACTTTTCCCGCTACGGCGTGCATCTGATGTATGCCAAGAACACCGACGTGGAGGGCAACCGCGGCTCCCGCAACGTCACCGGCATCATGGCGATGGTCTCGCGCGGCGGGACGATCGCGGGCAACGCCTTCAAGCTCCAGCAGGGCAGCGTCAACTCGCAGGGCATGCTGTTCTATGAGGTCGAGGACATGCGGGTGACCGGCAACGAGCTCGTCGGCAACCGCGTCGGCCTCTACATCGAGCGCTCCGCGAACAACTCGTGGACGGGCAACGACGTTTCCTACAACTTCGTCGGCATCCAGCTGCTCGATTCGGCGGACAACGAGCTGGCCGGCAACCGCTTCGTCTCCAACGTCATCGAGACGATGGCCGACCGCAGCGCGGGCAACCGGATCGAGGGCAACTATTGGGATGCGTTCCAGGGCTTGGACCCGAGCGGAGACGGCAAGAGCGATCTGGCCTATCCGATGAACCCGTTCTTCCAGCGGCTGACGAAGGAAACGCCGGCGTTCCAGCTGTTTTTCCAGTCGCCGGGCATGAAGTTTCTCGAAAGCCTCATGGCCGCCGACGCCGCGGGCTGGACCCGCGACCGGGCTCCGCTCATGGAGCCGCCGGCCATCGCGGGCTCCGCGGCGTCCGAGACGGGCTCGCCAGGGGCGACTGCGGCGGCCGGAGCCGTGCTGCTGCTGGCTGCGACGACCATTATACGAGTGGGGGTTAGAAAAAAATGAGCAAACGATACCTGAGGGGGCTGCTGCCGTTGGCCGCGCTCCTGACGATGCTGGTGCTGGCGGCTTGCGGCACCAAGGAATACGGGCCGGTGCCGATCGACGAGTCCGTCGACAAGTGCGCGATCTGCAACATGACCGTCCAGGACGACGCCTTCGCCGTGCAGCTGACGACGACCGAGGGCAAGACGTTCAAGTTCGACGACATCGGCTGCATGAACGATTGGAAAGCGAAAAACGCCAGCTCGAAAATCGGCGGCGAGTACGTCCGCGACTACAACGACAAGGAGTGGATCGCTTACGGCGACGCTTACTATGTCTACGACAAGGACTTCAAGACGCCGATGGCTTACGGGGTCGTCAGCTTCAAGGACAAGGCCGCGGCCGAGGCGTTCGCCCAGGAGCAGGGCAAGGGGCAGCTGCTGACGGCGGCCGAGCTCGGCAGCCACAGCTGGGAGCAGAACAAGGACATGATGATGGGCGATGCGCATTCCCACGAAGGCGACGCGGGCGAGAGCCAAGACGGCGGCATGGACATGAGCGACAACGCGGGCCATGGCGACGGCATGGACATGAGCGACAACGCGGGCCAAGGCGACGGCATGGACATGAGCGAGAACGCATCTAATGCGGACTCCGCCCACTAAGCCATGAATGCGGCCCATGTCGCCCGGAGGGAGATCAAGCTCGGCTTCCGCAACCCTTGGTCCTACTCGTTCCTCGTGCTGTTCACCGTCTTTTCGCTGCTGCTGCTGCTGATCGGGGCGCAAAGCCCCGGCGGCGGCTACACGAGCACGACGGGCTCGATGCTCAGCCTCATCCTGTACCTGCTGCCGCTCATGACGCTGCTCATCGGCAGCTTCTCGCTCACAGCGGAGAAGGAGGAGGGCAGCTGGCAGCTGCTCGCCGTCTATCCGCTGCGCACCTCCAGCTTCATCGCCGGCAAATATGCCGGGCTGACGCTCGTGCTCGGCTCGATCGTCGCGTTCGCCTTCGGCGCGAGCGGCGTCGCGGGAGCGCTTGCGGGCGGCGGCTTCGACCTGCGGACGCTGCTGTTGTTCCTGACCTTCTCGCTGCTGCTCGTCCTCCTGTACCTGGCCGCCGCGCTGCTGATCGGCACCGTGGCGGCGAACCGCTGGCAAGCGCTGACGTATGCGGTCGCCTTCTGGTTCTTCACCGTCATCGGGTGGCCGACGCTGCTCATCGCGACGCTCGGCTACATGCCGTACCTATGGATCAAGCCGGCGCTGACCGCGCTGACGCTGTTCAATCCGGCGGAGCTCGTGCGGCTGTTCGTCGTCATCCGGCTCGGCGGCGGCTCGATTCTCGGGCCGGACTACTACAGCTGGGTCGAGGTGATGTCAGGCGGCTGGGGACCGCTGGTCTTCGCCGGCATCTGCGTCGCTTGGATCGCCGGAGCGGGCGGCATCGCGGTCTGGGCTTGGGAAAGGGGGCGGCGACATGGCTGATGATGCAGCGAAGCCGCTGCTGCGGATCGAGCAGGTCGGCAAGACGATCAAGGGCCAGACGCTCCTGCAGAACATCTCGCTGGAGCTCGGACCGGGCCGCGTGCTGGCGCTGTGCGGCGGCAACGGCGCGGGCAAGAGCACGCTGCTGCGCCTCGTCATGGGGCTGCTGCAGCCGACGTCCGGCCATGTGGAGGTGGACGGGCTGCGCTGGCAGCACGATCGGCGCGCCTATGCGGACAAGCTCGGCTACATGCCGGACGACTATACGTTTTCCCGCGGCCTGACCGCTTGGGAGACGCTGCGATTCTGGGCATCGCTGCGGGGGCTGTCCAAGCGCCGCACCGAAGAGGCGCTGGAGGAGGTCGGGCTGGCGGACGTGCGCGACCGCAAGGTGACGGCCTTCTCCAAAGGCATGCGGCAGCGGCTCCTGTTCGCCCAGGCGATGCTGGCGAAGCCGCCGCTGCTCGTGCTCGACGAGCCGACGAACGGGCTCGATCCGTACTGGATGGACTCGTTCGTCGAGCTCGTGCGCAAGCTCCGCTCGGAGGGCCACTCGGTGCTGTACTCCACGCATCAGCTGCCTGTCGCCGAAGCGAGCGCGGACGAGGTCGTCTTCCTGCGCGGCGGCGAGGCCGTCCGTCAAGGCACGGTCGCCGAGCTGCTGGAGCAGTACGGCGTCGGCGGGCTGCACGCGGCCTTCACCGACAGCCGCGGTTCCGGCGCAGCGCAGGACCCGGCGGGACGGGGGAGGACGTGAGCCCATCGCCGGAGGACAGCCGCCGGGAAGCCGGGCCCAGGTCTGAAGGGGCTGGCGACGACCGGACCGCTCAGACTGAAGCGATCGGAAGGTCCGGCGGGATCGGCCGTCGGCTCCGTCGGCCGGGAACTTGGCTGAGCTTGCTCCTCGCGGCGGGAGCGGTCGCGACCGCCTGCTGGCTGCTGCTCGGCGGCGCTCCCCAAGCGGCCGACGGCCGGATCGCGGTCGGCGAGCCGGCGCCGCAGGTCGAGGCGGCGCTGGCGGGCACCGGGACGCGGCTGCGGCTCGCCGATTATCAGGGCGAGCCGGTGCTCGTGCATTTTTGGGCGAGCTGGTGCGAGCCCTGCAAGCGCGAGCTGCCGCGCCTCGACGAGGCTGCGGCCCGGCTGGCGAAGCTGCCGGACGGCAGCGGGGCGCTGCTCGTCATCAACGTCGGCGACAGCCGCGCGACGATGACGGAGTTCGCCGAGGCGGCAGGCATCGCGATGCCGCTCGCCTCCGACGCCGCGGGCGAGGCGGCGGGCGCGTTCCGCGTGCGGGCGCTGCCGGCCTCGTTCGTCATCGGGCCGGACGGCCGGATCGAGCGCATCGTCCAGGGCGAGTATGCGAGCGCGGACGAGGTGCTGGCTGCGCTGGCTGCGGCTGCGTAGAGACGAGGGGGCTGGATGTAGTCTCGGTGAAGTCGCCGCAGGTGGTCCCATTGACGCCGTGGGAGCCGAGAGTGCCTTTGATTTTCCTTGTTGCCGGAGCACTCCTGAAACGGTAGAGCCTTTCAATAGAAGAATAACCGTGACGAAAAACGTCCTGATTCATTGCCCTTCCCGTACATGCGGGACAGGGACAATGGAACAGGACGTTTTTTTGTTGATCTCTCTGTAGGCTCGGAGGGATGATGCAGGCGGATAAAAAAAGCCTGCCCGGCTGCCGAGGGCAATCAGGCAGGCGTTGGACGGCCCATCTGCCGCTCAGTGATGGGGCCCCGGGGAAGGCAGGGCCGGAGCGGCCCCGGCCTTTTCCATCTCGGCCAGCGTCTCGACGGCATGGGCGCCGATGGCGAAGCGCTTGGACGGCATGATCTCGTACTCAGCCGAGATGCCGTTGAACTTGATTCGGTACACGCCTTCCGCGCCGAGCGGCCGGGTCACGGCGTACGTTCCGGGCGCGGCTTTCTCCGCCTGGACGGTTACCGGAGGCGACGAGCCGTCCTCAGGCCACAGCTGGAAGCGCGCCTGGTAGAAGCCGTCGTAAGGCTCTCCGCCTTTTTTCACAACGATGGAAAAGCGGCCTTCCTGGCCCGGCTCCAGCTGCTTCGGCAGCTGGAGGTCGACGGTCAGGTGAGGCTTGAAGCCCTTGTCGTCCAGGCCGGAGGTGTCCGCCTGACAGCCGGCGAGCAGCAGCGATGCGCCGGCCAGCAGCGTGCCGGCGGCAAGAGCGATCCGATTGCGTTTCATCTGCGAGTTCCTCCCTTCAGGCCGCGAACCAGCGGCGCAGCGCCGGCACGCGGCGGATAACGAGGCCGTCCAGCGCCAGCACGACCAGCAGCGACAATCCGACAAGCGGCATGAGCACGCCAAGCACGGCCATGATGAGGAGGACGCCGATGGCGGCTTTTTTCTCCTTGGGCTTGTTCGGAGCCCCCAGCTTGCCGGCCGGAGCGCGCTTGCGCCACATGACGTACGAGCCGGCGGAGATCAGGACCAGCCCGAGGCAGGCGAGCAGGCCGAGCAGCTGGTTGGCCAGTCCGAACAGCTTGCCCTCGTGGAAAGCGATGCCGATCGAAATGAGCTTGGCCATGGCGCCGTACTGCTCGTAGCGGACGTCGGTCAGGACGGCGCCGCTGTAGGGATCGACGTGCAGCGTCGCCGAGTTCCACGGCTTGGCGTCTGCCGTAGAGATCGTGTAGACGCCCGTTTCTCCTTGGGGCATCGTAATCGTATACGGCCTCGTCACCTGCTGGCGCTCGGCGATGCCGGCCGCTTCATCGATCGTGATCGGCACGTAGCCGCCGGGCGCGGAGGCCGGCACGGGCAGGCTTTCCGCCGCCCACGGGATGTCCTCGGCGATGTCCTTGGCGCGCGTGACCGGCTCCGGCGCTCCCATGAACGAATAAGCGTAGGGCGGGTTGTTCGTGTTCGTAGCGTTGGCGATCTTGTCGATCTGGCCGCCGAGCACGCCGGACCAAGGCAGGCCCGTCAGGATCAGGGCGAGAATGAGCAGCGACAGCCAGAACGCCGGCACGGCATGAAGGTCCCGCCAGAACAGCCGGTTGCCGGGCTTGCCGAGACGAGGCAGCAGCGTGCCCCAGACGCTGAAGCGTCCGCGCGGCCACCACAAGTACAGGCCGGTGACGGTCAGCACGAGTCCCCAGCAGGCGGCCAGCTCGACGATGCGGTTGGGCAGCGTTCCGGGCAGCAGCAGCTGGCTGTGAAGCTTTTTGAAGACGGCCGAAACGGTTTTGTCCGAATCCATCGTCCCGGCGATCTTGCCGGTATACGGGTCCGCGTAGAGCGTAGTCGGCACCCCGTCCTGGACGACGCTCATCTTGACCGTCGACCGGGCGTCGTCCGGGAGCGTCAGCGACTGGATGGCGAGATTCGGGTTCTCCTTGCGGACGGCCGCCGTCAAGGCTTCCGGAGACATCCAGGCCTGGCCCACTTCCCGGACCGTCAGCAGGTCCTTGTACAGCTGGCCTTCGATCTGCGGCTTGAACAGATAGGCTCCTCCGCTGACGGCGAGGAGGATCAGGAACGGCGCGAAAATAACACCTGCGTAAAAGTGCCACCTCCATACGCTTTGATAGAGCGCCGGCAGCAGGCCTCTTTGCCGAGCCTTCGTCTCCGGCGCTGCGTTTTCAAGCTTCGTGCTCATTTGTGGCGATTCCCCCTGGCTCAATGTCATGAATTCCGCGTTGACTGGATCAGTATAGAGCCAAGCAGCAAAAGAGACATGACTCTTTCAGGCTATCCGGAGGACGATTGGAGGGCGAATATCAAAAATCGGGAGGGGGAAAAAGCGCTTGAAAAGCGATTGGAAAAAGCGCCCCCGCTCGGCCGGGAAGGCCGGAAGCGGGGGCGCTTGGAAGGTCAGCGGGACTTGCCTTGAGCGGCGCGGGCGATGACGCCGCGGATGATGCTGCGGTTGCGCAGCCCGGCGAAGATGTTGAACAGGCCGAGCAGCATGAACACGGCGCCGACGATGACGCGGATCGTGGACCCCTCGTACAGGAACATCTGGATGAGGGCGATCAGGATGAGCATGCAGCCCATGCTGATGTTCATCTGCGCGGCGTACAGGATCTTGAGGTTCGCGTCCTTGGAGCGGCGCGAGCGGAAGCTGTTCAGCACCGACAGCGTGCAGCTGAGGACGATGCCTGCAATGAGCACCCATTGCAGCCAGGCGACGGAGTCGTTCATAGAGCCGAGATTTCTCCTTTGGACGGGCGGCAGCCCGGGGTTTGGAACGAAACTTGCATCGCCGCCAGAGGACGGCCATAGCCATTTCGCCTTGCGCCATTGTATCACAAAAGCTTCCGCGCGGCGAAACCGAAACGCAGTCTCGCGCCTAGCGCCATGCCTGTCGGCCGAGGGGGCTGCGGGAGCCGGCGCGGCGGGTCAAGAGCGCTGGCGGAAGGCGGCGGCGAGGCGGCCCGTCCAGGCGTCAGCCCTGCGGCTGGCCGCTGCTGCTGAGCTCCGGCCCGCGGCGGCGGATGCTGGCCCATACCTGGAGCTTGTTGTCGACGACGAGCGCCGTCTTGATCTCCAGCGTGAAGCTCTTGTCCTTGTCCCGGTACACCTTGCCCGCCAGCAGCTCGCGCGCGAGCCGCGACTCGCGGTCGATCTCATAGACGCTGCGTCCTTCGAGGACGAGCAGGTCCTTGTGAAGCAGCGCCTTGAGCCGCGATTTCGTCGGCTCGTCGAGACTGTCCGCGTCGCCTCCGTCCTCGAAGCGGATCTGCACCGTCTTGATGACGGAATGCAGCTCCTTGAACTGGTTCAGCTTGCTCAGGTCGCTGTCGCGCTCGTTGAGCTGATCCTCCAGCCGGCCGATCTGGTTGGCCGCCCGGTCGAACTGGGCTTGGAACAGCGAATGGTAGACGGCCGCTCCGATGACCATGCCGGCGAGCACGAGGCCGACGCCTTGCGTGAAGCGCATGAAGCGCTCGAAGGGAGGGATCCGCATCGCCCGGGCTCACCCCGATCCCCGGCAGATGAGGCGGATGAGCTCCGTGCCGGCATGGGCGCCGATGAAGGCACACAGGATGAACAGCAGCTGCTGGGCGACAGGCGACAGCTGGCCGTCCATCATGTTGCTTTCAATGACACGAAGCGGGTCGATCGTGCCACCGACGGCCGCGACGAGCGCCCATATTTTCAGCCGGTCCGCCGTATCGAGCATCATCGCGCTGGGAGGGGAGAACGCCAGCACCGAGCCGATGCCGGCAAGCAACGCGCCTCCGACGACGACGCCGAAGGCGATGAAGCAGTCGATCAGGGCCTTGCTCAGGATCAGGTTCATGCGACGCATTCGCCTCACCTTTCCGCTGGGGAGTGATGGGAATCGCTTCCCTTGTCCCATTGTATGGGACTGCGGCGCTCTTTTATGATAAGATAGAACGAAAGAGCGAACAGATGTGCCCCAGGGCGGCGTCGGAGCTGGAGCCATGGGCGCCAGCCGGCGAAGCGCGCCGGGGCGGCGTCGGAAGGAGGGGGCGCGATGAGCGCGGGCGGACGATTCGTGCACTTGCATGTGCACAGCGAATACAGCTTGCTGGACGGAGCGGCGCGAATCCGCGATCTGACGGCTAGGGCCGCGGAGCTCGGGATGGGCTCGCTGGCGCTGACCGACCACGGCGTCATGTACGGGGCGGTGCCCTTTTACAAGGAGTGCGTCAAGCAGGGCATCAAGCCGATCATCGGCTGCGAGATGTATCTGGCGGGCGGCTCGCGGACGGACAAGGGGACCCGCAAGGACAACCCGATCTACCATCTGATCCTGCTCGCGCAGAACATGGCCGGCTACCGCAACTTGATGAAGCTGAGCAGCATCGCCCATCTCGAGGGCTTCCACTACAAGCCGCGCATCGACCACGACGTCTTGCGGGAGCACGCGGAGGGACTCGTCTGCCTGAGCGCCTGTCTGGCCGGCGAAGTGTCGCAGCATCTGCTGCACGACCGTCCGGAGGAGGCGAGGCGAGCCGCGCTGCGGTACCGGGAGTCGTTCGGCGACCGCTTCTATCTGGAGATCCAGGACCACGGCATGGCCGAGCAGAAAAAAGTCATCGCGGGCATGATCGCCCTCTCCGAGGAGACCGGCATCCCGCTGGCGGCGACGAACGACGTGCACTACCTGCGGCAGGAGGACGCGGCCGTGCAGGACGTGCTCATCTGCATCGGCACCGGCAAGAGCGTGAACGATCCCGACCGCCTGCACATGCACGGGGACGGGATGTACTTGAAGAGCGCCGAGGAGATGGAGCGGCTGTTCCCGCATCTGCCCGAGGCGCTGCTCAATACGGTCCGCATCGCCGACAGCTGCCGGCTGGAGCTGGAGCTCGGCGTGCACGCGCTGCCGGAGTACCGTCCGCTGCCGGACGGGCTGAGCGCCGCTCAATACCTGGAGCGGCTCTGCCAGGCCGGCATGAGGGAGCGGTACGGCAGCCTGGAGGAGAGCGGACGGCCGGCAGCGGCGGACGGGCATGGCGGGCATGGCGGGCATGGCGCTGCCTGGCGAGACGCGGGAGCGACGCTGCGAGAGGCGGAGGAGCGGCTGCGCTACGAGCTCGGCGTCATCGAGCGGATGGGCTTCAGCGACTACTTCCTCATCGTCTGGGACTTCATCCGCTACGCGCATGAGCAGGGCATCCGCACGGGACCGGGCCGCGGCTCGTCGGCAGGCAGCCTCGTCGCCTACTGCCTTCGCATCACCGACGTCGATCCGCTCAAGCACCGGCTGCTGTTCGAGCGCTTCCTCAATCCGGAGCGCATCAGCATGCCGGATATCGACATCGACTTCAACGACGAGCGCCGCGACGAGGTGATCGCCTATGTGAGCCGCAAGTACGGCTCCGACCATGTCGCGCAGATCATCACGTTCGGCACGCTGGCGGCCAAGGCCGCCGTGCGCGACGTCGGGCGCGCGCTCGACGTGCCGCCGGGCGACATCGACCGCGTCGCCAAGCTCATCCCCGGCCATCCGGGCACGACGCTGGAGTCGGCGATCGCCTCGGTGCCGCAGCTGCGGGAATACAGCGAGCGGGAGGGGACGCGCGAGCTGATCGCGACCGCGCTCAAGGTCGAGGGCATGCCCCGGCATGCTTCCACCCATGCGGCCGGCGTCGTCATCTCGGGCCGTCCGCTCACGGACTACGTGCCGCTGCAGGGCGGCTCGGAGGCGGCCGCGCTGACGCAGTACTCGATGGAGAACGTCGAGGCCGTCGGCCTGCTCAAGATGGACTTCCTCGGCCTGCGCACGCTCTCGATCCTGGAGCGGACGCTCGATTGGATCCGCCGTCCGGACGGCGGCACGGTCGACTTCCGCGAGGTGCCGGACGATGATTCGGCGACGTACGAGATGCTCGGACGAGGGGACACGACCGGCATCTTCCAGCTGGAGTCCGCGGGCATGAGGCGCGTGCTGCGGGAGCTGCGGCCGAGCGGCTTCGAGGACATCGTGTCCGTGCTCGCGCTCTACCGGCCGGGTCCGATGGAGTTCATCCCCCGCTTCATCGCGGGCAAGCACGGCACGGAGCGCGTCGAATACCCGCATCCGTCGCTGGAGCCGATCCTCAAGGATACGTACGGCATCATCGTCTATCAGGAGCAGATCATGCAGATCGCCTCCTCGATGGCCGGCTTCACCTTGGGCGAGGCGGACCTCTTGCGGCGCGCCGTGTCCAAGAAGAAGCGGGAGATTCTCGACGAGCAGCGCGCCGCCTTCGTGCGGGGCTCGCTCGGCCAAGGCTACGCGGAGGAAGAGGCGGACCGGGTCTACGACATGATCCTGCGCTTCGCCGACTACGGCTTCCCGAGGGCCCACGCGGCCGCCTACGGCGTGCTCGCGTTCCAGACGGCTTGGCTCAAGCGGCATCATCCGGTCGCCTTCATGGCGTCGATGCTCGCCTCGGTCACCGGCAACCAGCGCAAGACCGGCGAGTACATCGACGAGTGCCGCCGGATGGGCATCGAGGTGCTGCCGCCGGACGTGAACCGCAGCTCGGTCACGTTCAGCCCCGAGGGACAGGCGGTGCGCTTCGGCCTCGCCAGCATCAAGAACGTCGGCACGCAGGCGATCGAGTCGATCCGGCGCGAGGCGGCGGTTCGGCCGTTCGCCAGCCTCATCGATCTGTGCCGGCGCGTCGACCTGCGCGTCGTCAACAAGCGCGTGCTGGAGAGCCTGATCGGCGCCGGGGCGCTGGAGTCGCTGCCGGGCCATCGGGCGCAGCAGCTGGCCGCGCTGGACGAATCCGTCGAAGCGGCGCAAAAATGGCGCAAGGAGCGCGAGGAGCTGCAGATCGAGCTGTTCGGCTTTGAAGAGGTGCAGAACTGGGACATCGAGCTGCCTCAGGTCGAGCCTTACTCGCAGACCCAGCTGCTCGAGCTCGAGCGCGAGCTGCTCGGGCTTTATCTGTCCGGCCATCCGCTGGATGCGGCGGAGGAGCAGCTGGCCGAGCTCGGCCTCGACCGGCTTGTCGAGCTGGAGGAAGCGGCGGAGGGCGCGTCCGGCGTGCTTGCCGTCCGCATCGTGTCGCTGAAGACGCTGCGGACCCGCAAAGGCCAGCCGATGGCGTTCGCCGAGGTGGAGGACCGCATCGCGCGCGTCGAAGCGGTGTTCTTCCCGTCCGCGTGGGAAAAGCTCGCGGACAAGGTGTCCGCCGGAGGCCTCGCCGTGCTGCAGGCCTCCGTGCAGCGGGGAGACGAGGACATCAAGCTGATCGTCGATGACCTCGTCCCCCTGGCCGACCCCGAGCTGCACTCCGGGGTCGAGCGGCTCCGCCGCCAGGCGCGCGGGCGCCGCTCGCGCTCCGGCGGCGGCAGCGGCGCGCCGGGGCCCGGGAGCAGAGCCCCGGGCGCGGCTCCGCCGCCAGCCGCAGGCGGAGCTTCGCCGCCGCCGAGGCGCTCCGTCGGAGCGCAGGCGGCAGGCGCCGGCGAGGCCGCCCCGCGAGCCGGCGGCCCCGTCGGGACGCCGCCGCCAGCTGCAGGCGGAGCTTCGCCGCCCGCGAGGCGCTCCGTCGGAGCGCAGGCGGCAGGCGCTCCTTCGGGACGTCCGGCTGCTTCCGCGCCGGAGCGCTCTGCCGCCGCCGCGCAGCGGCTGTATCTCAAGATCACGGCGGATCGGGAGACTCCCGCCGTCCTGGAGCGGCTCAAGGCGCTCATCGGGGAGCATGCGGGACCGCTCGGCACCGTGCTCTTTTATGAGCGGGAGTCCCGCACGATGGCGCTGAGCGAGCGCTACCGCGTCAAGCCATCGCCGGAGCTGATCGAGCGCATCGAGCAGCTGCTCGGCCAAGGCTGCGCCGTCGTGAAGTAGCCGGAGCCTGGCGCCCGTCGTCGACGCGCATCGGCCCAGCTCCTCTTCCTTTTCAACCGTCCTGGCCGTGGCCAAGACGGTTTTTTTCATTGTTTCCGTGCGCGTCCTGCGCTTCCATGGGAGCAGAGGGCTACACGCGGAAAAACCTTGCGCAGCCTACGCTTCGCTCCGGCTCCCTCTATCGCTGCGCCGGCCTCCGGTCCGGCGGAACGGCCATCTCGTCGAAGCGCTCCGCCAGCTCGGCCAGTCCGGCGCGCAGCCTCTCGCCGTCCATCGGAGCGCCGTGGCCGGCGAGCGCGAATTCGGGACGAAGCGCCTCCAGGCGTCGAACGGATGCTTTGGCCGTCGCCCAGTCCGGCGTAAAGTACATCGGCGGGCCGTGAATTTCCTGCTCCTGCACGAGCACGGCCCAGGCGGATTCCTGCTTGACGGTGATGAAGGCGTCGCCCGCGATCAGCGCGCGGTCACGCTCGCGGAACAGCGAGACATGTCCCGGCGTATGGCCAGGCGTGCCGATCCATTTCCATTCAGGGAGGCCGGGGACGCTCCCGTCTTCCGGCAGCGGCTTCACCTTGCCGCCGAGCTGCAGCGCTTCCCGCGGGTACAGCGGCGAGAGCAGCGTCATCAAGCCTCCGCCCGCATCGGCGTCGGGCGGAGGGTAGTTCCGCTCGCCCTGCAGATAAGGCAGCTCCTGCTCGTGAGCGTATACGGGCACGTCCCATAGCTCAAGCAGCTTCTCCAGCGAGCCGACATGGTCGAAATGGGCATGCGTAAGCACGATTGCTTTCGGCGCGGCGGCGCCGAAGCGCTCCTCTGCGGCGTCGGCGATCGCCCGCGCGAAGCCGGCGATGCCGGCGTCGACCAGCGTCCATTCCCCGCTTCCCGGCTTGCCGATCATCGCGATATTGGCGATCAGCGTTCGTTTCAAAGTCAAATCTTCCGGCAGTTGCGGCATGGCAATCATCCTCCTTGACCTTAGCATGTCCGGATCGGCTTCCGGTCAGCCTCGGCCTCTTTCAGGCTCTATTTTTCCGGAACATTTCGCGGGACAGGAGCATAGAGTAGGAAGCACAGCAGCCCTAGGCTGCGAGCCGG
This sequence comes from Paenibacillus albicereus, assembly GCF_012676905.1. Classification (NCBI taxonomy): domain Bacteria; kingdom Bacillati; phylum Bacillota; class Bacilli; order Caryophanales; family Paenibacillaceae; genus Paenibacillus; species Paenibacillus albicereus. The sequence continues at coordinate 3,657,798 of NZ_CP051428.1, read as the reverse complement.
AACGCCTCGGGCGGCGGAGTCGGCAGGCGCGAGGGGGGCGGATCGGCCGCGTCCCTCTAAGGCTGCCTGCGCCGCGCGACGGCGCTGCGGCGCAAGCGCCGGGGCCTGTCCCGTTCCCCGGAGGGACAGCTCCGGCACCTTGGCCAAGCGGGAGGAATGCGGATGAACGTTGAATTGGAGCGCTGGCTGGAGAGGCGCGGAGTCACGGTAGCGGATGTCGCGGAAATCGTCCATTCCTTGCAGCTTCCCTATAACCCTGACCTCACGATAGAAGAATGTGTGGACAGCGTGCGCACGGTGCTCGGCAAGCGCGAAGTCCAATATGTGCTCTGCACGGGCATCGCGCTCGACGAGCTGGCGGAGAAGCGGCTGCTGCCGGCTCCGCTGCAGCGCATCATGGAGAAGGACGAATCGCTGTACGGCGTCGACGAGACGCTGGCGATGGGCATCACGCACGTGTACGGCATGATCGGCTTGACCAGCTTCGGCTACCTGGACAAGGTGAAGCCCGGCATCATCAGCCGGCTCAACGACAAGTCCACGGGCGAGATCCACGTGTTTCTCGACGATCTCGTAGCCGGACTGGCTGCGGCGGCATCGGCCCGGATCGCGCATCAGGACCCGAGGGCGACAGACTATAGCGAGGACGGCACGAAAGCCTGAGAGGCGTGCAGGATTCGGCGGCTGCGGGAGCGAATCGTTCCTGCAGCGAGCTTTCCGGCACGTCGGCGGACAGGCCGGCCGCTTCCGCTTCCCTCCGCGAGGCCGTCAGCCGGGCGGCGCTCCCGGGCGGGCTTTCGACCCGGAATGGCCTAGGCCTTTCTTGCTAGCAAAAGTTCTCCTATGCTATGATTGTGAGATCATGTGACCTGTTTCCGGGATATCAGGAGGTACCTTTCATGTGGACGGTCATCTACATCGCGCCGACGGCGAAGATCGCGGAGAGCATCAAACGAAGGCTTACCGAAGAGGGGTTCCTCGTCCAGACAAGACCCATCAACATGTCCAAGCAGCAGTACGAGATCCTCGTGCCGTCCGGAGAACTGGATGAAGTCCAGGAAGTGCTGACGTCCATTCTCCATTCCTGATCGCCGGCCCGACTATACTTAGCGTCTTGAGAGGTGTCACTTGTGTTCAAGGACCTGTTCCATAAACGAAAATACGCCACCGTGCCTTCCGAAAGGGAACGCGGGGACAAGCAGGAGAGGCCGAAGCGGGACATTCCCGAAGGCTTGATGAACAAATGTCCCAAATGCGCGGCGATCCAATTCTCCAAGGAGTTGGACAAGAACCACAAAGTATGTCCGTCCTGCGGGCATCATTTCCGCCTGAGCGCCTGGGAGCGCATCGGAATGACGCTCGATGACGGACGTTTGTCTGAATTCGACCACGGCATGATTTCCGAAGATCCGCTGGAATTCCCCGGCTACGCCTCGAAGCTCGAAGCCCAGAAGAAGAACTCGGGCCTGAACGACGCCGTCGTCACGGGCGAGGGCGCGATCGGCGGATTCCCGGTCGTCGTCGCCGTCATGAGCTTCGACTTCTTCAGCGGCAGCATGGGCTCCGTCGTCGGCGAAAAGATTACGAGGGCGATCGAGCAGGCGCGGCTGCGCAAGCTGCCGCTGCTCATCTTCTCGACCTCGGGCGGCGCGCGCATGCAGGAGAGCATCCTGAGCCTCATGCAGATGGCCAAGACGAGCGCCGCGCTCGCCAAGTTCCAGAGCGAGGGCGGCCTGTACATCTCCGTCATGACCGATCCGACGACGGGCGGCGTGACGGCGAGCTTCGCCTCGCTCGGCGACTACAACCTGGCCGAGCCGGGAGCGCTCATCGGCTTCGCCGGCCGCATCGTCATCGAGCAGACGATCCGCCAGAAGCTGCCGGACAACTTCCAGACCGCGGAATTCAACCTGCAGCATGGCCAGCTCGACCGCGTCGTGCACCGCAAGGACATGAAGTCCACGCTGACGCGTCTGCTCGACATGCATGCCGTGAAGGAGGAGACGGGTTATGGCGGGTGAACTGCCTTTCGAAAAGCCGCTTGGCGACCTGAGGCGCAAGATCGAGGAGCTGAAGGGGCTGAGCCAAGGCAAGGGCATCGACTTCAGCGACGAGATCGCCCGGCTGGAGGCGCGCTGCCGCCAGCTGGAGGAGGAGCTCTACAATGAGCTCGGCGCAGCCGAGAAGATGCATCTGGCCCGCCATCACCAGCGGCCGACGTCGCTCGACTTCATCCAGGCGATCTTCACCGACTTCCTGGAGCTGCACGGCGACCGGCTGTTCGCGGACGATCTGGCGATCGTCGGCGGCCTCGCCAAGCTGAACGGCATGCCGGTCACTGTCATCGGCCACCAGCGCGGCAAGGATACCAAGGACAACATCGCCCGCTTCTTCGGCAGCCCCCATCCGGAGGGCTTCCGCAAGGCGCTGAGGCTCATGCAGCAGGCGGACAAGTTCCGCCGTCCGATCATCACCTTCATCGACACCAAGGGCGCCTATCCCGGCAATACCGCCGAGGAGCGCGGGCAGTCCGAGGCGATCGCCCGCAACCTGCGCGAGATGGCGCTGCTCGGCGTGCCGGTCGTCTGCGTCGTCATCGGCGAAGGCGGCAGCGGCGGCGCCCTGGCGCTCGGCGTCGGCAACCGCGTGCTCATGCTGGAGAACGCCATCTACTCCGTCATCTCGCCGAACGGCGCGGCGTCCATTCTCTGGAAGGACGCCTCCAAGGCGGACCAGGCGGCCGAGGCGATGAAGATCACCGCCAAGGACCTGCTGTCGTTCGGCATCGTCGAAGAGGTCGTGCCGGAGCCGCAGGGCGGAGCCCATCGCGATTACGCGCAGCAGGCGGAGTCGATCCGGGAAGCGGTGTGGCGCCATCTGCAGGAGCTGCTCGCGATGTCTCCGGAGGAGCTCATCGAGGACCGCTACATGAAGTTCCGCAAGGTCGGCCGCTTCGCTTTTGCGGCGGAGGCCGGCGCGGAGCAGCCGGACGGTCCGCTGGAAGCGCCGGAGGCCTCCGGGCAGCCGGACGAAGCCGGCGGCGCGGCGGAGACGGCTGCTCCTGGGGAAGCCTCTGCCGCGGCGGAGTCGGCCCGAGTGCACTAACCCAAAGTCAGGTTCGCAAGAAGCGGCCGCAAGCGGCCGCTTTTTCGCGTTCCGAAGCAAGTTGCCTTGCTTCCCACGTGAGCTTCATGGTATAACAGGATGCGTTCTGAATCGAAAGTCATGCTTTTTACCGGGCGAAAGTCTTGTAAAGAGAGGAAAGTCATGTCTATGCCGGAGCCAATTGTGATAGAATGAATGATAGTGTTCAAGCAAGCTAACTGATGGAGGAATCATGACCCATGCGCAAAACGAAAATTGTATGTACGATCGGACCGTCCAGCGAATCGCTGGAAAATACAAAGAAATTGATTCTGGCCGGCATGAACGTCGCCCGCCTGAACTTCTCGCACGGCGACTTCGAAGAGCACGGCAACCGCATCAAGAACATCCGCCAGGCATGCGCGGAGCTCGGCAAGACCGTCGCGATCCTGCTCGACACCAAAGGGCCTGAGATTCGTCTCGGCAAGCTGAAGGAAGAGCCGATCGAGCTGCAGCAGGACGACTACATCACGCTGACGACCGAAGAGATCCTCGGCGACCGCCACCGCATTCCGGTGACGTACAAGAACCTGCCGGCCGACCTGAAGATCGGCTCGACCGTCCTCATCGACGACGGCCTGATCGGCCTGACCGTCGTGGACATCCAGGGCACGGAGATCAACTGCAAGATCGTCAACAGCGGCCCGATCAAGAGCAAGAAGGGCGTCAACGTTCCGGGCGTGCACATCTCCCTGCCGGGCATCACGGAAAAAGACGCCGGCGACATCGTGTTCGGCGTCGAGCAGGGCGTCGACTTCATCGCCGCCTCCTTCGTGCGCAAGGCGTCCGACGTGCTGGAAATCCGCGAGCTGCTGGAGCGCCACAATGCCGGCCACATCCAGATCATCTCCAAGATCGAGAACCAGCAGGGCGTCGACAACCTCGACGAGATCCTTGAGGTGTCCGATGGCCTGATGGTCGCGCGGGGCGACCTCGGCGTCGAGATTCCGGCCGAGGAAGTGCCGCTCGTGCAAAAATCGATGATCCAAAAAGCGAACCTCGCCGGCAAGCCGGTCATCACGGCGACGCAGATGCTCGACTCCATGCAGCGCAATCCGCGTCCGACCCGCGCCGAAGCGAGCGACGTGGCCAACGCCATCCTCGACGGCACGGACGCGATCATGCTGTCCGGCGAGACGGCCGCAGGCAAATACCCGACGGAGTCCGTGCTGACGATGTCCCGCATCGCCGAACGCGCCGAGTCCGCGCTGGACTATCGCGAGATCCTGACCAAGACGGCGATCGCGCAGCAGACGACCGTCACCGAGGCGATCAGCCAGGCGGTGGCGAACTCCGCCCTCGACCTGCAGGCCAAGGCGATCGTGACGTCGACGGAGAGCGGCTATACCGCCCGCATGGTGTCCAAGTACCGTCCGAAGGCTCCGATCATCGCCGTGACGACCGACGATCGCATCATGCGCCGTCTGAACCTGACGTGGGGCGTCATCCCAACGAAGGGCATCGCCGCCGATACGACCGATGAGATGTTCAACTTCGCCGTCGAAGGCGCGCTCGGCACGGGCCTCGTCGCGCTCGGCGACACGATCGTCATTACGGCCGGCGTGCCGGTAGGCCGCGCGGGCACGACGAACCTCATCAAGGTGCATCACATCGGCGAACTCGTCGCCAAGGGCCAAGGCATCGGCAGCCAGACCGCTACGGGCAAGATCGTCGTCGCCCGCACGCCGGAGGAAGCGATCGCCAAGACCAAGGAAGGCTCTATCCTCGTCACGGTATCGACCGACAAGGACTACATGCCGGCCATTCAGAAAGCATCGGCGATCATCACCGTATCGGGCGGCATCACGAGCCATGCGGCCGTCGTCGGCCTGAACCTGGGCATCCCGGCGGTCATCGGCATCGACAACGCGTTCGAGCTGCTGCATGACGACATGGAAGTGACCGTCTACGGCGAGATGGGCGTCATCTATACCGGTCAAAGCAAAGTCCTGTAAGAAGTTGAGCCGGTCCTTCGGCTCGGTCCGCCAAGCCAGCCTTCAAGGCCGATCCTCTCCCGCCGGAGAGGATCGGCCTTTTTCGCGCGCGAAAAAAAGAGGGCAGGCACCTGCAGGTGCCTCGGTGACCTGGAAGTGCGGACTTACGCCGATTCTCCTCGCGCTCCATAATGAACGTAGGCGAAACAAAGGAGCTGAGGAAAGATGGAGAATACGCGCAAAGTCGCGCTGGTCGTAGGAGCGGCAGGGGTTATCGGAAGGAATCTGGCGGAGCATCTCGCCGCCATGCCGGAATGGGACGTGATCGGGGTGGCGCGGCGCGCGATGGCGCCGTCGAAGCGGATCCGCTACGTCTCTGCGGACCTGCTCGATGCCGCCGATACGCGGGCCAAGCTGGGCTCGCTGTCCCAAGTGACGCATGTGTTCTATGCCGCCTACCAGGACCGGCCGACGTGGGCGGAGCTGGTGGAGCCCAACGTCGCGATGCTCCGCCATGTTGTCGAGGCCGTGGAGGCCGGCTCTCCGGGACTGCGGCATGTCAGCCTCATGCAGGGCTACAAGGTGTATGGAGCCCACCTGGGACCGTTCAAGACGCCAGCGAAGGAAAGCGATGCCCGGCCTTTGGCGGATGAGTTCAACATGGCGCAGCAGCAGCTTCTGGAAGAGAAGCAGCGGGGCAAGACCTGGACGTGGTCGGCGCTGCGGCCGTCCGTCGTGACGGGCTTCGCTCTGGGCAATCCGATGAATCTGGCGATGGTCATCGCGGTGTATGCCTCGATCAGCAAGGAGCTCGGCCTGCCGCTGCGCTTCCCGGGCAAGCCGGGCGCCTACGGCACGCTGCTGGAGATGACCGATGCGGGACTGCTCGCCCGGGCGACCGTCTGGGCGGCGACCGAGGAGCGGGCCGCCAATCAGGCGTTCAACATCACGAACGGCGATCTGTTCCGCTGGAACGAGATGTGGCCGCGCATCGCTTCCTTCTTCGGGATGGAAGCCGCGCCGCCCTCCTCGCAGCCGATGTCGCTGGAAGCCGAGATGGCGGACAAGGAGCCGGTCTGGAACCGGATCGTCGAGAAGCATGGCTTGGAGCCCCATGCCTATCGCGAAGTCTCTTCCTGGCCGTTCGGCGACTTCGTCTTCTCCTGGGACTATGACTTCCTGTCGGACGGGTCCAAGGCGAGACGGCTCGGCTTCCATGACTTCGTCGATACGGAATCGATGTTCGAGCAGATTTTCGAGCAGCTCCGGCTCCGCCGCATCATCCCCTGAACGAAGTCCGCGTAACCGGCAAGCGGACGAAGCCCGCGCCTTCAAGGCACGGGCTTTTCGCGTCGAATCATCCTTCCGCCAGGCCGCCGCTGTCCGGGCCATGCACGACGACCGCGTTCGCTCCATAGGCTTCCCGGATGTAGGACTCGCCCCACCGGCACATCGAGTGAAGCAGCGGCTTCAGCGTCAGGCCGAACGGAGTCAGCTCGTATTCCACCCTTGGCGGAATCTCGTCGTACGCGATCCGGACGATGATGCCGGATTGCTGCAGCTCCCGCAGCTGCTGCGTCAGCACCTTCTGGGTGATGTCGGGGATGAGCCGGAGCAGCTGGCCGTTTCTCTTCGTGCCGAACGTCAGGTGGAACAGGATGACGGGCTTCCATTTTCCGCCGATCGCTTCGAGAGCAGCCTCCACGGCTGTCCGGAATACTTTGGGCTCTTGCGCCTCCATGCACATTCACCTGCGCTTCGCTGAGATATAGCTTCATGCTAACAAAGGGCGGAAGGAGGAACAATAGGGGGAGCGGCGCGCTTTTTTGCAAGTTGCCTGATTTGAGCCGATAATAAAGGGACAAGGATAGAGGCAGGAAGGGGCAATCAAGGCTTATGGAGCAGGCGGAATGGATGCTTTACCCGCTGCGGGTGAGATATCAGGAGACGGACGCGATGGGCGTCGTGTATCATGCGAATTATTTGACTTGGTTCGAGATCGGGCGCACGGAGCTGATCCGCTCCAAGGGATATGCTTATGGCCGGATCGAGCAGGAAGGGCTCATGCTCCCGCTGACGGATCTGGACAGCCAGTTCCGCCAGCCGGCCCGCTATGACGACGCGATCGTCGTCTGCACGCGGGTCGAGAGCTTCACGCCGATGCGCGTCGGATTCCGCTATCAGATCCGCCGCCTGGCGTCGGCCTCGGCGGAAGCGGCGCTGCCCGCGCTCGGCGAGGGGACGGTCCGCGCGGCCCGGGAGGACGGCGAAGGGCTGCCGGGAGAGCTGCTTGCCGGGGGCGGCACCCGCCATGTGTGGGTGGACCGCGGCTTCCGTCCGGCGCGCCTCGACCGGCGGCTGCCGGAGCTGTACGAGCTGATCCGGCGCATGGCGCCGGGCGGAAAGGAGGAGCGCGCATGAACCGAGGCTTCGGAACGGTGCAGAAGATGCTGCTCGGAGGAGCGGCCTACGTGCTGCTGGAGGTCGTCGCGATGGCCTGGCTCGGCAGCCGGATCGGCGTCGGCGGCGTGTTCCTGCTGCTGGCCGGAACGGCGGTGCTCGGCGCCGTGCTGATGCGCACGCACGGACGCAAGGCCTGGGCGGAGATGCGGCGCAAGATGGAGCTCGGCGAGCCGCCGGGGCATGCGCTGCTGAACGGCCTTTGCCTGATGGCGGGCAGCCTGCTGCTGATCTTTCCCGGCGCGATCGGCGACCTGGTCGGCCTGACGCTCGTCCTGCCCGTCACCCGCAGCTTTTACCGCATGCGGCTGTACCGGCTCCTGGAGAAGCTGCTGCGGCGCGGAGGCGGAGGCGGCTTCGGCGGCCCGGGCGGCGGCCGATTCATCTTCATCGGCCGCCGCTGATAGAGGCCCCGGCCGAGAGCGGGCGGCTTCTCTCGCCCGAGTCGGCATTTACCTGGCCTTTACCGCATCTTAATATAGGAGTAACAGTTGCGCTGCATAATAGGGACAACGACAAGGAGGCCCTTCATCGATGAGTAAAGCAATGTCCCCCTATGTGAACCGCGACCTGAGCTGGATCGAGTTCAACCGCAGGGTGCTGGAAGAGGCGCAGGATCCGACGACGCCGCTGCTCGAGCGCGCGAAATTCCTGTCCATCGTGTCCAGCAACATGGATGAATTCATGAGCGTCCGCATGGCGGGCATCCAGGACCAGCTCAAGGCGGGCTACACGAAGATCGATTTTACCGGCTATACGCCGCAAGGGCTGTGGAAGAGGCTCATCAAGCGGACCGGACAGATGGTCTCCGAGCAGTACCGGACCTATCGGGAAGTCATGAGAGGGCTGGCCCGAGAAGGCATACATATCCGCGAAATGGACGACTTGAACGCCTCGCAGGCCGCGGCGGTCGAGCAGTATTTCCGGACGATCGTCTTTCCTGTCCTGACGCCGATGGCAGTCGACCAGAGCCGTCCTTTTCCGCTCCTGCATACGAAGGAACTGTATCTGGCCGTGCTGCTGCGCGATCCGGACGAGGAGCTGGAGGCCGAGCCGTACTTCGCGATCGTGCAGGTGCCGTCGATCCTGCCGCGCTGCGTGGCGCTGCCGGTGCGCGGCAACAGCAAGAAGCTCGAGTTCGTGCTGCTCGAGGACCTCATCCGTACGTTCATCCATACGCTGTTCAGCGGCTACATCTTGGAAGCCGTGCACCCGTTCCGCCTCACCCGCAACGCCGACCTGACGCTCAACGAGGAGGGCGCCGAGGATCTGCTGGAGGAGATCGAGAAGGAGCTTCGGCGCAGGCGGTGGGGCATGCCGGTGCGGCTCGAGATCGCGGATGGCTTCCATCCGCACGCCCTCGACCTGCTGCAGGAGGAGCTGGAGATCGGCGATCATGTCGTGCGCATCGGCGGACCGCTCGACCTCAGCTTCCTGATGCGCTTCGCCGGCTCGATCGGAGGCAAGGAAAGCCTCCGCTACCCGAAGCTCGAGCCGGTCTACCCGAGGGAGCTCGAGGAGCATGAGCTCATCTTCGATACGATCCGCGAGCGCGACGTGCTGCTGCATCATCCGTACGAGTCGTTCGAGCCGCTGGCCGAGTTCGTCCAGCAGGCGGCGGACGATCCGCAGGTGCTGGCGATAAAGATGACGCTCTACCGCGTCAGCGGCCAGAGCGAGCTCGTGCAGGCGCTCGCCGCGGCGGCGGAGGCGGGCAAGCAGGTGACGGTCGTCGTCGAGCTCAAGGCGCGCTTCGACGAAGAGCGCAACATCGCCTGGGCGCGCCAGCTGGAGAAGGCGGGCTGCCACGTCGTCTACGGCCTGGTCGGCCTCAAGACGCATGCCAAGATCCTGCTCGTCGTGCGGCGGGAGGCCGACCAGCTGCGGCGCTACGTCCATGTCGGCACCGGCAACTACAACGACAGCACGGCCAAGGCGTATACCGACATCGGCCTGTTCACGTCGCATCCGATCATCGGCGCGGACGCGTCCGCGCTGTTCAACGAGGTGACCGGCTACTCGTCGCCGTACGAATGGCAGGCGTTCAGCGTCGCGCCGAGCGGGCTGACGGAGCAGCTGTTCCGGCTGATCGACCGCGAGCGGCGGCATGCCGAGGAGGGACGGGGCGGCTACATCGCCGCCAAGATGAACTCGCTCTCCAACCAGGAGATGATCGACAAGCTGTACGAGGCGTCGCGCTCCGGCGTGCGCATCGAGCTCATCGTGCGCGGCGTCTGCTGCCTGCGTCCCGGCGTGCCGGGCCTCAGCGAGAACATCCGCGTCGTCAGCATCGTCGACCGCTTCCTGGAGCATTCGCGCCTGCTGTACCTGCGCAACGCCGGCGAGGAGGAAGTGTACCTGTCGAGCGCGGACTGGATGACGCGCAACCTGACGCGGCGCATCGAGCTGATGTGCCCGGTGTTCGATCCCAGCCTGCGCGACAGCCTGATCGCGCTGCTGCGCCTGCAGCTGGCGGACAACGTCAAGGCGCGGGAGCTGCAGGCGAGCGGCGGCTACGAGCGCATGCGGCCCGCCGAAGGCGAGGACCCGCTGCGCAGCCAGTTCCAGGCGGAGCGGATCTCCAGCTGGAAAAAAGCGCTGCCGCACCTCGAGCAAGCGTAGCGGAAAAGGGGCTGTCCCCGTATGGGCCGACGAATCGGACCTTGATACGGAGGACAGCCCCTTTGGGCGCTGTATTGGCAAAGGCAGCGGATCAGCGGATCAGCGCACGGACAGCTCGGGGCGGAGTCCCCAGAGCTTGGCGAACTCGCGCCCGGCTTCCTCGACCTCCTGCCGCTCCAGTCCGAGCGAGCCGGAAGGCCGCACGGCGATCAGCAGCAGGCGGCCTTCCTCAAACGCTGGCGCCGCTTCCGCCTCGAGCCGGCTGATCGGCTGCGTCTCGCTGCGGTCGAGCGCGGCGGCGAGCTGCAGCAGGCTGCCCAGCAGCGCGGCCGCCTCGACGTCTCCGGGTTCCAGCAGCGCGGCATACGGCTCGAGCTGCGACTTGCAGCGGCTGCGGCTGCGGAACGCCGCGATCGCGGCGGTCAGCACGTTCTCGCGATGCGACATGCCGTTCAGGCTGCAGTTGGTCAGCAGGTAGAACGTATGCTTCGGGTAGGCGGCGTGATCGATCGACGCTCCGATCCGGTACAGCAGGGAGGCGGCGTCGAGCAGCTTGTCCGCCCGATCGCCCAGACGCTCCAGCGGACGGCCGGAGGCGGAGCCGCGGAGCGTCCCGAGCAGCTGCAGCGAGAGCCGGTTCACCTGGTTGACGTGCGGAAGCGGCGCCTCGGGATAGAGGGCATACGTGTTGCGCACGCTGTAGTCCAGCACGTCGTCGAGCCGCGGCCGCTCCGGCGACTGCACGGAGAAGAACAGGCCATCGCGCAGCCCGGCGGCGCAGACGCGGTATTCCGATGCGCCGGTCAGCCGCTGGAACAGGCATAGCACGGCGAGGCCGGGCACGATCAGGTCGACGCGGTCCTTGGAGAGGCCCGGAACCTTGCGTCGCTTGTCCAGGGGCATCGCCCGCAGCGTGTCGAACAGGCGGTCGGCGTCCTCGGCCGGAATGGCATAGTTGTGGGTCTGCGGGAAAGGATAATGGCGGACCGCCTGATGGACCTTGGCGAGCGCGCGGATCGTGCCGCCGACGCCGACGAGCGGCAGGCCCGGCGACCAGCGCAGCCATGGCTGCTCCTCGGCCGCCCGCAGCGCCATCTCCTCCAGCCGGCGCAGGCCGTCGTCGCCGAGCATGCCGCGGTCGGCATAGCTGCGGGCGAGGCTGACGCAGCCGAACGGGAAGCTGACGCTCTGCACGAGCGTGCGCTCCTTGAACAAGGAAATCTCCGTGCTGCCTCCGCCGATGTCGATGAGGAAGCCGTCGCGCACGTCCATCGTATTGACCATGCCGAGGAAGCCGTAGCCGGCCTCCTCCTCGCCGGGCAGCAGCTCGATGTCGAGACCGGACTCGGCGCTCAGCCGGGCCAGCACCTCGGCGCCGTTGACGGCATTGCGCAGCGCGGCCGTCGCGACCGCCCGCACGGCGCTCGTGCGGTGATGCGCGCAGAGCATGCGGAAGTGGCTCAGCGTCTCGGCGAGCTCGACGATCGTCTCCTCGTCGATGCGGCCGTCGGCGGTGATCCTCTGGCTGAGCCTCGCCGGCCGCTTGCTGCCGTCGATGACGCGCTGAGCGCCGCCAGCCGTCGCCTCGTAGACGACGAGGCGGATGGAGTTGGAGCCGATGTCGATGATGCCGATGCGTTGATCGTTCATGGAGGGCGTTCCCCTTTCCTCGGAGTAGGGCTTGGCGAAAACGTGATTTCACCAGTTTACCATCCCGGACCGCGAACCTTCAAACGGCCGACAACTAAAATCTATGAAGGCGATAAAGCATTTTTATCTTCAATCGGTTGGATTCATTATGAAAATACTTTATGATAAAAAGGATTGCTGCGGTCGCCGATTTGCCCATCCTTGACATCCGCTGTTCCTGCCTGCGGGACCCGCAGGCGTGAATGCGCTGTCAAAGGCGGTGCAAGCCTTTTTCCGCGGCCTGATGTTGACAGTCCATTACCGGCCGCTTCCTATCGCGCGCCGAAGACAAAGGAGAGAGTTCAATGACAGCTACCAAAGGTCTCGAAGGCATCGTCGCCACGACCTCGTCCATCAGCTCCATCATCGACGGAGTGCTGACCTATCGCGGCATCAACATCGACGAGCTGGCCGAAGGCGCTACGTTCGAAGAAGTCGCCTACCTGCTCTGGTACGGCAAGCTCCCTACGGCATCCGAGCTCGAGGAGCTGAAGGCCAAGCTGAGCGCTTCCGCTGCGATCCCGGCCGAGGTGATCGACGCGATCCGCCTGTACCCGCAGGACGCCAACTCGATGGCGGCGCTCCGCACCGCCGTCTCCGCCCTGGCGCTGTACGATCCGGCGGCGCAGGACATGAGCCGCGAAGCCAACGTGGACAAGGCGATCCGCCTGCAGGCGCAGCTGCCGACGGTCATCGCCGCTTTCGACCGCATCCGCAGCGGCCAGGAGCCGATCGCTCCCAAGGCCGGCCTGTCCGTCGCGGCGAACTTCCTCTACATGCTTACCGGCGAGACTCCGGACGATGTAGCGGTCAAAGCCCTCGACCAGGCGCTCGTGCTGCATGCCGACCATGAGCTCAACGCCTCCACGTTCGCCGGCCGCGTCACCGTCGCGACGCTGTCGGACATCTACTCCGGCGTCGTCTCCGCGATCGGCGCGCTCAAGGGCCCGCTGCACGGCGGCGCCAACGAGGCCGTCATGGTCATGCTCGAAGAGATCGGATCGCCCGACCGTGTCGAATCCGTCATCAACGAGAAGCTCGCCAATAAAGAAAAGATCATGGGCTTCGGCCACCGCGTCTACAAAAACGGCGATCCGCGCGCCAAGCATCTGCAGAAGATGTCCGAGGAGCTCGGCAAGCTGAAGGGCAACCTCGACCTGTACCGCATGAGCGTGCAGATCGAAGAGATCGTGACGGGACAAAAAGGACTGAAGCCGAACGTCGACTTCTACTCCGCTTCCGTCTACACGACGCTCGGCATCAAGCGCGACCTGTTCACCCCGATCTTCGCCATCAGCCGCCTGTCGGGCTGGACAGCGCATATCCTGGAGCAGTACGATAATAACCGTCTGATCCGCCCGCGCGCGGAGTATACGGGTCCTACGAGCGCCAAGTTCATTCCGATCGAGCAGCGCTAAGCGCCGATCTCCTCCCCCCGGCATCCGTCCGGGGGGATTCGGCTGCGCGCGCAGCCTGTCCCGTCCCAGCCGCTCGGCGGCGCAGGGACCCGCATCATCTTCATACCAAGAGGAGGAATCATCCCCAATGGCACAACTCGAAAAATTCGCCCTTCCGACCGAAGGCGAGCAGATCACGATTGAAAACGGCAAGCTGAACGTTCCGAACAACCCGATCGTTCCCTTCATCGAAGGCGACGGCACGGGCCGCGACATCTGGCGCGCCTCCAAGCGCGTCCTTGACGCTGCCGTAGAGAAAGCCTACAGCGGCGAGAAGAAGATCGCCTGGTACGAAGTATTCGCCGGCGAAAAAGCGTTCAACCAATACGGCGAGTGGCTGCCGGCCGACACGCTGACGGCGATCCGCGAGTACATCGTCGCGATCAAAGGCCCGCTGACGACCCCGATCGGCGGCGGCATCCGTTCCCTGAACGTAGCGCTTCGCCAAGAGCTCGACCTGTACGTCTGCCTGCGCCCTGTGCGCTACTTCGACGGCGTGCCTTCCCCGGTGAAGCGTCCGGAGCTGGTCAACATGGTCATCTTCCGCGAGAACACCGAGGACATCTACGCCGGCATCGAGTACCAAGAAGGCTCGGAGGCGGTCAAGAAGGTCCTCTCCTTCCTGCAGAACGAGATGGGCGTCAACAAGATCCGCTTCCCGGAAACGTCCGGCATCGGCATCAAGCCGGTATCGGCCGAGGGCTCCAAGCGCCTCGTGCGCGCCGCGATCGAGTACGCGATCGAGCACGGCCGCAAGTCGGTCACGCTGGTCCACAAAGGCAACATCATGAAGTTCACCGAGGGCGCCTTCAAGAACTGGGGCTACGAAGTGGCGGAAGCCGAATTCGGCGACAAGGTGTTCACGTGGGGCCAATATGACCGCATCAAGGACGAGCAAGGCACGGATGCGGCCAACAAGGCTCAAGACGAAGCGCTGGCGGCTGGCAAGATCCTCGTGAAGGACGCCATCGCCGACATCGCGCTGCAGCAGGTGCTGACCCGTCCGACGGACTTCGACGTCATCGCGACGCTGAACCTGAACGGCGACTACCTGTCCGACGCCCTGGCGGCTCAAGTCGGCGGAATCGGCATCGCGCCGGGCGCCAACATCAACTACCTCACCGGCCACGCGATCTTCGAGGCGACCCACGGCACGGCTCCGAAATATGCCGACAAAGACGTGGTGAACCCGGGCTCCGTCATCCTCTCCGGCGTCATGATGCTCGAGCATCTGGGCTGGCAGGAAGCGGCCGACCTGATCTACAAAGGCATGGAGACGTCGATCAACAACAAGACGGTCACCTACGACTTTGCCCGCCTGATGGAAGGCGCCAAAGAAGTGAAGTGCTCCGAGTTCGCGGATCAAGTCATCGCCAACATGTAAATCCTAAGAGTCCGCTCCGGCGGGCTCTTCTGTTCTTCATCCGCGTCTTCCGCAGCGGAGCCGGCCCAACGCGATGCCGGACAGCTTGGGGCCGTTGCTGATCCAGATGTTCGAATCCGATGCTGCACATTTCCATCAACCGGGAGGAATCCATATGGCAATCGCACGCAAGAAGATTACGGTCGTAGGAGCAGGCTTCACGGGAGCGACGACGGCGCTCATGCTCGCCCAAAAGGAACTCGGAGACGTCGTGCTGGTCGACATCCCGCAGTTGGAGAACCCGACGAAGGGCAAGGCGCTCGACATGCTGGAGGCTTCGCCGGTGCAGGGCTTCGACGCCCGCATCACGGGCACGTCGGATTATGCGGATACGCAAGGCTCGGACATCGTCATCATCACGGCGGGCATCGCGCGCAAGCCAGGCATGAGCCGCGACGATCTCGTCGCCGTCAATGCCGGCATCGTCCGCTCCGTCTGCGAGAGCGTCAAGACGACAAGCCCGGACGCCTATGTCATCCTGCTGTCCAACCCGGTCGACGCCATGACCTATGTCGCCTACCAGACGCTCGGCTTCCCGAAGAACCGCGTCATCGGCCAGTCCGGCGTGCTCGACACGGCCCGCTACTGCACGTTCATCGCGCAGGAGCTGAACGTGTCGGTCGAGGACGTGCGCGGCTTCGTGCTCGGCGGCCACGGCGACGACATGGTGCCGCTCGTGCGGTATTCCAACGTCGGCGGCATCCCGATCGAGACCCTCATCCCGGCGGACCGCATCGAGGCGATCGTGCAGCGTACGCGCGTCGGCGGCGGCGAGATCGTCGGCCTGCTCGGCAACGGCAGCGCCTACTACGCGCCGGCGGCGTCGCTCGTGCAGATGGCCGAGGCGATCCTGAAGGACAAGAAGCGCGTCCTGCCGGTCATCGCGCTGCTGCAAGGCGAATACGGCTACGACGATCTGTTCCTCGGCGTGCCCGCGATTCTCGGCGGCGACGGCATCGAGAAGGTGTTCGAGCTGGAGCTGACGCCGCAGGAGCAGGCGGCGCTGGACCGCTCGGCCGAGTCGGTGCGCGCGGTCGTCAAGCTGGTCGCGGCGCCGCAAGGCTGAGGGAGACGGATCGCGGCAAAGCCGCAAGCTTGGGAGCAGCATCTCAAGCGGGCAGCACAGCGGACCGACTCGCGTAGGACTAGGCCGCCGCCTTTTGCAAGCAGCTAGGCTCAGCTGCTCAGATATGCGAACAGCCCCGAATCCAAAGACGGATTCGGGGCTGTTCGGGTATAATGGAAATAAAAGGGGGCGCGCTTATGGAAGCTTCAAGCTTGAGCCGCTGGGTGCGGGGCGGCATCGCGGCCGTTGTCCTGCTGCTTGTCGGCAGCCTGATCTGGTGGTTCGCTCCGCATCGCATCGACCGTACGTTCCAAGGCTATGAATTCACGTCCGGACAGCCGGACCGTCCCGGCCGGGCCTTGACTCTGCGGCTGGAGGGAACGTTCCGGCGTACGCTCGCCGGTTTCTGGAACGGAGCGGGCACGATGAACGGCAAGCTCGTCATCGTGGGCGAGTCCTATCCCGAAGTGCCGGAGGATGCGACACCCTTTTTCTATCTGAGCAACGGAGTCGGCGGCATGGCATTTTCATGGTTGAAGCAGGAGTCGATCGGCGAGAGCGTTCCAGGCCTCCATGTGGAAGGCATGGTGTATGCATCCGGGAATGTGAAGGAGCTCGTCGTTATCCGCACTGTTTCTTCAACAGAATTAAACCGCGATGGCGTCGTGACGGTCGCGGCTCCGGCGAGCAATCGGGAGGAGGCGCTGGCGTTGGCCAACCGGGTCGCAGCCGGGCCGCTTGGAGCACCGCTCGCGCCTTAGATTAAGACGGCATTCAGATTCATTTTGAGCAGGACACTCATCAGGTGCTTAAAGGCTACCTTCCCGGCATGGCCAAGCTCAGCCCCGCGTCAGCGCATCCGTCTCCTCGATGTGCTCCTGCAGCCGGGCTGCCGCTTCGGCAAGCTTCCCCTCATCATCGCCGAGCGCTGCGAACAGGCGGCCGGCTCGCCGGAAATAGTCTTCAGGGGAGAGAGGAAGCGAGCCGCCCAGCGCGATTTCGTCTCCTCAATCAATCGTCCGCGAGCAGCTCGTCCAGCATCGTTTGCTTGTGATTGACGAACTGCTTCATGGTCGACCAATGGGGCGTCTCCTCCAGCTCGACCCGCTCGGCGCCGTCCGGACCGAGCAGGTAGATGTCCGCATCCGGGTAGGCCATCAGGATCGGCGAATGGGTGGCGATGATGAACTGCGAGTGCTTCTGCACGAGCTGGTGGATGCGCGAGAGCACCGACAGCTGGCGCAGCGGCGACAGCGCTGCCTCCGGCTCGTCGAGGATGTACAGGCCGCGCCCGCCGAAGCGGTGCAGGAACGTGGCGAAGAACGACTCGCCATGCGACTGCTCGTGCAGCGGCTTGCCGCCATAGGAGTCG
The DNA here is from genome assembly GCF_012676905.1 of Paenibacillus albicereus. Taxonomy (NCBI): domain Bacteria; kingdom Bacillati; phylum Bacillota; class Bacilli; order Caryophanales; family Paenibacillaceae; genus Paenibacillus; species Paenibacillus albicereus. Next base: position 3,640,631 of record NZ_CP051428.1, on the reverse strand, counting down.
ATGATCGGCGGGCCTGAAGCTCGCTCGCCGCCGGGGCGGTCGAGCCGCTCGATCTCGCTGGCGAGATTGTAATAGCTTTCCGCCCGGAAGAAAAAGCCGTCCCGCGGCTTGTGCACGCCGCGCGCCAGCCGCAGGTGGCGATGCAGCTCGGAATGGGTCTCGGCGGTGGAAAAGTTGAAATTGATCGTGCCGCCCTCGGGATTGAAGCCCCAGGCGACGGCGATCGCCTCCAGCAGCGTCGACTTGCCGGTGCCGTTCTCGCCGATCAGATAGGTCACCTTGGGATGCAGCGGCAGCCGCTCCAACGAGCGAACCGCCGGCAGGCTGAATGGATATTCTTGCGGATCGGCGATGCCGGAGCGCAGCAGCTCGACGCTTTTGAGATACCCCGGTCCTCGGCTCATTCTAATCTCCCCTTCCTTGAAAGAGCTTCCTCCACCCAGTATACTCGATGGACGGTTCAATCACGATGATCGAGAAGGCAAGGGGGAACGCGGACATGGAAGAGGAATCCTGGATTACGCATGAAGAATACCTGGCATCGGCGGAGCTGTTCCGCTCGGCGTTCCCGGCGTTCGCCGCCGAGGTGGCGCGCGTCGAGGCGATGCGCGGCAAGCTCAACGAGTTCCAGCTGAGCCGTGCCGTGACGATGGCCGCCGACAGCGTGGAGATTCTCGGGTGGAACAGCCGCCGCACCGTGCTGGCGATCTTCGACGTCTACGTCGAGCTGTACCGCGGCGAGGGCCGCGAGGCGGCCGACCGCTGGGTGGAGGCGACGTTCGGAGCCGGGCTGCTGCTCGCCTCCGGCGGCCGGCAGGAGCAGGCCGATCCCGGTCTGCTGGCGCGGCTCGCCGCAGTGGAGGAGGAGATTCGGGGACGCGAGGCCGAGCTGCTGGAGCTGTACCGCGAGCTGACCCGGCTCAAGGCGGAGGCGAGCGGGACGCAGCCGCCGGACGGTCTCCGGGGTCGCGGTGAGGACGACGGCGAGCTGGCGGCCGCCGGGAGCAAGCCTTAGGCAGGCAAGCGGCGGCAGCGGACAAGCCGCAGGCAGTCAAAAAAAGCCGCAGGGCAAACCGGCCTCGTACGGCAGGCAAGCGCCTGCGGCGAGCGGGTAGACACCCTTTCCCCGACCTGTCACAATAGAGGGATGAGCGCCGGATCGGTCCCTGCCCGAGCGGGGAGCCCGGCCGTCCACGGAAACAGGAAAAGGAGTCGAAGGCCTATGCTGCAGGAAGCGCGCGAGCTGTTGAAGCGCGTCTACGGATACGATTCGTTCCGCCAGGGGCAGGAAGGAATCATCGAAGCGATCACGGGAGGAAGGGACACGCTGGCGATCCTGCCGACAGGCGGGGGCAAGTCCGTCTGTTATCAGATTCCGGCGATGCTGATGACGGGAACGACGATCGTCGTCTCGCCGCTCATCTCGCTCATGAAGGACCAGGTCGACGCGCTGCGGCGGGTCGGCGTGCCGGCGGCCTACCTCAACAGCTCGCTCGGCGCGGGCGAATACCGGGACGTGCTGCGCGCGGCGCTGAACGGGGAGTACAAGCTGCTCTACATCGCGCCCGAGCGGCTCGACGGCTCGATGTTCGGCGAGCTCTCCGAGCGCATGCGCATCCCGATGATCGCGATCGACGAGGCGCACTGCGTCTCGCAGTGGGGCCATGACTTCCGCCCGAGCTACCGGCAGCTGGCCGGCTGGATCGGACGCATGGAGGACCGGCCGCTCGTCTCGGCGTTCACCGCGACGGCGACGCCGGAGGTGGCCGATGACATTACGGCGATGCTCGGCCTGCGCGAGCCGAGCGTGTTCGTCAGCGGCTTCGCGCGGGAGAACCTGTCGCTCTCCGTCGTCACCGGCGCGGACAAGAAGCGCTTCCTGACGCGCTTCCTGCAGGAGCGTCCGGACCAGTCGGGCATCATCTACGCGGCGACACGCAAGGAGACCGAAGCGGTGCACGAGGAGCTGCTGCGCCAGGGCATCCCGGCGGGCAAGTACCACGGCGGCCTGGGCGACGCGGAGCGCGCGGAGGCGCAGGAGAAGTTCCGCTTCGACGAGACGCGCGTCATGGTCGCGACCAATGCGTTCGGCATGGGCATCGACAAGCCGAACGTGCGCTTCGTGCTGCACTGGCAGATGCCGGGCGACGTCGAGTCGTACTATCAGGAAGCCGGGCGCGCGGGCCGCGACGGCGAGGAGTCGGAGTGCGTGCTGCTGTTCGAGCCGCAGGACGTGCAGATCCAGCGCTTCCTGATCGAGCAGGGCCAGGGCGACGACGGACGCAAGTCGGTGCAGCTGTCCAAGCTGTACGCGATGATGAACTTCGGCCGCACGGAGCGCTGCCTGCAGCAGTTCATCGTCGATTACTTCGGCGAGAAGGGCGTCGAGCCCTGCGGCAAATGCGGCAACTGCCTCGACAAGAGCGAGCGGCTGGACATGACGAGCGAGGCGCAGAAGGCGCTCAGCTGTGTCGGCCGGATGAAGGGGCGCTTCGGCGTCGCGATGGCCGCCAAGGTGCTGAAGGGCTCGCGCGACAAGAAGATCATCCAGTTCGGCCTCGACCGCCTGTCCACCTATGGGCTGCTGCGGGAGTGGCCGGAACGGGAAATTTCCGACTGGCTGTACTGGCTCGTCGCGGAGGGCTATCTGCGCCTGAGCGAAGGCCAGTATCCGACCGTCTCGCTGACGGCGGAGGCGCTGCCGGTGCTCGAGGGCAGCAAGACGGTCGTGCGCCGCAAGTCGACGTCGGTCCGCCGCGCGGCTTCGGCCGCCGCGGCCGGGGAGGCTTCGCCGCTGTTCGAGGCGCTGCGCCAGTGGCGTAAGGAAACGGCCGCGCGCGAGGGCGTGCCGCCGTTCATGCTGTTCTTCGACGCGACGCTGCGCGAGCTGGCGGCAGCCGCTCCGGCGAGCCGCGACGAGCTGCTGCGGGTCAAGGGCATCGGCGCGGCCAAGGCCGACAAGTACGGCGACGCGCTGCTCGCGATCACGGCGGGCGAGGAGGCGCAGGCGGGGCGCCAGCCGGATTTGTTCGAGGCGGCTGGCGGCGACCGCCCGCCGGCGCGGGCGGAGGCGTCCGTCTCCGGACGGGGGGAGAGCGGCAGCCATCTGGCGACGTACGAGATGTTCGAGGCGGGCGGCACGATCGAGGAGATCGCGCAGGAGCGCGGCATCAGCCGCGTCACGGCCGAAAGCCATCTCATGCGCTGCGCGGACGAGGGCTTGGAGCTGGACTGGAGCCGCATCATTCCCGCCGATCAGGAGCCGCTCATCCTGGAGGCGGCCGGCCGCCTCGGCGCGGACAAGCTGCGTCCGCTCAAGGACGCCCTGCCGCCCGAGGTCGATTATTTCGCCATCCACGGCGTGCTGCGCAAGCACGGCCTGAAGAACGGCTGAAGCCGGGGACGGCGACGCCGCTCACGCTCAAGCGGACGCGGACGCATGCGAGCGGATAAGCAAAAAACCCATATAAGGCGAAAATGGGACGGCAGCGGCGGGAAACGGGAGCAAATCGAGCGTTTCCTTTTGTCAGAGCCGATTGCATCTAGTATACTGGTCGTAGACAAGCCTAGGAGGATGAATGATGACTCAAGTTATGGTATTCCTGCACGTGCTCGGCGCGGGCGGACTCGGCTTCTACCTGATCCTGCCGTTCCTCGTCGGCCGCGCTTCCCGTCTGGCCGGTGCCGGACAGCAGGGACTCGCCGAAGGACTCGTGACGGGCAACAAGATCGCGCAGTACTTCCTGATCCTGCAGTTCCTGACGGGAGGCTACCTGATCTCCAAGGCGGACTATACCGTCGCCTGGATGGTCCTCTCGATCGTGCTGTTCCTCGCCATCGCGGCGCTGGGCGGCATCCAGACCAAGCCGCTCAAAGGCATCGTCAGCCAGATCCAGGCGGGCCAAAGCGCGACCGCGAGCATCGCCAAGGTCCGCACGTTCAGCTTCATCCTGCTCATCCTCTACGTCGTGATCATGTACTTCATGGTCAATCGGATGTACGAATAGGAGCAGCCGATTCAACGCCTTTCTTCGCCGCCAGGCCGCGAGGATGCCGCAAGCCGCTTCGCGGCGGACGCTTCCTCCGGCCTGGAGGACGAAGCAAGGGCTTTATTACGTTAATGCGATCCATCAGGAGAGGGGAAGCAGCACATGACGGTTTCACCGGATCTCATCACCTTCGGCGAAAGCATGGCTCTGTTCATGCCGCAGGAGAACCGCGCCCTGGAGCATGCGGACTCGCTGCAATCCGCCTTCGGCGGAGCGGAGAGCAATCTGGCCATCGGCATCGCCCGTCTCGGCGGCTCGGCCGGCTGGTGCGGAGCGCTCGGAGCCGATCCGCTCGGGCGCCGCATCTTGAAAGCGCTGCGAGGAGAAGGCGTCGACGTGTCGCGCGCGCAGCTGAGCGCGGAGGCGCCGACGGGGCTCATGTTCCGCGAGGAAGTGGCGGGGCGTCTGGCGGTCCACTATCACCGCCGGGGCTCGGCGGCGAGCCGGATGACGCCGGAGCGGCTGGATGCGGACTACATCCGCGGTGCCAAGCTGCTGCATGTGACCGGCATCACGATGGCGCTGTCGGACAGCGCCCGCGAGACGGTGCTGGAGGCGATGCGGATCGCCCGCGAGGCCGGAGTCAAGGTCAGCTTCGATCCGAATCTGCGCCTCAAGCTGTGGAGCATCGAGGAGGCGCGGCGGGCGCTGCTGCCGGCGGCCGAGCTGGCGGACTATTTCCTGCCGGGCTGGGACGAGCTGAGGCTGCTGTACGACACGGACGACGAGGCGGCCATCCTGAAGCGCGTCTATGCGCTCGGCTCGGTCGCGGTCATCAAGAGCAAGGGCGACGGCACCTTGCTGCTGGAGGGCGGACGGAGCGCGTTCATACCGTTCTACCCGGCCGAAAAGGTCGTCGACACCGTCGGCGCGGGGGACGGCTTCTGCGCCGGCTTCCTCGCAGGAGTCCTCAAAGGCATGGCGCCGGCGGAAGCGGTGCGCCTGGGCAGCATCTGCGGCTCGCTGGCCGTGCAGGGGCGCGGCGACTGGGAAGCGCTGCCGGACTGGGCCTCTGCCGAGCAGCGGCTGAACAATACCGTATGGGTGGAGCGTTGAAGCGATGACGGAGATGAACAAAGGTGAACGAAGGCGCGAAGGCATCCTGACCGTGCTCAAGCAGCAGGGAAGGATTACGATCTCCGACATCGTCGAGCGGTTCGGCTGCTCGGAGGCGACGGCGCGGCGCGACCTGGAGCTGCTGGAGCGGACCGGTCCGCTCGTGCGGACGATCGGCGGAGCGATGTACGACGGGATGAATCCCGTGCGCGACAGCTCGTTCGCCGAGCGCCAGGGCATCTCGCTGCTGGAGAAGGAGCATATCGCCGCGGAGGCGGCCCGCCATATCGTGGAGGGCGACGTCGTCGGCCTGTCCGGCGGCACGACGAACTATCTGATCGCCAAGCTCATCAAGATGCGCCGAGGCATCACGGTCGTGACCAATGCGGTCAACATCGCCATGGAGCTGGCGGGCAGCGACATCCAGGTCGTCGTCACCGGCGGCATGATGCGGCACAACAGCTTCGAGCTGTGCGGGCCGCTCGGCGAGGGCATGGTGTCCCATCTGAACATCGGCAAGATGTTCATCGGCGTCGACGGCATCTCCGAGAACGGCGGCATCACGACCTATTCCGAGCAGGAGGCGCAGATCGCCAAGGCGCTCATCAGCCGCTCGCAGATCACGTATGCGGTGTTCGACCAGAGCAAGGTCGGTCGGACGTCGCTGTTCTCGATCGCCCAGCTCAAGGATCTGGACGCGGTCATCACCGACCGGCCGCTCGAAGGGGCGCTCTCCGACTATGCCCGCCGCTGCGGCGTGACGGTCTATCTGGCCGGCGACGAGGAAGAGGAGGAGGCGGAGGCCTGAGGGCCGCTCGACGGAAACCGCTTTCGAGCCGAATATCCGGACCGCGAACCTCGTAAATGGAATCCGGCTCCCGTTAGGCGGATTCCGCCGCTTCTCCTCGTTCAAGCCGATGGCATCAGCCGCCGCATCGGAGCGATGCTTCCGCATCGATGCCCCCAAAAAAAGCGTCCCGCCCGTTGTTCAACGGGCGGGACGCTTTTTTGAATTAGTCGGGCGCGGCGGCGAGCAAGCTCGGGAAACGGCGCTTGGCGCGTCTTGCGCGGAACCCGAGGTTCAGACCTGCTGCGCCTCATAGACGCGCCGTCCGCTCACCCAGGTGCCGACGACCTCGAGCTGCTCGGTCAGCAGCACGAGATCGGCCCACTTGCCGGCGGCGATGCTGCCGGTCTGCTCGGAAAGTCCGAGCAGGTAGGCCGGGTTGGCGCTCGCGAGCACGCTGGCCTGCGGCACGGTCCAGCCGGTCGCCTCGACGAAGCGCTTCAGCGCGGCCTCCATCGTCAGCGTGCTGCCGGCCAGGTTGCCGCCTTCGACGAGCCGGCAGACGCCGTCCTTCATCGTGACGGGCAGGCCGCCGAGCTCATACGTTCCGTCCTCGAGGCCGGCCGCCGACATCGCGTCGGTGATGAGGGTAAGCTTGCCCGGCGGCTTGGCGCGGGCGAGCAGCCGCATCGCCGCGTCATGCACGTGATGGCCGTCGGCGATGAGCTCGGCATGGATGCGGTCGTCGGTCAGCGCCGCGCCGACCGCTCCGGGCTCGCGGTGATGCAGGCCGCGGCAGGCATTGAACGTATGCGTCATGCCGCGCAGCCCGGCGTCCGCCGCCGCCTGCATGTCGGCGAAGCGTGCGTCCGTATGTCCGGCGGAGGCGACGATGCCGCGCTCGGCCAGCCAGGCGATCATCTCGAGCGCGCCCTCGCGCTCCGGCGCAAGCGTCATCTGCTTGATGAGCGACGGGTAGGCGTCATGCCACTCCTGCAGCCAGTCCAGCTTCGGATCGACGCGATAGGCGGGATTCTGCGCGCCCATCCAGTCCGGGCTGACGAACGGCCCTTCGAGATGCACGCCGGCCAGACGGGCGTACGGCATCGGCGCGCTGACGTATTCGTCGGCGGCATCCAGCGCCGCGCGGATGCGCTCGCGCGATTCGGTCATCGTCGTCGCCAGCATCGTCGTCGTGCCGTGCCGGGAATGGAATCGGGTGATCGTGTCATAGGCCTCGTGGCCGGCGTCCATGAAATCGGCGCCGTAGCCTCCATGCACGTGAAGATCGATGAAGCCGGGCAGCAGCCAGCCGCCGCGGCCGTCGATCACGGCCTCGCCGGAAGCGGCTGCAGTGCCCGCGCCGGGCTCGACCGAGACGATCCGGCCGTCCCGGACCGTGACGGAGCCATGTACGGCGGCTCCGTCGACGGCGATCGTTACATTGCTGATGCGAAAGGGCTGCATCCTTGGTTCCCTCCTGGTGCCAGCAGGCTTGCTGCCTCCTTGTCGAGCAGTACCGTGACGTCAGCGTGAAGCTGCAGCAGCGAGGCCGGGCAGTCCGTCGTGACCGGACCGGACAGCGCGCGCTTCACGACCTCCGCCTTGTCGGCGCCGCGGACGACGAGCAGAATGCGCGCCGCCTTGAGGATGGAGCCGACGCCCATCGTGACCGCTTGCTTCGGCACCTCGTCGAGCGAGGCGAAGAAGCGGGCATTCGCTTCGCGGGTCGCTTCGTCGAGCGTGACGACATGGGTGCCCGCGGTGAGCTCGCGGTCCGGCTCGTTGAAGCCGATGTGGCCGTTATGGCCGAGGCCGAGCAGCTGCAGGTCGACGCGCGCGCTTTCGAGCATGCGGTCGTACTTCGCGCAGAACGCGTCCAGATCGTCCGCCATGCCGTCCGGCAGGAACGTCTGGTTCAGCGGAATGTCGATTTTGGAGAACAGATGCTGGTTCATGTAGTAAGCGTAGCTTTGCTCGTTGTCGGGCGTCAAGCCCACGTATTCATCCAGATTGTACGTCGTGATCCGCTTGAAGCTGACGCGCTCCGCCGCGGCCGTCTCGATCAGGCTGCGGTAGATTCCGACCGGAGTCGAGCCGGTAGCGAGCCCCAGCACGGCATCCGGCTTGGCTTTCGCCAGGTCGGCGATCAGTCGGGCGGCCGCTTGGTCGAGCTCCTGATTGTCCTCAAAGATTCGAATGTCCATATCCGCTTCCTCCTCGATTGGCTTCCTTTTTCGTTACCTTTAGTTTACGCGCTTTCTAGCTCCATGACAATGAAAATGATCGAAATGTACATAAATATGATAGATGCAATCATCCTGTTGCCGGACGCTGCGGCATTTGCCCCTGCCCCGCCCGAACAGGTATGATGGGGACACGAAAGCCCGGTCCGGCACGAAGCCGCGGGCTGCAGAAGGAAGGATGGGGAAATGCCATGACGGAACAGTCCCGCCGGCCCGGCGCGGAAGAGACGGAATCGCGCAAGGCCGAGCATATCCGGATCTGCCTGGAGGAGCAGGTAGAGAGCCGGGCTTCCGGCGGGGCGGGCTTCGACCGCTACCGCTTCGAGCACGAGGCGCTGCCGGAGCTGGACTGGAAGGAGGTGGACCTGTCCGCCAGCTGGTTCGGCCGGAAGCTCAAAGCGCCCTTGCTCGTCAGCTCGATGACGGGAGGAACGGACGAAGCGGGCCGCATCAACCGCGGCTTGGCGGAAGCGGCCCAGGCGCGGGGCTGGGCGATCGGCCTCGGGTCGATGAGGGCGGCGTGGGAGAAGCCGGAGCTTGCCGCCTCGTTCCAGATCCGCCGCGAGGCTCCGGACGTGCCGATCATCGCCAACGTCGGCGCGGTCCAGTTCAACTACGGGCTTGACGCCGATGCGTGCCGGCGGCTGGTGGAGATGGCCGAGGCGGATGCGCTCGTGCTGCATCTCAACGCGCTGCAGGAGGTGTTCCAGCCGGAGGGGGACACGAACTTCCGGGGGCTGCTCCGGCTGATCGAGCAAGTATGCCGGAGGAGCGGCGTTCCGGTCGGCATCAAGGAAGTCGGCTGGGGCCTCTCGGCCGCGACGGCCGAAAGGCTGGCCGATGCCGGCGCGGCGTTCATCGATTGCGCCGGGGCCGGCGGAACGTCGTGGAGCCAGGTCGAGAAGCATCGCGCCCGGAGCCGCCTGCATGCGGATGCCGCGGATGCCTTCGCCGACTGGGGCTTCCCGACGGCCGAATGCGTGCCGGCGATCCGCCTGCGGCTGCCGCAGGCGACGCTGATCGCCTCCGGCGGGCTGCGCAGCGGCGTCGATGCGGCCAAGGCGATCGCGCTGGGCGCCGATCTGGCCGGCTTCGGCCGCCTGCTGCTCCCGGACGCGGCGTCCGGGAGCGATGCCGCGCGGAATATCGCCGCCCGCATGGAGCGGGTCGAGTTCGAGCTGCGGACGGCGATGTTCGCCTCCGGCTCGGGCACGCTGCGCGAGCTGGCGCACGGAGACAAGCTGAAGCCTGTCCGCCTGTAGGCGGACAGGCTTGTATTATTTAATCCGTCCGGCTCCCTGGATGTTCACGTCCGTCCGGATGCGGAAGCTCAGCGTCGGGTACATCTCCTGCCATTCCTCGAACGCCTTCTTGCTCATGTGGGTCGCCCGGAAGCGAAGGCCGAACTGCAGCGGATCGACGCCGCTGCGCTGGATTTTTCGGAGCAGGGCTTCCGTCCTTTTCGCCAGGTCCCGCTCGAAGCCCGTTTCCACGACGGCGGAATGGCGATGCAGGATGTCGTTCGGCCCTTCCTCGAGCGTTCCGCCGGCATGGATGCTCATATCGAGCCGGCCTTGGCCGGCTCCGGTCCGCACGATCTTCTCGCGCACGGTCAGATCCATGACGGCCAGCATGACGGTGCGTCCTTCGTAGGTCGTCTCGATCGTGGAATTGATGAACTGCTGGTCGAGCTGGTTGAACAGCTGCGTCTCTTCGGAATTGAGCACGGTCCGGATGCGGGACTTGTCCAGCAGGGCGAGCCGGTCGACCTCGTAGCCGTTTTCGGTCAGCTGGACGACCGGCAGGTACGGGTCCATGCCACGCTCGTTGATGCGGCGGAACAGATCGAACAGCTTGATCGGCCGGATGAACGAGGACTTGGTCGCGTCCCCTCCGAACGTGAGGAACAGCGTATTGCCGGAATAACGCTCGGAAAGCGGCATCTTCTCCAGGATGCTGCGGCCGTCCGGCTGGCCGACGGCGACGAACGCCGAGGACTGGATGTCGCGCCGCCGCATCATCCATTCGACCGCGTCGGTGATGTCCTCTCGCGCCACCGACTTGCCGAGGAGCAGCACTTTGCAGTGTCCGAGGTCGATCTCCTTGTCGACGCGGGATTTGAGGATGCGCAGCCCTTCGGATATTTCCTTGGCGTCGATCGTCTCGATCTGGGACTTTTCCATGCCGGGCTCGGTCTTGGAGTTCGGGATCGACAGCCGGATCGTGATGCGGTACGGCTTTTTGTCGTTGCCGGACTTGTCGACGGCGAGCGCGACGACGAAGAATCGCTTGTCGATGTCGATGAAGCCGCAGCCGCCCGCCTGCAGCAGCAGGGCGGAGGCGAGCAGCAGCGCGGCCAGCCGGCGCCAGGCGGCGAGCGGCGCACGGCGCCTGGCGTCAGGCCGATTCATGGGCGGCCTCCCGGACGGCGTCGCGCGGCCGCTTGAAGCTCAGCGCGAGCAGCAGCAGCGCAGTCCCCTGCTCGACGAACATGCGTATCGTGAGCCATAGTTCGGCCACTTCGATCGTCAGCTTTTCGTCCGTATAGAACATGCTGACGACGCTGAGGCCGAAAAAAGCGATGCTGATCCACCACGATGACTTCGGCGTCTTCGTGTGGTCGACCTCAATCTTGATGTCTTTGCGCATGCTCCTCAGAAGCTCGATCGACTGATGCCAGCCGATGCTCGTATAGAGCAGCGTCAGCGCCAGATAGACGAGCAGGAACAGGAACAGCACGCGCTCGATAAAGCCGAAGCTCATCGTCATCGAATCGGCGGTCTGCGTCCAGACGTACATGTAGCGGTCGACGGCCATCGTGCCGTGGTAGCCGATCGGAAGGAAAAACGTCGTCAGCAGGATGCCGCTGCCGAGAATCGGAATGAGCCAGCGTCCCTTCAGCCGGAAGTTCGGCGGATGGAGGCGGTTGAAGATCGCCAGGTTGATGTAGCCGGTGAAGATGAACGTGCCTGCGGCGACGCTCGTCAGCGTCGGACGGACCGTGACGTACTGCGCGACCGTGTAGATGGCGTTCCAGGCGACGTCGGGGCTGCGGATGCCTTTGAACAGGATGAACAGGATGACCGGGAGCGCCAGCACCATCGTCATCTCCATCAGGAACAGCAGCGTCATGGAGGAGCGGGTCGAGCCGTAGATGCAGATGACGCCGAGCACGAGCAGCAGGTTCCAGGCGGGCAGATCAGGCGTCAGCACGCGGTTCAGCAGCAGCGTATAGCCGACGAGAGCGAGGCTGGACGCGAAGAAGAAGCCGCAGGCGAACAGCGCGAGCAGCGGCTTCACGATCCACTCCGGCAGGTAGAGGCGCAGGATCTCCGGCACGCCGAGTCCGGGAAAGCGGGCGAGCGCGCTCGTGGCCGCATAGGCGGTCAGCGTGCCGAGGAGGATCGCGACGAGCAGCGAGGATACGGCTCCCGTCATGCGCTCTTGAAGCAGCACCGACGGGACGAACAGCATCAAATTGAGCATCGCCACCATGATGAAGCTGTAGTAGAAATAGCGGTTCACTTCGCTTTCACCTCTCCGATGTCCGCATGCCTCCAGTCGACCGGAAGCCGCAGACGGAAATAGGGCTTGCCGAAGCTGCGCTGGCTGCACAGGTAGATCAGTCCGGCAAAGACGCCGCCCGCCACGCCCGGAAGGCCGAAGAAGATGGCGAGGGCGATGAGCGGGTACTTGATGAAGCGCACCGACAGCGACAGCGAATAGATCGGTATGACGAAGTTCGAGATCGCCATCACGGAGGTGACGATAATCATGATGCTGCTGACCAGCCCGGCTTGCTGGGCGGCTTGGCCGAGGATGAGGCCGCCGACGGTCGTCGCCGTGGAGCCGATGTACTTGGGCAGCCGCACGCTCGCTTCGACGAGCATCTCGATCATGAACAGCATGATGAACACCTCGATGAAGGACGGATAAGGCACGGAAGCGCGGCTGCCGGCGATCGAGAAGGCCAGCTGCACCCGGAACAGCTCCGGATTGTAGGAGATGACCGCGATGTAGAGAGCCGGAAGCGTCGTTGTCATGAGCAGCGCGATGAAGCGCAGCGACAGCAGCAGGAGGGACGTCCAGAACGATTCGTAGTGATCCTCGGTGGCGCTCATCAGGTCGGTAAAGACGATCGGCAGCAGCAGGGCGAACATGCTTCCCTGCATCAGGACGACGATCTTGCCCTTGCTGAGCCCGACGGACAGCCGGTCGATGCGCTCGGTAATCATCTCGACCGGGAACAGCCGCTTCCGGTTGTCGTTCATGAACTTGGCCAACTGGCCGGACGCGCTGAGCACGTCGGTCTGGATGCTGCGCAGCTTCAGCCGCGCGATCTCCAGCACGGCGGGATCGACGCGGATCTGGTCGTAGATCATGACGACTCGCGTCTTGGACAGCGCGCCGACCGTGAACTCTTCCTCCAGCAGGTCGGGACTGGCATAGCGGCCGCGGATCATGTTGATCGAATCCATCAGGTCCTCGCTGAGCGCGATCTGCGGCCCTTCGATCGTGCTCTCGACCGTCGTCTCCGGGGTGGAGTTGCGGATGATGCGTGCCGCGTCCATTTTATAGATGACGGAGTTCAGCTTGACGAGCACGAAGCCGCGCAGCAGCGAATCGGTCCAGCGGGCCGGATCGTCGAGCAGCTGGAAATTGGGATTGCGGCGCAGCAGATCGTCGAAGGGAACCTCTTCCTTGGCGAAAGGCACGAGAACCATCTCGCTTACCTTGCTTTCATCGACGAGCGTGGCGATATAGGCGACCTCGACGATGAAGCGGCTGTTCGTAACCCGATGGGTCTTGATGTCCGTCGCGCTCGCGAACCGCTCGCGAATCGCCTGCAGCATCTCTTTCCTCTCCTTTCCAGATCAGGCGTAGTATGCCGCTCGAAGGGGAAGTCTATGCCTGCTTTGCCGGGACGGCCGTCGTTGGAGTACAATAACAGGATGAGAGAGAAGGGGCGGAAAGCAAGCCCTTGGAGAAGGAGTGGACTGGCTTGTCCGAATGGTTCGTTCGCAGTTTTGGCGAGGATTACAAGATCGTCTACCGGCATCGCGACTGGGAGCAGGCGGAGCATGAGGTCGGACGGCTGGCGGCGCGGCTGGGGCTGGCGGCGGGAGCGCGGATCGCCGACATCGGCTGCGGCATGGGCCGCCATTCGCTGGCGCTCAGCCGGCTCGGCTACGAGGTGAGCGGCCTTGACCTGTCGTCGGCGCTGCTGCAGGAAGCCCGTTCGCAGCCCGGCAGCGAGGCCGTGCGCTGGTACGAGGGGGACATGCGCCGCATGCCGTTCGCGGACGCGGCGTTCGACGCGGCGGTCAATCTGTTCACCTCGTTCGGCTATTTCGAGGAGGATCGCGAGCATCTGCAGGTGCTGCGGGAGCTTCGGCGGATTCTCAAGCCCGGCGGCCGCTTCGTGATCGACTTCCTCAATGCGGAGCAGGTGCGGCGCTCGCTCTTGCCGGAGTCGAGCCGGGTGGACGAGGAGACCGGGACCGTCATCGTCGAGAACCGGTTCATCGAGCACGGGCGCGTCGTCAAAAAGATCGAGCTGACGGATGCCGACGGCGGAGAGGCGCGCCGCTATACGGAAAGCGTGCGCCTGCTCGGCGAGCCGTGGTTCCGTTCGGCGCTGGCGGAAGCGGGCCTCGCGCTGGAGACGGTCAACGGGGGCTACGAAGGCGAGCCGTACGAGCCGGAGCGGTCCAGGCGCCTCGTCCTGTTCGGCCGGAGGCCTTGATGGACGGGCGCAATCCGCTGCAGGCGGAGTCCCTCGCAGGCGGCTGGCTGCGGGTGCCCGTGCCGCTGCCCTACTCGCTGCGCTTCGTCAACAGCTACCTGATTCCGGAGCCGGACGGCGGCTGGACGGTCATCGACCCCGGCCTCAACACGGAGGAAGCGCGGGACCTATGGCTGGATCTGCTGGAGGAGCAAGGAATCGGACGGGGCGACGTGCGGCGCGTGCTGCTTACCCATCAGCATCCGGACCACTACGGGCTGTCGGGATGGATGCAGCGGGAGCAGGGCTGTCCTGTCTGGATGACCGAGGAGGCGCATCGGTATGCGGTCCGCATGTGGGGGCGGGACAGCGTCTTCCCGCGCGAGCTGGAGGCTTGGTTCCGCAGCCACGGCATGCCGGAGGAGCTGCTCGCGCTCATCGGTCCGCATCTGGATTCGTTCCGGGACCGGGTCGAGCCGCAGCCGGAGCCGTCTTACCTGCGGACGGGCGAGAGCATCCGGCTCGGGGGACGCAGCTGGACGCTGATCGACGCGCCCGGCCACGCACCCGGCGCGGTCTGCCTGTACGAGCCCGCCCGGCGCGAGCTGATCGCGGGCGATCAGGTGCTGCCGCGCATCACGCCCAACATCAGCCTGCTGCCGGGCGACGGCGTCGATGCCGATCCGCTGCGCTCCTACTTGCGGAGCCTCGCCGAGCTGGAGAAGCTTCCGACCGAGCGGGTATACCCGGGCCATCGCGAGATTTTCGCGGATGCCGGAGCGAGGGCGCGCGAGATCGCGGACCATCATGCGCGCCGGCTCGGGCATCTGCTCGGGCTGCTGGAGAGCCTCGGAGAAGCGAGCGCCTTCGAGCTGTGCGAGCTGGAGTTCGGCGCCCACTTGCGCCGCAACATCCACAACATGCGCTTCGCGCTCAGCGAGACGCTGGCTCATCTGGCCTATCTGGAGCGGGATGGCCGCGCCGTGGCGCGCTGCGGAGCGGACGGATCCATCCGCTATCGCGGCAGCATCGGGGCGGGCGGCGGACATTGAAGCGGCGATCGAAGGTTCATTCCAGGCAGGGCATAGGGCGGAAAGGGGAGGTGGCGAGCGGATGAAAATATACCAGCTGCCGGGACGAGAGGTTCCTATCGACGCGTTCTCAAGCGAAGGCGTCATGTTTTCCGGCATCACCCGCCATGAGGGCCGGATTCAGCTCAGCAGCATGCGGATCGAGGCGGGCGGCACCGTCGGCCGCCATGAGGCTCGGACGAGCCAGCTGTTCCTATTGATCGACGGGGAAGGCTGGGTAAGCGGCGGGGACGGGCAGCGCATCGCGGTCAAAGCCGGCCAGGCCGCCTATTGGGAGGCCGGCGAGGCGCATGAGTCCGGCACTCGGACGGGCATGACCGTCATCGTCGCCGAGGGCGAGCAGCTTGTCGTGGAGATGGAGGAGCTCGCCTCTTTCTAAAGGATAGCCTAAAGAGGCATCAGAAGCGGATTTGGCGGAAGAAGCGAACGGGACGAAACGGAGGCCGGCTCCGATTCGTCCCGTTTTGTTTTTCGCGTCGAAAGGCTTGCCGCAGAGGCTGCGTCCCTGCGCTAAGGCAGCGGCACGTCCTCCTGGCGCTCGCCGCGCGCTTCCTCGCGCTCGGCTTGCTTGCGGTGGGCGATGCGGCTTGCGGCGGCGGCGGCGATCGCGCCGACGATGTCGTCGAGGAATGTGTGGATCTGCCCGTCGTGCTTATCGTTGAGGCGGACGAGGATGCCCGGCTTGAGCTTGTCGATATAGCCGAAGTTCGTCAGTCCGATGCTGCCGTACACGTTCACGATGGACAGCGCCAGAATTTCGTCGCAGCCGTAGAGCCCCTCGTCGTTGCGGATCATGTCCTGAAGCGGCGGCAGCAGCCGTCCCTCCTCGGCGAGCAGGTCGAGCTGGATGCCGGTCAGGATCGCGTTCTGGACTTCCCTTTTGGAGAGGACCGCCTCGATATTCTCCTCGCATTCCGCCAGAGACAGGTCCGGATAATAATCCTTCTGCAGGAAGAAGGTCAGCTCGGCGATTTCGGCTTTCGTCACGCCTCGCTTGGCGAGCCAGTCGGCGGTGGCCTCGGCGACCGCCTTGCTGTTGAGGGCATAAGTGCCGGGATTGGACATGATGGAATCCCCCTTGGACGGTTTTGGGAACAAGCTTGGTCTAAAAAGATGGTACAACCCATACAAATAGTACTACAAACGGGCTAGTACCACCAGGCGGCGCAAACGCGGCCGGTAACCAAGGGAGGATACAGGAACATGGAACAGCAGCGCTACAGATGGATTCGCAAGGCGGCGTTGGCGGGAGTCCTGACGCTGCCGGTCATGGCGGCCGGCTGCGGCTGGTTCACGCCGTCGGAAAGCAAGGCGGTCGATCCGCCGCAAGGCGAGACCGGCTCGGCCATCACCGGAGCGGACGGCCAGACGTCCGCGGCGGCGACGGGTTCGGCCGAGGTGTCGGCGCAGGGCGAGGCCTCCGGCCTGACGGTCTATCTCAAGGACGAGGAGGGCTACCTCGCCCCGGTCACGATCCAGGCCAAGCTCGACAGCAAGCTGACGGCCGAGGCGCAGGCGCTCGAGCTGCTCGTGGACGGAGGCGCATACGCGAAGCTGCTGCCGCAAGGCTTCAGCGGCGTGCTCCCTCAAGGGACCCAAGTGCTGAACGTTCAGGTCAACGAGAAGACGAAGCTTGCCTCGGTGGAGTTCTCCAAGCAGTTCAGCGACTACAACGAGCAGGACGAGCGCCGGATGCTCGAGGCGATTACCTATACGCTGACGGGGCTGGACGGCATTCAGGGCGTGGAGCTGTGGGAAGAGGGCGAGCGCCTGCAGGAAATGCCGATCGGCCAGTATCCGCTCGACCGGGCGCTCACCCGCGCCATCGGCATCAACCTGGAGGCCGACAGCAGCGTCGACTACAGCTTGTCCACGCCGGTGACGCTTTATTTCTCCAGCAAGACCGAGCTCGGCGATCCCTACTTCGTGCCGGTCACGCGCCTCGTTCCGCGCACGGCCGACAAGCTGACGGCAGCGCTCGATCAGCTCGCCGAAGGCCCGCTGGAGGAGAGCGGACTGCTGCCGGTGTGGCTGCAGGACGTGAGCGTCGACAAGATCACGCAGAACAAGGAGACGATCACGCTCGACCTGAAGGACGAGGCGTACAAGAAAGGCGACGTCGCCCCGGCCGAGATGATGCGCGCGGTCGTGCTGTCGCTGACCGACAACGCCGGCATCGACCAGGTCCAGATCAAGCTGAACGGCGCCTCCGACTTCAAGGATGAGCTCAACACGTCGTACACGGAGCCGGTCAGCCGGCCGGAGCAGCTGAACGCCTTCAAGTCCTAGGTTTTCCAGAGCTCGTTCCCGTCCGGCTCAGGCCGGCGCGGAACGGGCTTTTTCGCGTCCGGCTCGAGCCGAGGCGCGGCGGACGCGGCGGACGGGCAGGATGATTTTCGCTTGCACGTCTGCTACAATGGGGGCTATTGCACGGATGGAAACGAAGGAGGAGTTCAGTCAGGATGAGATCGGATGGACGGGAGCCGGGCCGGCTGCGGCCGGTAGCGATAGCGGTCGGCGTGAACAAATATGCGGAGGGCTCGGTGCTGATCGAGGCCGGAGACACGAAGGTGCTGTGCACCGCCTCGGTGGAGGAGCGGGTTCCGCCTTTCATGAAAGGACAGGGCAAAGGCTGGGTGACGGCGGAATATTCGATGCTGCCGCGCGCGACCCATACGCGCAGCCAGCGCGAATCGCAGCGGGGCAAGGTGAACGGCCGCACGATGGAGATCCAGCGGCTGATCGGGCGCGCGCTGCGCTCGGTCGTCAACCTGCAGGCGCTGGGCGAGCGCACGATTACGCTCGACTGCGACGTGCTGCAGGCGGACGGGGGGACGCGCACGACGTCGATTACCGGCAGCTTCGTGGCGCTGGCGCTGGCCGTCGCCAAGATCGATGCCCGGTCGCCTTTCGCCGTGTACCCCATCACGGACTTCCTCGCCTCGACGAGCGTCGGCATCATCGACGGCGAGCCTCGCCTCGACCTGCACTATGAAGAGGATTCCCGTGCCAAGGTGGACATGAACCTCGTCATGACGGGGGGCGGCGCGTTCGTCGAGCTGCAAGGCACGGGCGAGGAGGAGCCGTTCTCGCGCGAGGAGCTGAACCGCCTGCTGTCGCTCGGCGAGCAGGGAATCCTGGAGCTGATCGACATCCAGCAGATGGCGCTCGGAGCCGCAGGCGCGCGCATCGGGACGGCGCGGGCATGAGCGGGGGCTATATCGTCGTCGCGACGGGCAACGCCGGCAAGGTCAAGGAATTCGCGCATGCCTTCGCCGGGCTCGGCCTCGAGGTGCGCAGCCTGAAGGATTACCCGGAGCTGCCCGAGCCGGTCGAGGACGGCGACACGTTCGCCGCCAACGCCCGCATCAAGGCCGGCACGATCGGCCGCCTGCTCGGCGCTCCGGTGCTTGCCGACGATTCCGGCCTATGCGTCGACGCGCTCGGCGGCGCTCCGGGCGTCTATTCCGCCCGCTATTCCGGGCCGGGGGCGACGGACGCGCTCAACAACGCCAAGCTGCTGCGCGAGCTGGATGCGGCCGGGGCGGACGCTTCCGGCCGGGCCGCCGCGCCGCCGGACGGCGGCCGGCTGCTCAGCGCGGGCCGCTTCGTCTGCGCGCTGGCGCTCTACGTGCCCGAGCAGGACAGCTTCATCGAGAGCGAAGGGACGATGGAGGGCTTCGTGCTGGACGGTCCGCGCGGCAGCGGCGGCTTCGGCTACGATCCGCTGCTCTGGCTGCCGGAGCTTGGCCGCTCCGCCGCCGAGCTGAGCATCGAGGAGAAGCAGCGCGTCAGCCATCGCGGAGAGGCGCTGCGGCGCCTGCTTGCCGAGCTGGCAAGCTCCGGCCAGCGCTTCTAGCGTCAGCCGGCCCGTCCGCTGGCGGAACAGGCACAGGGGGCTTCGCCCAAGGTCGAGACGGCCTTGGGCGAAGCCCCCTTCTTCGTTCGCCTTCCCGGAGGGATGAGGGCGGACGGGCGTCAGTTGACGCGCACGCCGTATTGCTTCAGCCAGCGGTTGACCTGGTACAGATAGGCGAACAGCTGCGGGCCGCTCATCAGCTGGCCGAACCACGGGATGTTGGAGCTGGCGGCGTCGGACTCGGCGATCTCCCGCACCTTGGCGGCGTTGATGAGCGGCAGGATCGGCGAGGACGGATCGTCCAGCACCTCCAGCAGCTTGGAGCGGACGGCGTTCAGGTAGTTCGGATTATGCGTCTTCGGGTACGGGCTCTTCTTGCGGAACAGCACGTCGTCCGGCAGCGCGCCGCGCAGCGACTGGCGCAGGATGCCCTTCTCGCGGTCGCCCGCGGTCTTGACCGCCCACGGGATGTTGAACACGTACTCGATCAGCCGATGGTCGCAAAAAGGCACGCGCACCTCGAGCCCGGCCGCCATGCTCATCCGGTCCTTGCGGTCGAGCAGCGTCGGCATGAAGCGGGTGATGTTGAGGTAGCTCATCGTCCGCATCTTGCGCTGCAGCTCGTTCTCCCCGCTCAGATGAGGCACGGCGGCGACGGCCTCGCTGTAGCGGTCGCCGATGTACTCGAGCGGCCGCGTCCACTCCTGCATCTCCGGCGACAGCAGCTCCGCCCGCATAGGGGAGGCGAGCGCCCACGGGAACGTGCCCGCGTTCAGCGACTCCTCGCGGTGGAACCACGGATAGCCGCCGAACACCTCGTCGGCCGCCTCGCCCGAGATCGCGACGGTGACGCCTTTCTTGATCTCCCGGCAGAACAGCAGCAGCGAAGCGTCGACATCGGCCATGCCGGGCAGGTCGCGCGCCGTCAGCGCGTCGTCGAGCGCGTCGACAAGCTCGGGCGTATCGAATTTGATGTCGTGGTGCGTCGTGCCCAGATGGCTCACCATCTTCTCGATCCACGGCGCGTCCGCGTTCGGCTGGAACGCATGCGACTTGAAGTGCTTGTCGTTGTCGACGTAATCGACGGAGAACGTATCGAACGCCCCGGCGCCGCCGCGACGGTAGAAGTCGACGGCCAGCGCCGTCAGCGCGCTGGAGTCGAGGCCGCCCGAGAGCAGCGTGCCGATCGGCACGTCGGAGGCGAGCTGGCGCTCGACGGTGTCGCGCAGCAGCTCGCGGACATGGGCGGCTGTCTCCTCGACGCCATGCTCATGCTCCCGGCTTTGCAGCTCCCAGTACGTGTGCACGCGCGCGCCGCCGCGATCGACGGTCATGCACTTGCCGGGCAGCAGCTCGGTCAAGTCCTTGTACACGCCGACGCCCGGCGTGCGCGCGGGGCCGACGATGAACAGCTCGGCGATGCCTTGGGCGCCCACGTCGGACGAGACGGCGGGATGGGCGAGCAGCGCCTTCGGCTCCGAGCCGAAGACGAACTGTCCGCCCGCATGGCTGACGAACAGCGGCTTGACGCCGACGCGGTCGCGCGCGAGGAACAGCTTCTGCTCCTGATCGTCCCAGATGGCGAAGGCAAAGATGCCGTTGAATTTCTCGACGGCAGCCGGGCCCCACTCCATATAGGAGGTCAGCAGCACTTCCGTATCGCAGGTCGTCGTGAAGCTGCGGCCGCGGCTTTCCAGCTCGCGCTTCAGCTCCGGCGCGTTGTACAGCTCGCCGTTGTAGACGATGACGAATTTCTGGCCGTCCTGGCTGCGGATCATCGGCTGGGCGCCGTTTTCCGGGTCCATGACCGACAGCCTGCGGTGTCCGAGGGCGCAGGAGCCCGAGATCCAGGTGCCGGAAGCGTCGGGTCCCCGCAGCGCAAGGGTAGCGGTCATCCGTTCCAAATCCTCGCTATGCAAGGTCAGGTCGCGTGTCCAATCGATCCATCCGGTGAATCCGCACATGGGGTTCATTCCTCTCTTGTTCGTAAGCTTGCGGCGCAAAGCGACATACGACCATGAATATGCGGAATCGGGGCATAACATGTCTGTCCGCCGGGAGAAACTACGGGGGAAATGACGGATCCGGGCGGATCCTCGAACCCGAAAGGAGAGGTCGGACGACATGGCGGACAACGGCATGGAAGGGCAGCGCAAGCACTACTACGTGGCGGTCGGAGCGGGCCAGGTGCTGGAGGACAAGGAGGCGGCGGCCTACGAGCTGGAGATCGTCGCGACCGAGGAGGAGAAGGACGGCCTGAAGGCGCTGTTCGCCGAGCTGTCCAGCATGGACGAGGCGACGATGGCGCATTTCCACAGCAGCCCGTTCGGCTCGGCGAGCCTCGAAGAGATGAACCAGGGCTATGAAGGCATCCTCAAGCAGATCTACACGCTCGTCTACCGACTCGGCACGGAGGAGACGCGCCAGCATGTCGCCTCGCTGAATCTGGACATCGGAGGGCTGGAGCGATGAACGTGCTGGAGGCGCATGTCGCGCGATCGCTCGAGAAGGACGGGGCGCCTTGCGCGGAGGTGCAGGTGCGCACCGACGATCCACAGTGCGAGCAGGTGCTCGCCTATTTCAGCCTGTCGGCGGACCAGGACTACGATCTCGTCTCGATCGTCCGCGACGACGCGGACCTGCTGACCGACTGGTTCGACAACAGCATGCACACGGCCTACGAGGACATCACGATGCAGTGGTTCGAGAACGAGTCGCTCAAGACGGATTGGGGACGGCGCGAGACGTTCAAGCAGCAGGTGCTGTCGAGCGGGCAAGTGCGGGAGGACTTGAAGCGGCTGATCGGCTGAGTCTCCCGGCCTGGATATGCGCGAAAAAAAGCCCGCCGGTCATGCCATCATGACGGCGGGCTTTTTATGCTGAGGAGCATGCGTCTACAACGGAATCCGCTTGTCCGGACCCGGGGCTCTTCCGGAATAGCTTCCCTTCTTGCGGAACAGCCGCAGGCCGAACGATTTGGCGGGCCGCTTCTTTTCGACGCCCTCGCTGCCGAAGTGCAGCGCCGCGTTGATCTCTCCGCCGAGCACGATGATGATCGAGCTCAAGTACAGCCACACGAGCAGGACGATGACGCCGCCGAGGCTGCCGTACGTCTTGGTGTAGTTGCCGAACTGGCTGACATAAAAGGAAAAGGCGACCGAGGTGACGACCCAGCCGAGCGAGGCGAAGCAGGCTCCCGGAAGCGCCTGCCGGAACGTCAGCCGTCGGTTCGGCGTGATCCAGTACAGCAGCGTGAACACGAGCACCATCGCCGCCAGCGGCAGCACGTAGCGGATGATGGCCCATGTGGCCTCGAAGCCGGCCGGATAGCTCAGCCACTCGAACAGGAACTCGCCGATCCCGCGCCCGAAGACGAGCAGGACGACGACCAGGATGACGACGACGGCGAGCACGACCGTGGCCAGCAGCGAGAGGCCGCGCACTTTCCAGAACGGGCGGTCCTCCTCTTCGTCGTATGCCTTGTTGAGCCCTTTGATGATGGCGTTGACCCCGTTCGAGGCGGCCCAGATCGTACCGATCATACCGACCGACAGGAGCGCGCCGCTGCCGCCGGTGGACACCTCTCCGAGAATCGTGCGCACCGTGTCGCCGCCTTCGGCGGGCATGATGGCGATCATGTCGGCGATCAGCTCGTCGCCGTTCAGATTGAGGAACCCGAGCAGGCTGACGAGGAAGATCAGGAAAGGAAAGAAGGAGAGCAGCAAGTAATAGGTCAGCTGGGCGCCCAGCGCCGGCACCTCGTCGTCCTGGAAGCGGGCGTACAGGTTTTTGCCGAGCTCGACGGCTCGGGTCGTGAAAGGGGCTTTGGAAGCCATGGCGTTTCCTCCGTTTCCATTCGCTATCTTTGTTCCTCCATTACCCCTGCTCGCGGGCCCGAAAACGAGGCGGGGAAGAGGGCTTGGTTTATTCTATTGCTTTTATCCGCTAAAGGATTCTATAATCGAGAGATAAATTATGGGTCGGCGAAGGATTCGGGGTGGGAAGACATGTCAGACAAGCTGGAAAAAATCGTAGAGGCGGCCAGGCTCTACTATCAAATGGACTTCAGCCAGCAGGACATCGCCAAAAAGCTCGGCGTGTCGAGGCCGACGGTGTCCCGCTTCCTGCAGCAGGCCAAGGCGGAAGGGATCGTGCAGATTACGATCCACGATCCGCAGGAGAACAACGACCTCGTCTGCCGACAGCTGGAGAAGCGCTTCGGGCTGGACCGGGCGATCGTCGTAAGCACGCCCTCCCACGAGGATGCCGTCGTCAAGAAGTACATTGCCGAGGCGGCCGCCTCGCATCTGTACGAGACGGTCGCCGAGGGCGATACGATCGCGGTGACCTGGGGCTCGACGCTGTTCGAGGTGGCCCAGCGGCTGCCGCTCAAAAGCGTGCGCGACGTCAAGGTCGTGCAGCTGAACGGCGGCCTCAGCTACTCCGAGACGAACACGTTCGCCTCGGAGATCGTGCATCTGTTCGCGGGAGCGTTCAATACGTCTCCGCATCTGCTGCCGCTGCCGGCGATCGTCGACCAGCCGCTCGTCAAGCGGGCGATCGAGGCGGACCGGCACATCGCCAAGATTCTCGAGATGGGACGCCAGGCGAACATCGCCGTCTTCACCGTCGGCGTGCCGACGGCCGACTCCCTGCTCGTCCGGGCGAACTATCTCAGCGCCGCGGAGCTGGACATCGTGCATCAGGCGGGCAAGGGCGACATCTGCTCGCGCTTCATCGACATCGACGGCAACATCTGCCTGGCCGAGCTGGACGACCGGACGATCGGCATCCGGCTCGAGGAGCTTCGGAGCAAGCAGCATGCCGTGCTCGTCGCCGGCGGCATCGCCAAGGCCGATGCGGTCTATGCCGCCCTCAAGGGCGGGTATCCGTCTACGGTCGTGACGGACGCGTTCACCGCCCGCCATCTGCTGGAGCGGGACCAGGCGCGGGTCACGGCCTGAGCCTCCAGCCGGCAGCAGACGCAAAAAAAGAACAGCCTCTCCCGCCGCCGTTGAGCGGAGCCGAGGCTGTTCTTTTTTACTTGAGCGAAGTCAGGATGACGCCAGCCGTAATCAGCACGACGCCGAGGCCGTTCCAGACGGTGATCTTCTCTCCGAGGAACAGCAGCGCGAGCACGATCGCGAAGACGACGCTGAGCTTGTCCACCGGACCGACCTGGGAGACGGTGCCGGCCTTGAGCGCCAAAAAGTAGAACAGCCACGACAGCGCGCCGGCGGCTCCGCTCATGGCGATGAACGCGAGCGCCTTGCGTTGGGCGAAGATTTCGCCCACCTGGCCGAACTTGCCCTGGACGGCGACGACTCCGAGCAGGAACAAGGCCATGATGACCGCGCGCAAGGCGGTCGCGGAATTGGCGTCGAGGTCCTTGAGGCCGATCTTGCCGAAAATGGAGACGAGCGCCGCGAACACGGCGGACAGCAGAGCGTACGGAAGCCAAAGCATGGCGATTCCTCCTGATAGGCGGCCGTGGACGGCCGTAGATAGGCTTGCCCGGACAGCTCCGTTTCCAACCGGGACCGGCGGCAAGCGTCAGCCAGCTATAGAATGCCGCGCGGACCGGGAAGGCATGCGGCGGGATGCAGCAAAAAAAGCCCCTCCGGAAGAGGGGCGTGCATGCGGGATGATGGCGTCCCGGAAGGGATTCGAACCCCCGACCGTGCGCTTAGAAGGCGCATGCTCTATCCGACTGAGCTACCGGGACAGACGGTCGCTTCCCGCCTCAAAAAGAGAGGCCAAAAAAAGCGATACTTGCTGATCATACAGGAAGATCATGCATATTGCAAGGATTGCGGTATTTTTCCTTCTTTGCCGCCTCATGTTATAATGTAGCCGAACTTTGGTGAATAAAGGTCGTCACAGAAGATGAGGCGGTGATCCCATTACGACGATAGACGATTCAACGCGCGGCGAGAAAGACAACCTCTATCTGTTCCCCCGCTCGCTCGACCACTATCAGGAGCAGCTGACCCGCCTGCTGGAGTCGGAGCACTATGCGGAGGCGAAGCGGCTGCTGCAGTTCCTGCTCCAGTGCCGGGGAGAGGAGCCGCGCCATTACGAGGAATGGGGCAACCTGCTGGCTTGGCTGGAGATGGCGTTCCCGGGCGGAGTCGAGGAGCAGGAGGGCGAGCCGAGCGAGGAGGACCTGCGGCGCACGGCGCTCAGCCCGGCCGAGCAGGACGAGTCTTACGTGCAGCAGGTGCTGTATATCATGAAGAACCACCCGATGCTCGACCAGCAGCTGCTCGCGCTGGAGAGGGCGGCGCATCTCCGCAGCCCCGAGGTCGACGAGACGATCCGCTCGTGGCTGGAGCAGGAGCCGCTGCATCCGATGGTGCAGTTCAAGGCGCTCCAATGCCTTCGTCGCAGAGGGGACTCCGGAGCCGTCCGGATGGAGCGGCTCGGCGAGACGGTGGAGCTCGAGATCGAGCGCACTCCGCTTGAGCTGGACGACTATCCCGAGCCGGTGAGGCTCATTCTCGAACGGGTCGAGGGCGTGACGGAGACGATGGACCCGACGCTGCCGCATTTCGCCCGCGAGCTGTGGAAGGAGTGCCTTCAATACCTATACGGCAGCTCCGCCTATGCCCGCATGCTGAGCGAGGAGGAAGCGGTCGTCGACAGCTACGCCGCCGCCCTTCATCTGACGCTGCTCCTGGCCGTGTACGGCACGGCCGAAGAAGAAGAGATCCGCCATACATACGGCATCACCGACGAGCTTCGATTCCGCTACGAGCAGGCCTGCCGCTCGATGCGGCAGATCACCGACCTTCAGGAAGGTTCTGGGGACGAGTAGCTTGTCTTGTAATCGGACGGCCAGTTGATTATAATGGAATGGTTTATTACAACGCAGATAATTGGGGCTAGCGCCTATTTTTTGGAGGGGACAGCATAAATGACAGCAACTTGGGAGAAAATAGAAACGAACGTCGTCGCGATCGACGTGGAAGTAGGCGCGGAGCAAGTGAAGGAAGCGCTGGATCAAGCGTTCAAGAAAGTCGTCGGACGCGTCAACGTACCGGGCTTCCGCAAAGGCAAAGTGCCTCGCTCCATCTTTGAATCCCGCTTCGGCGTGGAGAGCCTCTACCAGGACGCGATCGACATCCTGCTGCCGACCGCTTATTCCGAAGCGCTGAAGGAATCCGGCATCGAGCCGGTCGACCGTCCGGAGATCGACGTCGAGCAGTTCGGCAAGGGCCAGTCGTTCAAGTTCAAGGCGAAAGTCACCGTCAAGCCGGAAGTCAAGCTCGGCGAGTACAAAGGCATCGAAGTGCCGGCCGCGAGCAGCGATGTGACGGACGAGGAGCTCAGCGCCGAGCTGGAGCGCCTGCAGCAGCGTCATGCGGAGCTGGTCGTCGTGGACGAGGGTTCGGCCGAGAACGGCGACACCGTCGTCATCGACTTCGAAGGCTTCGTCGACGGCGAGGCGTTCGAGGGCGGCCAAGCCGAGCGCTATTCCCTGGAGCTGGGCTCCAATTCCTTCATCCCGGGCTTCGAGGAGCAAGTCGTCGGCCTGGCGACAGGCGACTTCAAGGACGTGGAAGTGACGTTCCCGGAGGAGTACCACGCCGAGAACCTGGCCGGCAAGGCTGCCGTGTTCAAGGTGAAGCTGCATGAGATCAAGCGCAAGAACCTGCCGGCGCTGGACGACGAGTTCGCCAAGGACGTGAGCGAGTTCGATACGCTGGACGAGTTCAAGCAGGACCTCTCCAAGAAGCTCCAAGAGCGCAAGGAGAAGGAAAGCGAGCAAGCCCGCGAGACGGCTCTCGTCGACAAGGTCGCGGCAGCGGCCGAAGTGGAGATTCCGGAAGCGATGATCAGCACGGAAGTGGACTACCTGCTGCGCGACTTCGAGAACCGCATCAAGCAGCAAGGCCTGAACATGGAGCTGTACTACCAATTCTCCGGCCAGGACGAAGCCGCTCTGCGCGGACAAATGCGTTCCGACGCCGAGAAGCGCGTGCTGAACAATCTCGTGCTTGATGCCATCGCCAAGCAGGAATCGATCGAGATTTCCGAGGGCGAAGTGGACGAGGAGCTCGAGAACCTCTCCAAGGCGTACAACCGCCCTGCTGCCGAGCTGCGCGACATCTTCGAGCGCAACGGCAACCTCGGCAACATGAAGGAAGATCTGAAGCTCCGCAAGACGATCAAGTTCCTTCTCGACAACAGCAAAGTCGCGAGCGAAGTCGCCTAAGGCGGCTTCTGCCTCCAATCCGCAAGGCACGTCGTTCGCACGTGCCTTCTTTTTACCCGCAGAACCCACATAAGCTAAAGCTTCGTCTCCTGCGCACGCAGGAATGGGGACTCCGTCCCCTACATAAGAATGGAACACGGCAGGCTGGACCCGTCGTTCGGCAAATATGACACGGGCGCTCCAACATGCTAGAATGAAAGTGTGTCTGAACTCCAAAGCGGAAAGTAGGTTGGTCGCATGAATTTGGTACCGATTGTAGTAGAGCAGACGAATCGCGGAGAGCGTTCTTACGATATTTATTCGCGTCTTCTCAAGGATCGCATCATCTTCCTCGGAAGCGCAATCGACGATGACGTTGCCAATTCCATCATTGCCCAGCTGCTCTTCCTTGCGGCTGACGACCCGGAGAAGGATATCCACCTGTATATCAACTCTCCCGGCGGTTCGGTGACCGCGGGCATGGGTATTTATGATACGATGCAATTCATCAAGCCGGACGTGTCGACGATCTGCGTGGGCATGGCGGCGAGCATGGGCTCCCTGCTGCTGACGGCAGGCGCCAAGGGCAAGCGGTTCTCGCTCCCGAACAGCGAGGTCATGATCCATCAGCCGCTCGGCGGCGTGCGCGGCCAGGCGTCCGACATCAAGATCCATGCGGACTGGATCATCAAGACCAAGCAGAAGCTCAACCAGATCTATGTCGACCGCACCGGCCAGCCGTACGAGAAGATCGAGCGCGACACCGACCGCGACAACTTCCTCAGCGCGGACGATGCGCTTGCCTATGGGCTCATCGACAAGGTCATTACCGTCCCGGAAGCGGGCATTCTGTAACATCTTCCATGAAGGGGTGATCGAGTGTTTAAATTCAACGAAGAGAAGGGCCAGCTGAAGTGCTCTTTTTGCGGCAAGTCCCAGGACCAGGTCCGCAAGCTCGTAGCCGGACCCGGCGTCTATATATGCGATGAATGCATCGAGCTCTGCACGGAAATCGTGGAGGAGGAGCTCGGGCACGAAGAAGAGCTGGATCTGAAGGACATTCCGAAGCCGAAGGACATCCGCGCGATTCTCGACTCGTACGTCATCGGCCAGGAAGCCGCCAAGAAGTCGCTGTCTGTGGCCGTATACAACCACTATAAGCGCGTCAACTCGCAGAGCAAGATCGAGGATGTCGAGCTGCAGAAGAGCAACATCATGCTGCTCGGCCCGACGGGCTCCGGCAAGACGCTGCTCGCGCAGACGATGGCCAAGATCCTCAACGTTCCGTTCGCGATCGCGGACGCGACCTCCCTTACGGAGGCCGGCTACGTCGGCGAGGACGTCGAGAACATCCTGCTCAAGCTGATCCAGGCTGCCGACTATGACGTCGAGAAGGCCGAGCGCGGCATCATCTATATCGACGAGATCGACAAGGTGGCGCGCAAGTCCGAGAATCCGTCCATCACCCGCGACGTTTCGGGCGAAGGCGTGCAGCAGGCGCTGCTTAAAATTCTCGAGGGCACGGTCGCTTCCGTTCCTCCGCAAGGTGGCCGCAAGCATCCGCATCAGGAGTTCATCCAGATCGACACGACGAACATCCTGTTCATCTGCGGCGGCGCCTTCGACGGCCTGGAGCAGATCATCAAGCGCCGCATCGGCAAAAAAGTCATCGGCTTCAACACGGGCGACGGCACGAAGGACATGAAGGCGGGCGAGTACCTGTCGCTCGTCCTGCCGGAAGACCTGCTCAAGTTCGGCCTGATCCCCGAGTTCGTCGGCCGCCTGCCGGTCATCTCGACGCTGGAGCCGCTCGATGAGCCGGCGCTGGTGCGCATCCTGTCGGAGCCGAAAAACGCTCTCGTCAAGCAGTACCAGAAGATGCTGGAGATGGACAACGTCAAGCTGGAGTTTGAAGCCGGTGCCCTGGACGCCATCGCCAAAGAAGCGATCAAGCGCAATACGGGAGCCCGCGGCCTGCGCGCCATCATCGAAGGCATCATGCTGGAGATCATGTACGAAGCGCCGTCCCGCGAGGAGCTCAGCACCTGCGTCATCACGGAGAAGGTCGTCCAGGACCGGGTCATTCCGGAGCTGACGGCCAAGAAGGGCAAGAAAAAAGAAGAAAGCGCCTGACCTGGACGCGGCTTGACCGCGCGGATGGCGGCTGCTGTTTTCAACCCGCCATCGTTCCACCCGATCCCGGCTTATCCTGCGGGGTCCGGTGGACTTTGGCCTTTCATAGGGAGAGATGCTACGTATGTATTCTCGCAAGGACACCGTGCCGGTCCGCGTCGGCGGCTTGACGATCGGCGGCAGCAATGAGGTCATCATCCAGAGCATGTGCACGACCAAGACGGCCGATGTGGAAGCGACCGTCGCCGAGATTCTTCGGCTTGAGGAAGCGGGCTGCCAAGTCGTGCGCGTCACGGTCAACAACAAGGAAGCGGCCGAGGCCATCAAGGAAATCAAGCGTCGCATCCATATCCCTCTCGTGGCGGATATCCACTTCGACTACCGCCTCGCGCTGCTTGCCATCGAGAACGGGGTGGACAAGGTCCGGATCAATCCGGGCAATATCGGCCGCCGCGAGAAGGTGGAGGCGGTCGTCGCCGCCTGCAAGGCCAAAGGCATCCCGATCCGCATCGGCGTGAACGCCGGCTCGCTGGAGAACCATCTCCTGGAGAAGTACGGCTACCCGACGCCGGAGGCGATGGTGGAGAGCGCCCTGTTCCATATCGGCATCCTGGAGGAGCTTGACTTCCACGACATCATCGTCTCGCTGAAGGCATCCGACGTGCCGATGGCGATCGCGGCCTACAGCATGGCGGCGGAGAAGATCAAGTATCCCCTGCATCTAGGCATCACCGAGGCCGGCACGCTGCACTCCGGCACGATCAAGAGCTCCGCGGGCATCGGCGCCCTGCTGGCGATGGGCATCGGCAACACGGTGCGCATCTCCCTCAGCGCCGATCCGGTCGAGGAGGTCAAGGTCGCGCGCGAGCTGCTCAAGACGTTCGGCCTGATTACGAACGCGGCCACGCTCATCAGCTGTCCGACTTGCGGACGGCTCGACATCGATCTGTTCTCCATCGCCAACGAGGTGGAGGAGTACATCTCCAAGATCAAGGTGCCGATCAAGGTGTCCGTGCTCGGATGCGCGGTCAACGGTCCCGGCGAAGCCCGCGAGGCGGACATCGGCATTGCCGGCGCGCGCGGAGAAGGCATGCTATTCCGCTACGGCGAGATGATCCGCAAGGTGCCGGAGGCGGAGCTGCTGTCCGAGCTCAAGAAAGAGATCGACGAGATCGTGCGCGTCTTCGAGGAGACGGGCGAGATTCCCGGACGCAAGGAGCATCTGCCTGCCTGATTCAGGCGGCAGCGAGCCCAAGAGCTTTTCCAGTCCCCTTGGACTGGGAAGGCTCTTTTTTTCGCCCGGCGCTTCTTTTCGCGCAACGATGCGCCGCGAGCGGACGTATAGCATCGGCAACCATTGAACGGAGGGACCTTGCCATGGAAACCATTCAGGAAGTGCTGCGGCGCAAGAAGACGAATGCTTGGCTCGAAAGGACGCGCCATGATCCGGTCGTCGCTTGGGTGAAGGACGGCCGAAAAGGCTATTGGAGCGCCGATGACGCGGACGAGGAGGAGCTGGAGCGACGCCGATACGAAATCGGCTCCATTACGAAGACGATGACCGGCTTCCTGCTCGCCGCATCCGAGACGGCCGGCCGGCTTCGCCGCGAGGACGCGCCGGCCGCATGGGCGCCGGAGCTGGAGCCATCCCCGTTCGCCGCAAAGACGACGCTGGGCGAGCTGGTCTCCCATACGTCTGGACTCCCCCGGCTGCCGGCCAATTTGCGCGCGCATGTGCGGGACAAGGAAGATCCGTACGCCGCTTACGGGACGGAAGCGCTCGTGGAGGCGGTGCGGAAGGAGCCTTATCGGGAGGGCTCCAAGCCCTCCTCGTACTCGAACTACGGCTTCGGCCTGCTCGGCTGGCTGCTCGCGCGGAGCTCCGGCCGATCGCTTGACGAGCTCCTTCGCGTCCAGCTGTTCGATCCGCTCGGCCTGGAGCGCACGACGCTCGGTCCAGGCGGGGAGAAGGACGACGGCCTGCGGCCGGTGCACCGCAGCACAGGAGCGCCCGCCAAGCCGTGGACCTTCACGGGCGCGATGGCGGGAGCGGGAGCAGTGCGCTCGACGGCGCCGGATCTGCTGCGTTATGCGGAAGCGCAGCTAGACGCGGCGGCAGGCCGCGGGGAGGGCGATCCGGTCCGCGACGCCATGCGCCTTGCCCAGACCCGGCTGTCGGGCCCGGCCAGCGGCGTCGGCATCGGATACGCATGGGTCATACGTCCGGAGCCGGACGGCACCCATACGTTCTGGCACAACGGCGGCACCTACGGCTCCAGCAGCTTCCTCTCGTTCAATCCGGAGCATAGGGCAGCCGTCGCCGTCCTTTCCAACCGCGGCGCCTCGGCGGCAAGCCAGCTTGCTCCGCTCATCGGGCTCAGGCCGATGAGCGCCGACCTGCTCGGCGCCGAGCTTGGCAAGGCGCTTTACCGAACCGACTGAGCCGGCCCGTTGTCGATCGTCTCGAGCCGTGCTGCACGCTCCTCCAATTTCGGGGACTAACTCCTGTCGGGGCAGGCAATACTATCCGGTATGGGTCTTTTATTCCGGCAAGCATGAGAGGAGCGGATAGCATGACGTTAAGTCTATTTTTGATGCTGGTGCAGGTGTTTTTCGCCGTCGTGATCGGGGTGTATTTTTGGAATATGCTGCGCAGCCAGCGTACGAACAGGTCGGCCGTCGACAAGGAATCCCGCAAGGAGATGGATAAGCTGCGCAAGCTTCGCTCCATCTCGCTGACCAAGCCGCTCGCGGAGAAGACCAGGCCGCAGACGATGAACGACATCGTCGGCCAGCGGGACGGACTGCGGGCGATGAAGGCTGCTCTCTGCAGCGCCAATCCGCAGCATGTCATCGTCTACGGCCCTCCGGGCGTGGGCAAGACCGCGGCGGCCCGCGTCGTGCTGGAGGAAGCGAAGAAAAATCCGTCTTCGCCGTTCCTCGCCGAGGCGAAGTTCACGGAAATCGACGCGACGACGGCCCGCTTCGACGAACGCGGCATCGCCGATCCGCTGATCGGCTCCGTTCACGATCCGATCTATCAAGGAGCCGGCGCGATGGGCGTGGCGGGCATTCCGCAGCCGAAGCCCGGGGCGGTGACAAAGGCGCACGGCGGCATGCTGTTCATTGACGAGATCGGGGAATTACACCCGATCCAGATGAATAAATTGTTAAAAGTGCTCGAGGACCGCAAGGTCTTTCTGGAGAGCGCCTACTATCATTCCGAGGATCCGAACATCCCGATGTACATCCATGACATCTTCCAGAACGGCTTGCCGGCGGACTTCCGTCTCGTCGGAGCGACGACGCGCTCGCCGCAGGAGCTGCCTCCGGCGCTCCGCTCGCGCTGCATGGAAATCTACTTCCGGCCGCTGCTGCCGGACGAGATCTCGGAAATCGCCGACAACGCGGTCAAAAAGATCGGCTTCGCTCCTTGTCCGGAGGCGGTAGGCGTCGTCAAGCGCTACGCCACCAATGGCCGCGAGGCGGTCAACATCATCCAACTGGCAGCGGGTCTGGCGCTGTCGGAGAAGCGCGAGACGATCTCGGCGGCCGACATCGAGTGGGTCGTCAACAGCAGCCAGATTCCGCCGCGCCCGGACCGCAAGGTGCCGGCCGCTCCGCAGATCGGCTTCGTCAACGGCCTCGCCGTCTATGGCCCGAACATGGGCACGCTGCTGGAGATCGAGGTGAGCGCCATCCCGACCGCCGCCGGCAAGGGCAGCTTCACCATCACCGGCGTCGTCGACGAGGAGGAGCTCGGCGGGGGACAGCGGACGCTGCGCCGCAAGAGCATGGCCAAAGGCTCGGTCGAGAACGTGCTGACGATGCTGCGCCGAATCGGCCTGCGCCCGCAGGACTTCGACCTGCATATCAATTTCCCGGGCGGCACGCCGATCGACGGCCCTTCCGCCGGCGTGGCGATGGCCACGGCGATCGCTTCTGCGATCCGCGGCGTGCCGGTCGACCATACGGTCGCGATGACCGGCGAGGTCGGCATCCACGGAAACGTCAAGCCGGTCGGAGGCGTGCTGGCCAAGGTGGAGGCGGCGTTCCAAGCCGGTGCCCTCACGGTCTATATTCCGAAGGACAACTGGCAGGCGATTTTCGCCGATCTTAACGGCCTCAAGGTCATTCCCGTCGACCGGGTCGAGGAGGTCTTCCGCGACCTGTTCCCGGACGACATCCGCGAGAGCCAGGAAGAGCTCTCTCCGATCGCGGATTTGTTCCTGACCCCTCAAGTTCCTTATTTGCAGGCGGATTCACGGGAATGATACAATAGGAAGACTATCTTAAGGTGGGAGGTGTTGGCATGGGACCTGCCAAAGGAAAAGGCCGCAGGCTGCCGCTGCTCCCTCTGCGGGGACTTCTGGTTTATCCCAGCATGGTGCTTCATCTCGACGTCGGAAGGGAAAAATCCGTCAAGGCGCTGGACCGGGCGATGCTCGGGGATCATATGATCCTGCTGAGCTCCCAGTCTGAAGTGAACATCGAGGAGCCGACGGAGGAGGATATCTACCGGATCGGCACGATCGCCAAGGTGCGCCAGATGCTCAAGCTGCCCAACGGCACGATTCGGGTGCTCGTGGAAGGAGTCGTGCGCGCCGAGATTCAGGAGTACCTGCCTCAGGAG
Organism: Paenibacillus albicereus; assembly: GCF_012676905.1. Taxonomy (NCBI): domain Bacteria; kingdom Bacillati; phylum Bacillota; class Bacilli; order Caryophanales; family Paenibacillaceae; genus Paenibacillus; species Paenibacillus albicereus. The sequence continues at coordinate 3,606,855 of NZ_CP051428.1, read as the reverse complement.
GAGTTTTATGAGGTGACGGCTCGGGAGCTGCCGGAGGAGGAATCGTCCGATCCGGAGATCGACGCGCTCATGCGCTCGGTGCTGAGCCAGTTCGAGCATTACATCACCCTGTCCAAAAAAGTGACGCCGGAGACGCATGCCGCCGTGTCCGACATCGACGAGCCGGGCCGGCTCGCCGATGTCATCACCAGCCATCTGTCGCTCAAGATCAAGGACAAACAGGACATTCTCGAGACGGTCGACGTGAAGGCGCGGCTGGAGAAGCTGCTCGACCTGCTCGGCAACGAGCGCGAGGTGCTGGAGCTTGAGCGCAAGATCAGCCAGCGCGTCAAGAAGCAGATGGAAAAGACGCAGAAGGAATACTACCTGCGCGAGCAGATGAAGGCGATCCAGAAGGAGCTCGGCGACCGCGAAGGCCGTGCCGGAGAGGTCGAGGAGCTGCGCTCCCAGATGGATGCGGCGGAGCTGCCCGAGAAGATCAAGGAAAAGGTCGTCAAGGAAATCGACCGTCTGGAAAAAATGCCGTCGTCCTCGGCTGAGGGCGGCGTCATCCGCAATTATATCGATTGGCTGTTATCGCTTCCATGGAGCAAGCGGACGGAGGATGATCTCGATCTGGCCAAGGCCGAGGCCGTCCTCGACGAGGATCACTACGGCCTCGACAAGCCCAAGGAGCGCGTGCTCGAGTACTTGGCGGTGCAGAAGCTGGTGCAGAAGCTCAAGGGACCGATCCTGTGCCTCGTCGGACCTCCCGGCGTCGGCAAGACGTCGCTCGCGCGCTCGATCGCGCGGTCGCTCGGCCGCGAGTTCGTCCGCATCTCGCTCGGCGGCGTGCGCGACGAGGCCGAGATCCGCGGACATCGCCGCACCTATGTCGGCGCGATGCCGGGCCGCATCATCCAGGGCATGAAGACCGCCGGATCGCTGAATCCGGTGTTCCTGCTCGACGAGATCGACAAGATGGCGTCGGACTTCCGCGGCGATCCGTCCGCGGCGCTGCTCGAAGTGCTCGATCCGGAGCAGAACGGCACGTTCAGCGACCACTTTATCGAAGCCCCGTTCGATCTCAGCTCCGTCATGTTCGTCACGACGGCCAACGCGCTGCACAACATTCCGCGTCCGCTGCTCGACCGGATGGAGGTGCTGTACATTCCGGGCTACACGGAGCTCGAGAAGGAGCAGATCGCCCGCCGCTACCTCCTGCCCAAGCAGAAGCGCGAGCACGGGCTCGAGGAGGAGCAGCTGACGCTCGAGCCGGACGCGCTGCTCGCGCTCATCCGCGAGTACACGCGCGAGTCGGGCGTCCGCAACATGGAGCAGCAGGTCGCCTCCATCTGCCGCAAGGCGGCCAAGAAGCTCGTGTCGTCCCCCGACAGCGCGCCGATCAACGTCGACCGTGCGCTGCTCAAGGAGTGGCTCGGACCGGCCAAGTTCCGCTATGGCCTCGCCGAGGCGGAGGACCAGGTCGGAGCCGTGACCGGCCTCGCCTGGACCGAAGTCGGCGGCGATACGCTCGTGATCGAGGTGACGGTGCTTCCGGGTACCGGCAAGCTGACGCTGACCGGCAAGCTGGGCGACGTCATGAAGGAGTCCGCGCAGGCTGCGTTCAGCTACACGCGATCGCGGGCCGAGGAGCTGAAGCTCGATCCTCAGTTCCACGAGAAGAACGATATCCACATCCATATTCCCGAAGGGGCGATTCCAAAAGACGGCCCGTCTGCCGGCATCACGATGGCGACCGCGCTCATTTCGGCGCTCACCGGACGCAAAGTCAGCAAGACGGTGGCGATGACCGGGGAAATCACGCTGCGCGGGCGCGTCCTGCCGATCGGCGGCCTCAAGGAGAAATCGCTCGCCGCGCATCGAGCCGGCATCCGCAAGGTGCTGCTGCCGGCCGACAACGAGCGCGACCTGAGGGATATCCCGGACAGCGTGCGGATCGACATGGAGTTCGTGCCCGTGGCCCACATGGACCAGGTGCTCGAGCATGCGCTGCTGCCCGAGGACGCTCCCCCCTCCGCGACTGAGGCGGCGGCAAGCGAAGAGAAAGCAGGGACACCGATTTTATGAAAATAACGAACGCCGAATTTATCATCAGCGCGGTCCAGCCGCATCAATATCCAAGCGACGCCTTGCCGGAGATTGCTCTGGCAGGGCGTTCGAATGTCGGCAAATCGTCGCTGATTAACAAGCTGATCCTGCGCAAGAATCTCGCCCGGACGAGCTCTCAGCCCGGCAAGACGCAGCAGCTCAACTACTACCGCATCAATGAGGCCTTGTATTTCGTCGATTTTCCGGGATATGGGTATGCCAAGGTGTCCAAGACCGAGCGAGAGGCCTGGGGCAAGATGATCGAGCGCTACCTGCAGAACCGCGAGGAGCTGAAGCTGGTGCTGCTCGTCATCGACATCCGCCACGACCCGTCCAAGGACGACGTGCTGATGTACAATTGGCTCAAGCATTACGACATTCCGATGTGCATCGTCTGCACGAAGGCGGACAAGATTCCGAGGAGCCAGTGGGACAAGCACAAGAAGGCCGTGCGCACGACGCTCGGCGCTTCCTCGCAGGATGCGCTCGTTTTGTTCTCCTCCGAAACGGGTATGGGAAGGGAAGAGCTTTGGGAGGTGCTGGCGCAATCGGCCGGAATCGCGAGCGAAGAACAGCAAGGAACAGCGAATTCCTAAGGAAATCGGGTTTTGCCTTCTCCCAATCGCGGCTGGTAGCTTAAAATTCTGAAATACGGCGGATTATCAAGCGCAGCTGGCAGGAAACGCCGCGGCTGATCCCGTATAATGGAGATAAGCAACGAAAATCCAGCGTCCCTTTTTCAACCTATAGAATTGAGGAGATTTTTATGGCTCAGCGGATAGCCACCGAGTACGTTCATGCCAAACTGCAATTGACCCGTGAAGAGATGACCCGTTTTTACCGCTTCATCAAGGACCAGCATGTGCGCATCAGCGTCATGGTGCTTGAGGGCGGCAATCAGGAGGCGGTTCTCGAAGACAGCGCAGGGAGGGAAAAAGTCCGCTTTGTATTTCAGCAAGAAGATGGCCGTTTTGTGTGCGAATGGTCTTGCCGGATCACGCAGCCGGCGCTCACGAACGTGATGCGCAAGCTCGTCTCGACCTTCAAAGGCGACGCGGTCGTCAACCGGATCTACAGCCATTATACGATGACATACGAGTATCAGAGCGGAGCGGTCCAGCGCATCAGCGAGCAGACCGCCAAGGGCACGCGGCTCGTCTATCAGTTCAAGGACACGCGGGGCGAGCTTGAGCGCACGTTCCGGCTGAATGCCGCCGAGCAGGAGATCGATGGGCTCAAAGCCTCGGTCAACCGCCTGCTGGATCGTCGCCTGGCCGCTGCGGACGATGCCGAGCGCCGGGAGATCGATCGCCTGCTCGCCGAGCATTCGAATCGGCTGTTCGTTCTGGAGGCCTAACATCGCCTTCCGAATCGGCATGATGCGGCCTCTCCGTTCCAGACCGTCCGGCCCTCGGGTCCGGCGGTCTTTTTTTCGTGCTCCGCGGCTGCCCGGTTTGCTGCAGAAAAAAAGGTTGCATTTGGGGGGGATAGATGGTATTTTTAATTTCGTTGAAAAAAACCCAATATAGGAACCAGGATTCACTCAGGACATGGATATGTTGCGAGAGAGAGTTATCCCTCGGGAAGTGAATGACGTAGGTCCTAGCGGATGAAATTTTTAATCATTTTATTCCTAGGAAGGGGGAGCCGGAAGATGGAATACTCAACTTTCGGAAGACATGTTGCGGTTGATGCTTGGGGAGTAGATTTCGAACTCATTAACAATGCCGAGTTTCTGCAAGCCCACATGGTAGAAGCGGCGGAGGCATGCGGCGCATCTGTGCTCTCGGTTCAAGCCAAGCAATTCGAGCCCCAAGGCGCAACGGTACTGGTGCTCTTGTCGGAGAGCCATCTCTCGATTCACACGTATCCAGAAAGAGGCTTCGCCGCGCTGGACTGCTACACTTGCGGCGAGACGGTAGATCCGCAGCTCGCGATCGACTACATGCTCGCGGTCCTGAAGCCGAAGACGACTCATGCCAAGAAGCTCGTACGCGGAATGGGAGAGCTTCAAGTCGTAGAACCGGAAATGAAAGCAACCGAACTGGTTTAAAAGACCGGAACTCTGTACAAATAACCATGGAGCTTTCCATGGTTATTTTTTTTAGGGAGAATACGGATCTTCAGCCAGGTCCACACTAGATGCGGTAAGGATGGACAGGCCTGACGTCAACAAAACGTCAAAGTTTGCGTGAGCGGGCCTATTCCTCTATGTTATAATGATTCTAATGTACGCAATGGATACGATCTCGAAGGCTCAGACATAGAAAGGCGGTGATGTCACATGCATATTGTTGTGGTCGGCCTGAACTACCGTACCGCGCCGGTCGAAGTGCGCGAGAAGTTCGCGATCTCGGACGCCGACCTTCCTCGTGCGGTAGAGGCGCTCAAGGCGACCTCCAGCATCCTTGAATGTGTCATTGTCGCGACCTGCAACCGCACGGAGCTATATGCCGTCGTCGATCGGCATCAGCTGTGCGCCTATCATATCCGCTCTTTCATGGAGCAATGGTTCGGCCTGTCGAGAGAATCGTTCACGAACCATCTCTACATGCACGAGGACGACCGCGCGATCCGACATCTGCTGCGCGTGACGAGCGGCCTCGACTCGATGGTCATCGGCGAGACGCAGATTCTCGGCCAGGTCCGGAGCGCGTGGCTGCTGTCCCAGCAGAAGCGGGCGACGGGCACGATTTTCAACATGCTGTTCAAGCAAGCGGTGACGATGGCCAAAGCCGCCCACTCGGAGACGTCGATCGGCGAATCGGCCGTATCGGTCAGCTACGCTGCCGTCGAGCTCGGCAAGCGCATCTTCGGTCAGTTCAACCGCAAGACGGTCATGATTATCGGCGCCGGCAAGATGAGCGAGCTGACGGCCAAGCATCTGTATGCCAACGGAGCCGACCGGGTGCTCGTCGTCAACCGCACGTTCGAGCGCGCGGCCGAGCTGGCCGGCAAGTTCAACGGCATCCCGTGCTCGATGGACGAGGCGGTGCGCCGCCTGCATGAAGCCGACATCGTCATCAGCTCGACCGGTTCGAGCGGGTACGTGCTGGGCCGGGAAGCCGTCGCCGCCGCGATGCAGCGCCGGCGCTCCAAGCCGATGTTCATGATCGACATCGCCGTGCCCCGCGATCTGGATCCGGCCATCGCCACGGTCGACAACGTTTTCCTGTACGACATCGATGACCTGGAGGGGATCGTGGAGATGAACCTGGAGCATCGCCGCCAAGAGGCGGAGAAGATCGAGACGATGATCGCCTCGACGATGGACGAGTTCCACCAGTGGTATCGGACGCTCGGCGTCGTGCCGCTGATTCGGTCCCTGCAGGAAAAAGCCGACGACATCCATCGCCAGACGATGGACAGCCTGGCCAAAAAGCTGCCCGATCTGGACGAGCGCGAGCTCAAGGTCATCCAGAAGCTGACCAAGAGCATGCTGAACCAGATGATGCAGGATCCGATCCATGGCATCAAGGAGCTTGCGGGAGAGCGGAAGGCGGACGACGCGATGGAGCTGTTCGCGAAGCTTTTCGACCTCAAGGATCAGGAGCCGGAAGGCGGAACCAAGGAGAACGTCCAGGCCGACAAACCGATGGCGGCCCGATCCCAAGCCGCTTCTCCGCTTGCCATTGTCGCGCCCTGACCGATTCCAGCCGCCGTGCGGCCTCGCCTATGCTTGAATAGGACAGGAGGGCGCCACCTATGGGTACGTACTGGTTTTACGATAGCTTGCTTTATATATACGCCCTGAGCCTTCTGTTTTACTTCTCCGACTTCGTGGACTCGAACCGGAGAGCGAAGCGGATGGGCGCAGGGCTGCTTGTGTTCGTCTGGGTGCTCATCACCGGCGTCGTGCTGTATCGGATCTGGGCGCATCTGGACATGACGCTTTTTTCCCGATTCGAGTATTGGCTTGGCGTATCCTGGCTGCTGCTGACGGCATCGCTCGTCATCAGCCGCTTTTTTCGAATCGAATTCATCGTATTCCTCGTCAATCTGATTGCCTTCAGCGTGCTCGCGCTCAATTTGTTCAGCGACCCGAACGCGGAAATTCCGCTCGCTCCGTGGAAGCTGGCGCAAGAGCTGCTCATCCTGCACATCAGCCTCGTGCTCTGCTCGTTCTCGCTGCTGGCGATCTCCGCCGTTTTCGCCGGCATGTACCTGTTCCTGCACGGGAGGCTCAAGTCCCGGCGCTGGAGCCGCGGCGTCGCCCGGCTGCCGAGCCTGGAGCAGCTCGACCGATTCTCGTACCGGCTCGTGCTGTTCGGCGTGCCGCTGCTCGCGCTGTCGCTTTCGGTCGCCGTCGTATCGGTCGTCGTCGAAGGGCGGCCCGGCTACTTGCTCGATTGGAAGGTCGTGAGCTCGTTCGCGGCGCTTGGACTGTACGCTTATGATTTGTTCCAGCGGGCCGTCAAGCGCAGGCCGGCGCTGCAGAGCGCGCGCTGGAACCTGATCTGCTTCGCGATGCTCGTGCTGAACACGCTCATCAACCCTGCATCCAATTTCCACCGCTGGTCCTGAGGCGGACCGGCCGGACCCGAGGAGGCTCGCCGTGATGGCCGTATACCCTGCGATGCTGCGGCTGGCCGGCCGCCGCTGCCTCATTGTCGGCGGCGGAACGGTCGCCGAACGAAAGGCCGACGGGCTGCTCGCGGGGGGCGCCGACCGGCTGGAGCTGGTCGGCCTCTCCTTCACGCCCCGCTTGCAGGAGCTGGCCCGGCAGGGCCGGCTCGAGCTCCGGCTGCGCGAGTACCGGGGCTCGGATCTGGACGGCGTCTTCCTCATCGTCGCGGCAACCGACGATGCCTCGCTCAACGCGCGGATCGGGCAGGAGGCGGAGCGGCAGGGCCGGCTGTTCAACGATGCTTCCGGATCGGCGCCGAGCAGCTTCGAGACAGCCGCGGCGGTCCGCGAAGGATCGCTGCTGCTTGCGGTGCATGCCGGGGGCGAGGCGCCGGCGCTGGCCGCCGTGCTGCGCTCCGAGCTGGAGCTGCGGTACGGCGGCGGGCGGTACGCCGAGGCAGCTCGCCGCATGGGCGAGCTGAGGCGCATGCTGCTCGAGCAGGAGCCGGATGCCGCCGTTCGCCGGGAGCGGCTGCGCCGCGAGGCTCGCCGGCTTGCCGATTGGGCCGCCGCCGGGGATAGCCCGCCGGACGGGCCCCTCGCAGGCGAGGACGAGGCTGCGGCGGTTGAAGCGGAGGCAATCAAGAGGCGGCAGCAGTCTACATAAGGAGGGACTCTCATGCAGCATGTATCCAGAGAAGCGCGGACGATCGTCGTCGGCACGCGCCAAAGCGCCCTGGCGCTGACCCAGACCGGGCACGTCATCGAGGCGCTCCGGCAAATCAGCGAGGCCCATGGCTTCGGCTACGAATTCGAAATCCGCAAGATCGTCACCAAAGGAGACCGCATCCTTGACGTCACGTTGTCCAAAGTGGGCGGCAAAGGCTTGTTCGTCAAGGAGATCGAGCAAGCGCTGCTCGACGGAGAGATCGACCTGGCCGTCCACAGCATGAAGGACATGCCCTCCGAGCTGCCGGAAGGACTGATGAACGGAGCGGTGCCGAAGCGCGTCGATCCGCGCGACTGCGTCATTACCCGGGGCGGCGTCCCGCTCGAGGAGCTTCCGACTGGAGCCGCGATCGGCACCAGCAGCCTGCGCCGCGCGAGCCAGCTCAAGGCGTACCGGCCAGACTTTGACATCCGCTCGATCCGAGGCAACATCGATTCGCGCATCCGCAAGCTGGAGACCGAGGGACTGGACGCGATCGTGCTGGCGACGGCCGGCCTGCTGCGCATGGGCTGGGAGGACCGCATCAGCTCTCCCGTCGATCCCGACATCTGCCTGCCGGCCGTCGGCCAGGGCGCGCTCGGCATCGAATGCCGCGAGAGCGACTCCGGCGTGCGCGAGCTGCTGGCGCTGCTCGACGATGCCGATACGGCGCTGGCCGTTGCGGCCGAGCGCACGTTCCTCGGCGCGCTGAACGGCGGCTGCCAGATTCCGATCGGCGCCCACGCGGTCATCACGGGCCGCTCGGAGCACGGATCGGAGCTGACGCTGACCGGCATGGTCGGCTCTCCCGACGGCTCGACGATCCTCAAGGAGATCCGCACAGGCACGGATCCGCAGGCGCTCGGCCTCGAGGTCGCGCAGGCGCTGCGCGCTCAAGGAGCGGACCGGATCCTGGCGGAGCTTGGAAGCTGACATGAACAAGGGGATCGTGTATCTGGTGGGCGCCGGGCCGGGAGACCCGAAGCTCATCACCGTGCGCGGACTGGAGCTGCTCTCGCGCAGCGACGTCGTCGTTTATGACCGGCTGGCCAGCCCGCGCCTGCTGCGCAAGCTGAAGCCGGGCGCCGAGACGATCTACGTCGGCAAGCTGCCGGACCGCCACACGATGAAGCAGGAGGAGATCAACCGCCTGCTCGTCGATCTCGCCCTTCAGGGCAAGACCGTCACCCGGCTCAAGGGCGGCGATCCGACGATTTTCGGCCGCGTCGGCGAGGAGGCGGGCTTGCTCGCTCAGCACGGCATCGAGTTCGAGATCGTGCCGGGCATCACGTCGGCGATCGCCGTCCCTGCCTACGCGGGCATTCCGGTGACGCATCGCGACCATGCCTCCTCGTTCTCGGTCATTACGGGCCACGAGAGTCCTGACAAGCTGGATCAGTCGATCGATTGGGAAAAGGTGACGAACGCCACCGGCACGCTGCTGTTCCTGATGGGCGTGGCCAAGATCGGCTACATCGCCGCGCAGCTGATCCGGCACGGCCGTCCTGCCACGACGCCGGTCGCGCTCGTCCGCTGGGGCACGAGGCCCGAGCAGCGGACGCTGACCGGCACGCTCGGCGACATCGAGGCCAAGGTCGAGGCGGCCGGCTTCAAGCCGCCCGCCGTCATCGTCGTCGGCGAAGTCGTCCGCCAGCGGGAAACGCTCCAATGGTACGAGCGCAAGCCGCTGTTCGGCTGCCGCGTGCTTGTCACCCGCTCGCGCGACCAGTCGAGCACGCTCTCTGATCTGATCGAGGAGCTGGGCGGCGAGCCGTGCGAGTATCCCGTCATCGAGACGGTTCCGCTCGAGGGGGCCGAGGCGGACGCCGAGCTCGCGGCCGCGCTGGAAGCCGCCGCTGCGTACGACTGGCTGTTCTTCACGAGCGTCAACGGCGTGGAGCATTTCTTTCGCCGCCTGAGCGGCGCCGGCAGCGACATCCGCCGGTTCCATCGGGCGCGGATCGCCGCCGTCGGGCCGAAGACCCGATCGGCGCTGGAAGCCCGCGGCTTGCAGGCCGAGGCGCTGCCGATGGAATTTCAGGCCGAGGGCATGCTGGAGCATCTGTCCGGCCTGATCGAGGCCGGACAGCGCGCCTTGATCGTGCGCGGAACGCTGGCCCGCGACACGCTGCTGCACGATCTGGAGCGCCGGGGCCTGCAGCCGGATCGGCTCACCGTATACGACACGCGCTTGCCGGAGCAGCAGGACGAGTATGCGCTCGAGTGCCTGCGCGAGGGCCGGGTGCATGCGGTCACGTTCACGAGCTCCTCGACCGTGGCCAACCTGCTGACGATGCTGCGCCGCTCCGGCGAGGACGATCCGCTGCGGCTGCTCGCCGGATGCGAGATCGCCTGCATCGGGCCGGTGACGGCCCGCTCGGCCCGCGAGGCAGGGCTTGAGCCGACCGTACAGCCCGAGGAGGCGACGATCGAGTCGCTGGCCGCCGCGCTCGCCGCGCGGATGGCGGCGAAGCGGCTGGCTCCGGCGCCCGGAGAGGCGCCCGTCTAAGCTCCGCGGACAAGCGGCGGCGGCATTCGGCCCCGCCGCTCTCCTTCGTTCGAGACCATTCCGCCTGCATCCCAGCAAGGGACATCCCGAGTTCAAGCACCGAAGATTCATCTATCCAAAGGAGGACCATGCCCATGACCCATCCCCTCGTCCGCCATCGCCGCCTGCGCCGCACGTCCGCGCTGCGCTCGATGGTCCGAGAGACGCTGCTGACGCCGAGCGACTTCATCTATCCCGTCTACGTCGTGCACGGAGAGAACAAGGTAGAGGAGATTTCCTCCATGCCGGGCGTCTTCCGCTATACGCTGGACCGCCTGGAGGCCGAGATCCGCGACATCGCAGCGCACGGCATCCCGTCGATCATGCTGTTCGGCATCCCCGACCACAAGGACGAGCACGGCACGTCGGCGTACGACGCGAACGGCATCGTGCAGCAGGCGACACGGCTCATCAAGCGGTGGGCGCCGGAGCTGGTCGTCATGGCCGATACTTGCCTCTGCCAGTTCACGGATCACGGCCACTGCGGCGTCGTGCATCAGCATCCGCGCACGGGCGAGGCCGAGGTGGACAACGATCCGTCGCTCGAGCTGCTCGTACGCACGGCGGTATCCCAAGCCGAAGCGGGAGCGGACGTCATCGCCCCGTCGAACATGATGGACGGCTTCGTCGGCGCGATCCGAGCGGGTCTCGACGAAGCTGGCCATGCCGACATCCCGATCCTTTCCTACTCGGTCAAATACGCCTCGGCCTACTACGGACCGTTCCGCGAGGCCGCGAACTCGGCTCCCCAATACGGCGACCGCAAGGCATACCAGATGGACCCGGCGAACATCCGCGAGGCGCTGCGCGAGGCCGACACGGACGTGGCCGAAGGCGCGGACATGCTCATGGTCAAGCCGGCGCTCGCCTACCTCGACGTCGTGCGTGCGCTCAAGGAGAACTTCGACCTGCCGCTCGTCGCCTACAACGTCAGCGGCGAGTACGCGATGGTCAAGGCCGCGGCCGCGAACGGCTGGGTCGACGAGCGCAAGATCGTGCTGGAGACGCTGCTCGGCATGAAGCGGGCCGGAGCGGATCTCATCATTACGTACCATGCCAAGGACGCGGCGCGGTGGCTGAAGGAGGAGCGGTTCTAATGAGCGGACAAGAGCAGGCAGGCGGTTTCGGACGGAAGGACGACACGCGCTCTCGCGCGGCATTCGAGGAAGCGAAGCGCTATATTCCGGGCGGCGTCAACAGCCCCGTGCGGGCGTTCAAGTCGGTCGGGCTGACGCCGGCCTACATGGAGCGCGGCGAGGGCGCGATCGTCTACGATCTCGACGGCAACAAGTACATCGATTATATCGGCTCCTGGGGGCCGCTCATCCTCGGCCACGCGCATCCCGAGGTCATCGGGGCGATCAAGGCGACGGCCGAAAAGGGCACGAGCTTCGGCGCGCCGACGCTGCTGGAGACCGAGATGGCCAAGCTCGTCTGCGAGCGCGTGCCGTCCTGCGACATCGTGCGCATGGTCAACAGCGGCACCGAGGCGACGATGAGCGCGCTGCGCCTCGCACGCGGCTATACGGGCCGCAGCAAGATCCTCAAGTTCGAGGGCTCCTACCACGGCCATGCGGACAGCCTGCTCATCAAAGCGGGCTCCGGCGTCGCGACGCTCGGCTTGCCGGACAGCCCGGGCGTGCCGGAGACGGTCGCCACGCATACGATCACGGTGCCTTACAACGACCTCGCGTCCGTGCGCCTCGCCTTCGAGAAGTACGGCGAAGAGATCGCCTGCGTCATCGTCGAGCCGATCGCCGGCAACATGGGCGTCGTGCCTCCGCTGCCCGGCTTCCTGCAGGGACTGCGCGACGTCACGACCGAATACGGCAGCCTGCTCATCTTCGACGAGGTGATGACCGGCTTCCGCGTCCACTACCACTGCGCCCAAGGGCTGTACGGCATCACGCCGGACCTGACCTGCCTCGGCAAAGTCATCGGCGGCGGCCTGCCCGTCGGCGCTTACGGCGGCCGGCGCGACCTCATGGAGCGGATGGCTCCGGCTGGCCCGATCTACCAGGCCGGCACGCTGTCGGGCAATCCGCTGGCGATGGCGGCGGGCTTCACGACGCTCAGCCTGCTGACGCCCGAGACGTACGAGCAGCTCGAGCGGCTGTCGCTGCGGCTGCAGGCGGGCTTCGAGGACAATGCGCGCGAGGCCGGCGTGCCGGTGACGATCAACCGCGTCGGCTCGATGGTGTGCCCGTTCTTCAACGAGAAGCATGTCGTCAACTTCGAGACGGCCCAGGCGAGCGATGCCGGGCGGTTCCGCGCCTATTTCGGCTCGATGCTCGAGCTCGGCGTGAGCGTCGCTCCGTCCCCGTTCGAGGGCATGTTCGTCTCGGCCGCGCATACGCCGGAGCTGATCGACCGCACGATCGAGGCGAACCGCGAAGCGCTGCGGCGGCTGTAAGGCCATGGACCCATCACCATGGTCGTCCGAGAGGTCGCAGGCGTCCCGAGTGGGAAAGCCGACGGACCGAACGGGCGAGGCCGTGAAGGAACCGTCGACGGCTCCCCATGAGGGCTCCGCGCTGCTGCTGGATGCGGCGGAGCGAAGCGGCGAATGGCTGCGCGTGCCGCTCGGGCCCGGCGCCGGAGCGGCTGGACTGCAGGCGGGCCAGCATCCGCACGAGGCGAGGCTGCGCCTGTTGGAGCTGAACCTGTTTCCGGCGAAATGGCTCGGGCTGCTGCTGTCGACCGGAGGCATCCGCTGGAGCTCGGACGGAAGGACGGGGGAGGCGCCGGAGCTGCTGGAGCTGCGGGCATTTCCGGAGCTGGACAGCTCCGCCTCGGCGGAGCTGCGTCGGGCCCGAGAGCGGCTGGACGCCTGGGGCGGCCATTATCCGGACAGCTGGCCCCAGCCGCTGTACGAGGACGAGTGGTGCCTCGTGCTGGACAAGCCGGCCGGATTGCCGGTCCACGGCAGCGGCGATGCTCCGCCGACGGCGATCCGCGGCGGGAGCGGTACGGACGGAAGGCCGGCACACTCCCGCGGACCGGGTCGGACCGGAGGGCGGAGCGTTCGGTCGGCTGGACCGGAGGACGGCGCGGGCATGCCGCAAACGCTGGACGAGGCGGCGCTGTGCCGCTGCCTGAGCCAGGGCGATCCGCTGCCGGTCCGCCATATCCACCGCTTGGACGACGACACGTCCGGCCCGGTGCTTTACGCCAAGAACGACCTCGCCCAGCAGACGCTCGACGCCGCCATGCGCGAAAAGGCGATCCGCCGCGTCTATGGGGCGGTCGCCAGCGGCGTGCCGCGCCGCCGTGAAGGCGTCGTCGACGCTCCGATCGGCCGCGACCGCCATCACGGCGCGCGCCGCCGCGTGTCTCCGGGCGGCGACCATGCGCTTACGCGGTACAAGGTGCTGGAGGCGTTCGGCAGCGAGGCCTCGCTGCTCCAGCTGGAGCTGGACACCGGCCGCACGCATCAGATTCGGGTGCACATGAGCCATATCGGGCATCCGCTGCTTGGAGACGCCCTGTACGGCGTGGCTTCGCCGCTGCTGGGCCGCCAGGCGCTGCACGGCCGCCGGCTGGAGTTCCGGCATCCGTGGAGCGGACGCGAGCTTGCTGTGGAAGCTCCGCTGCCGGCGGATCTGGAGATGCTGCTGCAGCGGCTGCGCCGGGATGCCGGGCGCTGAGCGGGCGGCCTGACTCAAAAAAGGGATTCACCGGATGCAACGGCATCCGGTGAATCCCTTTTTTACGAGAAGGCCCAGCGGGTCAATCGCGAAGCGGGGCGGGAACGTAGGTCAGCCGGATCACCTGCTCGCCGATCCGGTCGCTGGCCGCGAGGCGCAGAGGCGGCCGAGGACCGGCGAAGAACGGCTTGCCGCGACCCAGCACGACGGGATGGAGATAGAGCCGATACTCATCCACGAGGCCGAGCTCCGTCAGACGGTGGGCCAACTCCGGTCCGGCAACTGTCCCCATCTTATCATCGGTCAGCACTTCCGGTTTCTCATGGATTGCTGAGATGCGCGGGGCCAAAGTAGTCATGCTCCCGACTCCCTGCCCATATAGATGGTAAGGAGCAAATCGCATGCCCAAGCACCATCATGGGGAAGGGAGGCTTTAGCGTGAGCGAACAATCGCAAGGACTGCGCTTCGACGTCTACGAGCGGGTGCATCTGCCCGAAGAAGTCGCAGCCATCGAGGAGCTGGAGGAAATCGAGCTCGTCCCCCGCATCCAAGTCATCCAGCAGGGGGAGCAGGCCATCCTGCGGGGGAGGCTGCTGTTGAACGGCGTGTACCGGACCGCCGACCGGTCCGAATCCGCGCAGACGATGGAGCACCAGATTCCGGTTGAGATTACGCTGCCGATGAACCGGATCGAGAGCCTGGAGGACATATCGGTCGAAATCGACAACTTCGACGTCGACCTGCTGTCCTCGCGGACGCTGAACATCACCGGCGTGCTGTCTTTGAGCGGCATCCGCGTCGAGGCTCCGGCCGACGACGGCGCGCAGTGGCAGGAGGAGCCGTATACGGTCGTGCACCGCGCCTCGGCTCCGGCCCAGCCGACCGGAGACATCTCGCCGGGCCGCTACCTGGAGCTGGAGGAGGGCGCGCAGGAGGAGGCAGACGCCGCAGCGGAGTACCGCGCAGCGCGTTCGGATCGGGACGCAGGCAGGGAGCCTTCATGGGGGCCATCCGCCTACCGCGCCGGAGAAGACCAAGAAGCCTTTCCGCCGGGCGCTCGGGAAGAGGCTTTCGGAGGATTCGCCGAGGATCCGCCTGACGCCGCGCGCTCCCGGACGTCGGATCGACCTGCCGCCTATTCCGGCTTCGAGCAGCCGTCTATAACCGAGCCGGATTCGGCGGCCCAGGCTTCGGGCTGGACGCAGCTGGGGGCTTGGCAGGACGATTCGGAGCCGGACCGAGCGGCCCAAGGGCAAGAGGAGGAAGCAGAGCCGTCCTTCTCGTTCTCGCCGCCGCAAGCGGCATTCCCGCCGCCGGCCGGAGCGCAGCGATCGGCGGCTGCCGAGGAGAACGACGGGGACCGCAGCGGCGCTTTCAGCTCGCTGAGGTCCATCGCATCCGTCGATCGGTCGGCCGAGACGCCGGAAGAAGCGGAGCCGTCTGCCGTTCTGTACGGCCGACCGCAAGCAGAGCCGTCCGCCGAGGCCGAGGAGCCGGCTGTGCAGGCGAGGGAAGCGGCATCGCAGCCGGAGCCTGCAGCCCCGGCCGATGCTCCTCCGGCGGCCTACGCCTCCGCCTTCGGCGAAGCGGACGTTCAGGCGGCCGAGGCGGAGCCGGAGCGCCAGGAGCTGCGCGTCGCCTTCGGCGCCAAGCGAAGCGCCGCGTCCCCGGCGGACGGCGGCGAGGAAGGCCTGACCTCGCTCATCGGCACGAGCCGGCGCGACCGCGAGCAGCGCCAGGCGTCGGAGCGCAGCCGTCAGCAGGAGGCGCCTGCCGCGGTTCAGGCGGAGGAAGTGGAGTGGCAGTCGCTTTTCCTCAGCCGCGCGGCGGAAGAGAAGCCGTTCCGCAAGGTGCGGATCTGCATCGTGCAGCGCGAGGAGACGCTCGACTCGATCGCCGACCGCTACCAGCTGCAAGCGAGGGAGATCGCGCTCCACAACCGCCTCGCCGACCCGAGCGTGGCCGAAGGACAAGTGCTTTACATTCCTTGACGGCCCCCGGCGGGCGGCGGACGATCCGTCCCTCGCCCGTCCCGAGGCCGAACGCCCGGCGCCTGCTGTCCCAGGCCGCTTCCCATCCGATGCGCTTCCCGCTCCGGCAGGAAGCGCCTTTTTCGTTTTCCGCCAAGTTGACTATGCCTCTCGGCCACGTTAAACTAGAAGGGATATTCAAGCATCATTCCACTCAACGACGAGGATGGGGAAGAGTGCGCCGTGCGCCGACAGAGAGCAGACCGCAGGTGGTGGAAGGTCTGCAGGCCGCAGAAGCGTCACAGGTCGCCCCGGAGTCGCGGATCGCGCACTGCCTGCATGCCCTCGGGGATGCCGCAGGAGCAGCTCTCCGCCGGCCGCAGCCGTTATCCTGCTCCAAGTGCCGTCCAGGGACATTTACGTCCGGGGCGGAATGAAGGTGGTACCGCGGAAGCAGAAGTCTTTCGTCCTTTGCGTTCAAGGGGCGGAAGGCTTTTTTTGTCGGTCGGCCGCCTATTTCAAACTCCATCAACCAAACGAGGGTGAACTTGCCAATGTCAGAGCAGCAGCATACAACCGAAATGCCGACGACCTACGATCCCCGCAGCGCCGAGCAGAACAGCACCGAGCTGTGGAGCAAGGGCGGCTTCTTCAAGGCCGGCCGCGTGCCGGAAGCGAAGCCGTATACGATCGTCATCCCGCCTCCGAACGTCACGGGCATGCTCCATATCGGGCATGCGCTCGACTTCACGCTGCAGGACATCATGATCCGCACGAAGCGCATGCAGGGCTTCGACGCCCTCTGGCTGCCGGGCACCGACCACGCCGGCATCGCGACGCAGACCGTCGTCGAGAAGAAGCTCCGCGAGAGCGGCAAGACGCGCCACGACCTCGGCCGCGAGAAGTTCCTGGAGCAGGTGTGGCAATGGAAGGACACCTATGCGGGCACGATCCGCAGCCAGTGGGGCAAGATGGGCCTGTCGCTCGACTACTCCCGCGAGCGCTTCACGCTTGACGAAGGGCTGTCGAAGGCCGTGCGCGAGGTGTTCGTCCGCCTCTACCAAAAAGGGCTGATCTACCGCGGCGCGAAGATCATCAACTGGGACCCGGCCGCCCGCACGGCGCTGTCGGACATCGAGGTCGAATACAAGGAAGTGCAGGGCAACCTGTACCATTTGCAGTATCCGCTCGAGGACGGCAGCGGCCACGTGACCGTGGCGACAACCCGTCCGGAGACGATGCTCGGCGATACGGCCGTCGCCGTCCACCCCGAGGACGAGCGCTATCGCGCCCTCGTCGGCAAGAACCTCGTGCTGCCGGTCATCGGACGCCTCATCCCGATCGTCGCCGACGAGTACGTGGAGAAGGACTTCGGCTCCGGCGCCGTCAAGATCACCCCGGCCCATGACCCGAACGACTTCGAGGTCGGCCAGCGCCACGATCTTCCGCAGATCATCGTCATGGACGAGAGCGGCGTCATGAACGCCGAAGCCGGTCCGTATCAGGGCCTCGACCGCGCGGAGGCGCGCAAGCAGCTCGTCGCCGACCTGAAGGAATCCGGCGTGCTCGTCCGCATCGAGGACCATGTGCATCAGGTCGGCCACAGCGAGCGCAGCGGCGCCGTCGTCGAGCCGTACCTGTCCACGCAGTGGTTCGTGGCGATGAAGCCGCTGGCCGACCGCGCGATCGAGGCGCAGAAGTCGGGCACGGGCGTGAACTTCGTGCCGGAGCGCTTCGAGAAGACGTATCTCAATTGGATCGAGAACGTCCGCGACTGGTGCATCTCCCGCCAGCTGTGGTGGGGCCACCGCATCCCGGCCTGGTACTGCGACGCCTGCGGCACGATCCACGTGTCCGCGGACGACATCGGCTCCTGCCCGGACTGCGGCGGCGAGCTGCGCCAGGACAACGACGTGCTCGACACGTGGTTCAGCTCCGCGCTGTGGCCGTTCTCCACGCTCGGCTGGCCGGACGAGGAGAGCGCCGATTTCAAACGCTACTACCCGAACGACCTGCTCGTGACGGGCTACGACATCATCTACTTCTGGGTGGCGCGCATGATCTTCACCGCCCTGGAGTTCACGGACAAGATTCCGTTCAAGGACGTGCTCATGCACGGCCTCGTGCGCGACGCCGACGGCAAGAAGATGTCCAAGTCGCTCGGCAACGGCGTCGATCCGCTGGACATCATCGAGCAGTACGGCGCGGACGCGATGCGCTTCATGCTGTCGACCGGCAGCACGCCGGGTCAGGACCTGCGCTTCCGCATCGAGAAGGTCGAGCAGGCGCGCAACTTCGCCAACAAGATTTGGAACGCCTCCCGTTTCGCGCTCATGAACCTGGAGGGCTTCCGCTACGAGGACATCGACCTCGGCGGCAAGCTCGGCACGGCCGACCGCTGGATCCTGCACCGCCTGAACGAGACGGCGCGCGACGTGACGCGCCTGATCGACGCCTACGACTTCGGCGAGACGGGGCGGCTGCTGTACAACTTCATCTGGGACGATCTGTGCGACTGGTACATCGAGGTATCCAAGCTCAGCCTGTACGGCTCCGACGCCGAAGCCAAAAAGGCGACGCAGTCCGTGCTCGCCTACGTGCTCGACCGCACGCAGCGCCTGATCCACCCGTTCATGCCGTTCATCTCCGAGGAGATCTGGCAGCATCTGCCGCATGACGGCGAAAGCATCTCGGTCGCCGCCTGGCCGCAGTACGACGCCGCCTTCGAGGCGCCGGACGCCGTGCGCGAGATGGAGCTGCTCATGAGCACGATCCGCTCCGTGCGCAACATCCGCGCCGAGGTGAACGTGCCGATGAGCAAGAAGATCGAGCTGCAGATCAAGCCGAACTCGGAGGCGGAGCTCGCGATCCTGCAAGCCAACGAGGAGCTGCTGCGCCGCTTCGCGGGCACGTCGTCGCTCTCGATCGACGCTTCCCTGGCCGCGCCGGACAAGGCGATGACGGCGATCGTCACGGGCGCCGAGCTGTACTTGCCGCTCGCGGGTCTCATCGACATCGAGCAGGAGGTCGCGCGCCTGCACAAGGAAGCCGCCACGCTGCGCTCCGAGGTGGAGCGCGTCGACAAGAAGCTGTCCAACGAAGGCTTCGTCGCCAAGGCTCCGGCCAAGGTCATCGACGAGGAAAAAGCCAAGCGGACGGACTACCAGGCCAAGCTCGACAAAGTGCTGGCCCGGATCGAGGAGCTGCAAGGCTGATGGACAACGAGCAACAGCATATCGGCGGCATGACGTCGTACGAGGAAGCGCGCGGCTGGATCGAAGGGCTCGTCAGCTTCGGCGTCCGCCCGGGCTTGGACCGGATGCGGATCATGATGGAGCGGCTCGGCCATCCGGAGCGCCGCCTCCGCTTCATCCACGTCGCGGGCACCAACGGCAAGGGCTCCGTCTGCGCGTACCTGACCGAGGTGCTCGTGCGCGGCGGCTATGACACGGGGACGTACACGTCCCCCTACATCACGAAGTTCACCAACCGATTCCGCTACAACGGCCAGGACATCGAGGAGGAGACGCTGCTGCGGCTTGCGAACGAGCTGCGGCCGCTCGTCGAGGAGATCGCCGAGACCGAGCACGGCTCTCCGACGATGTTCGAGGTGTCGACGGCGCTGGCGATCCTTTATTTCGCCCGCGTGACCTACCCGGACTACGTCGTCTGGGAAACGGGGCTCGGCGGCCGGCTCGACGTGACGAACATCGTCACGCCGGTGATCTCGATCATCACCAACGTCGGCCACGACCATATGGACGTGCTCGGCGATTCCATCACGGACATCGCCCGCGAGAAGGCCGGCATCATCAAGCCCGGCGTGCCGGTCGTCAGCACGGTCGAGAACGAGGAGGCGCTCGCGGTCATCCGCGAGGCGGCCCGCAAGTCCAAGTCGACGCTGTACCAGCTCGGCGAGCAGTTCGAGGAGACGGCGATCGAGGCGACGGAGTCGGGACAGAGCTTCGGCTTCAAAGGACCGTTCCGGACGATGTCGCGCCTGTCGCTGACTATGGCCGGCGCGCATCAGCGCAAGAATGCCGCCGCCGCCGTCATGGCGCTGGAGGCGCTGCGCCAGTACAACGCGCTGCTCGTCGAGGACGAGCAGCTGCTCGAGGGGCTGCGCTCCGCGCAGTGGCCGGGCCGGCTGGAGATGGTGCGCCGGGAGCCGCGGCTGCTGCTCGACGGCGCGCACAATCCGGAGGGCGCCGAGTCGCTCGCGGCCGCGCTGCGCGAGCTGCATGGAGGCGAGCGCATCCATGTCATGATCGGAATGCTGGGCAACAAGAATCACCGCGGAGTGCTCCGGCATATACTCCCTATAGCGGATACACTCGTCGTTACGCAGCCGGCCTTCCGCAAGGCGCTGCCGGCCGAGGAGCTGGCGGACGTCGCGCGGGAGCTGGCCCGCGAGCTGGGCGTCTCGCCCGAGATCATCGCCGAGCCCCGGTGGCCGGACGCGCTGGAGCGGCTGGAGCGCGCCGCCTCCGGCGGCGGCCTGCCCGTCGTCACCGGCACGCTCTATCTCATTGCCGATGTCCGCGCCTCCGTGCTCGGACTGCCGGATTCTGAAAAAGGTTGGTGACCGTCATGACGACGACAGCAGAACACGTTCATTTTATCGGGATAGGCGGATACGGCATGAGCGCGATCGCGCGCGTCATGCTGGAAATGGGCTATAAAGTGACGGGCTCGGACGTCGCCCGGGCGGAGCTGACCGAGAAGCTGGCCAAAAAAGGCGCGGAGATTCATATCGGGCATGACGCCGGCCATGTGCGCGGCGCCGATCTCGTCGTCTACAGCACGGCGCTGTCCAAGGACAACGTCGAGCGCCGGGCGGCCGAGGAGCTGGGCATTCCGGTGCTGCACCGCAGCCAGATGCTTGCCCGGCTCATGAACGCCGGCAAGGGCGTGGCCGTAGCAGGGGCGCATGGCAAGACGACGACCTCGTCGATGATCGCGCTCGTCATGGAGAGCTGCGGCGCGGATCCGACCTACATCATCGGCGGCGAGATCGTCAATGTCGGCACGAACGCCAAGGCCGGCAAGGGCGAATACGTCGTGGCGGAGGCGGACGAGAGCGACGGCTCCTTCCTGCACTACCATCCCGCCATCGCCGTCGTGACCAATATCGAGCCCGACCATCTGGAAAACTATGACGGCGACTTCGAGAACCTCAAGTCGGCGTACGTGCAGTTCCTCTCGCAAGTCAAGGAAGACGGCCGCGCCGTCGTCTGCATCGACGATCCGATCGTGCGCGAGCTGCTGCCGCGCGCGGCCGGCGCGCTGCCGGCGGAGCGCATCGTCACGTTCGGCATCGACAGCGCCGACGCCGAGTACAGCGCCTCGAACCTCGTCCTCGGCGACCGCAAGGTGACGTTCACGCTGTCGCGGCGCGGCCAGGAGCTGGGCGTCGTGCAGCTGTCCGTGCCGGGCCGCCACAACGTCTACAACGCGGTCGCGACGCTCATCACGTGCATGGAGGCGGGCGTGCCGTTCGGAGCCGCGGCTGCGGCGATCAAGGACTTCATCGGCGCCAAGCGGCGCTTCCAGGTGCTCGGCGAAGTGAACGACATCCTCGTCATCGACGACTATGCGCATCATCCGACGGAGATCCAGGCGACGATCAGCGCCGCCAAGGCGACCGGCAAGCGCATCGTCGCCGTGTTCCAGCCGCAGCGCTACACGCGCACGTTCTTCCTGCTGGAGCCGTTCAGCCGCGCGTTCGCGGAGGCGGACGAGGTCATCATCACCGACATCTACTCGCCAGCCGGGGAGAAGGAGATCGAGGGCGTCAACTCGCGCCGCCTCGTGGAGCTGATCGTCAAGAACAGCAACGCGAACACCTCCTACCTGCCGACCAAGGAAGAGGTGCAGGCCGAGCTGGCCGCGCGCCTCGCTCCGGGCGATCTCGTCCTGACGATGGGAGCCGGCGACATCTGGAAGTCCGGCGACGCGCTCGTCGGGCTGCTGCGCCAGCGGTTCGAGCCGGCGGGGCAATAGGCTAGCGGGGAGGGACTTGCGTCCTTCCCTAGCAGGTAACGAAAGCGGAGGGCGGCTGCCCTTCGCTTTTTTGCGTCTGCGGGGCGTGCGATTCCGGCAGCTGCCGCAGGCGCGCCTTGGCTTGCTCTCTTCCAATCGGACATATTCGAGCCGCTAGTCTCATAGAGTAGACTAGAGTCCACCACAGGGAGGAGCAACACGATCATGACGAAGGTACGAGTCACGTATCGTCCGGACGGCAGCGGCAGGCTCGTGCAGGAGGGGCGCGCGGCGTCCGGCCTGCCGCGTGCCGGAAGCGAGCCGCGCCCCGGCCTCCGCTCCGCCGGCAGCCCAGGCGCGGCCGCGGGGATGGAGGAGCTGTCCGCGATGTCGTTCGCGGAGTCCTATGAGCCTTGGGTCAGTCCGTTTCAAGACAATCCGATCGGGGAGCTGGAGCTGGCTCCCGGCGAGATAGAGGCAGCACCGGCGGAAGGGGACGCGGCCGACGAAGATCCGGCTTGGACGCAATGGCCGGGCGAGGCGGCGGCGCCGGAGCTCGACCGCGCTCCATATGAAGGCGAGGCAAGAGCAGCCGGGCCGGAAGCGACGGAGCCGGAACGGGTCAGGAACGGGGCGGAGCCGACGGCGGCTGCGGACGAGCCCGGCGGGCTGGAACAGCCTTCGGAATGGCTGCGGGCAGTTCCGCATCCGTCGACCGGGCGGCTTGTCCAGGATTACTCCGGCCGGAGCGAGATCGGATACGACGAGCCGGGAGCGTGGCCTTCCGGGCCGGTCATCGAGCCTGACGCCGCGCGTCCGGCCCGCGCTGCGGGCAAGTCCGCCCGGGCGAAGCGCGCCGCGAGGACGGCTGAAGGACCGGGACCGTCCTGGCTGAAGGTGCTGCTGTCCATCGCCGGCGCGATCGCGACGGGAGCGGTGCTGGGGTATATGACCTTGACGCTGTTCGCGGGTCAAGGGCTGATGCCGGATCGGGACAAGCAAGCAGCCGATGCGTCCGCTGCCGTCCGTGGAGGGCTGGACGAGGAATCGCCGTCTTCAGCGGCAGCGGGCTCGGAGACGGCTGCGAAGGAAGCGGCGACGGTCCGAAGCGTGGCGGCCGGCTGGCCGGAGCGGACGTATCAGCTGCTCCAATACGGCGTGTTCTCGTCCAAGGCGAGCGCCGAAGCCGCTGCGGCGGAGCTGAAGAAGGCCGGCTTGGCGTCCGCGCTGCGCCATGACGGCGACTATCGCGTTTATGCGGGCGTCGCGGGCAGCCGCGCGCAAGCCGAGCAGCTGGCCGGCGGCATGACAGGCACCGAGGTCTATCTCAAAGGATTGAAGCTGCCGAGCGTGCCGGAGCTGGCTTTCGCTGGCACGGCCGACCAGCTGAACGCCTATGACGAGGGCGCCTCGGGCCTGATCGGCGACCTGGCCGGACAAACGGCGGCGCTGCTGGCGGGGGATGCCGCGAAATCGGACGCCGCGAGCCGCGCGGATTGGACCAAGCGGCTGGACGAATGGCTCAAGACGGCGGCAGACGCCGGGCCGAACTGGTCCGGCAAGCCCATGCAGGGTTCGGCCGGAGCGCTGGCCGATGCGCTGCGGCAAGCCGGCGCGGAGCTGAAGGCATATGAAGGGTCGCCGAAGGCGGCAACCCTATGGGCGGTCCAGGCGCAGCTGACCGCCGCCGCGCTGGCGCAGCTGGAGCTTCGGGAGGCCGCGCTCCCCGGCTGAGGCCCGTTGCTCCCGGCGCCCGCTTCCCTTATAATGGGACGAGAATTTCGGACGGGAGAGGGCGCGGACGTGATGAAGAAGAACGGATGGACGCTGCTGCTGTTCGGCGCGCTCGGCCTGCTCGCCGGGGCGCTGGCCGACCGCTGGCTCAAGGAAGTTCCGGCGCTGGCGCAGCTGACGCGCTCCGCGGAGCTGAACTGGAGGCCGGCCGCCGATCTCGGCGTGCTGCGCTACGAGCTGGACCTGACGCTGAATTTCAGCGTCGTCAGCCTTGTCTGCCTCGTGCTGGCGCTGCTGCTGTACCGCAAGCTGTAGCCTTTCATTTCGACATACCGTTTGGAGGAGTGCTAGCGAATGAACGAAAACAACCTGCCGCAGCGGCTCGTGCTCGCCTCGTCCTCGCCGCGAAGGCGGGAGCTGGCTGCCGCGCTGCGGCTGCCGATCCCGCTGGAGGTGCTGGCCACCGATGCGGACGAGTCGGTCGGCCCGGAGCTGCGGCCACATGAGATCGTCGCGGAGCTGGCCCTGCGCAAGGCCATGGCTGCCGCGCTTCGTATCGAGGGCAGCGGCGGCCGCGCTCTCGTGCTTGGCGGCGACACGATCGTCGTGCTGGACGGGGAAGTGCTCGGCAAGCCGGTCGACGCCGAGGAGGCTCGCCTCACGCTGCGCCGCCTGAGCGGACGCGTCCATGAGGTGTACAGCGGCGTCGCGCTGCTCGCGACCGGCGGTCCCGTGCCGGCCGTCGCGACGGAGCTGCCGCCTGCCTTTCCGCCGGCCGGCGCGGCCTCGGCGCTTGCGTCCGACGCCGTCTGGGGGGAGCGGCAGCGGTTCGGCGGCATCGGAGACTACCGCGTGGCCGCTCCCGGCGGCCCAGCCATCGCGGCCTGCGGCTACACCCGCAGCAAGGTCCGCTTTCGCGAGCTCGGGGAGGCGCAGATCGCGGCCTACGTCGCATCCGGCGATCCGCTCGACAAGGCGGGCAGCTACGGCATCCAAGGTCTCGGCAGCGTGCTGATCGAGAAGATCGAAGGCGACTTCTACAGCATCATGGGCTTGCCGCTCAATCTGCTCTACGAGCTGCTGAAGTCCTTCGGACTCGACCCGCTCCAGCTGCGAGATCCTTGAGCCGGCAACTGGTTGCTGGCTGCTCCATCGACGGGAGCCGGCCTTTCCAAGCCGGCACGGTTCAGGGATAGGCCGGCGCCGGGGAGCCGATTCGGCCGCAGGTCCTTTTTTTTCGTCCATCTCCATCCGGAGATGGACTTTTTCATTGCTTCATTCGTCAGGGAATAGACGAAGCTCGAGATTTCTCGAAAAAGGAGAGGAGATAATGCCCGAAAAGGATGGTAAACTAAGGTAAACCCAGCGCAAAGGCGGTCGTCGAACGATGTCGGATTCGGTTTCTCTCAAACAATGGCCCGAGGAGGAGCGTCCCCGGGAGCGGATGCTGCAGCACGGGGCGGAAGCGCTCAGCCACGCGGAGCTGCTCGCCATCCTGCTGCGGACAGGCTCCTCCAGCGAGACGGCCGTGCATCTGGCCTCGCGCATCCTGCAGCAGTCCGGGAGCCTGCGCGGGCTCGTGGACATGGGCCACGGCGATCTGACCCGCATCAAAGGCATCGGACCGGCCAAGGCGCTGCAGATCCGCGCGGGCATCGAGCTCGGCCGCCGTCTGGCGCGCAGCCGCCGCGAGGAGACGATCGCCGTGCGGCGTCCCGAGGACGCCGCCGAGGTTTTGATGGAAGATCTCCGCTATCTCCAGGTGGAGCATTTCGTCTGCCTGTTCCTGAATACGAAAAACCACATCGTCGCCCGCGAGACGCTGTCCGTCGGCACGCTCAACGCCTCGCTCGTCCATCCGCGCGAAGTGTTCCGAGCGGCGATCCGCCACGGCAGCGCCTCGCTCATCTGCGCCCACAACCACCCGAGCGGCGATCCGACGCCGAGCGCGGAGGACCGGGCGCTGACGGCGCGCCTGCAGGAGGCCGGGGAGCTGGTCGGCATCGACGTCCTGGATCATATTGTCATCGGAGACGGACGCTTTATCAGTTTGAAGGAACGAGGCTTCATGTAATATAATGAATAGGATTGCCGCATTTTAGAAGGGAGTAGTACGATGTTCGGAGTTTCAAAGGATTTGGGGATTGACCTTGGCACAGCCAATACGCTGGTCTACGTAAGAGGAAAAGGAATCGCCGTCAGGGAGCCGTCCGTGGTCGCCCTTCGTACCGATACAAAAACGATCGAGGCCGTAGGCGAGCATGCCAAGAAGATGATCGGCCGCACGCCGGGCAACATCCGCGCCATCCGTCCGATGAAGGACGGCGTCATCGCCGATTTCGAAACGACGGCCACGATGATCAAATACTTCATCCGCCAGGCGCAGAAGCAGCGCTCGCTGTTCCCGCGCCATCCCAACGTGATGGTATGCGTCCCTTCCGGCATCACGTCCGTCGAGAAGCGGGCCGTCGAGGACGCGACGCGCCAGGCCGGAGCCCGTGACGCCTACACGATCGAGGAGCCGTTCGCGGCTGCGATCGGAGCCGATCTGCCCGTATGGGAGCCGACCGGCAGCATGGTCGTCGACATCGGCGGCGGCACGACCGAGGTCGCCGTCATCTCGCTCGGCGGCATCGTCACGAGCCGCTCCGTCCGCATCGCGGGCGATGAGATGGACGAGGCGATCATCCAATATATCAAGCGTCTGTACAACCTCATGATCGGCGAGCGCACGGCCGAGCAGCTCAAGATGGAGATCGGCTCGGCCATGCCGCTCGAGCAGCCGGTGACGATGGAGATCCGCGGCCGCGATCTCGTGACGGGACTGCCCAAAACGCTGTCCATCACGTCCGAGGAAATTACCGAGGCGCTGGCCGATACCATCTCGGCGATCGTCGACGCCGTCAAGATCACGCTGGAAAAATGCCCGCCGGAGCTGTCCGCGGACATCATGGACCGCGGCATCGTGCTGACCGGAGGCGGAGCTTTGCTGCGCAACCTGGACAAGCTGCTCTCGCGCGAGACCGGCATGCCGGTCATCGTCGCGGAGAATCCGCTGGACTGCGTCGCGATCGGCACAGGCCGCGCGCTGGAGAACATTCATCTTTTCAAGACCAAAGGCGGCTCGCGGTCGAAGCGATAACGCGCGAGCGGAGCTGAATAAGACGGGCGGGTGGACCCATGTTTAAGCATTTGCGGAACAGGCGGCTCTTCGTCCTCATGGTCAGCTTCATTCTCTTCATCGCGGTCATCGGCTTCTCCATCAGCTCCAAGGCGGGGCTGACGGCGCCGGAGAAGTTCCTGCGCGATACGACCGGCTACGTGCAGCAATGGTTCTACAAGCCCGCTGGCTACATAGCGGGCTTGTTCCAGGCTGTCGGCGATCTGCGAAAGGTGTACGAAGAGAATGACCGGCTGCGCATGACGGCAGCGGCCTACGCGCGCGACAAGGTGGAGTACAATGCGATCCAGCAGGAGAACGAGCGCCTGCAGGAGAAGCTCAAGTTCACCGAGGAGCAGAAGAAGATCTACGATTATACCTATCTGATCGCCCAGGTCGTGGCGGTCAGTCCGGACGCCTACAACCGGACGATGACGATCAATCTCGGCGCCCGCGAGGGCATCCGCGAGCGGATGGCCGTCATCTCCGAAAAGGGCATGATCGGCTATGTAAGCAAGGTGTCGGAGCTGACGTCGACCGTCATGCCGATCACGAGCCTCAATTCCGAGGAATCCGGCATCTCGGCGACGGTGCTCGGCAAGCAGAATCAGTCGTTCGGCATCCTTTCCGGCTACAACTCCGAGACGCAGCGGATCCTCATGACCAAGATCGCGGCGGACGACCCGATCAAGAAGGATGATACCGTCATCACCTCGGGCCTCGGCAACGTCTTTCCGCGCGGGATGGTCATCGGCACGGTCGAGAGCACCCAGGACAGCGACATCGGGCTGACGCGCGTCGCGAGCATCAAGCTGTCGGCGGACTTCGACCATCTGAGCGAAGTATTCGTCGTGCAGACATCGGGTATGGCCCAATGAAGATGCAGAGCATCGTGCTGCTGACGCTGCTCGCTTTCCTCGTGCAGACGAGCCTGTTCCCTTGGCTCGTGCCGGCGGCTTTTTCGGACCGGCTGCTGCCGCATTTCACGTTCGTGCTCGTCCTCTACGCGGCGCTTTATCGCAGCCGCCACGCGGCGCTGCTGCTCGGCGCGGGCTTCGGCCTGCTGCAGGACATCGTGTTCCGCGGCCATCTGCTCGGATTGCATGCGTATGCGATGGGGCTGATCGCCTACCTGATCGGCCTCCTGCTCGGCGGACGACGGCTCACGATGCTGTCGGCGCTGGCGATCGTCGCGATCGGCTCGCTGCTGTACGATATCGCGGTCTACTACGTCTACGACGTGTTCCGCTTCACGTCCGAGCCGCTGGCCTTGGCGCTGCAGCATCATATTTTCCCGAGCCTGTTCCTGCAGCTGGCGTTCGCGCTTGCCGTCTACATCCCGATCCGTCGGGCGTTCGAGGGCAAGTCGCGCGCCAAGCCGGCCGCTTCCGCAGACTAGCCCGGCAGGAATCGGCCGGTTTCGGGACGAATGATACCGTCAAGGAGGGACCGACGTGACCGACAAACAGCATATTACGATTAAAGGAGTCAAGGACGGTCTCATCTTCCTCTTTGACGATGCTTGCGAATTCGCGGAGCTTATGGACGAGCTCCAGTTCAAGCTTGAAAAGTCCCACCAGCAGCTTCTGTCGGGGCCGCTGGTTCATGTACATGTGAAGCTCGGCTCCCGGCCGGCTTCCGAGGAAGACAAGGAGCAGATCCGCAGCGTCATCCGCCAGCGGGGCAACCTGCTCGTGCAGACGATCGAATCGGAGGCGCCCCGGCCTGACCCGGAGGGCGCCTCGGAGGCGTTCAAGATGATGACCGGCACGATCCGCTCGGGCCAGACGGTCGAGCATGACGGCAGCCTGCTGCTGCTCGGCGATCTCAATCCCGGCGGCGCGCTGCGATGCACCGGCGACATCTACGTGCTCGGCGCCTTGCGCGGCATGGCCCACGCCGGGTCGGACGGCCGGACGGACGTCATCATCGCCGCTTCCCAGCTGCGCCCGACGCAGCTGCGGATCGCCGACGTCATCAGCCGGCCGCCCGAAGAGTGGATGAGCGCCGACGCCTCGATGGAATACGCCTATCTGGAGGACGGGCGGATGCAGATCGACAAGATGAAC
Source organism: Paenibacillus albicereus (assembly GCF_012676905.1). Classification (NCBI taxonomy): domain Bacteria; kingdom Bacillati; phylum Bacillota; class Bacilli; order Caryophanales; family Paenibacillaceae; genus Paenibacillus; species Paenibacillus albicereus. Next base: position 3,578,378 of record NZ_CP051428.1, on the reverse strand, counting down.
CAGCTCGTGCGCATGCGCAAGGAGCCGATGCTGTTCAAAGGGGTGTAGAGCATGGGAGAAGCAATCGTCATCACATCAGGCAAGGGCGGCGTCGGCAAGACGACGACCTCCGCCAATCTGGGCACCGCCCTGGCTCTGCAGGGCAAGAAGGTCGCGATGGTCGACACCGACATCGGACTGCGCAATCTCGACGTCGTCATGGGACTCGAGAACCGCATCATCTATGACCTGGTCGACGTCGCCGAGGGACGGGTGCGGCTGCAGCAGGCGCTCGTGAAGGACAAGCGCTTCGACGACCTCAGCATGCTGCCCGCCGCCCAGACGAAGGACAAGTCCGCCGTCACGCCGGAGCAGGTGCGGGACATCGTGCTGGAGCTCAAGAAAGAGCATGACTACGTCATCATCGACTGCCCGGCCGGCATCGAGCAGGGCTTCCGCAACGCGATCGCCGGAGCCGATCGCGCGATTGTCGTGACGACGCCCGAAAATGCCGCCGTGCGCGACGCCGACCGCGTCATCGGCTTGCTGGAGCAGTCGCAGGTGCCGGCCAAGCTGGTCATCAACCGCATCAAGCACGCGATGGTAAAGAGCGGCGACATGCTCGACATCGACGACATCTGCCAGGTGCTGGCGATCGACCTGCTCGGCGTCGTTCCGGACGACGAGCGGGTCATCAAGGCCGCCAACTCCGGAGAGCCGACGGTCATGGACCCGACGAGCAAGGCGGCGATCGCCTACCGCAACATCGCCCGCCGCATCCTCGGCGACATGGTGCCGCTCATGCCGCTCGACGACAAGCCCGGGCGCTTCCGCAAGCTGCGCAAGTTTTTAGGGATTGGATGATATGAAGTGATCAACAAGCTCAAGAAAATGGATGTCGGCATCCTCACGCTGCTCGTCTGCTTCATGGCGATCAGTGCGATCCTCTTGTACAGCGTCGGAATGGCCGACCCATACTATGCCACCGCGTACAAGAAGACGCTGGTGTTCTACGCGCTCGGATTCGGTGTTCTGCTGATGTCTACGCTGGTCGACTACCGCCTCGTGCTGAAGGCATGGCCCGTCATCTACGGCGTCGGCGTCATCCTGCTCGTCGCCGTCAAGTTCGCCGGAAAAAAGATCAATGGTGCCTCGGGCTGGTTCACGATCGGCGAGCTGAGCTTCCAACCGGCGGAGCTCGGCAAGATCGTGCTCATCATCGCCGTCGCCTACATGATGGGGCGCAGGCAAGGGGAGAAGCTGCAGGTCGTCCGCGACCTGATGCCGATCGCCGCTGTGGCCGGACTGCCTTTCCTGCTCGTCGTCATCCAGCCGGACCTCGGCAACGCCATCATCTATCTCGTCATCCTGCTCGGCATGCTCTGGATCGGCAACGTCAAGTATTCGCATGTGCTGCTCGGCCTCGCCGTCGTCGTCGGCACGCTGACGCTGTTCGTCACGCTGTTCACGACCTACAACGACCAGATCAAGCAATACGCCGAGAAGCATGACGTCACCCACTGGTACGAGCGGATCAACACGTTCGTCGATCCCGACAATGCCGACCCGGACGCCAGGTATCAGTCCCGCAACGCCCGCATCGCGGTCGGCAGCGGCGGCTTGACCGGCGACGGCTTCCTCGAGGGCGATTCCAAAAATCGCGGCGTCGTGCCGTATACGTATTCGGACTCGATTTTCGTCGTCGTCGGAGAGGAGTTCGGCTTCCAGGGCTCGGCGGTGCTGCTGCTGCTGTATTTCCTGCTGATCTATCGGATGATTATGATCGCCTTCCAGTGCTACGACCTGCGAGGGGCGTTCATCATCATCGGCATTGCCTCGATGTACGTGTTCCAGGTGTTCCAGAACGTCGGGATGATGATCGGCATCATGCCGATCACCGGCATCACGCTGCCGTTCGTCAGCTATGGCGGCACGTCGCTATTGCTCAATATGCTATGCGTGGGGCTGGTTTTCAGCATCCGCGCGCATCAGGAGCGGTACCAATTGGAGAACTGACGAGGGGTACCGAAAACGAAAAAGGTCACAAAAAGGTCACGAATCTTGCAGAATGAGGCCTTTAAGGATGTCGGAGTAGGAGCTGCTGAGCTTCTGACCGGCATCCTTTTTCATTTTCTCCGTGACGTGCGTGTAGATTTTCAGCGTCGTCTTCGGATCGTCGTGGCCGACCCGATCCATGATGGTCTTCAGGTCGACCTTTGCCTCGGTCAGCATACTGATATGCGTATGGCGGAAGAAGTGGGGAGTCGCTGGCTTCTTCAGACCGGATTTTTTCAAGAGGCGCTTCATCCTGAATTCAATCTGCCGGTGAACCGTTGGATAGCCGCTGTCGTTAGCGAAGACGTAGTTTCCGTTATGGAAGTCAGCAGTCAGAAGCCGCTTCTCAAGGATGCGCTGGTTCTGCTGTGCCTTGTGCGTCTTCAGGAGCTTCATCACGTCCTCATCCAGGTCGAATTCCCTGATGGAGGCGGTTGTCTTAGGCGGAAGTAGTACGGTCGTCCTCATGTTGTTCCGGGGCGCGTACAGCGTCTTGGTCACGCGGATGTTGCCTGTCTCGAAGTCCACGTCTGTCCATTTCAAAGCGAGCGCTTCGCCAATCCGTAATCCCGAAAATGCCATGAGGTAGAAGAAGGGCGCGTCATTCGTCAGGCCATGCTCATTTACTGTGGCCAGGAACTGATGCAGCTCGCCGCGTTCCAGATAGCTGTTTTCAACCGGATTGTTTTCGATCTCCTCCACGGTGCGGACTTTCACCGGGATCGTCGCGCCGGCAGCCGGGTTGCTTTGGATGTATCGTTCCTTCAGCGCATGCTTGTAGACTAGGTTCGCCGCGACATGAACGCTATCCAACGTTGATTTTGAGTAGCCAGAATCAAACAGCTCGTTTAGCATCGACTGGTGCAGCTTCGGCGTGATGCGGTTGATATTCACGTGCTCCATGAACGAGAAGATAATCTTCAAGGAGTCCTTCCGGCGCTGGATGGTCCCGGGCTTTGCTCCTCCTCGAACGTAAGTCTCCAACCATTCCGCAGCTACCCGTCCAAACGGCAACTGCTTTAGATCCTTCTCGCTGAGCCCATGCTCGCCCAGCTTCTTAATCGCCTCGTCGCAGCGCGCCTCGGCCTCCTTCTTCGTATCGCCGCGCCGCTTGACCTGGTTCCGCGCCCCGGTGGCTGGATCAGGCGGGCCGTCCTTGATGCAAACCCACTTGTAGCCCTGCTTGTTGTTGGCCGGGATCTTCGTGAATGATGCCATGCCTCTCCTCCTACTCCAGAATGTACGTTCGGAAAATCGTGGAAAGAAAAAGCCCTCAGCGGGCTTCTTCGAGACGGAATTCATGCTGGCTCTTGACGTAGTACATGCCGTTCACCCGCACCGCGTCCTTGATGTGCAGCTCAATTAGGCCGAAGGCTTGTGGCTCTCCGTCTTGCCAGATGCTGATGGGGATACTGTTGAGGTAAGCGTAGTTCAATAATTTATTATTTTTCATAAAACGCTGATGTAAATGGAATCTTTAGAGAAAGAAATTTTGGCATGTATTGTTTCAATTAAAAAATCAGAAACTGTTCCTTGAATGTGAAAAATAGAAGTCTTTTTAATACTGATCAACTTGTTTGGGATATTATTATTGATAAAGCTTTTTTTATCATTAATTGAAACAATATAATAATCATCATTAGATTCAGTAATTCTTAATTTGGTTTGATTCCCGAGTGAAATAGTATCAAATAATTCGGAGAACCGTTTTAAGTATGCACTTGCAACAAGCTTAGCTCGTTCCCCTTGAATATCTCGGTAGACAAATTTATTATAAAACCCGGATTCGTCTCTATTTATCCACGCTTCTAAATATTTTTTTATCTTGGCTTCGGAATCAGGACTATTCCCTGTAACTTCATATAACGCTGAATTATATGGGTTTTCCTCTACCCGATTTAGAATCTCAATAACCTCGTCTGAAGTGACAAGAACTTCGTGTTCTCCTCGCTTGAAAGTAATCATTTAATGCTCCTCCAATTCCCCATCGGCTGGGGGAGTTGCTATGTATCCTGCTGATCTCCAAACTTCCCGCACTTGAAGCAGACGTAACCATAGAAGTCCCGCAGCATGAGCTCTTGGCAGCTTTCGCAGACGCGCCATTCAACGTCCATTTCAGCGGCTGCCGCGACTTCCATCATCCAGATGCCAGGATCGATCGGCTCGTCCTCCAGGATTTCGGGCTTTTGCCAGACGAAGAATGGGATAACTTGTTCCGTCAGGCTGTCTCGAATCCGTTCATCAAGTTTCTCCAATCGCTTCCTGGCAGCCGAGATATTCACGTCAAACTTCTCCATGACGGCCTTCACGGTCAGGTCCATGACGCTCTTGAAACCGTAATTTGGCATCAAGAGCCGACTTGCAAACCAGTGGGCCTCGACCTCAAGTTTTTGGCCGAACTCTGGGATGTCGCTGCTGCTTGCCCAGTCAAATTCCGAATGCAGCAGAATATGCCCGATTTCATGGGCGAGTGTGTAGCGTTGGCGCCTTCGCTGCTTCAGGGGGGAGTGGCCCCGCGCTGCGTCGTCGGCAATGAAGATGATGTGGCGGCTATTACCTCGCCTCACATCTTTCGCAGTGTAGGCGTCTGGCCCGTACAGCGACTCGTACATGACTTTCCATCCGAATCGGGCTGCAATAAAGAACGGGTCGATCGCCGGTTCCGGATCGTTCAGCTCGCGCAGAATCTGCTCGGCCATGATGTTCGCTCGCTTGAAATCAGGTCGACCTGCGGAGCCTAGCGGGTCAATCTTCATCCTCGTCGAAGATTTCCCGAGCTTTCTTGGCAAGCTCCTGCATTTTGCGGAAGGCCTCGGGAGAGAGGTTTTTTTGAGAGCGAGCGATGAACTGGACGTCATTAGTTTCAAAGAAGTTGAATTCCCTTTCATGGTCGCCAGGTGCAGGACCTGCTGCAGCTCGTCCTAAAATGTTATCCACCGTCGTTTCAAAAATCTCAGCAAGCTGGTTTAGCAGGTCTGAATTGGGCTCATAAATGCCAGCTTCCCATTTAGAAATTGTGGTGTTATCGACCCCAAGTCGGTCTGCAAGTTGTCGCTGAGTCATATTGAATGACTTTCGAAGCTTCTTAATTCTCTCCGAATAGGGTTTTGCCGGAGGCTTCACCCTACCACCTCCAATATTTGATGATACCTCAAAACAACCATATCAATAATTGATGAAAAAGAGAATTAAGTTGAGTAAAGAGCAAATATTATGTTGACAGTTGATGTAAACTCAAATATTATTAATTCATGAGTTGAGCAAACATCAACAAGTAGGGCGGTGAAAAACATGGACGTAAACTACAGCAACCTTCGCCAGCTCCGAATTGAAAAACGGCTCCATCTTCAAGAGATGGCGCAGGCTTTGGGGCTTCGTACTGCTGGTGGATATCAGCGAATCGAGACCGGTGAAAACGAGCTGAAAGCAAAGCATATTCCAGCTATTGCAGAAAAGTTTGAGATGAAAATTCATGATCTCACAGACCAGCTTTTTTTTAAGAAAAAAGTTGAGCAAACCTCAACCGGAAGGGAGGTGATCTAATTGGACTCGATGGACGAAATCGCAGCAGCATGGGAAGGCGACGGCGCTTTGCCGGCGCTGCGGTTGCTGGATCTGGCCAACATGGTTCGGACGATGGTCGCTTATGTGAACCAGCGGAAATGCTCGGCGCTGGAGAAAAAACTGATCGCGGCAAACCTCAGCATCTTGCTGGAGCAGCCGGAGGAAGGAGAGAAGGAAAATGCTTGAGGTGAAATTCGATGAAGATCAGCTGAACCGCATCATCAACGCCGCGGTGGACAAGGCGCTTGAGCGGCACAGCCTGCAGAACAGCCTGCCGCCGATCCTGAACCGGCAGCAGTTCATGGAGCTGATGGATATCGGCGGAACGAAGGCGACCGAGCTCTTCAATCGGGAGGATTTCCCGGTAACGCGGGTGGCTGGCACACCTCGAGTGCTGACGCATCTGCTCCTGGAGTGGTGCGAGCGGCATACGGACTGGACCGAGAAGAACGCGGGGCCGGGCTGGAAGCGCCGGAGAGGCGGTCATGCCTCGTGAAGAAGAAGATCGACGTGCGGAAGGTCGTCGAGCAGACCGGCTGGGGCCGGCAGTTCTTGGAGGGCCGTGAGGAGCCCGCGCCAATGCTGGGCGGGCTGTGGGGGAGGCCGAGCGGGGAAACGGGCGGAGCGGTCAAGCGGGGGAACGAACCAGCTGCTTCCAGCTTACATCCTTCGGACGGAACGGAAAAAGCCCGCGTTCGTGCCGGATCTGCACAAAGCGGGGGATGGACGGCGAAGCAGCAGCCGATCGGCGAGATTTTGAAGGCCTGCCGGGAGCGAGCGGGCATGACGCAGGAGCAGCTCGCACGGAAGCTGCATGTCGACCGCTCGGTGCTGGCCAAGGTCGAGACCGGCGCCATCAAGAATCCCAGCTACGTCCTTGTGAAGCAGTGGGCCGCGGCGACGGAAGGGCTGGAGATGGTGAACATGGACCTGACCGGCGGCCGGGACGGCTGGAAGAAGCTGACGGCGATGGAGGCAGCGCTGAAGCAGGTGCGGTCGGTGATGGATGGCATGTCGCTGCGGAAGCGCGGCGCGGCCAAAGAGAGGAGCGGGACGCGATGAAGAGCAAGCGGCAGTTGGAGAGGGAAGCGGTTCGGCGGATCGCGGAGCTGCAGAAGCAGCGGGAATGGCTGCTGAAGCATCCGATGCGGGTGGAGCCGGAGCTGAGGCGGGCGGCGATCTGCTGGACGGAGATTGAAGTGGCCGACATCGACCGGCAAATAAAAAACGCCATCCGGCCAGGGATAGCGTCGCAACTGAGGACCCGACTAAAGGCGCTCGTTGACGCCATTATAGCACAGGCCGGACTGCCAGCCAAGAAGGGAGACGCGCATGGAACCTAATCTGGATCGCTTCAGCCGGCGCATGGTTTGGGAGATGCCGGCGCCGCTGGATCGAGATGGCGAGCACGATGAGCTCCGCGACGAGGAGCTGGAGGAGAGCTACTGGCGAAAGCAGCAACGGATCGAGGCGAGCGAGCGGCGACGCGACTTCGATCCGGAATGAAGCAGGGGCGCTTGTCCCCTGTCTGAGGGCAGCGTGAACGGTTGGCCCCCCTTTCCGTTCATGCTCCCTCAGATGCTGGACAAGCATCCGGGGCTGGTCCCCGATTCTGAAAAAGGAGGCGGCATATGAGAGAAATCTTTGACGAAGTGTCACGGTTTTTCGCGGAGATGAGAGGCGAATCCATGAGTACACAGGAGGCATCTGAATTTGTCGAGGTAGTGGCGAATTGTCTTGGCGGGCTCATTGCTTTACACCACGCGGAGGAGAATTTCGGGGAACTTTGTGCCAACATCGGTTCCCAAGCCGAAAGGAATGCGATCAGAGTCAGCAAGATGCCTGAAATCGTCCGCTATAAGGCCAAGAAAAACGAAAAATGACCGGCGGGCACCGGTCATCAAGAAGAACTATCTGCGGCCATCGTATCACGGTGGCCCACTCCAATCAAGAGGGAGGACTCTACCAATGGCAATGACAGTAGCAGCCGTAACGAAAGGCATGGAGCGTGCCGAATGGCTCAAGCTCCGGCAGCGCGGCATCGGCGGCTCGGACGCCGCGGCGGTGGCCGGCATGAACCCGTGGAAATCCCCGGTCGGCGTCTACTTGGAGAAGACGGGGCAGATCGTCCCACCGGAAGCCGGCGAGGCAGCTTATTGGGGCAATCAGCTCGAGGACGTTGTCGCCCGCGAGTTCGCGACACGGTCCGGCTTCAAGATCCAGCGGAGCAATAAGCTCTACCGGCACAAAGAGCATCCGTTCATGCTGGGCAACGTGGACCGCCTGATCACCGACGGCAGCAAACGGCGCGGCATTCTTGAGGTCAAGACGACGAATGCATGGGCCGGCGCGGACTGGGATGACGGCAAGATTCCGGATCATTACGCGATTCAGCTCCAGCATTATATGGCCGTCCTTGGACTGGATTACGGATTCTTCGCCGTCCTGATCGGCGGCAACCGGTTCGAGGAGCGCTACGTCGAGCGCGACGAAACGCTGATCAAGACGCTGATCGGCATCGAGCGGGAGTTCTGGACGGAGAACGTGCTGAAAGGCGTGCCGCCGATCGTTGACGGCAGCGGAGCAAGCACGGATCTGCTGAACTACCTGTACCCGACCAGCCGCCCGGAGCATGTTGTTCAGCTCGGCGTGAAGGATGAACCTCTGATTGGGGAGCTGAGGGCGGCCAAGGCTGCCGCCGAAGCTGCGGAGGAACGCTTTGAAGCCGTCAAGAACGCGTTGAAGGCCGAGATGAAGGACGCTGAGGCGGCGCTGCTCAACGGCGAGAAGGTCGCCAGCTGGAAGAGCAGCAGCCGGACGGCGCTGGACACGAAGGCCGTCAAGGCCGAGCTGCCGGAGATCTACGAGAAGTACGCGCGCACGAGCTCGTCTCGGCGCTTCCTGGTCCACTAAAGGGGGAGAAGCGAATGTCCGCAAGCAGAAGCACCGCGGAGCTTGGCAGCAAGCTCCAGTCGCGCACCAACAATGCGCCGACTCCACAGAAGCCGCAGAACGAGGGGCTGAAAGGCTTCCTCGCCGCGCCGGCCATCAAGAAGCGTTTCGAGGAAGTCCTCGACAAGCGGGCGCCACAGTTCATGAGCTCCATGCTCAACCTGTACACGGCAGACGCGAACCTGCAGAAATGCGAACCGATGAGCGTTATTGCATCCTGCATGGTGGCCGCGACGCTCGACCTTCCGGTCGACAAGAACCTCGGCTACGCCTGGATCGTGCCCTACAAAGGCCGCGCCACTTTCCAGCTCGGCTACAAGGGCTACATCCAGCTGGCGCTGAGAACGGGGCAGTACAAGTCCATCAACGTGACGGAGGTCTACGAGGGCGAGCTGGTCGTCTGGAATCGGCTGACGGAGGAATTCGTGATCGACTTCGAGGCCAAAACCTCGGACAAGGTCATCGGCTACGCCGGATACTTCGAGCTCGTCAACGGCTTCCGCAAGACGGTCTACTGGACCAAGGAAGAGATTGAGGCACACCGGAAGCAGTACTCGAAAACGGATTACGGCTGGAAACTCGACTACGACGCGATGGCCATGAAGACGGTCATCCGGAACATGCTCTCGAAGTGGGGCATCCTCTCGATCGAGATGCAGATGGGCTACAGCGAGGACGTGGACCCGCGCAAGACGATCGAGATCCAGCCGGACGGATCGGTCATCGAGATGGAGAACCCGGTTTGGCAGCTGGAGCCGGTCGATGGTGCCGGCGAGATGGACTTCGAGGGAGCCGCTGCAGGTGGTTGAGCCGAAGCTTGACGAGCTCGGCCGGCCGATGTGCCAGTCGGGCGTCGCGGAATGGATCTGGGCCTTCTACGGTCTGGATCCTGAACGGTTCAAGGATGAAGTGAAGAAGCATTTCGCGCTGGGCTACCCGAACTACACGGTGCGCAGCGCCAACTATGAGCAGCGGATCATCTGGCTGCAGGAGATTAGGAGCGAGGAACATGCTAAACGACGTCACCGTGTTTGACTTTGAAACCTCCGGCCTCAGTCCGGAGCGGGATCGCGTCATCGAGATGGCGGCCGTCCGAATCAAGAACGGCCAGATCGTGGCCGAGTTCAGTACCCTCGTACGAATCGACTTCCCGCTCGCACCGAAGATCACGGAGCTGACCGGCATCACGCCGGAGATGCTGACCGAGGCGACCGACGAGACGCTCGCCTTCAAGATTCTCCGGAACCTGATGGGAGACAGCCTCCTGGTCGCGCACAACGCGGCCTTCGACCTCCAGTTCCTGCATCACGGCATGCAGCGGCTGGCCGGCAAGACTTTCACCAACCCCTTCATGGACACGCTCACTATCTGCCGCGACAGGAAGCCGTATCCGCACAAGCTCGAGAACATGGCCGTCACCTACGGCATCGAGCTCGACGGCGCTCACCGCGCGCTGAACGACGTCAAGGCGACCTGGGAGTTGCTCGTAGCGCTCCATCTGGAGAAGCCAGTCGATGAGTGGCTGAACCGCCTGGGCTACCTCAGCAAGTACGGCCCGCCCACCTGGGCGCCGAATCACGCCAAGCTCTTTGGCACATCCAACCGCTACGCGAATTAGACCAATCTGAGAGAGGAGGACACGGCCGATGGCATCGCAGGTCAACCCACAGCCGGACGACGCGCACATCCGCATATCTCACGAGGTGCACCGGGAGCTGATCCGGAGGGATTTCAGCAAGCGGCAGCGGAACATCATCGACTTCATCCTGACGCTCAGCTGGGGCTGCGGACGGCCTGACGCCGTGATCCCTCAGCTCTCGCACTTCACCCTCTGCGGGGTGACCAAGAACAATATCCGCGACGAACTGGAGGCTCTGATGGCCGCCAAGGTCATCGGCTGGGAGAAGTCGGAGGGCATCTTCCGTTTCAACAAGCACTTCGACCAGTGGCAGATCACCCCGAATAAAGGGCATGATGCAGAGCTGATGAAGGATCTGATCGCGATAAATATCAGCCGATGCAGCCCTGAAAAAGTTCTTAAAACGAGAACTCAACGGTTCTTAAAACAAGAACCGAACGGTTCTCAAAATAAGAACTCTGACAGTGTTCAGTTCTTAAAACAAGAACCGGAAAGTTCTCAAAACAAGAACTGTCGAGTTCTTAAAACAGGAACTCCGACCCTCGAAAAACCCAGTCGTATCAAGGGTTTTCGGCTCTCTAAAGCAATTATTAAAGCAAAGATAAAAAAAGATCTAAAAGCAGCTGCTTTAGAAGACCCTCCCCTTCGGGCTGAAAAACCGGAACCCGCCCGTGAGCCCTTTATCCAGGTTCTGGACATGTACTGCGAGCTGCACCGGAAGATCGACACGCAGATCACGATGATGGATCGGCAGACGATCCAGCAGCTGCTAGGACAGGGCATCCCTTCCGACCTGGTTTGCGAGGTGATGGAGCGGGTCCATGCGGACAGAGTGGCCAAGGGCCAGACGATCGGCTCCTTGAGCTACTACCGGAATCCGGTGCTGGAGGAATGGCAGCGGCAGCAGGCTCCGCCGAAGCTCCAGGTCGTTTCAACCCAGAACCGGCAGCAGCCGGCCGCGCAGGACCGGTACTACGGCGGCATCATGACCGTCGAGGAAACAAACGACTGGATCGCCGAGCAAGACCGCAGGCGCGCCATCGTCGAGGAGGCGAAGAAAAACGGAACCTATGTCATCCCAGAGATCCCAGGATTCAGCAGACGTAAACCAAGTGCCGTTTGAGCGTGAACTCGAAATTCAAGTCCTCGGCGCGATGGTCATCGAGCCGGCCTGCATCGGCCTCGTCTACGAAATCGTCAAGCCGGACTATTTTTACCACACGGCCTACCGCCGGATCTGCAAGCGGATCTATGAGCTGTGGGAAGAGGACCCGGGACTGGTAGACTTGCCGGCCCTGGCGCCGACAGTCGTCGACACAGGAATGACGATCGACCACTTCGCCGGCCAGCTGCGGAACGTTGGGCGCATCACGGACACGACGGTGGAATACCTCAGCATCCGGCTCCGCGACATCGCCTCCCTGCGAGCGGCCATCCGGACATGCCAGGAGCTCAGCGGGAAGGGTGGGCTCAGGGAGCGCGAGGACATCCGGGAGGCGATCGCCCTTACCACGGCCAAGCTCGCCCGCATCGCGGACATGACGATCAAGACCGAGACGATGGTCGACGCCAAGGCTGCGGCCTTGAATTTCCACGACACGTTCGAGCGGATGCTAGCCGGCGCGAAGAGCGGCATGAGCGGCATCCCGACCCGAATCCACGCGCTGGACAAGATCCTGAGCGGGCTGCAGGACAACAATCTGATCGTCATCGGGGCGCGGCCGAGCATGGGCAAGACGACGCTCATGAATCAGCTCGCGCTGAACATCTCGCTTGCCGAGGGCGGGCAGCCGGGGGAGCCGGGCGCGATCTTCTCGCTGGAGAGCTCGCACGAGGAGCTGATGCGCCGGATGGTCTCGAACGTCTCCAGGATCAGCCTGCAGTCGCTCAAGGCCGGCACGATCCTCCCGGAAGAGTGGGAGCGGTACACGATGGCCATCGGCATCTTGAGCAACGCGAACTTCGTCATCGACGATCAGGCCGGTACGACGGTGGCCGAGATCAAGGCGAAGGCCCGTAAGATCAAGCGTGAGCGCGGCCTGCGGTACATCCTCATCGACTACCTCGGCAAGATCGGCGGGGCGCCCGGCGCCAAGCGGTACGATCTCGTCAGCGAGAACATCCGCGGCTTGAAGGATTTGGCCAAAGAGCTGAAGGTGCCGGTCGTCGTCTTCAGCCAGCTCAGCCGGAAGGTCGAGGAGCGCCAGAACAAGCGGCCGCTGATGAGCGACCTTCGGGAGAGCGGCGAGATCGAGCAGGAGGCGGACGTGATCGGCTTCCTGTACCGGGATGACTACTACGACAAGGAGAGCACCAAGAAAAACATCATCGAGCTGGACATCGCGAAGCAGCGGGACGGCCCGCTCGGGACGGTCGAGATGGCCTTCCTGAAGGATTTCAACCGGCTCGTGAATTTGGACACAGGGGGAAGCAAGCATGCTGAACAAATGGCACTCGTATGAGGCCGCCAAGCGGCTGTTCATGGCGACCGGAATAGAGCCGCTACCGCAAGACGTACAGCGCGAGCTGCCCGGCATCGAGCCGGAAGCGCTGGTCGATGGGCTCATCGAATACTACAAGATCCAAGGAGGCGCATGGCATGTATCAGCTGATGTACAGGGGGCGGCCGCTGGGGCCGCAGTACGAAACGGAGGCGGAGGTGGCGGCCGCGCTGGTGAGGAATTGGCCTTGCTTCCACGGCCTGACCTGGAAGCGGGTAGCGTAGAACGGCGCAATCGGGCCGGGGAAGCGTTCCTCCGGGTGCTGGATGACCTGGAGACCAAGGCGGAGCACATGCGTGAGCTCGGCGCGGCCATGGCGGCCGCATGCTATGACTACGCGGCGGAGCAGCTGCGGACGGCCTTGGCAGATGCCTAGGTACGTCGGCATCGACCCCAGCACCAAGACCGGGCTGGTCGTCCTTGACGAGGAAGGCGAGATCTGGGAGGAACGGGAGGTCGCTGAGGACAGCCTGAACGGCCGCGCGCCGACGCCGGAGGCGATGCTGGCGCTGATTCGGAAGGTGATGGCCCTCGTTGAGCCCGGCGATCAGGTGGCCATCGAGGGTTTCGGCTTCGCCAGCGAGAGCGGGTTCCTGCTCGGCGGCATCGGGTGGGCGATTCGGCTGCAGCTTCACATCCGGGGCATCACATTCGTCGAGGTCGCGCCGTCCGCGCTCAAGAAGTTCAGCGGGGCCGGCGGAAACTGCGCCAAGGAAGTGCTGGCCGTCGAGGTCTACGCTCGCTGGGGCTTCCGGTCCCGCAGCAACAACATCACGGACGCCTATGTGCTCGCGCAGATCGCTCGCGCGCTGCATGAGCCGGTCCGGCTGATTAAACGGCAAGAGGAAGTCATTTCAAACCTGAGAGGATGTTCTGAAAATGGCAAACGTACAGTTCCAAGCAAAATTCGGAAAAATCACGCTGGCAGGAAAAAACAAAGTCGAGCTTGAGCTGCCGGAGAGCATGGCTTTCACGAAGATCGCCGAAATCGCCAGCTTCAAGGGTCACGAGATCGTGGTGCAATTTGGAAACCCACAAGTCGAGATGCTGTTCGACCGCGGTCCGGGAGGCGCGCTGGTGGCCAAGATCGACGGCAGCGGTGTTGTCGAGTCCGCGGAGCGTGCGGACGGCGGTGAGGGAGACGGCAGCGAACCGGAGATGGAGCTGGACTTCGGTTCGGAAGAGCATGGCGGCGAGAGCGGTGATCCTGCTCTGGAGGATGAGCAGCAGGAAGAAGAAGGCGGCCAGGAGACGGAAGACGGGGACGAGGGCGGCGAGCAGGCCGGCGAAGGTGAGGAAGAGCCCGGCGCGGACGTGAGCAAAGAGGAAATCGAGGAATTCATCCTGACCGTGAAGCCGACCTTCCAGGACATTCCGTTCGACTTCCCGGCAATCATCGCCAAGCGCCAAGAAACGAACGAGCGCTGGATGGACACGGCGAAGAGCCTGCATGTCACTACAGGCAAGCTCCAGGCATCGTTCGGCGCTTACAAGAAGCGCGTCAAAAAAATGATTATCGAGCAGAGAGACGACAACGGGGCGGCCTAAGCCCCGTTTCCCTATGGAGGATTGCATGAACGAGAAATTCCCGTACGAAGACGAGCTGCTGAAGCTAGAAGAAGGGCAGGAGGAAGTCCTGATTATCCGCGGCCGGGCATACCTGGTGGCTCCGGCGACGGAGGCGGACATCGAGCGAATCGGGAAAGGATACTTTTGCTTGGATTAGGATTTTTCTGATAACCGAATCTCAACATTGTGCTTGCAGTTAGGGCAACAAGTTGTAGCGGTAAACTCCTTCTTATCCTCATGAATGATGTCGAGAAGTTGAGTCAACAAGCCGGGGATAGATAAAGCTCCGAGAATCAGCGCCACTCTGTTCATGAAGATAGAATCCTTTAAAACATCGACACTGTTAACTCCAACCAACAACATAAAGCCAAAAAAAAGGATAAAGATTAGAACAGTGAGTCCTGAGATTGCTTTGAAAATTTTGACGGTTCTTTTTTTCATAAGAATTCCCCCCCCGATCCTTTAACGGCAAAACGAGCCTTCAGTTTCATAAGGAGGGATAGGGAGTGCCGACCATCAACGTAATGACCGTGTCCGGAGGCAAAGACAGCGCGGCCATGTGGATTTATGCAACGCGGGAGCTTGGCGAAGAGGTCCACCCGGTATTCTCGGACACGGGAAACGAGCATCCGACGACATATGAATATCTGGATTACCTTGAACAGGAGCTTGGGCCGATCCAGCGCATCAAGGCGGACTTCGCCTCGCAGATTGAAAGGAAACGCGTCACCGTTCAGACCAAGTGGCGGGAAGAGGGCGTCCCGGAGTCGATCATCGGGCAGGCGCTGGCGGTACTGCAACCGACAGGGAATCCATTCTTGGACATGGCGATTTGGAAAGGGCGCTTCCACGAAAGCGCGGTTCTGCACCCAGGAGCTCAAGATCATCCCGACGATGGAGCAGGTGTACATGCCTCTGCTGGAGGCCGGTCATCATGTCGTCAGCTGGCAAGGTGTACGCGCTCAAGAGAGTCCGGCCCGCGCCAAGCTGACGGAGCGCGAGGCCACTCCGGAGGGCTACGAAATTTATCGGCCGATCCTGCTCTGGACCGTCGAGGACGTGTTCGCGATGCACGACAAGCACGGCATCAAGCCAAATCCTCTCTATAAGCAAGGGATGGGCCGGGTTGGCTGTATGCCCTGCATCAACTGCGGCAAGCAGGAGCTGTACGAGATCGCCCGGCGCTACCCGACGGAGATCGAGCGAATCGCGGCCTGGGAAGGAATTGTTGCTCAGGCAAGTAAGCGCGGGGGATCAACTTTTTTCCCAACGGCAAACGGCCACGGCGAGGGCATTCACGACGAGGTTGCCTGGTCAAGGACCGCATACGGTGGCAAGAACTACGACCTTTTCAAGGCGATGGAGTTTGAGGACGTACCGACCTGCAGCAGCCAGTACGGACTTTGTGAATAGCCCCCAGGGGCACAACACAGGGAGGCTAAGGCTTCCCACAAGGAGGACAAACCAATGAACAGACAACCGATTTTGGACGTGCTGAACAGCCTGGAGGTCAAGCCGATCCCAATTGCCGATGGCCCTGACGGACCGTTAGGATGGACGGTCTCGCCCTCACTGCTGACAGAGATCGAGTCGAGCACGGAGTGGCCAACCAGCATGGAGGGCGTGGAGCAAGTCATCTTGGCGCTATGCAAACGCGGATACGCGAGACTGGACAGATAATGGAGCGCCCCTAGGGGCCTCCCAAGGAGGGATAACGGATGGAACCGACATTCGAAAATGTAGCGAAATACCTGATAAATGAATCCGGCAAGTGTGCATCAGAGGAAAGTCTCTACACCTTGTTGTCGATGGCTTCCCACACGATCGGAGCAATGGTCTGCCACTTTGACACAGAAGCACGTTCGGACATTTTGATGCGGCTTACGGCCGCTATGGGAACAGGGTACCAGTTAACGGCAAAGGCCATCGGTGAGCCGAGCAGCATTGAGATCATTTTAGGAGGCCGCCCATGAGTAACGAACAGCAGCCGATTCGCGTGCCTGCTCCTGGGCGCGTGGTGAGCGGGCCGGCTAAGGGGGTAGTAGGCAGAGTGTTCGCGGTCGAAGGCGACAGTGTGTCCATCCAACTAGGCAGCGGCGTAATCATTGTGCATCGTCGCGACGTCGAGCAGGATGACAGCGATCCGATGGAGGACAGCGTCCCAGCAGCCCAGCCCGCCCGCATGACGGCGGAGCAGATTGCGGAGATATCGGAGGGCTTGCGGAACCCGACCCTGTTCGTCCAGAACGGGTACGGGTGGGCTAATTCCCTCCTAGCCGAGGTACAGCGCCAGCAGGGAGAGATCAACATCCACGTAGCGGAGATTGACCGGATGACACGAAAATGGGCATGTGAGGTCACGGCGACGAAGCGCCTACAGGCCGAGAACGACCAGCTTCGTGAGTCCGTGCAGAATTGGGCAGACGCTGCAGCAGGCTGGGAGAGCCAGGCGGCTCAGCTCCGCCAGAAGCTGGGAGAGGCCGTCGAGAAGCTGGAGTGGTACGGGGACGAGACGGAGGAGGAGGACAGCGTCTACTACTGCCAGCCACGAGGATACGAATTTATGCCGAGCGAGGTTCAGGTCGACGGCGGCCAGCGTGCACGTGAGATTCTCACCAAGCTGAAAGGAGATAGAGCCGATGGGTAGGGACTCCAGATTCAAGCGGCAGCTGACCGAGGTGGTGGAAGAGCGGGCGGAAGATTTTGAAATTACCTTGGATCAAGCTCTGTCGGTGATCGAGGAGCAGGGCGGCGAAATAACGAAGGTTCGACGCCTTTCTAAGGACAACGGAGTTCAATACGCGGTTGTTCACTATACCTGGGAGCCGCCGGCGATCTGCGCGGATCTGTAAAGGCTGGAGAGGAGTGACCAGCATGCGCTTCCTTCGCTGGACAAATAAAAAAGGCCGCACAAGGCGGCCAGAACATACACAAACCAATCATAAGGCAGGAGAGGGCGATGGTAAAGGGCCGATGGGAGATTCATGGGGGCTACGGGGTGCTGGTGGACACGACGGGCCGGGAGGTTGGTCTCCTCAAAATGCTGGAGCTGCCGGGAGAGACGAAATTGAGAGGAGAAATGTCAACATGCCACATGAAGACCTGCATGAAAAGTACGAAGCCCTCGAGGTAGAAAAGATGGCTTTGAACCCGGAGAACCCGGACGACCGGTTCCGCCGGACGATCCTGGAGAACGAGCAGGCCGGCATCGCCGCACAGATCAAGGAGGCCGATCGCCTGCAGCGCCAGGCGGAGGAGGTTGCGGACGTCCAGCTGCCGGAGGATTACGACGCTCGCTGGGGCGTCGAGGGAGCGAACGACGAGATCCGGAACCTGATCAGCCAGGTCAAGGAGTACGCGTTCGCACAGCACAACGACGAGCTGGCGGCCGTGCTGGACGAGCATGCTGCCCGTGAGCGGGAACTGCAGGAGCGCATCCGGGTGCTGACGGAGGACGCGGTGCAGTACGAGTCCAAGATCGAAGCGGCGGGCGAAGACCTGCGCAAGGAGCGCGCGGCGAAGCACGCGGCCATCGAGGGCATGCGGGACGCGGAGAGCAAGCGCGACAACGCTGTGACCATGCTGCAGGAGGCGCAGGAAGAGGCCAAGCGGCAACAAGCCCAGGCCGAGAGCTTCAAGCGCCAAATTGACGAGCTGGAAGGTATGCTGCGGACCTACAAGAGCCGTCAGGGCTCCGGCAGCAAGGGCGGCCTGGTTCTGACCTCTACGCTCAAACCTGAGAGCGACGCCGATCGGGAGGAGCGCCTGAAGCGCGAGAAGCTGGAGCAGCTGAACCGACAGCTCGAGCGTCATGGAGCAGCGCCGATCCCGCTGCCGCCTGTGGCCGGGACCGTCACCTTTCCCGGAGCTGCTGCTGATGCACCAGCGAGCGCTCCGGAAGCGGAAGAGGTGAAGCCGGTCGACGATCGATTTTCTGAGGACGCGCTTCCGGACAACGCCGTGGAAGGAAAGTCCGCTGATCGAGCGGTGGCGCTCTCGGCAGAAGAAATTGCTGACCGATTCGCAGCGCTGGAAGGACGAATTGAACGCCTCGAAGCAGGAGCAGCAGCGCTTCGGACGGCTTGACCTATAACCGACAGCCAAGGGCGCCATAGCGGCGCTCTTTGGCTCATTCAGAGGAGGATGAACAGAGATGGCAATCGGACAGCTGTACTCGAAGTTTGAGGCCTACACGATCATGAACATGGGGCCGGCGACCGCGGACAATTACCGGCGCTCCCGCAAGATGACCCGGGCCCTGCACGCCAAGTCCACCGACAAGGCGGAGCGGCGCGTCCTTGCCGAGATGGTGGCGGAGTGCGATTACGTCATCGACTGGTTGGAAACTGGCCGCAGGCCGGGAAGCATCCGGGGCGTGGAGCGCGCGGTGCGCGTCCAGACCTGGGACCCGGCCATCCTGGACAGCTACAGCTCGCCGAACAGCCGCTGGGTGGTGGAGAGGGATAAAAGCTCGCGCGACCTGACGGAGGACGAGCGCTTCCGGATCGAGGAGGCCATGCGTGACCTGTCGGAGCGGGAGCGGCAATGCTACATGCTGCACGTCGTCGACGGCATGACCTTCGAAGAGATCAGCCGAGAGCTTCATGTGGGGCGGAGCAGCGTCCAGACGTACATCGAGCGGGCGCGGGAGAAGATTGAAAAAACCAAGTTGACGAGCTTATTCCTTCTGGGATAAGCTTTTTTTGGCTTAGCTTTGGAAAATGGAGGCAGATCATGGGGTATATTCAACCTGGAGTGAGTAAGAAAGAGTTTGATGATTTTAAAAATGAATTGACAAAGAAAAAGAAACGGAACTGGTGGAGAACCCAAGACTGGTTCTGGGTGCTTGCAATGTTTGTTTACACACAGGGAATTATTTTTATTGATAACGATGCTGTAATGGGTATAATTTCATACGGTTCAACATTCGTTTCGTTTGCGTTAGGTGCTGTTGCAATATACATTTCTGTACGTGAAGCTACTAAAAGCGACGTGGTCAATATTCAAATGCATGAATTAATTGGAGAACTCAGAGAAAAATTGACACAGATGGATACAAAGATAAATAAATTTGACCCTGACAAAAAATTCAATGATGTTGAAGATCGGGTTAATAAAATTGTTGATTTAAAGATTAATGGCTTAGGAAAAGAGGAAGTAAATAAAGCCGAAGTTGCAAATGATATAAAAGAAAATATATCAAAAGAACTAAATGAGCTTAAGAGTTCATTGAATGTTAATAATTCTACATTTGTAAGGTCTCATATTAGAGTGGGAAGGATGGAATCTCATATTGACAAGTGGATTGCTACTCTCGAACCAGAAACGGTATTCACAAATAAACAGTTATTCAATGAAGTGCTTGAAAAATATCATGGATTTATAAGCCCGCTAAATATACACAAACGACTCGATGACCTTTGCCAGTATGGAGTTATTGAGAAAATATCTGATAAAGAGTATAAAAAGTTGTAGAACGATAATTTTCGCCATGCACCCCGCCATTTAACGAAAAGCATAACGTTAAGCCTCAAACACTTGCTGGATAAGGGTTCGAGGCTTTTTCACTTGGAGATTTAACGAAACAATAACGGCTGACGAGGCCGTAACGTTAAGGAGGGCGCAATGATGGCGAAGCCGTTGAAGATCGAACAGCTCGGCCTACAGAGCGTCGTCGCGGCCGGATTGAGAGATGGCAAGAACCCGCAGCAAATCGCCGAGGCATGCTCGCGGGAAGCAAAGGTGCCTGTCAGCAACATGGCGGTGCGGCGCTACCTGGAGGCAATGGAGACAGCTGCTTTGTCACCTGCACAGCGCGGAGCGGAGCCTGTGTCCACCGTCTTTCCTACGGAGCAGAAGAGGCAGGCCTTCCGGAAAGAGCCAGACCGCGTGGCCAGGCTCGTGGAACGGGATATCGACCTGATCGACCTGCAATTCCGGACCACGCAAGCGCTGGCCGATCGCTTCGACTGGATCGCGGATCTGCCGGACATGTTCGAGCGGCGAGTGATTATGCTGCGGGACATGCTCAAGGAAGACGGCGTCGAGGTGTCTGCGCTGGACCGATGGGGCATTGGCTTCACGCTGGAACTGAGGCGCAACATCGGCAACATGACGGCCCTCAACCGCGAGCTGAGGGAGAACGCACGGTTCATGGCGTCGCTGCGGGAGAAGGCGTTCGAGTTCTCGTTGATTCAGGAATACCTCAGCGTCTTCATGGACATCTTCCGCGCGGAGAACCCGGAGGCATACGAGGTGGCCGAACAGAAGATTGCGGCTAACCCGCGCCTTCAGCGGATCGTCGAGCAGCAACAGCAGATGAGGGGGTATCAGGAGGCATGAAAAAAGCACCGTCACTTTGACGAAGCTTTTTTTTCATGTTCTTTGGCTGGAAAGAGTGCGATAACCGAACTCAGCCCTTGAATTACATCTGCTGCGTTGTTGAGAAAATCGTTAACCGCGACGAGAATTTCTTTAGCATTAAAAGAAGCCTCAATGATTACATGAATCAAAATCATTACCCCCTTGTCTACAATTAAATATCGAAGGAGCAAACCTTTCGTGACGTTATTCCACCTCATGAGTCTTTATACGAGAGCAAGCACGAACTTTTTAGCTCTTAAAGATATACTGGAGGTGTTTTGCTTGTGCTGCTCGCCAACATCCACAACCGCATCAAGGAGCAGGCCAAGGTCAAGAACACGCCCAAGTGGGAGCGGCGGCCGCGAGAGTACATTCAGGAGCGCTTGTTCATTCGCAACAAGACCAAGCAGGTCGTGCCGCTGCGCTTCAACCCGATCCAAGAGCTGTACTGGAACGACAAGACGAACCGCGACATCATCCTCAAGCCTCGGCAGCTCGGCTTCTCCACGCTGACGCTGGCGAGGTTTTTTGAATGCGTGATAAACGAGGAGAATGTGAATGCCGCCGTTGTCGCTCATGACGCAGACAGCACACAGAAGCTATTTCAAACGGTGCAGCTCATGTACGAGCGGTTGCCGGAGGCGAAGAAGGAGCAGCTGAACAACGGGAAGAACCGACCGAAGTACGGCAACCGCAAGGAGTTTTACTTCATCGGAGTCAACAGCCGAATAAGCGTGGGTACGGCTGGCTCTCCGGGTTTCGGACGCGGCCAAACGTTCAACTATGTTCTTTGCTCCGAGGTCGCTTTCTGGCCGAACCCAGAGGAGCTGATGACCGGCCTCCTGCAGGCGGTGCCTCCGGATGGCGAAATTGTCATCGAGAGCACGGCCAACGGCGTCGGCAACTACTATCACCAGACATACGAGGATGCGAAGCGCGGCGGGAACAACTGGCGCGCGCATTTCTACGCCTGGTTCCAGCATCCCGAATACCTGCTTCCGCTGGCGGCCGGCGAGCGGCTCGAGTACGACGAAGAGGAGCAGCAGCTTGTCCAGCGGTACGGCCTGAGCCCCGAGCAGATCAAGTGGCGCCGCTGGAAGATCAGCGAGATGCCGCAGACGCCCGACCGGAGCAAGGAGGATCAGTTCCGACAGGAGTACCCGGCGAACGATCTGGAGGCGTTCCTGATGACGGGCACGCCGGTCTTCGACAGCCGGAAGGTCATGGCTCGCATCGAGCTGCTGCGCGTGCGCTACGAGGACCAGCGTAAGGCGGGCGAGGGGCCGGTGCGCGGCAGCTTTGTCTACCAGTACACGCAGGAGCGGATCGTCGACAGCTCCATCCGGTTTGTGCCGGACCCGAACGGCGTCTGCACGATCTACAAGCACCCGGAGCCGCGGCGGCCGTACGCGATGGGCGGCGACACGTCGGAAGGCGGCAAGGACTACTCGGCCGGCCAGATGCTCGACAACATCACCGGCGAGCAGGTGGCGGTCTGGCACGGCCACAGCGATACTGACCTGTACGCCAAGCAGATGTACTGCTTCGGCAAGCACTACGGGTACGCGCTGCTCGGCATCGAGATGAACTTTGACTTGCACCCGATCAAAGAGCTGGAGCGGCTCGGGTACTGGCGGCAGTATCGGCGTGAGAACCTGGACGACATCAACGAGCCGGAGCAGACCAAGCACGGCTTCCGCACGACGAAAGTCACCCGGCCGGTCATCATTGCCGAGCTCGTCACGGTCGTCCGCGAGAGCATCGAGCTGATCAACGACCTGGCCACGCTGCACGAGATGCTGTCCTTCGTGCGCGGGCCGACCGGCAAGCCTGAGGCGGCGGCAGGCAAGCACGACGACCTGATCCTGTCGCTGGCGATCGCGCATCAGGCGCGCGGACAGCAGAGCATGCAGATGGAGCCGGAGGTCTACTACGACCCGGCAGACGACTATGAAGAAGCTTTCGGGGGGACGGGCTATTGAAGCGGAAGGTGACGCTCGAGTACTCCCGAACGAACCGGGAGGCGACCGGCCTCATGACGAGCTGCTGCGGCAAGCAGCACCTGATCATGGACCTGTACGGCGATGCAGGCGCGGCCTACTGCTGCCGGGACTGCGGCCGGCCGCTGGTCTGCATGGGTCTGGACGGCAGGCTCTACCACGTGGGCGAGCAGGTAATAAACGAGGGGAGGGGAAGCTTTGGCGACGAGCAGCAAGCGTAAGCGCACGGCGGCCTGGTACATGACGCGCATCGAGGCCGCCGAGAACTATCGCGACCGGACGTACCGGGAGCGCTGGACGCGCTACTACAAGATGTGGCGCAACATGGTCGACCAGCTGCGGGACAAACAGACTTTGAAGCCTGTCACCGATCGGAGCAACATCAGCATTCCCATGGCCTTCACCATGCTGGAGACGATCCTGCCGCGCCTGGTCGAGACGCTCTTCGCGGCGCGGCCGTATGTCCGGCTGCGGGGCGTTCCGGTCGACGTGATGGACTACCGGGCCAACAAGGAGACCAAGCCTTGGGAGGACGCGGCCAAGAAGATGGAGGTGCTGCTCGACTACCAGATGAACGTCCCGATGGACATCCAGGACGAATTCATCTCCGGACTGAAGACGTGCTGCCTATACGGAACGACGGTCGCGTACACGGGCTGGCGCTACACGGAGCGCACGCGCATCCGCCGGGAGCGGCAGCCGGTCATGAGCGAGGAGCTGGACCCGTTGACAGGCGAACCTCTACCGCTGCTGGATGACGACGGCGAGACGCCGATCCAAGACTGGCAGCCGATCGAAGAGACGACCGTCGACTACGACGATCCCGAGGTCAAGTTCATGGACCTGGGGCTCTTTTTCGTGGACCCGAACGCTGAGGACATCGACGACGCGCGGTTCTGCGGCCATGTGGCTTACCTCTCCAAGGAGGAGCTGCAGCGAATGGCCGACGATGACGACGAGATGAAGCTGGACTGGAGAAAGGTCCCGAAGCTCTCGGCCAAGAACAAAGCGCGCGATTACCGCATGAATGCGATCGGGCTGCCGAACGTGGACGACGCCAATCTGGAGCAGGACAGCGACGACAACCTGTTCGAGGTGCATTTCTACTGGGAGGACGACCGGCAGGTCATCATCATTAATCGGACGTACCTCGCCAAGGACGCGGGCAACCCGTTCTGGCACAAGCGCAAGCCCTACGACAAAGACGTGTACTGCGACGATCCAGGCAATTTCTACGGCGTCGGCGTGATGGAAATCATCTACGACTTGCTGCAGGAGCTGAACACGGAGCGTAACCAGCGCATCGACTACCGTTCGTACAGCATGCGGCGCATGTGGAAGGTCCGGCGCGGCGCGGTACTGGACCGCAAGCAGCTGAAATGGCGGCAGGGCGGCGTTATCGAGGTCGATAAGATGGAGGACCTCGCCGTGCTCGATGCGGTGGACAGCGGAGTGACGACCTCCTTCAACCAGGAAGCGACGATTCGCAAGGACGCGCAGGACGCCACAGGAGCGCAGGACGTGGTCATGGGTTCCAGCGGGGCCAAAGAGACGGCAACGACGACCATGAGCAAGGACAACAACGCGAGCGTGCGCTTCAAGATGATCATCAGCTCGCTCGAAAAGAAGCTGCTCGTCGCGATCAGCCGCAAGATGATTCAGCTGAACCAGCAGTACATCCACGACATCCGTCTGCTCCCGCTCTTCGACAAGGCCGATGCGGAATGGCCGGAGATCAGCCCGGAGGAGATCCAAGGCGAGTTCTTCCTGACACCGGCCGGCAGCAGCGTCGAGCCGATCGCGAACAAGGAAGCCTATAAGCAGCGGATGGTCGAGCTGTACAACATCGCCAGCAAGGACCCGTTTTATCAGCAGTTCCCCCTGAAGCGGCGCGCGCTACTCGAGAAGATCCTGGAGGCCTACGACATCCAGGACACGGACGAGCTGCTGCCGACCGACGCCGAGCTGAGCGGGCAGATCCAGCAAGAGGCCGTCATGCAATTCATCCAGACGCTTCCGCCGGACATTGGCCAGGCGCTGATGACGTTCGTGCAAGGGCAGGGCGGCGGCCAGCCAGCGCCGCAAGGCGTCCCCTCTGACGGGGGCATGCCAGCGGCGGGCGGCGGCGCGAACACGGCGCTGATGCAGGAGCAAGGACTTCAGATGCAGGGGGCGGGCGTATGAGCGAGGCGGAGCAACAGCAGGCGCAGGAGCTGCGCTTCCTGATCGAGATGGCCGGCTGGCGACAAGTCGAGGGCTTCATCGCCGGACGCATCCACGACCGAATGCAGCAGCTTCTCACCTGTGGGAGCTGGGAGGAAGTCATTCAGCACCGCGCCGGAGTCGAGGCTCTGGAGTCGGTGCTTTCACATATATCCGACACAATCAAGAAGGGGATGGAAGACGAAGTCGCTGGCGATGACGAACCTTGAGCAGTCCGTCATGTGGGCGAACGCCGGCGTCGCGCGTAATTGATTGGCTCGGGCGTCGGCGAGACTCCGACGCCCGTTAACCACTTCGGTGGATCGGCTCCCTCATCGGGAGCCTTGTTATATTCCACGAATCGAGAGGAGCATCACCCATGAGCATTTTCGGAGATGAAGGTACGATAACCGCGAGCGAATCCCCGGACGCATCCGGACAAGAAGAGCAGGCGGCCGGACAGATCACCGAAGGCGACGCCGACTTTGAGGAGCAGGACGACTTCGAAGGCGGCGAGGAGCAAGGCGACGAGGACGGCGCGTCCCCGGATGAGTCCGGACAAGACGGAGAACTGATCCTCGGGAAGTTCAAGTCGTCGGATGAGCTCGCGAAGGCCTATCAGAACCTTCATCGCGAGTTCACCAAGAGCCGTCAGCAGCCGGCGGCGGTTCCGGCGCCTCAGCAGGCACAGTCCGGCGGCCAGCCAACGGACCCTAACGAGGTGTTCTGGAGCCATTTCAAGGACAACCCTTTCGGGACAATCCAGCAGTTGGTTGCGGCGGCTGCGGCGCAGCAGGTAGCGCCCCTGCAGCAAGCTCGCGAGGACGAGCAGCTGCTGAAGAACGTCGAGGCGCTGACGAAGCAGTACCCGCGAGCGGCGAGCGACGAGGGCATGGGGTTGCTGTTCGGCAAGGTGGCGGAAATCGCCAATGAGCTTGGCAACCCCGGCCTGGTCAAGAACCCTTCTCCCCGCGTCCTCCGCATGGCGGCCGCCGAGGCATTCGGGGAGTCCGGCGCAAAGGCATACGAGCAAGGCAAACGAGCGGGCCGCGAGGAGAGCGCCACGGCCCGCCGGACAAAGCAAGCGGCCAACCTGCCGAAGGGCGGGAAGAAACAGACCGAGGGCGAGCTGAGCCCGGTCGAGCAGATGAAGGCGAACATCCTCGCTGCGAGCCAGGGCGGCGGCATCTTCGGATAATTCATCAATCAGGAGCGTGAACATAGATGCCACCAGTAACAACGGGGGTGCGCGATACCCTCAACATCGGATCGAGTAAAGTCGTCGTCGACATGTCCGACACGATCGGCCTGCTGCAGCCTAACGCGGAGCCGTTCATGTCCTTCCTCAAGATCGCCAAGCGCAACACGGAGACGGCCAACAGCCCGAAATTCGAGTGGCTGGAGGACGATCTGCTCCCACGCTGGGACGCGATTAACCTGGTCGCTGGATACACGGCTTCCGACACGTCGATGGTCGTCGACAACGGCGCGTATTTCTCGCCGAACGACATCATCAAGGTGCCGCGCACGGGCGAGGTGATGCTCGTCAAAACCGTAAACAGCGGCACGAACACCATCACGGTCGGCCGAGGCTACGGCCTGACGGCAGCTGCGGCGATCGTCAACGACGATCCGCTCGTCATCATCGGCAACGCCAATCAGGAGGGTTCCGGGACGCGCGAGCTCAAGTCGACGCAGGAGGTCCCGCGCTTCAACTACACGCAGATCTTCAAAACGCCGTTCGGCGTGACCGGCACGGAGAACGCGACGAAGATGTACGGCGGTAAGGACCTGGCCTACCAGCAAGCAAAAGGCGGCGCGCAGCACAAAATTGACATCGCGCGTTCCTACATGTTCGGCGAGAAGAAGCTGGACACGTCCGGAGCGAAACCTCTGCGCACGACGGGTGGCCTGCTCTCCTTCTTGACCAAAAACAACTACGACGCGGGCGGTCAGCTGACGGCAACCGAGTTCGACAACAACATCTCCGAGACCGTGTTTAAATACGGTTCGAAGGAGAAGATCCTGCTGTGCTCGGCCCGCCTGCTCACGGTCCTGAATAGCTGGGCCATGAACAAACTCGAAGTCGATCAGCAGGCCAAAGAATTCGGCCTGGACATCAAGAAGTACATCACGCCGTTCGGGACCTACAACCTGATGAACTACCAGCACATCCTGGAGGGCGCGGTCTACGGCGGCTACGGCGTCATCATCGACCCGGCCAACGTCAAGCACCGCCCGCTCGCCGGCCGCGACACGAAGCTGGAGACGAACATCCAGGCCAACGACCTCGATGCGCGCGTTGACCAGTATATTACGGAGGCCGGCCTTGAGGTCCGCAATCCGGAGACGCATGCCGTCCTGACCGGTGTGACCAGCTAGTCCAACGAAACGATAGAGGGGAGAGGCTCCAGTGGCAAAATTCAGCTCGCGCTGCGCGAACCAGGTGCTCTGCATGGTTCCCGCACGCAACAGCATCGTCGAAGGCATTCTCGTCCCCGTTCCCGGCCAGCATATCCGGTTTGAGAACGGCGAATACACGACGACCGTCAAGAAAGAGGTCGACTTCATCAAGGGGCATCGCCTGTTCGGCAGCTCGATCGTCGAGGTGACCGGCAACGAGGCGGAAGGTTGATACAGGGGGCAGGGCATTCGTGCCCTGCCCTTTTTACGTTGAGGGGAGGGGAGCATCATGACGCTGGACGAGATGATTCAACAATGCGCGGGCGACATCGACGAGACGCTGACCAAGTCGGCGGCCGGCACCTACGAAGGCGAGGAGCTGAGCATCGCGACGAAGATCGTCACGGGGATCAACTACGCCTATCAGCTCGTCGCGCGCGAGAAGTACGTCCTCACGGCGCAGGAGGCGGTCACGCTGGACGAGCGAGGGACGTTCGATCTGTCCGGCCTGTCGCGGCCCGCCGTGCGGCTGCTGAACGCCTACGACGGCTACGGCGACGAGGCTGACTGGTCGCTGCGGAACGAGTCGTTCCTGACGTGCCGGGACCATGCCGGGGAGGAGCTGCAGGTCGAGTACGCCTTCCTGCCTCCGCGCCTGCCGATCGGCGACCTGACAGCGGAGCCGCTCGTGCCGGAGAACCGCGTCGACCACCTGCTGTTCTGCTACTACGCCAATTTCTACGTGCTGAGCCTCGAGCCGGACAACGAGAGCAGGGAAAAGGCGGCGACGTTCCTCGGCTTGTTCAACTCGGCCTTCGATCAGATTCAGACGCGCGTCAGCCAGTACATGACCATCAGCGTGGAGAGGTGAGGTAGATGGGCATCTCGATCGACCGCCCGGCGGCCACGGCGGCGCCCCCAGAGCTGCGGCTCGGCGCGGATTCGCAGGTCATGCTGTCCGGCGGCGTCTCCTACAAGTACGATCCGACCCAGATCCGAGACAACCAGAGCCCGGCCATGCTCAACATGCTGGCCAACGACAACGGCAGCATCCTGAGCAAGCGCGATGGCCAGGCCTACGTCTACGCCTCCTCCCTCGGCGCGGGGCGCGTGAACGGGGCGTATGAGCGCTTCTGGGCGGGGCAGCGCGTATTCGCCTGGGGCTCGGCGCTGTACCGGCAGAGCGGCAGCGGTGCGCCTGTGCAGATCATGAGCGGCCTGGCCAATGCCCCGGGCAGCTTCATCGCCTTCGGCGGCAAGCTCTACTACCTCAACGGCAGCCAGTTCGTCGCAATCGACGGCAGTTTCGCCGCGGCGAGCGTGACGGGGTTCGTACCGACGCTGGCAATCTCGGTCCCGCCATCCGGCGGCGGCACACCCTACCAGCAAGCCAACCTGCTGACGGCGGCGTTCAAGGTCAGCTTCAGCTCGGACGGCAGCTCGACCAAGTACTATCTGCCGTTGACCGGCCTGGACGCGACGGCCGTCACGGTGACGATCAACGGCGCGGCGCGGACAGAGGGCACACATTTCACGGTCAACCGGACGGCGTCGCCCTATGCCTTCATCGACTTCGCGGCCGGCAGCGCGCCGAACGGAGCGATCCCAACAGGCGCGCCGAACAACGTCATCGTCACGGCGTACAAGAGCAACCCAGGCGGGCCGGAGCGGATTCGCGGCTGTCGTTACGCGATCGACTACGGCGGCGACAACGACACGCGCCTCTTCGCCTGGGGCAATCCGAGCTACCCGAACCGCGCATTCCGCAGCGGCCTGATGGACCCGACCTACTGGCCGGAAAATGAGTATTCGGACGTCGGCAGCAGCTCGGAGCGGCTCGTCGCCTGCGCGAAGCATTACGACAAGCTCGTGTACCTCAAGGAGCGGAGCCTGTACTTCACGGGCTACACCAATCCCATGACGCAGGGATTCTGGGGCGCGAGCGCGATCGGCGCGTCCTTCCCCCTCTACCCGATCAACGGAGCGATCGGCTGCGACATGCCGGGCAGCGTGCAGATCATCGACAACAACGTCGTCTTCTTCAATAGCGAGCTGGGCGGCTTCATCTTGCTGCAGACCTCGTTAAAGGACGAGCGGAACGTGCAGCCGATCAGCGGCAACATCAACGGCCAGCCGACGCGGCCAGGGCTGCTCGATCTGCCGAAGGCGGACCTGCAGGCGGCGAGCAGCGTCGACTTCGACGGCCGGTACTGGCTGTGCGTCGGCTCCAGCGTCTACGTCTGGGACTACCGGCTTGGCCCCTTCGGCAGCAGCGGCAACGTTGCGGCGGACGAGGAGCGGCTTCCGTGGTTCCCGCTCAGCGGGATGGATGCGGCGTGCTGGATACAGGGCGATCGGGAGCTTTACTACGGCAGCCGCAGTGCGGGGCGGCTCATCGGCTTCACGGCCAACCAGAACGACTTCGGTCAGCCGATTGATGCTTACTGGCGGACGAAGCGCTTCTCCTTCGGGCTGCCGGACTGGCTGAAGACCGTGAAGAAGGTCTGGTTCACGTCGAAGGCCGGCGGCTACAGCACCGTAAGCATCCGGTACATCAGCGAGCGCGGGGAGAAGGTGGACGAGCAGGAAGTGAACGTTAACTCGTTCCGCTGGAATCTGGCCGCCTGGGACACGTGGACATGGGCCGTCAACGAATACCCGCCGCCCGAGCGCTTGCGGCCGCGCACGAAGAAGGTCGTCTACTTCCAGATGGAGTTCGCGAACGACTCGCTCAACGAAAACCTGTCGCTGATGAGCCTGATCGTTCAGTACCTGATCGTCAAAAAAGTGAAATAGGAGGTGCAGCATGCCCTTTCAATTCAATCCGCCGGACGGCTACCGAAACACAGTGACGTTCCCGCAAAAGCCGGCCAACGAGACGGCCTTCCGCGATCAGATGATGCAGCCGCTGGATCAGCTGGCGGCATACATCAACGGAGCGGACCCGCTGCCGCAGTATGGTCTTTCGCCATTTTCGAGGCAAGGACTTATAAACGGGGGATTCGATATTTGGCAGCGAGGCCTATTTTTCAGCGGTCGAAACGTATACACGGCCGATCGCTGGTTCGTTTCTGACGAGGGAGGGAGTGCATCCTATACAGTGGGGAGAAATGACATCATCCCTGGAGACCCCACGCTACCCGCAAACTTAAACCCGCGCCACTATCTGACATTAAGAGTGATTTCTTTATCCTCGGGTTCAATTAATCTTGGGCAAAAAATCGAAGATGTGCGTACTTTTGCGGGGCAAAAAATTACGTTGAGCATGTATGTTCGTTCGCCTGTAGCAACGAGCATGCAGGTTGCCTACGGACAGGTATTCGGATCAGGAGGATCTCCGACTGTATCGGAAGTCTCCACCGTTGCCATCGGTCCAACTTTTTCCCGAGTGACGGTTACATTTTCGATACCGAGCGTAAATGGCAAGACAATCGGTGCAAATAGTTACCTGTTCCTTCAGTTCCTCCGCATTCCCAGCAGTGGAGTCGTGGGTTATTACGACATCGCGATGGCTAGCGTAAACGCCGGGGAGACAGCCAGCTCTTTCTCGCAGTCAGTAATCGCCGACGAGTTAGCCCGTTGTCAGAGGTACTATGAAAAGACTTACTCTCTCCAAGATGCGCCTGGAACAGTAGTTGATGCAGGCACGGTAACGGGACACTCCTCAAACGGATTTGGTCTTGTTGATGCTGGATCTTTCAAGGTCGCCAAGCGAACCGTCCCTACGATGACGCTGTATAGCCCGTTCACAGGATTCGTAAATTCGTCCAGAAGATTTGGAGATGCATCTGATTCTGCTGTGAGCGGGATTGAGAGACCAAGCACCAACCGTGCCGGACGCATGTATCAAGGCGCCGGGACGCTTGCGAATGGCATGTGGCAGTTCCATTGGACCGCCGACGCCGAACTCTAAGGAGGCACGACCATGTACGATCCGCAATGGTTCATCCGCACCGACGCCGCCGGGCTCGTCGTTCGCGGCTTCACGACAGCCTTTGATCAGCCTCAGGCCGGGGACATCCTTGTCAGCGGACAGAGCGGGCGGCATTTCAACATCCCGCTCACGAACGATCGCGGGCAGCCGCTGTATCGCATCACGAGCGGCAGCATGCTCGCCCGCTCGCAGGCAGAGCTCGACGAGGAATGGGCGGCGCGGCCGGTGCCGAAGACGCAGGATCAGCTCCGCATTGAAGAGCTCGAGCGACAGCTGGCTCAGCAATCAGCCGATCAGACGGCATTCATGGAATTCATCTTGGAAAGCATGGGGGGCCGCTAGATGGCGACAATCTATCCGTTTATGACGGGCTCCTACGCCCGAGAGGTCTACCTCTACGGCAATCGGTCGTTTCCGAGCATCAAGCCGGAGTACGTCCAGCCGGTGAAACAGTATGCGGCAGCGACGTACAGCTACGACCAAGTCGACAACGCGCTCGGCCGCAGCTGGATTACGGCGGCGGAGCACGGCGACACGACGGCGCTCATGCCCCCGCGTCCGGCTCCACTGGAGCCCGAACCGACGCCGCAGCCGCCCGCGCCGACGGAACCAGAGCCGCCGGTGGTCATCCCGCCGGCGGAGACAGTGCCTTCAGCGGACCCGGCACCGCCGTCAAATTCTGAACAGCCGGTCGATGGCGGCGAGGAGGCGGTCTAGATGCCAGGAGTGGATCTAGCCAAGCTCCGCGCCGCGCAGGAGGCGGCGGCCGCTGCGGGGAGCCAGAAGGCGCAGCAGGCGCTCGCGGCCCAAGCGAACGGCGGGAACGCGCTCGGCGGCAGCGTCACGCTGCAGAACCCGGTGATTCCCAATCAGACCGGCGGGAGCATGACGACCTACAGCCCGCCGGCAGCGACTCCGGCGCCGGTGGCGTCTGGCGCGCCGGCCGTCTCGATGGCGCCGACGACGA